>CAIOLO010000126.1 GCA_903859155.1 uncultured beta proteobacterium
ATGGCAATTGATGTATTAATAGATAGTCTGTGCAATGGCTGCGGGGTCTGCTTTTCCATTTGTCCTCAGGACGTGTTTCGACTGGACCACGTGGCCGGCAAGGCAGTAATCCAATATCCGAATGATTGCGTGGCCTGCTGGAGTTGCGATTTATTTTGTCCGTCCAAATCCATAAAGGTATCCGAACCCAGACCGAGGAAGCTGCCAACCACTGACAGCATCATCAAGCAGGGGATGCATACCTAGCGAAACCAATTGAGGGGGGCAGTCCTAACAACTTCCGCCTCTGCTGCAATGCCCTTCGACATACCTAGCTGAACAAGGAAGCAATCGTGTCACAAGAAACCTTCGAGTATCTCTTTCGCCGCGTCAAATCGCCGCAGGCACTTTCAAAAATCGAGTACGGCTACCGTGCGATCCGGGAAGACGGCATGCTCATCGAGCGCGATGTGGCCGTCCCGATGCGCGATGGCGTGCGCATACTGGTCGATATTTACCGACCGGAAGTCGCGCAGCAAGCGCTGCCCACCCTGATTGCCTGGGCTCCTTACGGAAAACATTCGCCGCGCGGCACCTACGAGCGCTTTCACAACAATGGCGGAGTGAAGCATGAATGGGTATCGCGCCACGCCGCGTTCGAGGCACCGGATCCGCTTTACTGGTCGCGCCACGGCTACGCGGTGATCAATGTCGATCCGCGCGGCACCTGGAATTCGGAAGGCAAGGCCACGTTCTGGTCCCCCGACGAGGCCATTGACTACTATGACCTCATCGAATGGGTTGCAGCGCAGCCATGGAGCAACGGCAAGGTGGGGTGCTCGGGGGTCTCATACCTGACGATCCTGCAGTGGCAGGTCGCGGCGCTCCAGCCGCCGCATCTGGCCGCCATCAATCCCTGGGAGGGCTACAGCGACTCCTATCGGGAGCGAACCACCCACGGCGGCATCCCGGAGAACCTGTTCGGGCCGAGCTGGCTCGATCGTTCAATTTATTCAAATAATGAGGTAGAAGATGTTCTGGCCATGGTCGAGAAACATCCGTTCTTCGACGCCTATTGGAAGAGCAAGGCGCCGGATCTGTCGAAGATCGAGGTGCCTGCTTACGTGGTTGCCAGCTGGGGAGACCAGGGGCTGCACACACGCGGCACGCTCGAGGGCTTCAAACAGATGTCCTCGAAGCAGAAATGGCTGGAAGTGCATGCTCGCAACAAATGGGAGTATTTCATGCGGCCCGACAATGTCGAGAAGCAGCGTATCTTCTTCGACCACTTCCTCAAGGGCAGCAGCGACGAGGTGCTCAGCTGGCCGAAAGTGAATATCGAAGTGCGCGAACGCCATTATGTCGGTGCGATGCGGGCCGAATCCGAGTGGCCGCTCGCCAGGACCGCCTATACCCGCTTGTTCCTGCATGGCGCGGACGGTTCCATGGGTCCCGCGCCCGAGGCGGCGCAAACGCAGGTGCAATACGATGCGCAGCAGGGACAGGCGGTTTTCGATTACCGCTTCGAGGCGGATACCGAGCTGAGCGGGCACATGAAACTCAGGCTATGGGTGTCCACCAGCGCCGGGGACGACATGGACCTGCTGGTGGCGGTCCACAAGCTCGATACCAGTGGCGAGCAGGTGCCGTTCGCCTATTTTTCAGTGTACGACAACGGCCCGGTGGCGCTTGGCTGGCTGCGGGTGTCGCACCGCGAACTCGATCCGGTTCGTTCCACCGAATACCAGCCGTGGTTGCTGCACCAGCGGGAGTTGCGCCTGAAACCCGGCGAATGCGTGCCGGTGGACATCGAGATTCTTGCCTCGAGCACGCTGTTTCACAAGGGCGAGAGCATCAGGCTGGTCATCCAGGGGCGGGATTTCTATCATCTGACCCCCAAGGGACCGATGATCGGTCATGGCCCATTGCGCAACGAAGGCATGCATATTCTACGCATGGGCGGGACCTGTGATTCGCACCTGCTGGTCCCTGTCATACCGAAATAAATGACAGGGCGGCCACCAGGCCGCCCCGGATCGCTAACCGCCGACGAGGACGAAGAAGCCATGCCGTTGATTTGCGAGAAACGAGGAAGCGTCGCAATTCTGACCCTGAGCCGCCCCGGCAAACGCAATGCCTGGGGCAGCGATTACCACCAGGGGCTCAAGGAAATGCTCCCCGAACTGGAGCGCGACCCCGCGGTGCTGTGCCTTGTTTTGATCGGAGACGAGCAAGGTGCCGCCTTTTGCGCCGGTGCCGACATGAAGGATGCGGAAACGCATAGCCTCAACGGTATGGGGGAGTTTCTGAGAACCTTTCCCATCACGCGCCGTGAGTCGCCATTTGCGTTGTTGTCTGCATTTTCGAAGCCGATTATTGCAGCGGTGAATGGTTATGCAGTCGGTATCGGGGCTATCGTCACCTTCTGCTGCGACCTGATTGTGGCCTCGGACCGCGCCGAGTGGCGCCTGCCGCAGGTTTCGCTGGGAATAATTCCTGCAGACGCTGGCGCGGTTCGATTGGCGCGGTTTGTCGGCAAAGGCCTGGCCATGCGCACGGCCATGGGCTTTCCGCTGAAGGCCGAGGAAGCGTATCGCGCAGGGCTCGCGCAATGGCTGGTGCCGCATGCCGAGGTGCTCACCAAGGCCATGGAGGTTGCAGACCATATCGCTGCGCTGCCACCGCTGGCGGCCTTGATGGCCAAGGAATCGCTAACCCAGGGTAGCGAAGTTCCGCTGCCCTGGGCGGCACTGACCGATCGCTACCGCTCGGGGGCGCTGCTGATGACGGAAGACAAGCGCGAGGGGCACGAAGCCTGGCGCGAAGGCCGCAAACCGAATTTCAAGGGACAGTGAGCAAAGCGCCGGCGAGGGCAATGTTGGCGCCGGCGCTGCACCGCGCGCGCAAACAGCTCAAGTATTGGGAAATACCGCGCCGGCGGCACGCAGCGTTTCGATTTCCTCCTCCGTAAATTTCAGGTCATCGCGCAAGACCGAATCGCAGTCCGCATTCTGGCGCGGAGCCGCGCGTGTCGCGGTACCCTTGCAATCCTCCAGCTTGAAAGGCATGCCGACATACGGCACCTGGGTGCCGTCGGTGTCTTCGGCGTAGACCACCATGTCATTGGCCAATACCTGAGGATGCGTCATGACTTGATCGATGGACTGTATCGGTGCCGCCGGTATGCCCGTCAAGGAGAAGACGTCGGCCCAATGGGCCATGGTCTGACCAGCAAGGAGGGTCTGCAGTATGGGCAAAAGTATCCCGCGGTTTTTGACTCGATCCCGATTGGTAAGGAATCTTTCGTCCGTGGCCAGTCCAGGCATCCCCAGCGCATCGCACAGCCGCTTCCAGGCGCCTTCATTGGGCGCGCCAAGGACAAGCTGCCCGTCGGCGCAATCGAAGGCCTGATAGGGAACGATATGCCATGAGCCGGAGCCATTGCGCCCGGGCAACGCCCCGGTTTGCATCCAGCCGACACCATGAAAGCCCTGGCAGGCGACCGCGGTCTCCAGCAGCGATCCATGAACCCAGGTGCCTTCACCTGTCCGCTCGCGCAGTAGCAGCGCACTGACGATACCCGCGTAAGCCGCAAGCCCGGTGGACATGTCAAGGAACGACACGCCTGCCCGGACCGGAGGACCTTCGCGCTCTCCGGTGGCCGCCATCACCCCGGCGAAGGCCTGCAGCGTGGTGTCATAGCCGGGGCGCCCGCGCAGCGCGCCATTTTCCCCATAGCCGGAGACCGAGCAGAAAATGAGACGCGGATTCACCTTGCGCAGTTTCTCGTAGGAAACGCCCAGTCGCTCCGCTGTATCTGGCAGGAAATTGTGCAGCATGACGTCGCCCCATTCGGCGAGGCGACGCATGACCGCCGTGGCCTGTTGCGATTTCATGTTCAGCGTGATGCTGTATTTGCCACGATTGACAGAGGCGAAGTTGCTGCTGATGCCGCGAAATGTCGGCGGCCAGCCCCGGTTTTCATCACCGCCCGGGCTTTCAACTTTGATGACACGAGCGCCCATGTCGGCGAGCAATTGCGCGCAATAAGGGCCGGCAAGCACTCTGCTCAAATCAACCACACGAACGTTTTCAAGCAATTTCATATTCTGAAGATCCAACTATAAAAAATGCAGAAGGGGAGCATCCACGCTGATCCATTAGCATGCGCTGTAGGCCGATTGCTTCAATGGGACTACAGTCTTTCCAACAATGTATTCCATTTCCCGATTTCAAGTGCTAGAGTCAATTTCCCTAATGCTGTCAGGGATAGCTCACTGGCCTTGCTGAAAGGCCACGGCAGATTCGCTCCACGAAGAAGGATGATCATCATGGCCACGCAATCGAAAATGATATTTGTCGCGATATCGATGTTGCATGCCGCTGCAGCCGCCGCGCAGGGTGCACCGGCGGCTTTTCCTTCCAAGGCGATCACAGTGGTTCATCCGCAGGCGACCGGTGGACCGGTCGACGTGACGACCCGGCTGGTGGCGCAAAAGGCCGGGGAGAACATGGGACGATCGGTGCTGGTGGAGGCCCGGCCCGGTGCCGGCGGCACAATTTCGGCTATGTACGTCAAGCAGGCTGCTCCGGATGGATACACGCTGCTGCTCGGCAATCATGTTTCCCTGGCAGTCAACGTGACGCTTATGCCGAACCTGCCGTACGACCCGTTGAAACATTTTGTTCCCGTTACGCTCTTGTGGAACAACCCGACGCTGATGACGGTGTCGGCCAACAGTCCAGCACGCACCCTTCGCGAACTGATCTCCATTGCACAGCAGGCGCCGGACAAGGTGAGCTACGCGACTGCAGGAATCGGCACGACCGGGCATCTGGCAGGGCACATGCTTGCAACAGCAGTGCGCTCGAGCATGGTGCACGTTCCCTACAAGGGATCTGTGGAAGCGCTCAATGACCTGATGACAGGGCGTGTGGACACCTACTTGGGCAGTTACGCCTCGGTCGCGACGTTCCACAAAGCCGGAAAAATTCGCCTCCTTGCTGCGGTGTCGGAGAAGCGCAACACGATTGCACCGGAGGTACCAACCATCGTCGAGCAGGGATATCCCGGCATTCACTTCGACGGCTGGTTCGGCATCCTGGCTCCAGTCGGCACGGTGCCTACGGTTGTGCAAAGGCTGCAAACCGAATTCGTCAAGGCGGTCACCAGCCCGGATGTGCAAGCCAAACTGGCCAGTCAAGGCACCGTCACCATGACCAGTGCCAGCCCGGCGGAGTTCGGCGGCTTTATCGCCGATGAAATCGTCCGCCTTGGACGCGCGGCAAAACTTTCAGGGGCGACCGCGGAATAATTCTGAAGCGGACGGGCCGAAAATTGCGTATTTTTTGAAGATCGGAGTCGGTATGAGCGGAATAAGAATGCTTGAAGGCAAGGTCGCGGTCGTCACCGGCGCAGGTGGCGGAATCGGGCGCGAAGTGGCCATTGCGCTGGCGGCCGCAGGAGCAAAGGTCATCGTCAATGACATCGGTGTTTCGCTCAACGGTGAAGGCGGGTCCGCGCAACCTGCACAGGAGACCAAAACACTCATTGAACAGCGCGGGGGACGTGCGGAAATCAATACTGATTCAGTTGCGTCCTGGGAATCGGCCAGCAAAATCATTCAGTCCGCGCTCGATCATTTCGGCCGCATCGACGTGCTGGTCAACAATGCCGGCATCCTGCGCGATGCCCTGTTTCACAAGATGTCCCCCGAGGACTGGCGCGCGGTGGTGGATGTGCACCTGAACGGCAGCTTTTATACCAGCAGGGCCGCCGCCGACCACTTTCGACAGCAGGAAAGCGGCGCCTATGTGCATATCACCAGCCCGACCGGATTGATCGGTAACGTTGCTCAGGCAAACTATGCCGCAGCGAAACTGGGAATCGTCGCGATGTCGAAAGCGATCGCGCTGGACATGGGACGCTACAACGTGCGCTCAAACTGCGTGGCACCGTCAGGCTGGACGCGAATGCTCAGTTCGGTTCCGATCAAGACACCGCAGCAACAGGCGCGCATGGACAAATTACGGCATATGACCCCGGACAAGAACGCGCCCATGGTGGTGTTTCTTGCGTCGGACGCGGCGAAGGAGGTCAACGGACAGGTGTTCGCGCCCTTGCACAACGAAATCTTCCTGTTCAGTTCGCCGCGCCCCATACGCAGCATCCATCGATCGGAAGGATGGACGCCGGAGAGCATCGCCGAACATGCGCTGCCCGCTCTCAAGAGTTCGTTCATGCCTGTCGACACCTTGCGGGACGTCTTCAGCTGGGATCCGGTCTGATCTCAAACCCGAGAAAATACGCCAGGACACCGGGACCGGGCGCGCCGCGTTGATCGTGCAGGTGCTTACCTGCCTTCGAACTTGCGCGGCGGGCGTTTTTCGACGAACGCTTTTGCCGCTTCTTGGAAGTCCTGTGTCAGGTGCAATGCCGGATTGGGTTCCACCAGCATGAAAGACAGGCGCTGTGCCTCGAGCATGTACATGCGGCGTGTTCTTACGCCTGCCCGCACCGCCAGTGGCGGATTCTTCAGAATTTGCCGCGCGTAATCCTCGGCAACTGCCAGGTGCTCACCGTCTGCAGTGGCCCGCGTGACAACACCGTGTCGTGCCGCTTCCTCTCCGGTGAAAATGCGGCCGGTCAATGCGACCTCGTCAGCAAATCCCCCGGCACCGCGAAAACGCAGCAATGCCCAAAGGGTTGACCCGTTCAGGCCGCGCCCGACCTCGGTGATCTGGAGTTTCGTCGACGCGGCAGCCACCACCAGATCACAACCAAGGCAAAGACCGACTCCCATACCCATGACATAGCCATGCACGGCTGAAATCATGGGTTTCCAGTTGACGAAATCGAAAAACAGGTCGCGACGGCGTGTGTCCGGAGCGGCAGGACCGAAAGATTCCATCTCCTCCTTGGGACGAAGCTGACGCTGCCGCACGTCGGCGCCGCTGGTAAACGCCCGGCCGGCCCCATGAAAAATCGCGACCTGCGCGTCACGATCCAGGTCGAAAAACTGGAACGCACGGCGAATCTCTATGATGACCTGGTCACTGATGGCGTTGAGTTTGTCAGGCCGGTTCAGCATGATGTACGCAATGCCGTCTTGCACCCGATATTGCACGAACTCCAAATCGGGAGGCTTGGGCCTGTAAATCGTCGTTTTTTCTTCTGCGCTCATTGACTGATTCCTTTTTTCATTGCCGGTGCAGTGTTCGCACGCCGTTGTCCGGACGATGGCGGTGCTAGGCAGGTGGTGCAATTAATAGTAGTCTGTCGATACTAGTTTCGATCGCAACTGTCGTCCAGTGCAAACTGTAAAGCGACATGGGAAATGCGGTCGCTTCCCTTTCCTAAACCAGGGATTCTTATGCAAAAACGGTTGCATCTTCTCGGATCGGTATTTTTCGCCTGTACTGCCGGCCTCGTCATTGATGGTGCGATGGCCCAGGCCTGGCCTGGCAAACCCGTCCGGTTGGTGGTACCCATTGCTCCGGGGGGCAGCGTTGACACCATAGGGCGGGCCATGGCGCAGAAATTCAGTGAGGCGTGGAAACAACCGGTCATCGTCGAAAACCGCGCCGGCGCCGGCGGCACGATTGGCGCCGACGTGGTGGCCAAGGCGACGCCCGATGGATACACCTTCCTGATCAATTCGACCAGCCAGGCAAGCAGCGCCGGCCTGTATCGCAAGTTGCCCTATGATGCGGTCAAGGATTTCGCTGCTGTGACGCAGATCATCACAACCTATCAAATGCTGGTTTCGAACCCCAAGCTGCCCTTCACGACTGTGAAGGAACTGATTGCACGCGCCAAAGCCCAGCCGGGGAAGCTCAACATGGGTTCGTCGGGGACGGGGTCCTCGCCGCACCTGGTTGGAGAGTTGCTTCGTCTTGAAACCGGGATAGACGTGGTGCACGTTCCCTACAAAGGCGATATCGGATTGCAGCCGGCGCTGATCGGTGGCGAGGTCGATTTCGCGTTCGTGTCCCCGATCGCGGCGCTGCAGCACATAAAGTCCGGGCGTATGCGGGCCCTCGCAGTGACAGGTAGGACGCGAGCTTCTATCGCCCCGGATGTGCCGACCATGATAGAAGCCGGAGTGCCGGATTTTGAATTCATAGGGTGGGTGGGTTTTTTTGCACCGGCCGGCACGCCGCGCGACATTCAGTCCAGGGTCAGCGCCGAAACCATCCGGTTGCTCACCACGCCGGATGTTCTCGAACGTGTACCTGGTTGGGGCGGCGTCGCAGCCGGTACCTCCCCGGACGAATTTACCGCGCAATACAGATCGGATATTGCAAAGTTTGTCAGGATAGTGAAGGAAGCACACGTACCGCAGGTCGATTGAGGTGATTTCGTGTGGCGGCACGCCCCGTTGATGCGGATTTCAGGCATTCCGTCCAAAGGAGTCGGCATGCGGCGAGGCCGGCGTCGTTCTGTTTCCTGCGTTCAGACAACCTTCCGGCGCGAGCCAAATGTGAGGAATTGAAGATGAGCGGTTTTGAGGACTTGCAGAAATATGTCGGCTGGAAAACGGAACATGAAGATGTCATCACCGCATCCCAGGTTCAAAGACTCAACGCGACTCTCGATCGAGTCGAAGCGGAACCCAGGATCGGAGACCCGATACCACCGGGCTGGCACCTCATCTTTTTTCCGCGGATTCCGACGACAAAATCATTGAGTCGCGATGGAACCGAACCCGCAAGCGAAAACGGCATGCCCGATCCTTTGCCGGTCAGGATGTTCGCAAAAAACAGTTGCCGGTTTCATTTTCCTTTGCGCATTGGCGACGCGGTGCGACGCATTACCGAAATCGCGTCGATAGACGCCAAGGAAGGACGCTCAGGAAAACTCGTGTTCGTAACTTACCGGTATACCATTTCCACTCCGGGCGGCGTCGCCACCGAGGATGAGCGCGAACTGGTGTTTCTGGAGGAATCGAAATCTGGCGTCCGCAAATTGCCGCCGGGGCAGCCAGCGCCCGAGGGGGCTCCATGGGAGATGACGGTCAATCCGAGCAACGCGATGCTGTTCCGTTTTTCCGCGGCGACCTTCAATCCACACCGGATTCACTACGACCATCCCTATGTAACGCAGGCGGAAGGCTATCCCGGTCTGGTAGTCCACGGACCGCTGACTGCCACCTGGCTGCTGGAACTTGTCCGCAACAACAAGCCGGGCGCCATAATGACTGCATTCGAAGTACGCGCCAAAGCGCCATTGTTCGCGGGGCGACCATTCAGAATCCTGGGCAGGCCGCGTGACGGGGACCGCGCATGCGACCTTTGGGCAGTGACACCGGAAAACACCATCGCCATGGAAGCTTCGGCACGCTTTGCATGAAGAATTGATAATGCCAACGGGCAGATCCGCCGCAATAAGCTGCATCGGCCGATTCAGATGATTTTTGGAAAGCAAGAAAAGGAGTCTATATGCAAGGTCCCGAGAGCCACTATCAGGAATATCTCGCCAAGGGCGAATTCCGCATCCAGCGCTGTGACGCCTGCAACAGCCATGTGTTCTATCCGCGCCTGCTCTGTCCTCATTGCGGCTCATCTGCCCTTAAATGGATAGTGCCCTCGGGAGCGGGCACGGTGTATTCGACCACGGTGATGCGCAGGCGTCCCGAAGCGGGAGGCGACTACAACGTCTGCCTGGTCGATCTCGAAGAGGGACCACGCCTGATGAGCCGCGTCGATGGCCCGCCGCCGGCCGCAATAGGGATCGGCATGCGGGTGAAAGCGCGGATCGCAGGCGGCGGCGATGCCGGTTTTTTTGTCGTATTTGAACCGGTGGGGAACTGAGATGGCTTCGAACAATTTGCGGGGGCAGACGGCAGCGGTGGGTGTGGGTCTGTCGGATTTCGGCGATGTGCCCGGATTCACCCATTTCGAGCTGATGGCGCAGGCGGTAGAGCGGGCGCTGGCGGATGCCGGCCTCAAGAAAGCGGATGTCGACGGCGTGTTTGCCACGCTCGAGCCGTCAAACCTTCCGGTGGTGGCGGTGTGCGAATACCTCGGCATCCGTCCCAAGGTGATGGAAGGGACGATGATAGGCGGATCGTCATTCGTGAATTATCTGCAATGGGCGGCCCTGGCCTTGCAGGCTGGCCTGTGCGAAGTGGCGCTCATCACCTATGGCAGCAATTCGCGCAGCGGCAAGCGCAAGCCCGGCGGCGCAGTGCCCATTCCTTATGAAGGCGCATACGACGCGCGTCTGGTCACGGCATATGCCCTGGCGACCGCCCGGCACATGCACCAGTACGGCACCACGCGCGCGCAATTGGCGGAGATTCCCGTGGCCGCCCGCGCCTGGGCGCGCCTGAACCCCAAGGCGACCCAGCGGGGGCCTTTGAGCATCGAGGACGTGATCCGTTCGCGCATGGTGAGCGATCCGCTCACCGTCGCCGATTGCTGCCTGATCAGCGACGGCGCGGGCGCGGTGATCATGACCCGCGCGGACCGCGCCAAATATCTACCCCGGAAGCCGGCGTACCTGCTCGGTGTCGCGGCGGAAACCTCGCACCTGGGCATTGCGCAGATGGCCGACCTCACGGTCACCGCCGCGGCGCAATCGGGACCGCGCGCTTTTTCGATGGCGGGCCTCGCGCCGAAAGATGTCGATGTGCTGTCGCTCTACGACGCTTTTTCGATCAATACCCTCCTGTTCCTGGAAGACCTGGGCTTTTGCAGCAAAGGCGAAGGCGGTGCGTTCGTCAGCGGCGGCAACATCGCTCCCGGCGGAAAATTGCCGGTCAATACCAACGGCGGCGGCTTGTCCTGCATGCACCCGGGAATGTACGGCGTGTTCACCATCATCGAAACGGTGACCCAGCTTCGCGGCGACGCGGGGGAGCGGCAGGTAAAGGACCCGAAGGTCGGACTGGCGCACGGAAACGGCGGCAGCCTTTCCACGCAGGTCACATCGCTTTTCGGGACGGAAGAGACCCTCTGACATTGTCGTGCAGACCTGTTTGATGGCGCGGCATCGCCATCAAACGGGGGCAGGCCATTCTTTTAGGACCACGCGGCCAAAAGCTCGCCGCGCTGCTTCCAACAGCCGGCGCAAGATTTATGCGACGGCGGTTTAATCTAATCGATCTCTTCCTGCGGCTTGTGCGCGGCCGCGAGTTTCTGCTGCAACTGCGCCGGGGCCGGTTCGTAGTGGTTGAACTCCAGGGTATAGGCGCCTTCGCCTGAAGTCAGCGATTTCAGACGCGCCGGAAAATTCTCAAGTTCGGACAGCGGCACCTGCGCTGTGATGCGGCTCACCCCCGGGCGCACCAGTTCGGTGCCGCGCAGGTGCGCGCGGCGTGAGCCAAGATCCCCTGCGACGTCCCCGATGTGGGCATCGGCGACGGTCGCTTCGAGGTTAACCACCGGTTCCAGGATCAACGGGCGTGCCCGTGACAATGCATCGATGAACGCCTTGCGGCCTGCCGACACGAAAGCGACTTCCTTGGAGTCCACCGGATGGCTCTTGCCGTCGTAGACGGTGACGCGCAGATCCTGGATCGGATAGCCGGCGAGGTAGCCCGATTCCAGTACCGCGCGAACTCCCTTTTCCACCGCAGGAATGAACGCCGTGGGAATGACCCCGCCTTTGACTTCGTCGACAAATTCGAATCCACCGCCGCGCATCAGGGGCTCAATGCGCAGGAACACTTCGCCGAACTGGCCGGCGCCACCGGTCTGTTTTTTATGGCGCGAATGGCCCTGTGCTTTCGAGGCCACGGTTTCGCGAAAAGGAATGCTGGGCGGGCGCGTGTCGACCTCGAGCTTGTGCTGGGCGGCCATGCGCTCGAGCAGCGTCTTCAGGTGCAGTTCACCCAGGCCGCGGATCACCGTTTCGTTCGCCTGGGCGTCGCGCTCGACGTGAAAGCAAGGGTCTTCGGCGACAAAGCGGTGCAGCACGTCGGAGAGTTTCTGTTCATCGCCATGCTTTTTGGGCAGCAGCGTCAGCCCGAACACCGATGCCGGGAAGTCGAGTGGTTGCGCATGGATGTGCGCATCCTCGGCAGCGTCATGCAGCACCTGGTCAAAATGCAGTTCCTCGACCTTGCTCACCGCACAGATATCGCCCGGCAGGGCTTCCTCCAGCGCAATCTGCTGTTTGCCGCGCAGCATCCACAGATGCCCGGGCTTGAAGGCCTTGCGTGCGTCGCCGGCATAGAGTTGCATGTTGGGGGTCACGCGTCCCTGGTGGACGCGAAACACACCGACCCGGCCGATAAAGGGATCGATCTCCACCTTGAATACATGCGCCAGCACATGGCGCCCCGGATCGGGTACGGCCTCGATCACCGCGGTTGTCGCGCCGCCGAGGCTCACGTAGCGCGGCGGGTTGCCTTCGGTCGGATTGGGCAGCAGGCGCACAATGACCTGCAGCAGTTCGGCCACCCCGGCGCCGGTCGTGGCCGAAGTGAATACCACCGGGATCAGGTGCCCTTCGCGCAGCGCACGCTCGAATGGCTCGTGCAGTTGCTCCGGCGCCACCTCTCCCTGTTCGAGGTACAGGGCCATCAGCTTCTCGTCCACCTCCACTACCTGGTCGACCAGTTCCCGGTGGGCCTGCTCCACCGAGGAGAAGTCGGATTCGCCGGCCGGCGCGAAAAAACAGTCCGAGACGCGGGTCGCGCCGCCGGCCGGAAGGTTGATAGGCAGGCATTCCTTGCCGAAAGTCTCGCGGATGCGCGCGAGCAGGGCGGGGAGGTCCACATGCTCGGCGTCGATGCGGTTGATCACGATGATCCGGTCCAGGCCCATGCGTTCGGCCCAATGCATCATTCGCTGTGTCATCAGCTCGATGCCATTCTGGGCATTGATGACGATCGCAGCAGTCTCGACCGCACTCAGCGCAGGCAGGGCATGGCCGACAAAGTCGGGATAGCCGGGCGTATCCAGCAGATGTATCCGGGTGTCCTGCGCCTCGAAACTCGCCACGGCCAGCTTGAGCGAATGACGCAGTTGCTTCTCCAGCGGCAGGTAATCGCAGACCGTATTGCCGCGCTCGACGCTGCCGGCGCTGGGAATCGCGCCGGCGGCCGCCAGCAGCGCCTCGGCCAGGCTGGTTTTGCCGCAGCCCGCTTGACCGACCAGCGCGAGGGTGCGAAGGTTCTTGATGGACACTTTGCTCATCGCCGATCTCCCCAATCAAATTGAATCCAACCGCCTGAGGAAATTCTAGGAGGTCCTTCAGCGCGAGACATTGAGCTAGAACAAGGAACCGGGCATCGAATAGCGCGAGCGCCGCCGACGCCAGCGGCAACCCACGAGGCAAGAAACGCAGCACCCCGGCTTGATCATGGCTATCCCCCCCCCGGGATTGAAGCGGCATATACACTACCAGGGGTAGACAAGGGGAGTGCGGAATCCTGTCCGCCTGCCCATGCCGAATTTGTGAAGGGAATCTGGACTGATGTTTGACCGCCTACCGTCCGGGCATGATGCCGCCGGCGAAAAGAAGTGATGCTCGAATCCGCGTTTGCCACCTGGCAATGGCTCATGTCGCCGATCAGCGGTGCGAGCGTCCATGTCGTGGATTTCGGCACTTCATGGCACGCGCGCCTGATGGTCCTGGGCTGGGCGATTCTGCTCCCGGTGGGGATACTGCTGGTGCGATTCTACAAAGTCACCCCCGGCCAGGACTGGCCCCGGCGGCTCGACAATCCATTCTGGTTTCGCAGCCATCGCGCATTTGAATATGCGGCGGGCGTGCTGATGCTTGCGGCACTGGCGCTGATTCTGTTCGCGTCGCCGGCGAACTCGCCGTGGGGCAGGTTTCACGCCTATGCGGGCTGGACGCTGGTTATATTTGGGTGGATACAGTTGCTGGGCTCCCATCTGCGCGGCACCATGGGTGGTCCGGTGGAACCCTTCACCCGCAACAGGCGGCCGCCGGAGCAATGGCGCGGTGACCACTTCGATATGAGCCGCAAGCGCGTGGTCTTTGAATATGTGCACAAAATACTTGGCTACGGGCTGCTGGCGCTGTCGGTGCTGACGCTGCTGAGCGGTTTGGCCGCGGCCGATGCACTGCGTTGGATGTGGATTGTCATCGCAGCTTGGTGGCTGGCCATGGCAGCAGTATTTGCCTTGCTCCAGCGGCAGGGACGGGCGCTTGATTGCTACCAGGCCATCTGGGGCGTAGATCCCGATCTGCCGGGGAATCAAAGGCAGCCGATCGGCTGGGGCATCCGCCGCTATACCCCGGAGACTCTTGCCCGTGCGCCCTGGCCCCGGCGCCCGAGCGCCGGAAATTAGGCTGGGAAAGGGGGGCGCACGCCCCTGGTCCGGCGCTATTTCTAGACGATCTGATCTAGCGGCATCTGGAACAGCCGGATATGGTCTGTCGCACGCGGAATTTCCTGATTCGCAATCTGGATGCCACGTATCAATGCCGCGAGCGGCGCATCGTTCTCGAACGCGATCATGGTCACCGAATTGGTGCTCGGATACGCGCCTGAACCCAGGTGCGGCTCGGTGCCGTGCCCCTTGCCCTTGACGTTGTCCCAACTGGTGAAATAGTCGATTTCGTTAGCCTTCAGGATCTGCGTGAGCCGATCGTTGAAAAAGCTGTTGCAGACGACAAATGCCATTTTCATGCTGCGCTACCCTTGAACATTGCCAGTCTGTGAGTATAACTGCGCCTTGCGAACCGGAAGAATCATCCCCGCCGACTCAATGTTCAACAAAGTTGCACTTCGTATTTGAACGCGGGACAGCCTTCCCGGCATTTGGGTTTATCCGAAAATCCCATCAGCAAATTACCCGCGGCCGTTGCGTGCAATTGAGGCGAAGTGCTACATTGCGGAAAAAATGCGTCCTGGGCGTCAGGATTCACGAAAATAACGAGGAGAAATGCCATGCACGGAAATACCAAAATAAAGAAGATGCTTTGGACTCTGCCTGCGGCCGCTCTGGTCATCGGCGCTGCTGCTGCGCGGGCCCAGGAGGCGGTGCCCGCCATCCCCGCACCTGCGACGGTAACGCTGGAGGCGAAAAACAGCGTGCTGCTGATCCTCGATATCAGCAGCGCCATCTGCCAGCCCAATCCTGCCTGCATTGCCACCGTGCCGGCAATTGCCGCGCTGCTCAAGAAGGCGCGCGATGCGAAAGTGCCGGTGGTGTACTCGACGACGGTCAACCCCGCCGGCCCGCCTCCGATTCTCGCCGCCGTTGCCCCCTTGGCGGGCGAACCGACGGTGGTTGCGCGTGCCGACAAATTCATCGATACCAATCTTGAGGAATTGTTGAAGCAGCGCAATGCCACCACCCTGGTGGTCGTTGGCAGCGCGGCCAACGGCGCGGTGCTGTACACGTCGTTTCACGCCAATGTGAGGGGCTTTACGGTGGTCGTTGCCGAAGACGGCATTTCCAGCGGAGTGCCTTTCAACACGACCGTGGCGCGCTATCAGTTGTTGAACCAGCCCGGTTTTCAGAACTCGGCCAACAAACCGCTGGCCGAGCGCATGGTCACGCTCAGCAAAAGCGATCTGGTCACCTTCAAGTAAGGGCCGTACTGGGAATTCCCGGAATTCCGCACGCGCGCTAGCAATGGCATATCCCGACACAGGATATGCCAGGCGCAGTTCAGCCAGGGTCATTCGGTTGGCTGTATCCCGGCGGACTTGACGATGCGGCCGACCAGATCGGTCTGGCGCTTGATCAGGGCCGCGAATTCTTCGGGCGTATTACCCAGTGCATTGAATCCCGCGGCATTGATTTTCGCCTTGACCTCGGGATCGTTCATCGCCTTGATGGTGTCATCATGGATGCGGCGCAGCACCGCTGCGGGCAGGTTTGCCGGCCCCAGCAGTCCGGTCCAGGATGGTGCCTGCTCGAAGCCGGGTACCTGCTCTCCCATCGTCATCACTTCCGGCCAGGATGCGAAGCGGTTGGGGTTGACGATGGCCAGCACCTTGAGCTTTCCGGCCTTGACCATGGGCGCGGCGGGGGCGGAAAGGTTGAATGCGATCGGAATGGTCCCTGACACCACGTCGCGCAGCGCATCGTTGAGCGCTTTATAGGGTACGTGCACCAGGTTGATGCCGGTGAGCATCTTGAGTTGTTCGCCGGAAAGGTGGTGGGTGGAGCCGATACCCGAGGTCGCATAGGAATACTTGCCCGGATCGCGCCTGGCCAGGTCCACCAGTTCCTTCACATTGTTGGCTGCAAATGCAGGATGCGCCACCACCACGATGGTCGGCTCTCCCAGCGTGGTGATGGGCGTGAAGTCCTTTACCGGATCGAATGGATTGCTCCTGGCCAGGTGCACGCGTATCACCTGGGTGTTGGGCGTGGCACCGAACAGGGTGTAGCCGTCCGGCGCGGAGCGCGCCACGGCTTCAGCGGCCACCACGCCGCCGGCGCCAGCCCGGTTTTCGATGACAACAGACTGGCCCAGGTTGGTGCTCATTCCCGCGGCGACGATGCGCAACAGCGCATCGCCACCGCTGCCGGCAACAAACTCCGTCACCATGCGCACCGGTTTTGCGGGAAAGCCCTGCGCGCAGACAATCTGCGCCGCGAGCAATGTGCCCAATGCGATAAGTACCCTGGCCGTGCATTGCATAAATTGACTCCTGTCTAGGTTGAATAAATCCCGCTGCGACCGATTACACTTTGGCGGCGATGGCTTCGATCTCCACCATGTATTCGGGTGTCGCCAGCGAAGTGATGCACAACAGCGTCGCGGTGGGGCGGTGCTCGCCAAGCACACGCTTGCGTGCCGCGGAAGTCTTGGCCAGATATTCCGGTTTGGTGACAAAGGTCTGCACTTTGACCAGGTCCGTATAGCCCATGCCGGCCTCCGCAAGGATGGCGCCGATGCGCTGCCAGACAATATCGATCTGTTCGTCAAAGGTATCGGGAACCGTGCCGTCCATGCGGCCAGGCGTCTGTCCGGCGATGAACAGCATGCGCGCATTGGCAGGCACCAGCATGCCGTGCACATAGCTGCCCGAGGGTGCGGGTATGGACTGCGGGGTCAGGATTTCGATCATGCTCGCCTCCGGGTTGAATTGCGTAGATTGCATTGACAAGAACGATAAAACACGTGCATTCGCAGGAAGTTTGTATCTCGTTTTCTATATATCAGGCAGCCATCACAAGGGAAAAATGGCATTCCCGTGGCAGGTCGGGCCGTCGATCAGTCCCCAAGCTTGATGCCCGCCGCCCTGGCAATTCGCGCCGTCAGCGCGACCTCGCGTTTTATTTGCGCGGCAAATTCCTCGGGCGTATTGCCAACGACCTCGAAGCCGATCTGATTGATCTTGGTTTTTGCCTCGGGCACCTGCAGTGCCTTCATGGCATCGCCGGACAGTCTGCGGAAAACCGCCTGCGGCACGCCCGCCGGTGTAAACAATCCGGTCCATCCCGGCAGTGGTTCAAAGCCGGGGATCAATTCGCCGATGGCCGGCACATCGGGAAATGCCGACAGGCGTTTTTCCTCGCGGGTCACCAGCACCTTGATCTTGCCGGCCTTGGCCAGCGGCACCGCTTCCCCAAGAATCACCCAGGAAGTGGGGATCTGGCCGGTCACCACATCGAGCAGCGCCTGTTGCCCGGCCTTGTAGGGAACATGCACCATCTCGATTCCGCTCAGCAGGCGAACCTGCTCGGCGGCCAGATGGTGCGCGGAACCCACGCCGGAGGTTCCGTAGGAGAGTTTGTTGGGGAACTTTCTGGCGTAATCCATCACTTCGCGGTAGGAATTGACCGGCAGCGAGGGGTGCGCGATAAATATGGAAGGTGTCGCCGCCACCGCGGTCAATGCCACCAGGTCCTTGTTCGGGTCGAAGGACATTTTGCTTTCGGCGGCGACGCGCACCACCGGGATGTTCGGTGTCGCCGCCAGAAAGGAGTAGCCGTCGGGTGCCGCGCGCGCCACGACCTCAGCGGCGATGATGCCCCCCGCACCGGCGCGATTCTCGATGACCACAGGCTGTCCCAGATTGTCACCCAGGTAGGTGGCCAGGATGCGGATGAGGGCATCGCCGCCGCTGCCGGCGACAAACTGGGTCACCATGCGCACCGGTTTCGCAGGATAGGTTTGTGCGTGGGAGGGGGCAGGGGGGATCAGCACCAGTGCCGCGCCCAGCAACGGGAGGATTCTGCGGGGAATGTCAGTCACGATCGGATCCTTGTCAGCATGAATGTTTCTTGCGCCGGGCCCCGGCCCCGGGGGAGCGCACTGTAGCGCGACTTTCGTGCATATGCCACTGCGCGGGACTTATGCGTGCGTCAATTTTCCAGCCTGGTAATCGCGCAACGCCTGCTCGATTTCCTCGCGGGTGTTCATGACGAAGGGCCCGTATTGCACCACCGGTTCGTTGATGGGTTTGGCGGCAAGCAGCAGGAAGCGTGCCCCTGCATCGCCGGCAAGCACCTCAACGGCGTCCCCGGCACCCAGTATCGCGGCGTGATGATTGGCCAGCGCCTGGTCGGCGACCGTGGCATTGCCCTCGAACACATACAGGAATGCATTGCGTGCGGCACCGAGGGCTTGCGAGAACCGGGCGCCCGCGGGGAGTTCGATATCGAGATAAAGCGGATCGGTGCTCAGGCCCTGCACCGGACCCGGCACCGCCGCATCTGCGGTTTCCAGCGTGCCGGCAATGACTTTCGCGCGCCCGCCGCCGGTCAGGGCTGCGACCGGAATTTCAGCCGGGTTAATGTCGCGATAGCCCGCCGGCTTCATTTTCTCCTTTGCCGGAAGATTGATCCACAACTGAAAGCCGCGCAGGCGCCCCTGTAGTTGCTGCGGCATTTCCGAGTGGATGATGCCGCGCCCTGCGGTCATCCATTGCACCGCGCCGGTCTTGAGATCGCCGCGATTGCCCAGATGGTCCTCGTGCAGCATGTGGCCATCCAGCAAGTAGGTGACGGTCTCGAAGCCGCGATGCGGATGGGCGGGAAAACCGGCGATGTAATCGTCCGGATTGTCCGATGAAAACTCGTCTAGCATGAGAAACGGGTCGAGGCGGGCAAACTGGCTGCTGCCCAGGCTGCGGCGCAATTTCACGCCGGCACCGTCGGGGGTCGGCAGGGCGTCGATAATTCGTTGTATGGGACGGATGGTCATGTTCGCCTCGGGCGGGTCGGTTGGAACGCCTCACGGGGTCAAGTTTAGCGGCAATCGCCATATGCTGGACATCCGCGGGCGGGCGCCTTGAGCCTGATCAAACGGCGGGTGCGCTAAACTGGCACTTTACGCCCGGAGGCGCATGCTGCGTGTCGTTGCAATGCGGATCGCCGTCGGTTAATTATTCCAGGAGCGCGTGATGAAGAATTCTCGTCAATCAAAACATCTTTGGTCCGGGGTGATCGTGTTATTGACCTCGGCCGGGCTTTTGTCCGGACCTGTCGCGGCGCAATCGTGGCCCTCAAAACCGGTGCGCCTGATCGTTCCCTTTGGTCCGGGGGGGTCTGCGGACACCCTGGGTCGCCTGACATCGAGCAAGGTCGGCGAGTATCTGGGCCAGTCGTTTGTCATCGAGAATCGCGCCGGCGCCGGTGGAATGATCGGCTCCGATCAGGTGGCAAAAAGTGCACCCGACGGCTACACCTACGTCGTTTCCGGCGTCGCCACCCACGCCGTTGCGCCCGCGATGATGGCCAAGTCCCCGTTCGACCCGGTGAAGGATTTTTCGCATGTCGCGCTCTACGGCGGACCGCCGCTGGTGTTCGCGGTAAGCCTTGGCGTGCCGGCCAAATCCATGATGGAATTCATTGCGCATGCAAAAACCAAACCCGATGCCTACAGCTACGGCTCACCAGGCATCGGCACGCACGGCCACCTGTTTGGAGAACTGCTCAAGCAGATCAATGGCATTGAAATGACCCATGTTCCCTACAAGGGCGCCGCCGGCGCGGTAGCCGACCTCTCGGCAGGACATCTGCCGGCGATTTCCAGCACGCTCACCACGGCTTCTGCGCAGATCAAGGCCAACCGGGTGCGCGCGCTTGCCATCAGTTCCACATCGCGCCTGCCCGACTATCCTGATGTACCCACGTTCCGTGAGCTGGGATTTGCCGATCTGGTGGCGGTCACCTGGTTTTCGATTTCCGGTCCCGCGGGCATTCCGGCGGAAATTGTCACGCGCCTGAACAGCGAGGTACGGCGCGCCTTGCAGTCGCCTGAGGTCAAGGAAAAGCTGCGTCCCGAAGGCATCGAACCCGGTACGCTGAGCCCGAAGGAATTCACCGATTTCGTCGCCGCCGAATACAAGCGCTGGGCGCCGGTGGTCAGAGCCTCCGGGGCCAAGGCCGAATAAAACCTGGACGTACCACGGTGGTCGTGGGAATTCGTGGTCCGTCCCCGGTTCTCTAGCGATACAACTCCGGATACTTTGCCCTGACCTTTGCCGCCAGTTCCGGCGAGCTCTCGCACACCTTGGGAAAGGTGTCGAGCAGCTCGTAAGGACGACAGGCATCGATGATCATGCGCGAGTTGTAGAGCATGTTCTTGTCGCGCACCAGGGTATCCAGGCGCGACGACCAGCAGTGATCCAGCACCGTGGTGCGCGATTTCGGATCGCAGCGCGTGCCCATGGCCCAGATCACATCGTGGATGTCGGTAGGGTCGACATCGTCATCGACAACCACAATCCAGCGGCTGATGTAACCCACCGAGGCCAGTTGCGAGGCCACCACGCCCACTTGCGTCGAATGGCCAAAATAACGCTGTTTGATCGAAAGCACGCAAAAGGTGCGTCCGCCACCCGCCTGGTGCAACCAGGCGCCGCGCACATCGGGAATGCCGGCCGCCTCCAGTGCGTCGAGCAGGCCGGCTGAACGCAGGAAGCAGCGCTCGAACAGGTGCGAATGCGGCGGCTTCTGGCTGGCCGCGCAGGTGAGGATGGGTTGATTGCGATGGTAGATGCGCTTGATGTGGATCAGCGGTTCTTCCCTGGCATCGCCGGCGTAATAACCGTGCCACTCGCCGAACGGACCTTCCAGGGCCGTTTCCGTCGCACTGATCTCGCCTTCGATCACGATTTCAGAGCGCGCCGGAAAGGGCAGGCCGGTGACTTCGCCTTCGATGAGTTCCAGCGGGCGATCCATCAGTCCGCCGGCCCATTCGTATTCCGGCATGGCGTCGGGCATGGTGAAACCGGCCGCCAGGTAGGTAATGGGATCACAGCCGATGATGATCACCACCGGGCAGGGTTTGCCCGCCTTGAGATATTTATCGCGCTGAATGCGGCCTTGTTTGCCATTGGAAATGTAGGACGTGCAGGTATCCGGACCGATCATCTGCACGCGGTAGGTGCCCACATTGATGCGGCCGCTTTCTGGATCGCGCGTCACCACGCCGCAGGCGGTGCCGATGTACCTTCCGCCGTCTTCCTCGTGGTGGATGGGGACCGGCAGCCGGGTCAGGTCGACCGCGCCGTCGCGCAGCACGTTCTCCAGCACCGGGCCTTCCTTGACGATTTTCGGCGCAATGCGCTTGAAGCCTTTCTTGATGTTCTTGCGGAAATGGTCGAGCATTTCCTTGCGGTGTGTGGACAGCGAGGGTTCCATGCCGAGCACGGTGGCCAGCCGGAAAGGCGAACCGAACATGCCGTAGGCGACGCGGTGCCCCTTGGGGTAATCTGGAATGCCATCGAACAGCAGCATCGGCGCTTTTTCCACCTTCTGGCGGTAGAGCACTTCGGTCACCGCCCCCAGTTCGCGGTTCCAGTGGGCGCCTTCGACCCGCGCCAGTTCTCCGCGAGCCTCGACAGTGGCGATGAATTCGCGCAGATCATTCTGCGCGGTGGCGGTGGATTCGTTGCTCAAATGGTCCTCCGGGGTCGACAAAATACATTGTCCGCTGGTCTCGTTCCGTTATATGGAACGCAGTTCTAATTCGTTGCGAACTGCGCGGATTCGACCATATAATTCCAGCCGGGTCAATTGACCGGCCGTGTCATGCAGGCGGGATCGGGCCCAAAGGAGGAGGAAACATGAGACAGGCCTTCGCGCGCCGATGGGCATGCGTTCTGTCCGGGCTGGTGCTGGCGTACTCGTTTGCGCCGAGTGTGATCGCACAGACCGTTCCCGAGCGCAATGCCGCTGTTTATATGTACAAAGGGGCGGATCGCGACCAGCGCCTGCTGGAGCGCGCACGCAAGGAAGGCTCGTTGACCTTCTACACATCGCTCGCCACCACCGAATCGATTCCGCTCGGCCAGGCCTTCGAGAAGAAGACCGGCGTCAAGGTGCAGTTGTGGCGCGCACTGAGCGAAGAGGTGGTCCAGCGAACCCTCAACGAGGCGCGCGGCAAGCGCCACACTGTCGATGTGATCGAAACCAATGGCCCGGAAGTCGAGTCTCTTGCCAGGGAGCAACTCACCGCCGAGTTCTACACGCCGCATACGGCAAAATATCCACCCTGGGCGATACCCAGCCACCGCCTGTGGGTGAGCGACCGGATGGATTTTTTCGTCGTGGCCTTCAATACCGGCAAGGTCAAGCGCGAGGAGATCCCCACGACCTACGAGGGGTTTGGCGATGCGCGGTGGAAGGGCCGTCTCGGCATCGAGGCCACCGATCAGGAGTGGCTCGCCGGGGTGGTTCAGCTGTGGGGTAGCGAACGCGGCCTGAGTTTTTTCCGCAAGCTGGTCGCCTTGCGTCCCGATGTCAGGAAAGGCCATGTGTTGCTCTCGCAATTGGTGGCAGCCGGTGAAATACCGGTGGCATTGACTGCTTATGCTTCCAACGCGGAATCGTCCAAGCGCACCGGCGCGCCCATCGACTGGGTGGCGTTGGAACCGGTGGTCGTGCGTCCGCAGGGCCTTGCGCTGGCCCGCAATGCGCCCAACCCGAATGCCGCCTTGCTGTTTGCCGATTACCTGTTGTCGCCCGAAGGCCAGCAGTTCTACGAATCGGTAGGGCGGTTCCCGGCCAGCCGCGGCGTACGCGGCGCGGGCGACCCCTCCAAGGTCACCATGGTGGATTCCCAGACCGCTGCCAACGAATCGGAAAAGTGGCAGAAAGTCTGGGGCGAGATGCTCAAGCGATGAGCGCCCGGAGATGAGCGAGCGTAACGCGGCGCGGCGGGCACTGCCGTGAATATTGCCGAAGTCCAGGACGGGTGGATGCTGGTGCTGGCCGTTTTTGCGCTGGGCGCGAAGCACGGCATGGATCCGGATCACCTGGCGACCATCGACGGACTGACGCGCTTCAATGCACGGCGGCGGCCGCGTCTCGCGCGCTGGTCGGGGTGCCTGTTTTCTCTGGGTCATGGTGGAGTAGTGACCCTGGTGGCCGGCCTGGTCGCCTCGCTGTCCGGAGGTTTTGAAATCCCGGCGTGGCTGGAGCATACCGGCGCGTGGATATCGATTGTGTTTCTCGCGCTGCTGGGCGTCACCAATATTGCTGCGGTATTCCGCGCACCAAGGGACCAGGTCGTGGCAAGCGTGGGCATGCGCGCGCGCCTGCTCAGCCGCTTCGCCCAGACCGATCATCCCGTGGTGATCGCTTCGGTAGGCGCTGCGTTCGCGTTGTCCTTTGACACCTGGAGCCAGACGGCGCTGTTTTCGATCACCGCACAGCAACTGGCCGGCTGGACCTTTTCGGTTCTGCTGGGCCTGGTATTCATGTCCGGCATGATGGCCGCAGACGGGTTGAATGGCCTGTGGGTGGCGCGCATGCTCGCCAGGGCCGATCGGCGCGCACTGATCGCCTCGCGCGTCATGAGCCTGGTAATCGGCGCTTTGGGCATCACCATTGCCGCGCTCGGGATCGCGCGCTATGTCGCACCGGATGTCGGCGCGCTCATGAACGGCAGCAGCCTGTATCTCGGCATTGGCATGCTGGGTTTGCTGCTGACCAGCTACGCCGTGGCCACAAGGATTACGGACGGCCCCGGGGTGCGGGCATGAGCGCCAGCGCGCGCGCATCGGTTACGCCCGCGCGGGCGCGGCGCAGAATGCGCCCAGGCGGCGCCCGCACGCGTCTTTCCTCGGTCACCAATGCGCTGCGCCTGCTCAAGGTATTTTCCGACCAGGATTCCGAGATCGGCATCAGCGACCTGGCAAGGCGGGTGAATCTTGCAAAGAGCACGGTGCATCGCCTGGCCTCCTCGCTGGTGGAGGAGGGCATGCTCGAGCAGACCGAGAGGGAGGGGAAGTATCGCCTCGGCCTGACACTTTTTGAACTGGGTTCTCTGGTTCGCCGCAAGATGGATGTGACCAACGAGGCCCGGCCGTACCTGCGATCGCTCTCCGAGAGCACCGGGGAAACGATTCAACTGGCGGTACTGGAGCAATCCTCGGCCCTTTATATCAACGTGATCGAAAGCCAGCGCGCGCTGCGCATGAGCTACCAGGTCGGCACGCGCGCGCCCCTTTACTGCACCGCTGTAGGCAAAGTGCTGCTGGCGCATGCGGAGGCGCAGATTTTTGCCGCTACCGTGGCACAGGGCCTGACCGCCCTGACCGCGGCGACCATCACCGATGCGGACAGTCTGCGCCGCGAAGTGGTGCTCATCGGCAACCGCGGGTATGCGCTCGAGGACGAGGAGGCGGAACCGGGTTTGCGCGGCGTTGCCGCGCCGGTGCGTGATTTTTCCGGGCTGGCCGTCGCCGCAATCGGCATATCCGGGCCGACTCACCGCATGTCGAAAAAGGTTCTGCTCGGTTACGCCCGCGACCTGCTGGATGTGAGTAATGCCGTCTCGCAGCGCCTGGGTTATCAGACGCCCCTGCTGGCGCGTCGGGCTTGAGCAGCATGGCACAGACACCGACTCCGGACAGCCCGCGCGGCCACAGCATCTCCGACCACCAGTACGGTGAGGACTTCGCGCACACCCACGATGGCGTGGATGCCGACCACGACCATGATCGCTTCGATGGCGACGGCCCGCTGGAGGAAAACCCGATATGGATCGCCGACCATGTGACGCTCACCAGCGTGGGCATGGACATCGGCTCTTCCGGAACTCAGGTGGTGTTCTCGAAAATGAACCTGCGCCGTTTCGGCGAGGAACTGTCCAGCCGCTATTACGTGGTCTCGCGCGAGACCTTGTATCAGTCGCCCGTGACGCTGACGCCCTACCGCAGCGAGGAGTTGATCGACGATGCAGCCCTTGGGGCAATCATCGATTCCGCTTATGCGGCGGCCGGACTGCATCCGGACGCCATCGATACCGGCGTGGTGATCCTCACCGGCGAGGCGCTGCGTCGCGAAAATGCGGAGGCGATCGCCGCCATCCTGGCCGAGCAGGGCGGTGAGTTCGTCTGCGCAACGGCCGGCCATCATATGGAGGCCATGCTGGCCGCCTACGGTTCGGGCGCGGCGCGCGCTTCGCACGATACCGGCAAACGCATCCTGAACATAGATATTGGCGGTGGCACCACCAAACTGGCGCTGGTTGACCGGGGCAAGGTGCTTGCCACGGCAGCCGTCCACATTGGCGGGCGGCTGCAGGTAGTCGATGGCGAACACCGCATCGTGCGGCTCGATCCGGCCGGCAAATATCACGCAAAAAGGGCCGGATTCGCCTGGGAACGTGGTGATCTGGCAGCCGCTGCCGACATGGATCGCGTCGCCGAGGGCATGGCCGACACGCTGGTCGCCGCGCTGGCCGGCGCCGTTGCCGCGCAGGCTTTGCCCCATGAAATCGAGCATCTGTATCTGACCGAGCCGATTCGCGACTGGGGCAGCATCGAAGGCGTAATGTTCTCAGGCGGCGTTGGCGAGTACGTCTACGCCCGCGAAGAGCGGGACTTTGGCGACATGGGGCGGCGCCTGGGACAGGCGGTGCGGCGTCGAATCGACTCGGGTGCACTGCCCTGGATGCTGCTGCCGGCCGGTGAATGCATGCGCGCCACCGCACTGGGGGCCTCCGAATACAGCGTGCAGTTGAGCGGCAATACCACTTATATCTCCAGCCCCGGCGAGTTGCTGCCCAGGCGCAATCTGCAGGTGTTGCAGCCAGCCATCGAATTTCAGGAACACATCGACGCCGACGCCCTGGCAAATGCCATCCGCGAGCATTTCACCGCTTTTGACCGGATCGAAGGGGAGGGTGAAGTCGCGCTTGCGTTCCGCTGGACGGGCGCGCCGTCCTATGAGCGTATCGCCGCATTCGCCCACGGCATAGAGCGCGGCATGAGCAACAGCATCGCCGCTGGCGCACCCTTGTTCATCATGCTCGATGGCGACATCGCCCAGACCCTGGGGGCCATCCTGCGCGAAGAACTCGGTGTGGCCAATGAAATCCTGGTGATCGACGGTGTCACGCTGCAGGATTTCGACTACATCGACCTGGGCCGGGTGCGCCTGCCCTCGCAAACGGTGCCGGTGACCATCAAATCACTGGTGTTCAGCGAGGACCCGCGCGCGCCTGACGGGCGCCAGCATCTGGATCAAGGGCCCGCGCATACGCATGATCATGGTCATGCGCATGACCATGATCATCCGCATGCACACTCCCACGGTCCTGCACAAGCGCACCGGCACGGCCATTCCCATGCCCACGGTGATGAACATCACCACGCCCATGATGACCACACCCATGCGCACACCGGCGCGGATAATGGCCATTCCCATGGCGATGGGGGAAATGGACATTCCCATGGCGGCGGCCACGGTGCCGAAGACGCGCCCTCCGCGGGTTTCTGGGCGCGCCTGGATCCCAAATGGCTGATTTTTGCCGTCTGCGTGGCCTTCGTAGCATGGCTCGCCCTGGTGCCGCTGGGATTCCTGCTGTGGCAGAGCTTTTTCACCCCGGAAACGGCCACCGTCGCCGCAGAGTTCACTTTCGACAATTACAAGGTCGCCTACTCCAGTGTCGAGACGCTGCAACTGTTTCTCAACTCGGCGCAATTCGCAGCGGGGGCGGCGCTGTTTGCATTTCTGGTAGGCACTTTTCTAGCGTGGGTCAACGAGCGCACCAATACGCCGTTCAAGTCGCTGTTCTTCGGGCTTTCGATCATTCCCCTGGTGATTCCCAGCATTCTCTTCACCGTCTCCTGGATACTGCTGGCCAGTCCGAAAATCGGCATTCTCAACCAGGTCCTGCAGACCTGGTTCGGAACGGAGCGGGTGTTTTTCAATATCTATTCGATGTCCGGCATGGTCTGGGTGGACGGGCTGCACTATTCCCCGGTGGCATTCCTGCTGATGACCGCCGCCTTTCGTTCCATGGACCCGTCGCTGGAGGAGTCCGCGCTGATGAGCGGCGCCTCGGTTTTTCAGATCGCCCGGCGCATCACACTGAAGCTGGCCTGGCCGGCGGCCCTGGCTTCGCTGCTGATTCTGTTCGTGCGCGCCATCGAATCATTCGAGGTGCCTGCACTGCTGGGACTGCCGGTCGGAATCCACGTCTATACCTCGGCGATCTTCGAGGCGATACGGCAATATCCGAGCAAGGTGGGCCTGGCTTCGGCCTACGGCATCACCCTTTTGGCGATCGCCGGGCTGGGTCTTTATTTTCAGTCGCGCCTGTCCAGCCAGGGCAACCGCTACTCCACAGTGACCGGCAAGGGGTTCCGGCCGCGGCCCATGGACCTGGGCCGCTGGCGCTATTTCACCGCGGCCATTTTCATCGCCTACCTGCTGGTGGTGGTGGTGTTTCCGTTCCTGGTGCTGGTGTGGTCCTCGCTGCACAAGTTCTACAGCGTGCCTTCAATGGAAGCGTTAAAGACGCTGACCATCGAGCCTTACCGGCGCGTATTCGAGTTTCCGGCGCTGGCGGGCGCGGTTTGGAACAGCCTGTTCCTGTCGCTGGGTGCCGCCACCATGATCATGCTGGTGACCTCGGTGATCTGCTGGATCGTGGTTAAAAGCCGCATGCGCGGCCGGGTATGGCTGGACAATCTGGCCTCCCTGCCGCTGGTTTTTCCGGGGCTGGTCCTGGGCCTGTCGATCATGATCTTTTATCTTTATGTCGATATCGGCGTGTACGGCACCTTCTGGATCATGTTCATCGCCTACGTGACGCGCTTCCTCCCCTATGGGCTGCGCTACAACATGACCTCGATGCTGCAGATCCACAAGGAACTGGAGGAATCCGCGGCAATGAGCGGTGCGGCCTGGGCGGCGACCTTCTGGCGCATCGTGCTGCCGCTGCTCAAACCGGGCCTGGTCGCCGGATGGATCTACATCGTCATCGTTTCGATTCGTGAACTGTCGAGCTCCATCCTGCTCTACAGCCCGGGCAAGGAAGTCGTCTCCATCATCATCTGGGAATTCTGGCAGAACGGCCAGTACGTCGAACTGTCGGCGTTGGGCGTCATGATGATTGTGTCGCTGTTCTGCTTCGTGATGCTGGCGCAGTATGCGGCCGGAAAACTTGGCATCAAAGAGGTTTAGGAATCGACGGTACGCAACCAGCGAATCCACTTAGGGAGAGTCAGCGTGCTTAGCGTCAAAGGTCTTTTCACCGAATACCCCAACGACCGCGGACAGACCGTGAAGGCGGCGCAGGATGTCGCCTTCGAAGTGCCCGAGGGCAAGCTGTTTACGCTGCTCGGGCCCAGCGGCAGCGGCAAGACCACAACGCTGCGCTCGATCGCGGGCCTGGAGCGGCCGGTCGCCGGAGACATCAGCGTCGACAACCGCGTGGTGTACTCATCCTCGAAAAACGTGTTCGTGCCGCCGAACCGGCGCAACTTCGGCATGGTTTTCCAGTCCTACGCCATCTGGCCGCACATGAACGTGTTCCAGAATGCCGCGTTTCCACTGCAGGTGCGCGCCAACCCCCCCGGGGAGAAGGTAATCAAGGAAAAGGTCATGCGAGTGCTGGCCGCGGTGGGGTTGGAGGAACTTGCGGGGCGGGACGCCACGCGGTTGTCCGGCGGCCAGCAGCAGCGACTGGCGCTGGCGCGTGCCATTGCGATGGAACCCCGGCTGCTGTTGCTGGACGAGCCTTTGTCCAACCTGGACGCCAAACTGCGCGAGCGCATGCGCTTCGAGCTGAAACGGCTGCAAAGCGAATTCAAGCTGACCACTGTCTATGTCACACACGACCAGAGCGAGGCACTGGCCCTGTCGCACCAGATTGCCGTCATGAGCGAAGGGCGCATCGTGCAACTGGGCACGCCCAGGGAAATCTACGAGCGGCCGCGCAACAAATTCGTGGCGGATTTCGTCGGTTCCAGCAATTTCATCGACGCGTCGGTGCGCGCGGCCCAGGGCGAGCCCGGCGCCTACCGCGTGACGAGCGCGCTCGGGGACCTCGACGTGCGCTCGGTGGGCAGGCTCGCCCCCGGCGACAAGGCGGTCATCGCCATCCGTCCGGAGGATGTGACACTGGCTGACCAGGCGCTCCCGGGCGGACAGAATGCCTGCCAGGGCAGGGTGGAGGCCAAGGTGTTTCTCGGCGAATGCGTCGATTTCCAGGTGCGCATCGGCGAGACGCTGCTGCTCGCGCGTGCTCATCCTTCGTTGCGCACGCCGGTCGGCGAAAACATTCATTTGACGATGGATCCGGAAAAATGCATCGCGATACCCAACACCGTGGAAACGGCGCCGCAGTGACCCCTATTTTGAACACAGCTGGAGAACCGTAATGGCCAAAGACGCAGTGGTATCGGACGATCTGGCGAAGAAATTCGCCACGGAAAAGGACACCCCTTACACCCGCTGGGTGAAGAACGAGGGCCTGGACATCATCGGCGCGCATTACGTCCCGAACCTGCACAGTGTCGAACTCAAGCCCTGGGTGCGTCGCGAGGCACGCGGCGTCTACCTCAATCACGAGGCATCGAGGACCTCGAATGACTGCTATGTCTGCGAGATCCCCTCGGGAGGTAAGCTGCCGCCGCAGCGCCAGCTGTTCGAGGAAATGATCATGATCCTCGACGGACGTGGATCAACCACGGTATGGAATGACGCCGGCAAACGCATCACCTTCGAATGGAAAGCCGGTGCGTTGTTCGCAATTCCGCTCAACACCTGGCACCAGCACTTCAACGGTTCGGGCCGGGAGCCGGCCCGCTATGTGGCGGTGACAAACGCACCGTCTGTGATCAACCTCTATGAAGAACCCGAGTTCGTATTCAACACAAGCTACGACTTCAAGAACCGCTTTGCGGGCGAACCCGATTATTTCAGCAACAAGGGCGAGCAAAAGGGGCTGCTGCTGGAGACCAACTTCGTCGCAGACGCAGTCAACCTGCCGCTGATCAGCGCAAAGGAGCGCGGTGCCGGCGGCGGGCATATCCGCTTCAACATGGCCAAAGGCTCGATGAACAGCCATATTTCCCAGTTTCCCATCGGCACCTACAAAAAGGCGCACGCGCACGGTCCCGGAGCGCATGTGATCATCCTGACCGGCGAGGGTTACTCATTGATGTGGCCTGAGGGCGAGGCGCCGAAGCGCTACGAATGGCAGGTCGGTTCGATGATCGTGCCGCCGGCCGGCTGGCTGCACCAGCACTTCAATACCGGGACCACGCCCGCGCGTTATCTGGCCTTCAAGCATGAGGGGGTGGCGCTGCGCAATACCCAGGGCGTGCCCAAGGCCTGGATCAGCAAGCGCCTGGGCGGGGACCAGATCGATTATGCGGACGAAAAACCGCTGATCCGGCAGCTTTTCTCCGAAGCGCTGGCCAAACACGGACTGCAATCGCGCATGGAGGAGGCTTACAAGGCCGAACTGGCCGATTTGCCACCTGTCACGGGGTAAGCCTTTGGGCTTGCCCGCGCGGCGGTCTATACTTTGCAATCAGGGAGGAGAGCATGAGGCAAAACCAAAGCATCAAAGCCATCTGGGCTGGCTGCACGCTGGCACTTGCCGGTCTGGCGCTGCTCGGCAGCAGCGGCGCAACCGCGCAGGCCAGGGCGGTACCCGACTCACCGTCGGCGGCATTGGCGAACTACAGCGGCGCGGACCGGCAGCAGCGGCTGGTTGAAGGCGCAAAAAAAGAAGGCGAGGTCAGCGTCTACAACTCGGCGCCGGTTGATGACATGAAGATTTTTGCCGGGGCTTTCGAAAAGAAATACGGGATCAAGGTCAAGGTGTGGCGGTCCAGTTCGGAAAATATCGTGCAAAGGGCGGTCACCGAAGCACGCGCCGGCCGCTTCGAGGTCGATGTTGTCGAAACCAATGCGCCGGAGATGGAGGCGCTTTCCCGGGAAAGGCTGCTGCAGGAGGTGAAGTCGCCTTACCTTCAGGATTTGATTCCACAGGCCCTGCCGCCCCATCGCGAATGGATAGGAACGCGGCTCAACATGTTTACCGCCGCGTACAACACCAGACTGGTCAAGAAGGAAGATCTGCCGAAAACCTATGAAGACCTCCTCAATCCCAAGTGGAAAGGGCGGCTGGGAATCGAATCGAGCGATCTGGACTGGTTTGCCGCCGTTGTCGGCGACATGGGTGAAGCCAAGGGGCTCAAGCTGTTTCGCGACATCGTGGCGACCAATGGCATTTCCGTGCGTACCGGCCACACCCTGCTGGTGAATCTTGTGGTATCGGGGGAAATTCCGCTGGCACTGACCATTTACAACTACAAGGCCGAACAGTTGAAAAATGACGGCGCACCCATAGACTGGTTCGTGATGCAGCCCGGACTCGCCCGTCCCCAGGGGGTCGGCGTCGCGCGCCGCGCGCCGCATCCGAATGCGGCCATCCTGTTCCATGATTTCATGCTCTCGGATGCGCAGGAAATGTTCATCAAGCGCGATTTCGTGCCCACCAGCAAGAAGATCAACACGCCATTGAATAAATTCCCGTTCCGCTTTATTGATCCAAAAATTGCGCTGGATGAGAATGCAAAGTGGTCAAAGCTTTATCGCGAGATTATCGGCGCCGCGAAGTAAAGACGGCTGGGCAAGGTTCAAGGAGGCCTGCGCCGCCCGGGGAATCCCCCCGGAACGCAGGGGCAAGCTGTTGAGACGTTTTAGTCGAGTGATTGTTTCAGGGTTTCATCGGGGAATATTTTTCAGCACACAGGAGCAGCAATGTCCAACGAGTCGCATTACCACAGCAAGAAAGACCGGATCTTCGTCCGAGCCATAGCCGGCGCCTACAGCCTGAAGGACGAACTCACGCGACTTCGCGCCCTGCCTCGGGTGCGCAAGGGTTCCGAGATCAAGTTCCAGGATGGTCCCCAGGCCTATAGCCGGCATTATGTCGAACCCAAGGACGGCATTACCCAGACCCTGCACATTCACCTGGAGGAATACGGTCCAGGCGGTAAATCGCAAAAGCACGGCCACGTCAACGAGGCGGCGTTCTACATCCTCGATGGCACAGGTTACGAAATCCACGACGGCGTGCGCTACGACTGGCAGGCCGGCGATATTGCGATTGTGCACAACAACTGCGTGCACCAGCATTTCAACGCCGATGCCGACAAGCCGGCCCGCGCACTGGTACTGAAGACCAAGCCCATGTACATGTTCATGAACATGCTGTTCCAGTCGACCGTGGAGCCACGGCCCACCGAGGCGGCCCCGGGCGGAAAGAATTTTGTCGTGCGCGAGCGCGAAGAAGACCTCAACCACGCAAAGTAACGCGCAAACACTTTATTTAAGGAGATAACAATGGCCTGGACTGAAGCAAAAGCGTGGATGCGCGGCAAGACAACCGGAAAAATCTACCAAGACCTCCTCGATGACGCGACCAACGCGCCGGTGCGCAACGCGCGCCGCAAGAAGGTAGTGCGTCCCGAAGACATGCCCTGGGAGATGGCGCGCCAGGGATTGCTGAAGCACCTGATCAGCGAACAGATGAATACGCGCATGGAGACGGTGGACTCCTACATGCAGATCATCCCGCCTGGCAGCAAGTCGGGAAAGCACCGCCACCTGGCCGAGGAGTGCCTCTACGTGCTGGAAGGACGCGGCTACGACCTGCACCAGGATTGCGACGTCGAAATTACCGACACCTACCACTGGACGCCCCAGGAAGAGGTCAAGCGCTACGAGTGGGAGGCCGGCGACGTGATCTATATCCCGCCGAACACCATACACCAGCACTTCAATGCCGACCCGGACAAACCGGTGCGCCTGATATCCGCCATCAACCGCATATTCAAGAACAGCGGTCTCAATGACCTGGAGCAACTTGAGGATGCGCCCGAATACGACCCGGCGGTGGTGCTGAGCGCGGAAGCGGTGCAACGCTACCTCAAGGGCAAGGTCAAGGAGCCGGCGTGAAAAAGGCAATCGTCGCATTGCGGCAATCGGCGGCGGCATGCGCCGTCGCACTGTTCGCGGCGGCTGCATGGGGACAGACACCGCTGGCGACCTACGAGGGTCCGGACCGGATGCAGCGCATTGTCGCCGAAGCAAAAAAGGAGGGCTCCCTCAGCCTGTATACCTCCTTTGCCGCCACCGACCTGCCGACGCTGATCCCACCGTTCGAGAAAAAATACGGGATCAAGGTCAATGTATGGCGTGCGAGCACCACCAGCGTATTGCAGCGGACGGTGACCGAAGCCGCGGCAAAGCGCTTCGAAGTGGACGCCATCCACATCAGCGGCCCGGAGATGGAGGCGCTCAATCGCGAGCAACTGCTGCAAGCGGTGGTGTCACCCAGCTACCGGTTCCTGTTGGCCGGCGCGGTGCCCAAGCACCATGCCTGGGCGGCAACGCTGCTTACAGTCTTCGTGCAGGCCTACAATACCAATGCGGTGAAAAAGCAGGACCTCCCCAAATCCTTTTCAGATCTGCTTGATCCGAAATGGAAGGGCAAACTGGGTATCGAGTCCGAAGACCAGGACTGGTTCGCGACCGTGGTGACCGGCATGGGAGAGGAAAAAGGCCTGGCGCTGTTCCGCGAGATTGCGCGCCGGAACGCCGTCTCGGTGCGCACCGGGCACACCCTGCTCAATAACATGGTGGTGGCCGGGGAAGTCCCGCTGGCGCTCACACTGTACAACTACATGCCCGAATCGGCCAAACAAAAGGGCGCGCCGGTGGACTGGTTCACGCTTGACCCGGTGGTGGCGCGCTCGAACGCGATCGGGGTTGCGCGCCGCGCGCCGCGTCCGCACGCCGCGCTTCTTTTTCACGATTACATGCTCGGAGAGGCGCAGGATCTGCTGGTGCAGATGAACTACGTGCCGACCAACAGCAACGCCGTTTCGCCGATGAAGAACGTCAACATCAAACTGATCGATCCCAACCTCATGCTCGACCAGCGTGACAAATGGAACAAAGCCTACGACAGCGTCTTCGGCAGGCGCGCACCCTGACATGCATCCGCTTCGCACAACGTAAGAAGAGACTAACACCATGATGAGCCAGGAACAAAACGACGCCCTGACACGTACCGATCGGGGGACTTTGATGGGTGATCTCTTTCGCCGCTACTGGATACCGGCGCTGCACGACTTTGAGCTGCCGGAACCGGACTGCCCGCCGGTGCGGGTGAAACTGCTGGGCGAGTCGCTGATAGCCTTTCGCGACAGCGACAACCGCATCGGTCTGATGGACGAATTCTGCGCACACCGGGGAGTGTCACTCTGGTTTGGACGCAACGAGGAAAGCGGCCTGCGTTGCCCTTATCACGGCTGGAAATTCGACATCACCGGCCAGTGTGTCGACCTGCCCTCCGAAGGCGAGAACGGCCCGATGCGCAAGCGCACCAAGCTCACCTCCTACCCGTGCATAGAACAAGGCGGCGTCATCTGGACCTACATGGGGGCGCCGGAGCTGAAACCGGCGCCGCCGGGACTGGAGTGGGCCAATGTGACGGCAGAGCGCCGCTATATCTCCAAGCGTTTCCAGGAGTGCAACTACCTGCAGGCGATGGAGGGAGGTATCGATTCCTCGCACGTGACTTTTCTTCACAGCGGTGCGCTCAAGACCGATCCGCTGTTCAAGGGTACCAAGGGAAATCAATACAACGAGCGCGACAAGATGCCGCACTTCGAGGTGGTGGAATTCGAAGGCGGACTGCTCATCGGTGCGCGCCGCAATGCCGATCATGGCAAGTACTACTGGCGCATTACGCCGTGGATCATGCCGTTCTACACCGTCATTCCGCCGCGCGGAAGCTATCCGCTCGGCGCGCACGCATGGGTGCCGATTGATGACCACAACTGCTGGTCCTGGAGCATCAACTACCACCCGGCCCGCGCCCTGTCCGCCGACGAGCGCAAGGCGATGGAGGACGGCATGGGGATCCACGTGAAAAACATCCCCGGCACCTTCATTACCTTGCAGAACAAGAGCAACAACTACATGATGGATCGCGCTGCGCAAAAGGCCGGAACCCAGTATTCCGGCATTGACGGCATAGGCATGCAGGACGCCTCTTTGCAGGAATCCATGGGGCCGATACAGAATCGCGCCAAGGAAAACCTCTGTCCGACCGATAAAGGCATTGTCATGGCAAGGCGCATGCTGCTGCAGGCCGCCGAGGCCAATCGCGATGGCAAACCGGTCATCGGTCTGGATCCGCAGGTGCAGCGGGTGCGTTCCTGCTCGATCGAGCTGAACCCCGAGGAGAATTACAAGGACGCGGCGCGGCACGGACTGTTTGCGCCGCCGGGTACCAACCCGGTCAGCGTCTGATATCCGCGGCCTTCGCCGAAACTTGATGGTGACGCCCGGGCAGGAACGCCCGGACGGTCATTTTGCCTTTTCAGCCCACTTTCGTCCCACTCATCAGCCCCTATTGCGGTAAAGTAACACCGGTATCCTTGACCAGTTTCTCGTAGAACGCACGCTCCTCCCTGAGTTGCTGGCCGAATTCCTCGACCGTCCCGCCGGTGGGAACCATGCCCTGGGTCGTCAGGTATCTGGCGACATAATCCTTGTTTTTCAGCAATCCATTGATGTCGGCGTTCAAGCGCTCAACGATGACCTTGGGCGTACCGGCGGGAGCGAACAGGCCGATCCAAACCCCGGTATCGACCGTGTAGCCGGACTCCCCCATCGAGCGCACTCCGGGCAGGAACTGAGACGCCCGAATGCCACTGACGGAAATCGCTTTGAGCTTGCCGGACTTGATCATGGGAACGGTGCGGCCGGCCGCATTCATCGACAAATCGACCTGTCCGCCGATGACGGCATTCATGGCCGCCTCGCCGCCCTTGAACGGAACGTGGAGAACCTCTACGCCGCGTGTCCGCAGCCACTCGAGCGTCATGTGTGCGCCGCTGCCAACACCGATGGTGCTCCAGGTGAGTGCATTGGGCTTGCCTTTGGCGTAGGCAACCAGTTCTTCAAACGTATTCACCGGCACCGACGGATGGGCAACGATCAGGCTTTCGATGTCCCCGATCCTGGCAATCCCGATAAAATCCTTGGGAGGATCATAGGGCAGCTTCGGATAGGCGATCGGATTGATCGAGACCGTGCCGTTATTGGTGCCGCACAGGGTATAGCCGTCCGGCGCAGCTTTCGCGCACAATTCCGCGCCAATCACCGCATTGGCGCCGGGCCGATTCTCGATGACGAACGGTTGCCCGTATTTCTGGGAAAGAAATTCCTGAAAGCCGCGAAAGGGAATATCACCAGGCCCCCCCGGCGGATGGGGCGAAATGATGCGGATGGACTTGGCAGGCCACTGCTGCGCCAATGACGGTGCAACGACAAGCATCCCGGCCAGAAACAGGCAGGCGCTGCTGATACGCATCAAGTTTTTCATCTCATCTCCTCCAGTAAATAACCGCCGCGACTTGAACAGAACCCGCGACAGTCCGGCCAATCATAGGGACAAGCCAGCTGATAATCAATGCAATCGGCGTACGCATTCCGGTTTGGCGGGTCGCCGGCTGGATATAATCTGCCATCTTTATCGCCATGGATGCGGGCTGATGTTCAGTTATCGCCACGCGTTTCACGCCGGCAGCCACGCGGATGTCTTCAAACACGCTGTGCTTGTCTATCTTCTGCGCCATTTCGCGCAGAAGGAAAAGACCTTCTGGTACATCGACACCCACGCCGGCGCCGGCGCCTACGACCTGCGCGGCGACCACGCAAAGAAGAGCGGCGAGTCGAGTACCGGTATTGCAGCGCTGTGGGGACTGGCGCATCTTCCCGAGGCGCTGCTCGATTACCGCGACCAGGTCAGGCAATTCAATGCCGTGCACGCCAGCGGTGACGCATTGCGCTTTTATCCGGGCTCGCCGCGCCTGGCGATGCAGGTGCTGCGCCGGCAGGACCGGCTGCGCCTGTTCGAACTCCACAGCACCGACAGCCGTGAACTCATCCGTTCGCTTGCCGGAGAAGCGCCGCGCACCATTGCCCAGGCCACCGATGGATTCGACGGCATGACCGCGCTGTTGCCGCCGACATCGCGGCGCGGCATGGTGATGATCGACCCCTCCTACGAAGACAAAGCGGATTACCCGCGAGTCGTCGCCGCGTTAAGGGGCGGAATCGAGCGCTTTGCAACCGGCACCTACATGGTCTGGTATCCCCAGGTGCAGCGTCTTGAGGCGCAACAGTTCCCGGCACGCCTCAAACGCCTGCAGGCCAAGGGCTGGCTGCACGCCACGCTGACGGTCAAGGCGGCCGCCGAGGGCGGCCTGGGGCTGAACGGCAGCGGCATTTTTGTTCTCAATCCGCCCTGGACCCTGTCGCGCATGCTCGCGGAGATATTGCCCGTGTTGGTAAAACACCTGGGCCAGGATCGGAAGGCAGACTTTACTATGGAGGAATCCAAACGATGAGTGCGTCCAACGAGCATCACGACAGCGCGGCCCGCGCAGAACCGGTGCACCTGTATAAAGCCGGGACCATCGATCAAGCGGGGGCGCACCGGCACGCCACCCTCGGCGGCGCCTGGACTCAGTCCGGCGTCGAAGCCTTGTTCAGCCTTTCATTTGCAGATCTGCTGTACCGTTCCCAGGGAGTGCATCGCCAGCATTTCAATGCAAACGAAATCCAGCTCTCCACACTGATTTCGGTCAAGACTGGCGGTTGTTCGGAGGATTGCGGCTACTGCCCGCAATCCTCCCACCATGCGACTGGTGTTGCCGACGAGCCGGTCATGGCCCTGGACGATGTGCTTGCTGCGGCCAATCAGGCCAAAGCACGCGGTGCCACGCGCTTCTGCATGGGTGCCGCATGGCGCGGACCCAAGCAGCGCGACCTCGATCCGGTGCTCGACATGGTGCGCGGGGTGAAAGCCCTGGGGATGGAAACCTGTGCAACCCTGGGATTGCTGCGTCCCGGGCAGGCCGAACAACTGAAGGCGGCAGGCCTTGATTTTTATAACCACAACATCGACACCGCTCCCGATTATTACAGCTCCATCGTCGCCACGCGGGAGTTCGAAGACCGGCTCGATACGCTGGCCAAGGTGCGCGGTGCCGGCGTCAAGGTCTGCTGCGGCGGCATCGTCGGCATGGGCGAATCGCGCGCACAGCGAGCGGCGATGATTGCCACCCTGGCGAATCTCGAACCGCAGCCCGAATCGGTGCCGATCAACATGCTGGTCAGGGTGGAAGGCACGCCGCTGGCCAATGCCGGTGATTTCGACTGGAGCGAATTCGTGCGCACCATTGCGAGCGCCCGCATCTGCATGCCGCGAAGCATGGTTCGGCTCTCCGCCGGCCGCACCGAAATGCCCGAGTCGATGCAGGCGCTGTGTCTGCTGGCAGGCGCCAATTCCATTTTCTACGGCGAAAAACTCCTCACCACGGACAACCCCGAGGCTGAGCAGGATCGTCTGCTGCTCGACAAGCTCGGTTACGTCCCCTCGGTGGTGGAGGTCCGCGAATAGCATACGGATCCCTCCGGGACGGGCGCTCGTTGCCCCTGGCCTTGCCGCCCTGTTAATCTTGCGGCGCACGCATGCGTGCAACGGGAGTCATCAATGGCGGACAACGGTAGCGAAAACGCTGGGAGCTGAGCCATGCGCATCGAAGAAGATCTCAAGCTGGATTTCAAGGATGTCCTCATCCGGCCGAAGCGTTCGACCCTGACCTCGCGCTCCGAAGTCGACATCTCCCGTGAATACTCGTTTCGCAATTCCGGCGGCAAATATCGCGGCATTCCGATCATCGCTGCCAACATGGACACGGTGGGAACTTACGAGATGGCACAGTCGCTGAGCGCATTGCGCCTGTCCACCGCCTTGCACAAGCATTACGACGAGGCAAGCCTGATTGCGTTTTTCAAATCGCAGCCGCCCGACGCCACGGTGTTTTATTCGCTGGGAATAACCGGCGCCGATTATGAAAAATTCCGCCGCGTGAAAAATGCCGCGGGCGATGCCATTGCCTACCTGTGCGTCGATGTCGCCAACGGCTATACCAAGTCGTTCGTCGATTTCATCCGCAAGGTCCGCGACGCCTATCCGAAAGTAACCATGATGGCCGGCAACGTGGTCACCGGCGAGATGACCGAGGAGCTGATTCTTCTGGGCGTCGATATCGTCAAGGTCGGCATCGGTCCGGGTTCGGTGTGCACCACCCGCAAAGTGGCCGGCGTCGGTTATCCGCAGCTCTCGGCAATCATCGAATGCGGCGACGCGGCGCACGGCCTCGGCGGCCTGATCTGCTCCGACGGCGGCTGCTCTTCGCCCGGCGACCTGGCCAAGGCGTTTGGCGGCGGCGCCGATTTCATCATGCTGGGGGGCATGCTGGCAGGACACGACGAGTGCCACGGTGAGATCGAGGAACACGGGGGGCAGAGCAAGCTGCGCTTCTATGGCATGAGCTCGCGCACTGCCATGGAGAAGTATTCCGGGGGTGTCGCCAACTACCGCGCCTCCGAAGGCAAGGAGGTGCTGATCGACTACCGCGGGCCCGTTGAAGGCACCGTTCAGGAAATATTAGGCGGCGTTCGCTCGGCCTGCACCTACGTCGGCGCGCGCCGGCTGAAGGAACTGTCCAAGCGCACCACCTTTATCCGCGTGGCCCGGCAGTTGAACGAGGTATTCGGTGCCTGAGGCAGGTTGAACAGATAGCTTTTTCTCAAGCGCTCGGACAATTCAGCAGCAATCGCACTCAAAATTTTCCGGCACCGCAAGCGCCTCCAGCAGCCAGGCGTAGGGCAGGTCCTCAGCCGCGATCTCTGCGACGGGCTTGAAAATCTTGAAGTGGTAGCGCCTGCCATCGGCATTCCAGAACGAAATCACCGTCTCCAGCGGAGGACAGCCGGGCAGGGCGCAGGCCAGTTCCGCGGCGAAAATGGTGCTTCCATCGGGGAGCTTGAAACGCTCGCGCGTCCACGATTTCACCCTTTCGAGGGCGTGCAGGCGGGCGGGACTGTTTTTGTTCGAGGAAAACATGGGGCGCAAGACTGGCTTATCTATCCTTCATTGCATTATGTTTGCAGGTCTTGCCAATCGCACGACCAGATAATCAACAAACACGCGCACTTTGGCCGGCAAAAGCCGTGTCGTTGTCAGGGCGTACACCGGCACTTTCGCCGACGACCATTCCGGTAAAACACGAACCAGTCTATGTTCCGCAACGTCGGCGAGACCCCAGCTTTCCGCGGTCAACATTATCCCCATGTCGTTGAGCGCAAACTGGCGCAGCATGCCGACGTTGTTGGCGACAAATTTTCCGCTTACCGCCAGCGAGTGGCTCTTATGGCCCTTGGCATGACTTAGCGTCCAGGGACTCTCTGTCATGCGCAGGCATTCGTGCCGCAGCAGATCCTGGGGATTTTTCGGCACACCCCATTTCTTCAGATAGCCTGGCGACGCAAACAATCCGACCGCCATGTCGGCGACTTGCCTGGCAATGAGGTTTTGATCCCTCGGCAGTCCCATCCGTATCGCCACGTCAACCGGGTCCGTTGTCAGGTTGGCCTGTGCGGGGCTCAGATCAAGTTCAAAGCGGATGTCCGGATATTGCATTGTGAAATCCGCCAGCAACGGTCCGAGGTACAGCACGCTGAAATCCACCGGCACGGACGCGCGTATCAATCCGCTGGGCTTGGCCTGCATGTTCGCGAGTTGCTGATGTGCCAGTTGCGCCTCTTGAATGATGCGATTGCAGTGCTCGAAATAGAGACGGCCTCCTTCGGTCAACTCCACCCGCCGTGTGGAGCGGTTGAACAGTCGCAGGCCGACATCCCGCTCCAATTCCGCGATGCGGCGCGATACCGTGGAATTGGGCATATCAAGGACCGCGGCCGCGCGCCGGAAGCTGCTGGCCCGGGCAACTTCAACGAAGAGCGGCATGTTTTTGAAGATTTCCATGGCGTTATTATCCCATTTATAGCGCAATCAATTCCAATTGAATGTCTTTATCCCGATCTGGAACAGCGACACAATGCGCAGCTTTAAACCAGACAGGGACTGAAATGGAACACAGCTGCGAGCTAATGTCGGTCGGGACTGCCGTCAAACTTCGGGCGATTGCCATAACCCCATTTGGCATGCCATCACTCAAACGCAGGTAGGCCGCATCAGATTCCGGGAGGAGCGTGTCGAATGAAAGCTTTCAGTGGCACTCGTCGTAAAGATTTGCATTGGCAACGGGCGACATTGGCCCATGACGCCTTCAACGGCAAAACCGTCGCGGTGGTAGGAGGAACGAACGGTATCGGTCGCGCGCTAGCTATGGCACTGGCGGCGAAAGGCGCGCAGGTCCTGGTGGTGGGGCGAAGCCTCCGCGATCGTGGCGTCGCGGGCCTCCGCTTCATTCAAGCCGACCTTACTCGGATGAAGGACGCGCGTCGCGTGGCGCAGGAACTACCCGCTGAGTCGCTGGATATTCTGATATTCACCACCGGCATCATGGCCGGCAGGCAGCGCGCCGAGAGCACGGAGGGCATTGAGTTGGACCTGGCCGTCAGTTATCTGAATCGCTTCGTCATGCTTGGAGAAATGGCGCTACGTCTGGGCAAACAGCGGGATCAGCCCAAAGCAAAGCCCAGGGTCTTCGTCTGGGGTTTCCCCGGGACGGACCAGAAAGGCAATCCGGATGATTTCAATTCCGAAAAAAGCTACAGCCTGATGGCGGCACACTCCAATACGGTGATCGGCAACGAGGCACTGGTCCTCGATGCTGCGGCGCGCTATCCGGCTGTGAATTTTTACGGGATGAACCCGGGGCTTCTGAAATCCAACATCCGCGCTGGCACGCTGGGGCAGGGTTCCCTGAGCCTGAAGCTGACGGAGATGCTCGTCGGGGCCCTGTTCCCCAGTGTGGAGCAGTACAGCGAGACAATCCTCCCGCTGTTGGCCTCGCCCGACATTGAAAACCACTCCGGCGCGATGTTCAATCGACACGGTGATCCTATCCATGCCAGCCATTCTCTTTCCGGGGGAACAATGTTGCAAAAGGTTCTCGAGGCATCGCAGAAACTTTCAAAGAATGCACTGCTTTGATCTCGCGGCAGCACCGCCCCATTCGGAGCGGTGGCCATGAAATGGCCGGCCCCTGAGCTCGAGTGAAACTTTTCGTGAAGCGAGCGATTGCCGCACCCTATACGCCGCAGGGTACCAAGGGGCTTCCCAGGGAACCGCTGTTGGCAGGTAGAACGCATTCATGGTACGCTATGACGTACGTTTAAATGGAATCCGGTCATGACGATACTCAAAGCGTCCGACGCCCGCGCGAATCTTTATCGCCTCATCGACGAGGCGGCAGAGCACCACGCACCCGTGCAGATTACCGGCAAGCGAAATAGCGCCGTCCTGGTGGGTGAAGACGATTGGCGCGCGATCCAGGAAACGTTGTATCTGCTGTCAATCCCCGGCATGCGTGAATCAATTCGCAAGGGCCTGGTCGAGCCCGTTGCCAAACTCTCCAGGAATCCTGGCTGGTAGACCTGGTTATGGCCTGGCAAATCCTGTTTACGAAGCAGGCGCAAAAAGATGCCAAGAACATTGCAAAGTCAGGACTACGGGAAAAGGCCGAGGCTTTGCTCGATGTCCTGGCAAAAAACCCCTTGCTGACACCCCCTCCATTCGAAAAGCTGGTGGGCGATCTGGAAGGCGCTTATTCACGGCGCATCAACCTCAAACACCGGTTGGTCTATCAGATCCTTAATAAGGAAAAAATCGTAAAAATCATTCGGATGTGGACGCATTACGGGGACTAGGACTTTCCGCGCAGTCCCGCTACCGGGTGCAACATCTAGAATTGATCCGAGAGGTAAAGTTGCGCGCGGTAGTGCAGCGGCGATACTTGGGCCCTGGGGTTACATGAGAAAATGTGCCCAATCGTCCCTCTTCGTCAAACGGCGGGCGGACGAAAAACACAGATAATCAGGGAGGAATATCAAGGTGGAAAAGGTACAAGCGGCGGTAAGAATCGGCCCAGGCAGAACGGAAATCCGTGAATATCCCATGCCGGATATTCCCGCCGACGGAGCCTTGATGAAAATGGAGGTTGCCGGAATCTGCGGCACCGACGTCAAGCTGTACAAGACGCCGCCATCGAACGCTCATGTGATCATGGGCCACGAGAACATCGGTTACATCGCCAAGGCGGGCAAGGAGTTCACCGCGCGCAAGGGCTTCAAGGAAGGCGACCTGGTGTTCGTCGAGCACTATGTCGAGTGCGGCAAGTGCGAGTGGTGCCACATCGGCCAGTACCGCCATTGCGAAAACACCGACTGGCGTTACAACCCGGATGCCATCCGCTACGGCTATACCTCGGCCGAGAAAGCGCCGCACCTGTGGGGCGGCTTCGCACAGTATGTCTACCTTCCCTGGAATGCGGTGCTGCACCACGTGCCCAAGGGCGTATCGCCGGAACTGGCCGGGGTGGTCACGCCGATGGCCAATGGCATCGAATGGTCCTTGTTCGAAGGCGGAGTCGGCTATAACTCCACCGTGCTGATTCAGGGGCCGGGGCAACAGGGACTTTCGCAGACCGTCATCTGCAAGCAGGCCGGGGCCTCGCTCATCATTGTCACCGGCACATCGAAGGACGGCGCACGCCTGGAGGTTGCCAAGGCGCTGGGTGCCGATTTCGTCATCGACGTGCAGAAGGAAGATCCGCTGGCGCGCATCAAGGAGATTACCGGGGGCAAGGGCGTGGACGTGGTCCTCGATTGCACCGCGGGGGCCGGCACGCTGCCGATTCTGCTGGGGATCGAGGCTTTGAAGCGCAAAGCGGGAGTGATGGTGGTGCAGGGAGAGATGGCCGATTTCCCCAATTTCCCCATCGGGCGCATGACCGTCAAATACGTCACCTTGCGCAGCGCACGCGGCCACAGCTACAAGGCCTGTGAGCTTGCGCTGCAGCAGCTGGCTTCCAAGCGCTTTCCTCTGGAAAAAATCACCACGCATCGCTTCGGGCTCAAAGACGTGGATCTGGCGATCAAGTCGGTGGGCGGGCAGGGCGTGCCGGATGTCATCCACGCATCGCTGATGCCATGGCTGTGAGCATGGAAGCCATGACCATACCCGCGCTGCAGCAACTGAAGCGCGATGGCAAGAAAAGCGTCGGCGTGGTTGCCTGGGATACGCCGATGGCGCTGATCGCCGAGCGCGCCGGTGTCGATTTCATCTCCGTGGGCGATTCGGTGGGCGTCAACCTGTGGGGGCACGACAATCCGCTGGAGGTGACGCTCGATGAAATCCTCATCTGCTGCAAGGCGGTGCGGCGCGGCACAAAGCGCGCCATAGTCAGTTGCGACCTGCCGTTTGGTCCGTTGCAGGAGGGCATCCCGAGCGCCTTGCGTGCGGCCATACGCATCGTCAAGGAAGGCGGCGCCGACATGATCAAGATGGATGGCGCGGCGGAGTTCCCCGAGGCCGTCGCCGCGCTAACGCGCGCGGGCATTCCGGTATTTGCGCAGTTCGGCCTCACGCCCCAGACCGCATTGCAATTGGGCATTCCCTACAGCGCCCAATCTGGCGCTGGAGCGCAGGCGCCGGCTGGAATGACGCAGAAACTGGTTGCACAGGCCAAGGAACTGGAGAAGGCCGGAGCCGTGGCGCTCGATTTCACCAACTCCGGTCCCGTGGCCGGTCCGGCGGTGGTGGCGGCGGTTGCCATTCCGGTAATCGGCGGCTTCGGCGGCGGTCCCTGGCTGGATGGGAGAGTGCGCCTGGCTCATACCGCCATCGGTTATGGCGCCAAATGGCTCGATTCAAAAACCGAGACCTACGTCAACGGCGCGAAACTGAGCCTTGAGGCGTTCACCACGCTGGTGAACGACGTGCGCGGCGGCCGGCAGATCAAAGGCTAGGCAAGTCGCGCAAGTTGCGGCGGGCGTTGCGAAGCCCAGCGGCGAGATGGATCGCGCGCCGGGCTTGGTTTTACCCTTCCCGGACCAGTCCTCTAACCGATCAAACCCAGGGTATTGGCCGCGAACAGTTCTTCCACGCTGACGCGCTTGTTGATGATGCCCTGTTCCAGCGCGTAATCAATCACCTCGCCGATTGTCTGCCGGTTGGGCGCGATGCCATAAGGCAGCGGATCGCGGCCGGTGATTTCCATCACGCGTTTGTGCATGTCGTCAACGGCGTTCGGTTTGGCGATCTGCCCGGCTTTGAGGCGCTCGACGTAGAGTCGTTTGGCGTCAGAAAAGGCATTGAAAATCGCCGTTCCCAGCTTGGGATTGGCGCTCAACAACTCGTCCCTGACCACCACCGTGTGGTTTATCGGATAGTGCCCGAGTTTGCCCAGGGCCTCGTAACCGGCTTCTTTGGCATTGGGGATCAGCGGCTTCACATCCGGATGATCGCATTCGGCGCCGATGGCGGCGACCAGTTCACCCGAGGCCAGCATGTCAGCGATTTTTTTGCCTTTTTCGATAGGCACCACATTGGCGGGCGGGCGGAATTCCGCCACATGCTCATCGCCCGAGAGCACCCAGGTGATCTTGCTCAGGTCGACGCCATGCTGGTGCGCCAGCACGCCGCGCGCCCACAGCCCGGTGGTGACGGTGTAGCCGCGATTGACGCCGACGCGCCTGCCTTCGAGGTCTTTCGGCGTCTTGATGCCGGCCTTGGTATTGACCAGTATTGCGCCATGGTGAAAGGCGCGCACTATGAAAATCGGCAGCGCCGTGTAGCGCTTGCCATGCTCGCGTCCGCAGATGTAGGTGGTGATTGCCATCTCGCAGATATCGAATTCCATGCCGCGCGTCATGCGGCGGAAGGCGTCGATCAGCGGGTCGACCTCCAGGAAATCAAAAGCGAAGCCAACCGGTATGACGGTGCCATCCTTGAGCGCGGCATTGTTGCCCTGGGTGCGGGTTACGGTCCTCAGTTTCAGTTCGGGCATGAGTTCATTTCCTGATTGATTTCGACGAACGGGTTCGACCACGAGGCGGCTAGTTTAGACGCATGTGCCGCAATTCGGTTGACGGGGCGCGGATGCCGCGCCAACAGTCATTCCGGGGGCTGCATCCGCGCATCTTCGGCGCGCCAGGCTATCTCGTAGACGCAGGTGAAGCGATCCAGCGCCTCGCGTATCTGGAGTTCCACATCGCGATCGCGCCCGTCGCCCCCCGGCGTCAGAGCCACTCTCAGCACAGTGCCGTGAACCGGGTGCGGGTCGATGCTGACACTTGCATTGCGCTCCGCCGTGGCGATGGCAGCCACCATTTGGCCGAATTCACGCCTGGCCGCGCGCAGGCGCAGATCAGGGCGGAATATTTTCCCCACGCCGGTGAGCGGCATGGCATCGACCACGAACACTTCCACAGGCGCTGCCGCGCGCTCGGGTATGCGCGAGCGGGCAAATTCCTTGAGTTCCGCGTCGGTGGCACTCGCGCCCGCCTTCAGTTGCACGAACGCGATCGGGAGTTCGCCGGCGCGGGCATCGGGTTTGCCCACCGCCGCCACCAGCGCGACGGCGGGGTGGGTCATGAGGGTCTCCTCGATCAGCAGCGGATCGATGTTGTGGCCGCCGCGGATAATGACGTCCTTGGCCCGGCCGGTCACCCAGATGTAGCTGTCCTCGTCAAGGCGGCCGAGGTCGCCGGTTCTGAGCCAGTTTCCGTCGACAAACAGTTTCCTGTTGAGTTCGGCGTCGAGGTAACCGGCAATCACGCCCGGCCCCTGGACCAGAATTTCACCAATTTCGCCGACGGCGCAGTCGCGCACGATGCGTCCTGCCTCGTCAATCATCACCGTCCGGATCCGGGTGAACGGAAATCGAATCCCGCTCGATCCAAAGCGGGGGTCGCCGTCGCGCGGTGGCAGCGCGATGGTGGCGGTGTTCTCCGTCATCCCGTAATTGCTCAGAATGCGTACGCCGATGGTGCTCTGAAAATACCTCGACACCTGTGTCGGCAGGCCGGCCGATCCGGTCATCACATAGGGTCGCAGCGACGAGATGTCGGCGTCCACGGCAACGCCGGCAAGCAAGCCCAGCGTGGTGGGCACCCCGCCAAGGTCCGTGACCTTGAACCGCTCCACCAGTTTCCAGTAGTCGCGGATGACGTTCCGGCTGCGGAATCCCATCGGTCCGAGGATCACGCTGCGCATGCCCCGGGCGAGCCAGCTGATGGTGTGATGGACGATGCCGCCGATATGGAACATCGGATGCGCCGCCAATCCGCAATGTCCGGGCCGCTGCTCGAGCAGAATGGTGTATGCCCAGCACTTGTAGGCAATTGCGCGATGGATGAGTTGCGCGATTTTCGGCAGCCCGGTGGTTCCCCCGGTATGCACGTAGAGCGCGACATCCTGGGGATCGATGACCCGGGCGGAATTCACGCCGCTGCCTGCCTGGGCTTGGCTCAGCGCGTCGAAATCGCTCGCCGGCTGTGTGCTCCCGCCGGGACCCTTGACCTGCAGGACATGCCTGAGGGCCGGCGCTCGAGTGCGAATCGCCTCGACCTTTTCCCAGATGTCGAATCCCGGGGTCGGTCCGAGCGCCACCAGCACTTTTGCTCCGGAAGCGTTCAGCAATGCGGCGATCTGCGGCGCTTCGAGCATCCAGTTGATGGGAAAGGCGATGCCTGCGGTAATCGCGCCCAGCAAAGCAAAATAATTCTGCGGCACAATCGGCAGCAGGATGGCCACCGGCTCCGATTTTCCGATGCCCAGAGAATGGAACAGGTTTGCCGCCTGATGGATCCTGAGCATCAGCTGCCGGTAGCTGATTATCTGGGAATCGTCGTCGAGGCTGCCATGTTCCAGGTACTCCAAGGCCGCCTTGTCCGGTTCGATTGCGGCGCCCAGTGCGATCAGTTCGTACACCGTCCAGACCTCGTTTTGCTGCTCGAGCGGAATGCGCTCCAGCAATTCGATATCCGCCAGACCCCGGATCGGCGCAAGCCCGGATGCCATGTTGGCCGCCACTATTCCTCGACCGGCGGATAACGGCCCACGATGCCGCCGAAAGGCCGGTCGCGCTCCTCCGCAGCGACCTTGACGCCTTTCTCCCTGACCGTCTTTTCAAAGTTGCGCAAGGCCTTCAGGTGCGGCCCGAAGCTGACGAGCTCACCGCTGGATTTCATCGAATGCGAAAACCCCTGCTGCTCGAAAATTCGATTCACCAGGGTTTTGGAAAGATTCAGCAGTTCGGAATCGATATTGGCTATGCGCCGGGCGATCTTGCGGGTTTCTGCGTCCAGCTTGTCTTTGGGAAAAACCCAGTTCGCCACGCCGAATTCGAGCATTTCCTTGGCGGTCAGGCTGTCGCCGGTCAGCGACAGCCACTTGGCGCGCTTCAGACCGATGTGCCAGGAAAACAGGCTGATCTCCTCGCCGGGCGCCATCGAGCGCACCGGCGGATAGCCCATGCGCGCGTCTTTTGAAGCAATCAACAGATCGCAACTCAGAGCCATGCCGATGCTGCCGCCCAGGCAGTAGCTGTGCACCTGGGCGATGACCGGCTTCCAGCAGTTCCAGATCTCCAGGTCGAAATCAAGGTGGTCCTGCACGCGCGCGCGCGCGTCCCAGACACTGGGACCATCGCCATCGCCGCCGACAATTTCATTCCAGGGGCGTTGGTCGAGTTGCCGGCGCCCCAAGCCCATGGTCGTGCTCAGGTCGTGTCCGGCGGAAAAACACGGCCCGGCCCCTTTGATGATGATGACGCGGACCTCGGGGTCCTTTTCCGCCTTTTTCAGCGCCTTACTCACTTCCTCCAGCATCGGCCAGTTCAACGCATTGCGCTGCTCGGGCCGGTTCAGCGTAATCGTCGCCAGGCGATCATCCACTTCGTAAAGAATGAATTGGTAGGTCATCAGGTCTTTCCTTGATTATCAGTGCGGCCGGAACAGGATCCGCCGGAATCGGACAGCATCGCCCGGGCGAATTTTACCGATGCCCACATGCCGATGGCACCGGTTTTATCCGCATTATTGCAATATTCGGCGCGATGCCGGGACGATATCGTCCGCCTCGACGCGCGCCGATGGTACGTGATCGAACGGCATCCGTGGTGAAGCCTGGCGCGCTATAGAAGTCCTTCATGGACGCGCAGATCAGCCGCGGAAAAGCAACAGAAAATGACCTCGCGAGCCGGCAGCTATCGGCCTCAGGATGAAACATCGGTGCGCTTGCCGGAACTTCTCGCAGCCGCATACCGCTCCAGGCTGTGTTTGCGGGCCGTGTCGTGATTCACCACCGGCAGCGGATAGTCCCCGCCGAGGATGCACGCGGCATCCTGCTGCTCCCGCTGCGTCATGGTCCAGGGCGCATGGATACGTTTGGCAGGTACCCTGGACAGTTCGGGCACATATTGGCGGATGAACTTTCCGTCGGCATCAAATTTTTCCGACTGGGTCACCGGATTGAAAATTCGGAAGTAGGGCTGGGCGTCGCAACCGGTGGACGCGGCCCACTGCCAGCCGCCATTGTTTGCCGACAGGTCGAAGTCGTTCAGGTGATCAGCGAAATATTTTTCGCCGAGGCGCCAATCGAGCTGCAGGTCCTTGACCAGGAACGATGCCGTGAGCATGCGCAGACGGTTGTGCATGAACCCGGTGGCATTGATTTGCCGCATCGCCGCATCGACCAGCGGGTAACCGGTGCGGCCCTCGCACCAGGCGACGAACAGTTCCGGGGCGTGCTCGAACCGAAGCGACCGGTACTCCGCCTTGAATGCCTGCTCGACCACGTGCGGATGGTGGTGCAGCACCTGGAAATAGAAATCCCGCCAGATGAGCTCGGAGAGCCAGCTCTCCGCCCCGCGACCGCCCTGAACCATGGCCGCCGCGGCCAGCCGGCGGATCGATACGGTGCCAAAACGCAGGTGCACCGAAAGGTGCGAAGTTCCGTTCACCGCCGGGTAGTCGCGGGCCCGGTCGTATTCCCCGATGCGCTCGAGAAAATCATCCAGCAGCAGCGCGGCTCCGCCCAGTCCGGGAAGGATGGGTATGGCAAGCAGATTGGTTGGTGCGAAGCCCAGATCTTGAAGCGAGGGCAGGCGTTGCTCCCGCGGGGCCGCCAGCGAAGCCGTGTAATTCTCCACCGGATGCGGTTTCAGGTCGGCGGCATCGAGCTTTTTCCGCCAGTTGTTCCTGTAGGGGGTGAATACCGAATACGCGCTACCGGCCGCGGTCATGATTTCGTTGCGCTCGAAAATCACCTGGTCCTTGTATGCGGCGAACTCCATGCCCTGATCCGCCAATGCCGCGGCAACGGCGGTATCGCGCCGGTTTGCCGACGGCTCGTAGTCGCGATTGGCAAAAACCGCCTGAACACGCAGTTCGGCGGCAAGCGCCGGGATTTCGGCCACCGCCCTGCCGTGCCGCACGATCAGGCCGCCGCCATGCTCGCGCAGCACCGCATCCAGTTCCTTCACCGAGTGCCAGATGAATTCAACGCGGCGGTCGGTGCGCGAGGGCAGGGCATCGAGGATCTCGGTGTCGAACACGAATGCGCACCAGACCCGGCGCGATTGTTCAAGCGCATGGAAGAGCGCGGCATGATCGACAAAGCGCAGGTCGCGGCGGAACCAGACCAGTGCGCGCTCGAAGCCGGGAGCATTAGAAGTCATGCAATATCCCCGGAAATTGAAGATAATTTGTGTAATTACTTTGGCAAGACATCCAATTGGCGTCGCCTATCGGCCAATTTTCATTGCGAAAATGGGATAACAGGCGCTTGGGCCCGGTTACTTGTCTTCCATCACCCACACGCCGCACCAGTCCTCCGGCGGCGGAGTGGCGATCAGGTGCTCGCAGCGTTGCACGTAAAGGCCGGCGGTCTTGTCGTGCGGATTGATGGCGAGCACTTTCTCGAAAAGCAAACGCGCATCGACAAAGGCGCGCGCCCGGTATTTTCCCAGCGCGTCGCGGAAGTGGCCCATGGCGTCGGTGAGTTGCGGATAGGTCTCTTCAGTGTGGTAATCGAGGATCTCGTACACGCCCACCGGCTGGGTCTTGCCTTTGACCACCACCAGGTCGATCTCGCGCGCGCGGTAGGTGCCGCGCAGCTTCCTGTAGGTGTACTCGCTGACCAGAATGTGCGCTCCATACTGCTTGCAGGCCGACTCCAGCCGCGAGGCCAGGTTCACGCCGTCGCCTATCATGGTGTAGTCCATGCGCTTCTTGGAGCCGATGTTGCCCGAGACCACCATGTCGGTATTGAGGCCGATACCGATGTCTATCGGCGCCTTGCCTTCGCCTGAGCGCTGCACATTCCAGCGGCGCAGCTCATTGATCATCGCAATCGAGGCCCGCACGGAGCGATCCACGTCGTCGTCGTGTGGCACCGGCATGCCGAAACCGGCCATGATGGCATCGCCGATGAATTTGTCGAGCATGCCGCCTTCTTCCTGGATGCAATCGACCATCAGCGTGAAATACTCGTTGAGCATCGCCACCGTGCCCTGCGGCCCCAGTTTCTCCGAATGCGTGGTGAAGCCGCGAATATCGGAGAACAGCACCGTGGCCTCGACAGACTGCCCGCCCAGCATCTCGGCACCGGCGGCCACCAGGCGGTCGGCAATGCCCGGGTCCATGTAGCGCGACATGGTCGATTTGAGGCGCTTTTCGCTGGAAATATCCTCGATCATGATCATCGAGCCAATGCGCTTGTGGTCGGCGCTGGAGAGCGGCAGCACGGTGACGTTGCTCGAAATGCGCTCTTCCTTGAGCACCAGTTCGGCGTCCATCAGGACTTCGAGCTTGCCACTCTCGCTGACCTGTTTGAGCTTGTCGAGCACCCAGGCATTCTCGCCGGTGAAAAAATCCGCGACCGGCTTGTGCAGGACCTCCGCTGCCGTCGCCCTCAGGATGCGCAATCCGGCCGCATTGCAGGTGACGATCTTGCCTGATTCGTCGAGTGTCACCACGCCGTTGGACATGGACTCGAGCATCGCCTCGCTGTAGTTCTTCATGTTCTGCACGTCGGCGAACAGCTTGGCGTTTTCCAGGGCGATGGAGATCTGCGCGGTGAACGCCCGCAGGCGCGACTCGTCCTCGGCGGTAAACGGTCCGCCGCGCTTGTTGAGCACCTGCGTCACGCCGATCACCTTGCCGTGCTTGTTGATGATGGGCACGCACAGGATGGAGCGGGTGAAGTAGCCGGTGCGCTTGTCGAAAGACGGGTTGAAGCGCAGATCGGCATAGGCGTAGGGAATGTTGATCGATTTTCCCGAGGTAAACACCGCCCCGGCGATGCCAACATGGTTGGGCAGGCGGATCTGCATCGATTCCAGGCCCTGGCCCACCTCGGACCACAATTCGTTGGTTTTTTCGTCGTTGAGGAACAGCGTGGAGCGGTCCGAATTGAGCAGCCGCGTCGCCTCGCCCATCACCTTCTGCAGGAGCGAACCGAGCTTGATGTCGGCGGTGACCTCCGAGACGATTTCGACGAACTCCATCTCCTGGGCGCGCACCGCCTTCATGCGTTCGATGAACTGCGCCCCCTGCAGAGCCACGGTGCCCTGGGTGGTCATCGCCTCGAGAATGTCGAGGTCCTGATCGGTGAACTCGCCCTTCCTCTTGTTCAGCGCCTGCGCCACGCCGATGATCTCGCCCTTCACGGTCTTGATCGGCACGCAAAGGATGTTGCGGGTGACAAAACCGGTCTGCTCGTCGATGCTCTTGTTGAAGCGGGCGTCGGAGTAGGGGTCGGGAATGATCATCGACTCGCCGCTAGAGAACACGTGGCCGGCAATGCCGCTGGTGTTGAGCAGGCGTATCTCGCGCTTGATATTGCCCTGGGCGACGCGCGAGTACAGTTCGTTGGTGGTGGTGTCGTTCAGGAACAGCGTGCCGCGCTCGGCGCCGATTTCGCTGGTGGTCATGTCCACCAGCGCGTGCAGCACGTCGTCCAGCGTATCGTAGGCCGCCATGCGGCGCGTGACCTCGAGCAGCATCTCGACCAGTTTCAGGCGCTCATGCCGGGGGGGCGCCTTGGCGCGCGGCTTGGCCTTCGGTTCGCCGTTGCGACCGAGCAGCGGTCGGATGTTGCTTTGAGGCAGAGGTGACTTTTCGGCGCTCATGGCGTTTTGCTATCCGGTGACACCCGAATTCAACGGGCGGACTCCATTTTATCCTGAAGCCGGTCGCGCAATTCCCGCGCGGTCTCCTGCAGTTGCGAAATTTCCGCGCGATCCTGGGTGCGTGCGGCGTTCATGGCCTGCTCGCGTGACAGCGATTCGTGCTCCAGCGCGTCGCGCAAAGCGGCGGCGGTGGCACGCAACTGCGCCATTTCGTCCTGGACAAAGGAGACCGCCTTTTGCACCGCATTGTCGCGTGCCGCGTGCTCGGCCTCGAGCTGGTCGCGCAGCACTGTCGCCGCGGCGCGCACCTGGGCGATTTCATCCTGGCTTTCGTTATAGGCCTTGCGCACCAGTTCATCCCGATGGGCCCGTTCGTTTTCCAGTCCGTCGCGCAGCGCCGTGATGGTGTGCTTGAGCTGGCTGATTTCGCCGTGGGCCTCGGCCAGTGCGCTGGTAACCGCCTGCCGGGTGTCGGCGTGCGCAATTTCAATTTCGTCGCGCAACACCGCCGCCGTGGCGCGCAACTGCAGCGCTTCCGCATTGGCTTCGGAAACCGCGCGGTTGACCGCCAAAGCGGTTGCCGCCCTGGCGGCCTCGAGTTCGTCGCGCAGCGCCGCGGCGAGATTCTGCAGGTCGCGAATTTCCAGCAAAAGAGCGGCGGTATCCGGATTTTCGTTCGACATGATCTTTCCGCTGCCTCGGTCGCCGCATTATGCACCGTGATGACATCCACTGAAAACCACCGCAGCGGCGCATGGCCTCTATAATTGCCGGCCATATCATGAAGAAGCGCTTCATGAACAAAGCGGCCTTTGCCCCACGCATACCGCCCCGATCAGGGGAAGGGCAATGCGACTGGATACTTGAATTGACACCTGCTCGGTGCTTACTGAGGAAACACGGATTATGAAAGCGATGCTCTGCCGCGAATTCGGCCCGATAGATAATATTGCCTGGACGGACGTTCCGACGCCTGCATGCGGCCCGAGGCAGGTGCGCTTTCGCACCTCGGTGGCCACGCTGGGGTTCATGGATGCGCTGATGGTGAAGGGCGAATACCAGATCAAGCCCGATCTTCCCTATGTGCCCGGATCGGTGTCGGCAGGCATTGTCAGTGAAGTTGGCGCCGAAGTCCGGGGCATAGAACCGGGACAGCGCGTGACCGCCTCCGATCATCAGGGAGCATTCGCCGAAGAGCGCGTGGTCAACGCTGAAACCGTGCTGGTGACCCCCGCAGGCATGGAGGACGTGCAGGCTGCCGCGCTGCGCCTCACCTTCACTCCCTCCTACCTGGCGCTGGTGGTACGCGGCCAGTTGCAGAAAGGCGAAACTCTGGTGGTCACCGGCGCCACCGGTGGCATCGGGTTTGCGGCCCTGCAGCTTGGCCGGTATCTGGGCGCGCGCGTCATCGGCGTGGTGGGCAGCGCGGCCAAGGCGGCGTTCCTGCGCGAACACGGCTTTGCCGAAAGCATCGACTACTCGAGCGAGAATTACAAGGACCGGGTCAACGCCATGACCGGCGGCCTGGGCGCGGACGTCATTTTCGAAGTCATCGGCGGCGATATCTTCGAGCAGTCCATGCGCTGCATCAATGTCGGCGGGCGGCTGCTGGTGCTCGGATTTGCCGGCGGCCGGATAGGCAACGTGCCGGCCAATCTGCCGCTTTTGAAAAATGCGTCCATCATCGGCTCTTTTCTCGGCGGCTGGCGCAAGCGGCACCCGGAGGCCGGACCGGTGATCAATCAGGCGATACAGAAGATTCTGATCGATTCGGGCATGAAAACGCCGGTCGCGCGCACTTTCCCGATGCCACAGGCGGCAGACGCGCTCAAGACACTGCTGGACCGGACCCACGTCGGACAGATCGTGCTGGCATTCTGAGCAGAACAAGGAGATATTTGTGTACAAGCGCATCGATCATGTTGCCCTGCACGTCGCCGATCTGGACCGTTCCATCGCCTTTTACGAGCGCCACTTCGGTTTCACGAATTACTTTCAGGCCCCGGTGCCCGGTGGCATACAGATCGCCTACCTGAAGCTGGGTGACACCGTGCTCGAACTCACCCACCATTCCGACGGCGAAATGATGGGGTTCCATTTTTGCCTCGAAACCGACAGCTTTGCCGAAGCGGTATCGGCCCTGCAGCGCAATGGCGTTGATCTCATCCGTGCACCGCATCCCACGGCGCCGCGGGAGCCGCGCGAACAGGGGTGGCGCAGGGTGGTATTTCGCGGACCCGACGGCGAGCAGATCGAGCTGCGGGGGTAATTCGCGGCGGGGGACTCCGCCTGATCGGTCGGCTTGCTCCGGGCGCTGCTCCGGCCTGCTTTACCTTTACCGGGTATGCGGAAACGAACACAATGCGGAACGGTTGATGTTCCTGTTCATTGTTCTTGCAGATGCAGCCGGATATCATCCATTTGCATTCGGAGCCAGCGCGTTGCAATCCGTTGGCGGCCTTGCCACTGATTCTTGGAGGAACCCTGACCATGCGCCGTTTGATACTGACCATTCTGTTCGCAACTGCCGCAGGTGCCGCCTGTGCGCAGTCCTACCCGTCGCGTCCGCTGCGCATGCTGATCCATTTTCCTCCGGGGGGGGCGACGGATATTGTCGGCCGCATCATCTCGCCGCCGCTTGCCGAGAAACTTGGCCAGCCGGTCGTGGTCGAGAACCGGCCCGGAGCGGGTGGTGCCGTCGCCGCCGAGATCGCGGCCAAGGCGGCACCGGATGGCCATACCCTGTTGATCGCAGGCACCTCCAGCGTGCTCGGGCTCAACGTAGTGATGATTCCCAACCTGCCCTACAAACCCAGCGATCTGGCCTCGATCACCAGGCTGGTGACCAGCCCCTTCATTGTCGCCGTGAACACCTCGCTCATTCCTGCCACCTCGATCCGCGAATTGATCGCCGCGCTCAAGGCAAAACCGCGCCAGCCGTTTGCGTCGGGCGGCACCGCGTCGGGCATGCACCTGGCCGGTGAATTCTTCCGCAGCCTGGCCGGCGTCGACATGTACCACGTGCCGTACAAGGGTAACGGACCGGCAATGTCCGATCTCTCCGGCGGCCAGATTCCGATTGCTTTCGTGGATCTGGGCTCGACCGCCTCCTATGCGAAATCAACCCGCGTGAAAGTACTTGCAGTGGCAGCCCGCGAGCGCACCGCCATGGCGCCGGATATTCCATCGGCGCTGGAGAGCGGATTGCCAGGATGGGAAGCAACCGGTTCCTTCGGCCTGGTGACAGCGGTCGCCACACCGCGCCCGATCATCATGCGGCTGAACCGGGAGATGACGGATATATTGAAAATGCCCGAGGTCCGCACGCGGATTCTGGCAACCAACAACGAACCGGCGCCGACCTCGCCGGAAGAGTATGACGCCTTCATCAAGTCCGAAGTCACGAAATGGACGAAGGTGATCACCGAGGCGAACATCAAGTTCGAGTGAGGTCCGCGAAGAACTCTCCGGGGTGTGCACCGAGTACCTGAGGCCTGGGCGATCGGGTCAAGCAGCGGTCGGTTGAGGGGCTATAAGTGATGCAATTCCGAGCCATTCATCCAGTGCCGGCGCCCCCGCCGGCAAGGCGTTCGTTGACCTAAATCAAAAGTTCTCCATCCTCCGGCATCAATAGCGGTTTCGGCCCGTTGCTTCCCTTTACGGGCCCATGCTTCGGCAGTACATTCGCCAAGTCCGGCCCCGACCCGTGGCCGCATTTTTGCGCGAATTACCGCGCAGACAGCAACAGGAGCATCCCATGGCAGGCCCCGAAGAACGCTTACACCATCCGATATCAACCCAGGAACTCGAGCGTCGCTGGAGCGCGGTGCGCGCAGCGATGAAGCAGCACAAGATCGACGTGCTGCTGATGCAGAACAACAACGATTTCATGGGAGGGTACGTCAAGTATTTCACCGACCTGCCTGCCAGCCACGGCTATCCCCAGACAGTGATCTTCCCCGCCGACGACAGCATGACCGTGATCATCCAGTCGGGCTTCGGCGACGACCAGAAACTGCCGCCAGAGGGTAACTGGATGCGACGCGGCGTCAAGCGCGTACTGGGCGCGCCGTACTTCTCCAGCGCGTACTACACACTGCCCTACGACGCCGAACACGCCGAGACCGCGCTCGCGCCGTATGCGCGCGGCACCATAGGCCTGGTCGGGCGCGGCACGCTGCCGCTGTCGATGATGGAACACCTGCAGAAAGGCAAGCTCTCCGGCGCGCGATTCGTCGACGCGAGCGACATGGTCGATCAGATCAAGGTCATCAAGAGCGAAGAGGAATGGACCTTCATCCGGCGCACGGCTGAGGTCCAGGATGGCGCGATTGCTGCGGCAATGGCCGCTGTCAAACCGGGCAAGCGTGAAATCGAAATTGCCGCGGTAGCCGAACACTACGTGCTCGATCACGGTGGCGAGCAGGGCCTGTTTCTGGCCGCCTCGCATGCGGCCGGAGAGCCCGTCTACTGGGGCAACCGCCACCTGCAGAACCGCACGCTGCGCGAGGGCGACATGTTCACGCTGCTGTGCGAGAGCAACGGGCCGGGCGGCTTCTACACCGAGATCAGCCGCGCCTGCGTGCTGGGCAAAGCGCCCCAGATCATGAAAGACCACTTCGCCTTCCTGCTCGAGGCGCGCCAGTACACGCTCAGCCTGCTAAAGCCCGGCGCCTCCTGCAAGGACATCTGGGATTCCTATAACGCGTTCATGCGCAAGCACGGCAAGCCCGAGGAGGAAAGACTGTATTGCCACGGGCAGGGCTACGACCTGGTGGAGCGCCCGCTGGTGCGCAAGGACGAACCCATGGTGATTCGCGCCGACATGAACATCACCTGCCATCCCACCTATGTCGCGGATGGCTGGTTCCACACCATCTGCGACAACTACCGGATCGGCGAACAGGGTGTCATCGGGCGCACCCACAAGTATCCGGAAAAGCTGCTCGAAATCGGCTGATGCGGCGGCAGTTCTGAGGCAGGGCATCATCCTTCGATGCCCGCCGCTGCCTGCCGCCGGCGATTGCAGGCGGTAGCGTGACAAAGCGACTAAATGATTGATGCTGCGTCGGGCAGCGCCGTGCTTTACTCGACCTTGATGCCGGACGCCTTGACGACTTTGGCCCATTTCACGACTTCGTCGCGCAGGAAGGCTTCAAACTCCGGCAGCGAATCGATGCCGGGTTCGACGCCGAAATCCTTTAGAAGCTGCTGGCGCACTTCCGGCTGCGCCTTGATCCGGGTGACCTCGGCGTTCAGCCTGGTGATGATCTCCCGCGGCGTTCCCTTCGGCGCTGCCAGCGCGAAAAATGAGATCGACTCGGCATTCTTGATCCCGGCCTCGGCGGTGGTCGGCACATCCGGCAGCAACGCATGGCGTTCGAAACTGGTATAGACCAGAGGGCGTAATTTTCCGGCTTTGATTTGCGGCAACACATCAAGGACCGTGGCGAAACTGGTCTGTACCCGGCCGGCGAGCAGATCAACCGATGCCGGCTGGAACCCCTTATACGGTACGTGGACCAGTCCTATTCCTGTTTGCGCGTTGAACAGTTCACCGGAAAGATGGAACGGGGTGGCATTTCCGGGCGTGGCGTAATTCAGCGTACCCGGCTCGGCTTTCGCCAGGGCGATAAGTTCCTTCACCGAGCGCGGCGCCAGTCCCGGATAAATCACCAGCACGGTTCCCTGCCGCACCAGCATCGATATCGGCGCGAAATCGGTGTTCGGGTCATACGGCAGCTTCGTATAGAGGCTCTGGTGGATGGTGAGAATGCTGGTGTTTGCGGACAGCAGGGTATAGCCGTCTGGCGGTGATTTCGCGACATGGTCAGAGCCGATCACGCTGTTCGCGCCGGGTCTGTTTTCGACAACGAACGGCTGCTTCAACTGGTCGCCAAGTTTCTGGGCGAAAACCCGCGTCACGATGTCGCTGGAACCGCCGGCGGCCAGCGTGACGATGATTCTTACGGGTTTGACCGGATACGCACCGCCTGTTTGCGAAAGCGCGTTGCCCCAGGGCACTGCCAGGCTTGCGGCCAGCAGCGCAACTGCCAGGTAAGGTCTCGTCATGATGGTTTTCTCCTCCATTGAAAATAGGGCCTCGGTTTGCGCGCGTGCTCAATTTCAGCCGGATTTCATATCCGTCTGCCGACCGTTTGCCAGTACGGGTCGGAAATGCGGCGTTTGTAGATCTTGCCATTGTCCTCGCGCGGCAACTCCGCGTCGAATCGGATCACCCTGGGGATCTTGTAGCCGGCAAGATGCGCGCGCAAATGCTCGCGAACGGCGGGCTCGAGCAGCGTGGCGCCGGGCATCAGTTCGATATGCGCGGCGAGCGCCTCGCCGTATTCCTCATCGGGAATGCCGAATACCGCGCAATCCTTCACCCCCGGCAGTCCGAGCAGCAGTGCTTCGATTTCGGCAGGAAATATATTGACCCCTCCGGAGATCACCATGTCCTTCTTGCGATCGCACAAAAACAGGTAGCCGTCGGCGTCGAAATAACCGATGTCGCCACTGGCGATCAGCCCGCCGCGGTCAAGCTTGGCGCGCTCCTCGGGCAGATTGCGAAACGTGAACGGCGGATAAAGCGAACTGAACGACACGATTTCGCCCGGGGTTCCGGGCGGAACCTCAGCCCCCTGATCGTCGATCACCTTCACGATGCAGTCGTCGGCCACGCGCCCCACGGTACCGGGCTTGCTCAGGTAATCCGCCGAACTGGCGAAAGTGACGGCGCCGGTCTCGGTGGCGCCGTAGAACTCGTTGATCACCGGCCCCCACCATTCGATCATGCGTTTTTTCACCTCGAGCGGGCAGGGCGCCGCGGAATGAATCACCCACTGGACCGAAGACAAATCATATTTTCCGCGCACTTCCTCAGGCAGACGCAGCAGGCGCACGAACATCACCGGCACCAGCATCAACTGGGTGATGCGATGCTCCTCGACCAGACGCAGCAGGCGCTCTGCATCGAAGCGCGCTTCGATCACCAGCACGCCCTCGGCCCCCAGGGCGGCCAGGACCGAGCGCATATTGGCGCTCTGCATGGAATGGTAGAGCGGGCCGCTGATGAGGCTGCGCACCCCCGGGCGGATGCCGAAAGTCCGGGCCCGCGCCGCAGCGGCCAGCCGGTCGTGCTCCGGATTGGTGAAAGGCAGGCGTTGGATCCCCTTGGGCTGACCGGTGGTGCCGGAGGTGTAGGTGATGCTCGGCGATGGCCGGATCTGTCCTGCATAAGGAGAATAATCCGCAAGCCAGCTGTCCCAGTTGAGGGCACCCTGCGGCACACGGCAGGCGCTGGAATCAAGGCGATAGGCAAGCGCAATCTCTTCCGGGGTCTCCACGTAAATGGTCCGGGTCTGCTCTGGCGCAGACGCGCTGACCAGCGCTGCAAGATCCGCATGGGCAACGATGACCCGTGCGCTGCAGTCGAGCAGAATGGAACGCAGCTCGTCGGCCTTGCCGTGCCAGTTCAACGGCACCGCATAGGCGCCCAGCCGACCGGCGGCGATGCTGGCCTCGAGGAAGGCAATATCGTTGCGCATGACAAGCGCAACGGCATCGTTTTCCTTGATGCCCAGTTGCACCAGGCCGGTCATGGCGCGCGCCACCCGCTCCTCGAAGAGCGCCGTGTCCATCCTGCGCCGGCCCATGATCAGAGTTCCCACCGCGACACTCTCCTGCAAATTTCAAACACGACCCAGTGTTGCTCGGCCTCGTCCACCGCGCGGTTCAACGCCTCATGCGACCTCGTAGACCGTGCTGTAGGCATCCATGATGTTGCGCACCCGGGCCTCGGCGTCGGGCTCGCCGGCGCTTGCCGGGTCCAGCCGCACTCGGGCACGCATGCCGACGGCCGGATCTTCCGTGATTTCTACCTGTACTTTCAGGTTGGCGGCAGTCAGCGCTTCCGAGAAGGCACGCTGCGCGGCATCGCGCCGCAGCGGTTGCTTGTATATCTTGCCGACTTCGGTCAGCGGAATTCTGGGAATGACATAGACCTCCACCGGCGCTGCACCGCGTTCGGTGATCTTTTCCCGCGCAAACTCCCGGATTTCGTCGCTCGAGGCGCCCGCGCCGGGTTTCAACTGCACATACACAACCGGCAATTCACCTGCGTAGGCGTCCGGCTTGCCGACTGCGGCGGCCAATTCAACCGCCGGATGCTGCAGCACCGCGTCGTCGATAACGCTCGCATCTATGTTGTTGCCGCCACGAATGATCAGATCCTTGATGCGTCCGGTAACCCAGATATAACCATCGGCGTCGATGTGCCCCAGATCCCCGGTATTGAGCCAGCCTCCGGGGAAAAACAGCCCGCGATTCAGGCTTTCGTCTACATAGCCGGACACAACACCGGGACCCTTCACGGCGATGACACCCGATTCTCCCGGCGCGCCATCGCGCACGTAGACGCCATGTCGGTCGACGGCCACCGTCTTTATATCGGTGTACGGCAGGCGGATGCCGCTCGCCCCATAGCGCGGTTCTCCGCCGCGCGGCGAAAGCGCCGCGGAGGCGGTGTTCTCCGTCAACCCGTAGTTGGCCAGCAGACGCACGCCGAATTTCTCCTCGAAAGCACGCGCGGTCGCGGCTGGCAGCGCCGAGGAACCGGTGTTGGCGTATTTCTTCAATGAGGAAAGATCGGCCCCGCCGGTAGGCCGGGCGATCAATGCGGCAAGCATGGTCGGTGGCGCGACCACCTCCGTGACGCGATAGCGCTCCACCAGTTTCCAGAAATTCTCCCGGCTGCCGGGCGCACGGAAGCCGTGTGGCGAAACAATCACATTGGTGATGCCGCACGACATCGGGCTCAGGGTTCGGCTGATGATTCCGCCGGAATGAAACAGGGGAATTCCGGCAAATAACACATCGCCGGGGCCATGGCCGAGCACCCAGGCGAACGCATGACACTTGTAGGCAATGCCGCGATGACTGAGCTTGGCAAGCTTCGGTACCCCGGTGGTGCCGCCGGTCGGGCAATAGATCGCGGTGTCGTCCGGATCGAGTTTGCGCTCGAAATCGAAAACATCATCGCGCTCGCGGGCGATCAGTGCGGTGAAATCCTTGGCGGCATCCACCGTGCCGCGAGGTCCGCGCACCTGCACGACGTGCCTGATGCGGGGAGCAAGCTTCAGTACTTCGAGGCTGGTCTCCCAGATGTCGAACCCGGGTGTCGGTCCGAGCGTAACCAGCACCTCGGCCCGGGCGGCATTCAGAATGGCCGCTATCTGCGGCGGCTTGAGAGCCCAATTGACCGGACACATGACACCGGCCGCTGAAGCACCCGCCAGCATGAAGTAATTTTCAGGGACCAGCGGCAGCAGCACGCCGACAACGCCCTCGCCGCCGCCGAACAAACGCCGCAGCGCATTGGCGGTCTGATGCATCTTGCCCATCAGTTGCGCGAAACTGAACGTAAGCGGCGTTTCCTCAGGATCCGCGTCGAGCAGATAATGCAGTGCCGCGGCGCCCGGATTGAGGCGCGCACCGCGCTCGACCACCGCCTGCACCGTCCATTCGCCGGCGCGTTCCCCCAGAGGCATGCGCTCGAATGCTTCGACGTCGGCCAGATTACGGATCAGCGGCTGGATTTCATTGGCCACGGCAGTCTCACTTGCCAGGCTTCGGGTCATCGACAGCCGGATAACGGCCAAGCGTGCCGCCGAAAGGCTCGTCGCGCCATTTCAGGGCTGCGCGCAATCCCTGTTCGCGGGCGATGCGTTTGAATTCCTGATTGGAGGGCAGGCGGCCGGCCACGGTCACATACTCGCCGCTCGATTTCATCGTCGAGGAAAAGCCGATCTGCTCGAACACGCGGTGAATCATCGTTTTCGACAGCGACAAGAGCTGCGAATCGACGTTGGCTATGCGCCGCGCAATGGCGCGTGTCTCACTTTCCAGTTGCTCGATTGGGAAAACATAATTGGCCATCTGGTAATCGAGCATCTCCCGGGCGGTCAGCGAATCGCCGGTCAATACCATCTCCATGGACTTTTTCAGGCCCACATGCCAGGCGAAAATGGCGGTCTCCTCGCCGGGCGCCAGCGCTCGCGTGCCCGGATGTCCGAGGCGCGCATCTTCGGAAACGATCATCAGGTCGCAGGCCAGTGCCAGCGCCGACGCGCCTCCCAGGCACTCCCCGTGCACCTGCGCGATCACCGGTTTCCAGCAGTTCCAGATTTCCAGCATGTAGTCGATATGTCCCTGCACCCGGGCGCGGTTGTCCCAGACGCTGACCTGCTCGTTCGGCGTTTCGGAAGTCGCGGTCGCCCGGCCCGTCTGTCGCGGCGGTGATCCGGCGCTCTTGTCGAGGTCGTAACCGGCAGAAAAACTGGCGCCCGCCCCCTTGAGAATGATCACGCGGACGTTTTCATCGCCTTCGGCCTCGCTGAGCGCCGCGCTGATTTCCGCGGACATTGCCCAGTGAATGGCGTTACGCCGCTCGGGACGGTTGAAGGTGATGGTGGCGAGCCTGTCGCCCACTTCGTACTGTATGAACTGATAACTCACGGGGGCCTCTCGCTAATTGAAGGTGGCGGATATTTCCATCGCCATTCTGCCTGCAGGCATTCAGCGGCCACAGGCGGCACGATGCACCGTCCGTGGCCGGCTCTTGTGCCCGAGGCGCGGTCGTGCCGCCGGCGGGCTCTTCGCCACGGAACACGATGCTCTACCAACGCGTTTTGCTTCGCCAGCAAACTGAGCTAAACGCATAAAGGCAGCAAAGGCCCGCACCTCTGCGGTCTGCATCGTGATCATTGTACAAGGAAAGCCGCCTCGCCCGGCAAGACTCCGGGACAAACTACAGGAGCAAGACCTGCGCCGACAGCCCCGTGGGGGCGCGCCTTCCATCGCCGTCAATCAGTCACTGAGGAGAGACCGAATCATGTCGACAGCAAGCAAAAGCACCGCGGAAAAACGCCTGACCCTGTCAGCCAGGGGTGGGCTGCGCGAGAGGACCTGGCCGAAGCTCGCTTCGATCCGGCCGCTCAGTTCTCGATCAACTTCATATTGGCGAGCTTCACCAGTTCACCCGCAGTGGCGCGATCGGATTTGATGAAATTGGCGAAGTATTCCGGCGTGCCGCCCGAAGCCGTCACCGCCATCGGTGCAAAATAGCGGTCAACGAATCTCGCTTCGGCCAGCAATTTGTTGACCTCCGCGTTCCAGCGCCGGGCCATCTCGGCGGGCACCGCTTTCTGGAAAAACAATCCGTTCCAGTTTCGAAAATCGAGATCGAATCCCTGTTCCTGCAGAGTGGGCACGTCCGGCAGCAGCGGTGAGCGGTTCTTGCTGGTCACCACGGCGAGCACCTTCATCTTGCCGGCCTTGACGTGCGACTGCACCGTGCCGGGCGTATTGGTCGAGATATGGATTTCGCCCGATGCCGCGGCAAGGAACATGGCCGGCGAGCCCTTATAGGGCACATGGGTGAATTTGACGCCGGCTTTCTGTTCCAGCCATACCATGTACATATGCGAGTTGCTGCCGATGCCGAGCGATCCCCAATTGAGCATGGCGGGTTTTGCGCGCGCCAGTTCTATCAATTCCTTGATGGAATTCGCGGCAACGCCGGTGTGCACGGCGATGGCGATGTCAAGAAATCCGACATGAATTACCGGCGCCAGTTCGCGCTCGACATCAAACGGCATTTTTGCGTAGGCGAAGGGATTGAAGGTTACCGCCACGCCGTTGAGCAGGCACACTGTATAGCCGTCAGGCGCCGCCTTGGCGCAGGCCTCGCCGCCGATATTGCCGTTGGCGCCACCGCGGTTCTCGATAACGACCGGCTGGCCAAGCAGCGGCGCGATTTCGGCGGAAACCGCACGCGCGGTGCCGTCGGTGACGCCACCCGGCGGCGAGGACACGATCATCCGCATCGGCTTCAGTGGATAGCTCTGCGCCATCGCCGCATGAGCCGTTGCCATGACCAGCAATACAAGAACAGTGCGTGCGGGATTACGCCAGCCGGGCATGGTGGTACTCCCTCGGAAATAGGCTACCATTCTCGCGTCAATATCGGACCAGCGCAATCCGGGGCGAAACCCGGACCAAAGGATGGGAGAGATTATGTACGTAGCGGATAAGGCGTTATGCGAGGACGTAGCCAAGGCCAACCGGATCGTCGAGCGGTTCGGGCTGTCGAACGCGTTCGGTCATGTGAGTGCACGCGTGCCCGGCACCGATACCTTCGTCCTGCCGACGCGGCGCAGCCCGGGCCTGGCGCAGGAGGACAAATTGTTGTTGTTGAACACCGACGGCAAGCTGCTCGCCGGAGAGGGGCAGCCCAACAGCGAATTCTGGATACACGCGCGCATCTACGCCGCCCGGCCGGATGTCGGCGGCGTCGTGCACGCGCATCCGCCCGGTTGCATCTGCCTCACCCAGATAGGCCAGCCGCTGCGCGTGGTGTTCAACAATGCGTCTGCATTCCGCGATGGCGTGCCCGAATATGAGCGCATCGGCCTGATCCGCTCGCGCGAACTGGGCGACCTGGTCGCCACTCGCCTGGGTTCGGGCAATGCCGTGATGATGCGCGGGCATGGCATGGCGGCCGCGCTCCCCGACGTGCGCTCGGCGACGGTGATTGCCTGTTATCTGGAGGAAACCGCCAGCCTGCAACTGCGCATGCTCAGCGCCGCAGGCGGCGACGCCAGCCGGCTGCGCGTCTACAGCGACGAAGACGCCGCGCTGATCGGCGGCGACAACAACGCGACCACCTTGTCGCGCGCCTGGGAGTATTTCGCGGCGGCGGTTGACAAACTGCCGCTGGGGCACGTCAAACCCGGCTTGTGATCTGCCCGGGTTTCCGGCGTGGGAGCGAGGGCATCAGCGCTCGTTCCCGCCGGCCCGGGGTACGCGCCAGCTAAGCGGCCAGCCAGGCATCGTCTTCACGATAAAGGCGGGTCAGTATTTCGCTGCCCGGTGTCGGGGTATCCGGGGTGAGTCCGCGTCCGGCGCGCTTTTGCACGTAGGCAAGGTGCCGGTAGCCCTCGGCGTAGGTCTGCAGTTCGGCCCAATCCAGCTGCAACGCCGCGCCCGGCGTCACCACCGCCATGCGATCCTTGTCATACACCGTTCTGCGGTGATGAATACCCCATTTGCCGTTTTCTTTGACGAAGCGATCGACAAAACGCCCGTTGCTGGTGATGTCCACCGGCACATCGCCAAGGCGGGTCCGCATTACCAGGATCAGGCGCGAATTTGCCAGTGCCCTGGCGCCATTCACCCGCACCGTGCTGCCGCAGATGAAGTGCCCGCTGGTATTGCCCTTGCCATGGCTGGCGCGGCACGCAGCGATGAAATCGTCGGCGGGGCCATCAAACCACATGGTGGTCATGCGGCCATCGGAAGCATAGGCGCTCCGGAGCGGCACCCAGTCTCCCGAGTCGCGCCACAGCGCCCATTGGTTCACCACTTCGGCAATTTCAAGTTTGTCCTGCCAGCCCTGCATGTGTATTCTCCTTTTGCGGAAATGCCGTGCACTTTACCGTGAGCGCCGCGATCGCGTCGTTCCGGCCCGAGCAGGTCCTGCACCGTCGTCGCCCGGCTTGTATACCATTGCGTTCAGCGCAAATTTTTATCGGAGAGGATCGGGCATGACAAGCAGCAAAGGCAAATCAGCGGCGCGCGGCACCCCGGTGCTGCGGGCATTGATCGACGACGTGGTGGCGGCCAACCGCATTCTTGCGGATCAGGGTGTGCTCGACGCCTACGGACATGTAAGCGCCCGTCATCCGGGTGATCCGGCACGTTTCCTGATCTCGCGCTCGCTCGCGCCGGAACTGGTGACGGCCGGTGACATCATGGCTCTGGACTTCGAGGGTAATCCGCCCGAAGGTGATCGGCGCACCTCGTACCTGGAGCGGTTCATCCATGCGGAGATCTACCGCGCGCGACCCGATGTCATGGCGGTGGTGCACAGCCACGCCGCTTCGGTCATCCCGTTTGCTTCGTCGCAAATCAAGCTGCGGCCGATTTATCACATGAGCGGCTTTCTCGGCGCCGGCCCATCGGTGTTCGATATCCGCCGCAAGTTCGGCAGCACCGACATGCTGGTGAGCAACCGCGCCCAGGGCGTGGCGCTCGCCAAAGTGCTGGGCAAGGACAGCGTCTCGCTGATGCGCGGCCACGGCTACGTCGCGGTGGCCGCCTCGGTGCAGGTGGCGGTGTACCGGGCGATCTTCACCGAACGCAATGCGCTGCTGCAGCAAAGCACACTGGCCATGGGCGGCGCGGTGCGCTTTCTCAATGACGAAGAGGCGGTGCTGGCCGAGGCCGCGGTCCGCGGCACCATTGCGCGGCCCTGGGAACTGTGGAAGAAAAGGGCCTTGTCCGGCTGAGGAAGAACCAAGCCGGCAGGCATCCAGCCCGGTGTCAGTCGCTCGGTCTGATGTCCCGCCTCGAAGCCGCCCGCCGCCATCGCGGTAAGCGCCGCGGGCACTGCCGGCGCAAGGCCGGCTTTACATAACTTTACACAGCCGAGACACCGGCGCAATGCAGGGCGCCTAAATTGTGGCCGTGGGCAAGATCGCCCCGATCACAACAGGAGCCTGACATGGACGCGAATCAGCAACACATACCTTCGAATGAATCACCTTCCGGCGAAAAGCGCCGCGCCTGCGGCATGCGCCGCGGTTCATGCCGCGGCGGCGCGCTGTTCGTGTTGGTGGCCGCGCTGCTGGTCGGTGCCGCCGGCGGTTACGTCGGCAAGACCTTTGCGCAGGGACCTTTCAGCGGCCATCTGAGCATGGTCTCGGCAATCGACCCGGCGAAAGTCGATACCCATGTAGAGCGCATGATCAAGCACTTCGCGGTGGAAGTCGACGCCACGCCGGCACAGCGCGAGAAATTGAACGTCATTGCCAAAGCGGCCGCGCACGACCTGCTGCCGATGCACGACAAACTGCAGGCCGCGCGCCAGCAGGCCATTGCGCTGGCCGGCGGGCAAAGCGTCGATCGGGCCGGCATGGAAAAGCTGCGCAGCGAGCAGATCGCCCTGGCCGATATCGCCAGCAAACGCATGACCCTGGCGCTGGCGGATGCCGCAGAAGTGCTGACCCCGCAGCAGCGCCAGAAGATTGCCGGGCACATGAAAGATCGCGGCGAGAGGCGCCACCGGTGGAATCGCGGCTAGGCAACGGCGTGCGAGCGGGTAAACTGTTCCGGTGAATCCACGCATCCTCATCATCGAAGACGACCCGCGCCTCGCCGCCATGGTGTGCGAATACCTTGGCGGCGCAGGCATGCCGGCGATGATTGCAGCCAACGGCGCAAGCGGGCTCAAACTGCTGGCGCTCGAGGACTTCGACGCGCTGGTACTCGACCTGAGCCTGCCCGACATGGACGGACTGGAGGTCTGCCGCCGGCAACGGGCCAGCACCGGCGCCGCTGCATCGATTCCCATCCTCATGCTGACGGCGCGCGGCGAGGCAACCGACCGTATCGTGGGCCTGGAACTGGGCGCGGATGATTATCTGCCCAAGCCGTTTGAGCCGCGCGAATTGCTGGCGCGACTGCGCGCCATCCTCAGGCGCGGCAGAGGCGGCGATACCGCTGCGGCTGCAATAGAGCGCTTCGGACGGCTTGAAATCGACCATGGCGCGCGCGAAGTGCGCCTGGACGGAGAGGTGAGGGCGCTCACCGGCTACCAGTATGCGCTGCTGGTGGAACTGTCCAAGCAGGCGGGGCGCGTGCTGTCGCGCGAGTCGCTGATGGACAGGACGAAAGGCGAGACGCTGGAGGCCTTCGACCGTTCCATCGATGTGCATGTCTCGCGCATCCGCCAGGCCATCGAAGACGATCCGAAGAAGCCGCGTCGTATCCTTACCGTGCGCGGTGCCGGCTACGTGTTCGCGCGGGCACAGGATTGAGATCATGCCCGATCCTGACAGCAATCTTATTATTAAGATGCCAAATGGCCAGGAAATAAGGCCGATAGGCCCATTCGGAAGAGCAATGTTTGCCAATTGGCAGTCCAGGCGGTACGGGTTCCGGCGCCTTTACCTGCAGATCTATCTGACCATCGCGCTCAGTCTGGCGCTGGTGGTGGCCGCGGCCGGCGGCATTTTCCGCCTGGCGATGGATTCGGCACCGGCCAGCCACGCGCTGGAGATGGCCGGCGTCGTCATCATGGCGGCGCTGCCGCCGCGCGAAGCCGGACGGGAGGAGATGCAGCGCGAACTTGCCAAGCTCGCGCGCGACCTGAAGCTCGATCTGGCGCTGTTTGACGCGCAGCTTGCGCCGCTCGCGGCAAGCGGCGATGCACTCCCGCCCCCGGATGGCAGCCACCGCGGCTGGTGGCGCGGCGACTGGAGCCTGCGCTTGCCCGATGAGCGCTGGCTGGTGGTACGCATGCCCCGCGAGCGGCGTCCACCGCCGATTGCCTGGCTTGCCTTCCTGCTGGTGAGCACGCTCGCGATAGCGCTGGCAGCCTGGCCGCTGGTGCGCCGGCTCACACGCCGGTTGGAACGCCTGCAGAAAAGCGTCGAAGCTCTGGGGGCGGGCGATCTGTCGGCCCGGGTCAGGGTCGAGGGCCACGATGAAATCGCCTCGCTCGCCGCAAGTTTCAATCGCGCGGCGGCGCGCATCGAAGCGCTGGTCGCTTCGCATCGCATGCTGCTCGCCAATACTTCCCACGAACTGCGCACGCCGCTGGCACGCATCCGCATGGGCATGGAGCTGCTGAACAATGCCAGTGCTCTCGACCCGAAACGGCGCGCCGAACTGGAGCAGGACATTGCCGAGATCGACAGCCTGATCGAGGAGATCCTGCTTGCCAGCCGCCTGGACGCGGCGCCGGACATCGGCACGCGCGAGCCGGTCGACCTGCTGGCGCTGGCTGCCGAAGAAGCCTCGCGCCAGGAGGCCTGCAGTGCCGAAGGCGAAGCCGCGACGGTGCAGGGCGATGCGCGGCTGTTGCGCCGCATGGTGCGCAATATTCTCGAGAATGCGCGCCGCTACGGCGCGCCACCCGTACTCGTAACCCTTGCGCGCGGCAAGGAGGGCGGTGTCGTCATGCGGGTTCGCGATTGCGGCCCGGGAGTGCCGGTGGCCGAGCGCGAGCGCATCTTCGAACCGTTCTACCGTGTCGCGGGCACTGTGTCGTCGCAATCCTCCGAGGGCTATGTGGGAACGGGCCTGGGATTGTCGCTGGTCAGGCGGATTGCCAGGCACCATGGCGGCGACGTGCACTGCGAAGCCGCGGACGGACCCGGGACCTGCATTGTGGTAAACCTTCCCGCGAGCTGATCCGTGCAACTGTCGGTGTTCAGGCCAGCCGGTAGACCCGGACCGCGCTGTCGTGGAACAGCGCAGCGCGCTCTGCATCCGTACAGCAGCGCGCAATGCGCTTGAAGGCATTCCAGACGGCGGTGTAGCTGTAGGCGCACTTGTCCGCCGGGAAGTTGCTCTCGAACATGCAGCGCTGCGCGCCGAACAGTTCGATGGTCTCCAGGCAATAGGGCGAAAAGGCGCTGGCCAGGTCCTCCGAGGTGGGTGGTGCGTCCAGTCGGTGCCAGCCAAAGCCGCAGCGGGGCACCCCCAGGCCGCCGAGTTTCACCGTGACGTTGGGACAACTGGCCAGTTCTTTCATGTTCCGATGCCAAAGCTCGAAGGCTTCATCGCGCCTGGCGTAGGGCCCCAGCCCCAACAGCCCGCCCAGATGGTTGAGCACCACCGTGACTTCAGGAACGGCGCGCGCCAGCGCCGTGAGCTCGGGCAACTGCGGAAAATACATCCAGGCATCGAAACTAAGGTTCAGCCGTTCCAGCTCCCTGTAACCTTCGCGGAACGCGGGATCGAAGGCCCGGCGCGGCGGAGCATCCGAGCGCAGGCCCATGGCCTCGGACTGGGCGTCCCAGTTCAGCCAGTGACGGATGCCTCGAAAACGCGGACTGGCGGCCTGGTGCGCTTGGAGCACCTCGCGGACACGCGCACCGAGCGTGAGGTCTGCCGTGCCGACAATGCCGGCGGCGACGCGTGTTCCGGCATCTGCAGGAACGGAATGTGTGAGCCCCTGTACCCACTCGGTTTCGCCCACCGGCTTCAGGGCTTCAGGCCCGTCCTTGCGGTACATGGAAAAGCAATCGACAAACACCGTCGACACCACGTTGTGTCCCGCGCCGGTGTCGGCAAGCAGGTCATCGGCGAGATAACGGTCCCCGGGCCCATGGTCCCAGAGGTGATGATGAGGGTCGCAGATGGGCAGCGCGGGGTCGATGGCTGGTTCGCGGGTGAGCCCGAGCCAGTCGCTGCGAATCGGGGCGAGATGTCCTTGTGCCATGGCGTGCCGGAGGGGAAAAACGAATCGCGGCGATGCTAACACGCGAAGAAGTAGAGGATGCCTCCATGGCTACGCGCCGCGCAAAACAACGGGCGGGATAACCCGCGCGAGAGCTTGGATTAATCGGCAAGAAGATCTGGTTCGAGCCGCACGCGGTTCCCCGATCAGGGCGAAACTGGGCACCAATGGATAGTTCGATTGGCGCTGCCTTAACGTCGCCGTTCAACGGCGCGCGCATTTTGCGCGTCCGTTGCGACGGCTTGTTATGCGACGTTTTGCATTTTGTTGGCATAGTCGCGACCGGATGTTGCCGGTGGCAGAGACTTTCCGTCTTGATGGTAAATAGCGATTGCTTCTTCGACGATCTGACACAACTCGTCAAAAACTGCCTTTTCATCTGAGCCATGGCAACCACCGTAAACAAGACCAGGCGAGCTACCAACAAAGCATTCGTCTTCCTCGGACCACTCGACAATCTTTGCGTACCTTGCACTCTCTTTCATGATTTGGACTCCTTGATGCAGCGTTCGACCGCCCGAATTTGATATTTCATTGCATCATCGCCAAGCGCTCCCGATATTGTGATTGGTTTTGAAACGCTCGGGTGAACGTAATTTCTATGACTACCTTTGCCACCGCGATTAGTAAACCCGGCACGTTCAAGCTCGGCGATGATTTCTCTTATCTTTTTTGGCATATGACATACGTCAATTTGGGAGTCGTTTAACGTTCCTGCTCATGGGCGGGCCGGAGGCCCGTCACATGCAGCAGGTTGTTATGCGGCTTCGACTTCGACCAGTTCGCTGGTAGAACTGGGAGGAGGGATCGGCTCACCATCTTGTTTCATGCCTTCAAGATGAAACTCAATTGCTTCACGAATCAGCGTTAAAACTTCGTCTTTGGTTTCGCCAACAGCGACGCAGCCTGGAAGATCCGGTACATGGGCGCCGTAGGACGAGGGTCCTTTTTCAACAATCACTAGATAATGCATTTGATCACCCCTGCTTCTTTAGACCTGCCTGCTTTAATGCGCTGTTCAATGTTCCTGGTGGAATGTCTACGCTTGGTTTTCCAGAAACCGTGACGGTGCCTTTTTTCGTCGAATGATGATATTGCCTATGGCTTCCTTTGGTTCGAACGTGGAACCAGCCATCAGATTCCAGCATTGCAATAAGTTCCTGAACCTTCATCTAGCGAAGTCTACCTCGCTGATCTGGGCGCCGCATAACGTCGCCGTTTAGCGGCGCACTTTCGCGCGTCCGCTAGAACGGCTAGTTATGCGCGATGTCTGTTCCGTGAGTGCTAGCAGGCCAATAAGTGCTTCGTTAACGGCAGCGGATGTTGGAAAAGCTTTGGCAACCGTTTTGTCCAACAAGACGAGATTCGTCCCCTTAGACACCCGTTCAAAGTATTTTCCCCGGACACCTTTTCCAAGGTCTTTACGGCGATATTCCTTGCGCATTTCATCTTTAGCCTTGCTCATATATTCCTCGCTCGCGGCGTGTCGTGGTTCTGGCGCTGATTATGCGAAGTGTATCGCTTCGCTCGGTGGATATGACAGCCAACGATCTTGCTTGGTTTGACATTCCGAAAGTGAGGGCACGTTCCTCGCCCCTGGAATGATCGGGATCGGGGAATGTAATCGCGAGCGGATCGCTGAAAACGGAAGCGGCCTCCTCGAAAGTTACTCCATGCTTGGCAACATTTTCGGCTGCCTTACCAGTGATACCTTGGTAGCTCCGCAAGAGAGTTTTACAGGGCTTTGTTTCGCACCCAATTGGCTCCCCGACAGGGGGCTCGAACCACGGCGCCACATTACGGGGCAGTAAAACGGGTTTGGCTGAATTGCTTGGCGAATGTTTCACGCGAGAGCACTTCTTCCAGTTCGGCGACCAGATCACGACTGGTGAAAAGTTCGAACTGCTGCGTTTGGAATGCGTCTAGCAGGCGCCGCGGGGTACCGCCCCATAAGAAGGCCGACACGATGACGTTCGTGTCGGCGACGATGCGCATCGGAGACTACTTGCCGCTACGCTCGCGGCGCTCGGCTCGTACCGCGTCGATCTCAGCCTGGATTTCTTCTTCCGTCATCGGTGGGAGTTTGAGCGCCTGGATCTCGTCGAGTGCGGAAAAAAATTCGCCTACCGCTTGCTTGCGCAATGCTTCTCTGAAAACCGTCTCCACCGCGGGCTCGTCAAGGAGGCCCGCGGCACGGATTTGCCGGGCGAGATCGTCGGGGAGCGTAACGGTGAGTTCAGTCATGTAGGGGCCTCGGCAAGAGACAGATCACAGCACTCGTAGTAATTCATTGCAATAAATATACCACTCAACGAAACGCAAAGGGTCATTGACATTTTTTTGTTGTGCCAGTTCATGCCGCTTGTTTCCCTATCGGCTTCACCGACAGCCGCAGTCCCGCCGCACCAAGAATTGCAGTCAGACTGCGAAGCTCGGGGTTGCCTGATTTGGACAGCATGCGATAGGTGGCTTCGCGCGTGAGCTTCGACTTGCGAGCGATTTCCGAGACGCCACCCCGTGCCTGCGCCACATGGCGGAGCGCGAGCATAAGTACGGCCTGATCTCCTTCGTCGATTGCGGCTTCGATGTAAGCTGCGGCGGCTTCCGGGTCTTTGAGTTGCTCCAGCAGGTATGCTTCATAGGGGACGCTTGGTGGCACGGCTATTCGTTCGCGCTTTGTAGTCTTTAAGGTAGCTTTTGGCATTGTCGATATCCTTCTGCTGTGTCGTCTTGTCGCCGCCGCTGAGAAGGAGAAGTATCACTGGTCCTATCTAAGCGTAATAGATCCGGTATCCCGGGCCCCAATCGATGCGCATTTCAAAGATTCCGTCTTCCAGTGCCCGGTAATCGCCAGCATTACCGATCGCAAGCCTTGCGATTCGGGTTTGAATTCGTGCGAACGCTTGCCAGTCCTTTAGCGCATACAGCCATTCTTCGAACGGCTTTCGCGCGTCGGAAGTCTGGTAGATCAAAACCGTATTGTCCGCCATTGTAACCTATAAGTTACGAATGAGTAAAGTGCTTCTCATCAGGACTTCAATATTCCGGGGGAAACGGAAGTGTCATCGCCATCCACAACGGATCAAATACTGCCGCGGATGACAAGCGCCCGATTGTCGCCATTGCGAATGCGTCGATGACCCTTTACGGTGGTCAACAGGTCCTCAAAAGCGCGGCTGTAGCTGTCTCCTTCGCCACGCCAGGCCCAGGTGTATTCGCTGCCCACCTGCTCGCGTGTATTGCGCACTTCCGCCACGATGTCGACGCGCCAGCGGCCCTCCTGCCGCACCAGGAAGTGGGGCGAAACGAAGGGCGTGCTGGTGAAGTAAAGCAGCGCCAGATCGCCGCGCTCCACGATCTGGAAGCGCTTGCCGCTCTCACCCAGCAGGATGAACTCGGCGTAGGCGGGGCTGAAGTTCAGTGACGCCAGATAGGCGCGCGACTCGGGGGTGAACAGGTCAGCGTTCGGGCTGAGGGGCCAATGGGCCAGCCAGTCCATGTAGTGTTGATAGGTGTCCGTGGGGGAATTCCCCGCTGGAAACGCAAGCGGATCGACGGGCGCGGCCGCTGGGGCAGGGCGGGCGCCATCACGCAGGCCCACCGATTTGCTGACTCCCGCGCCGCCGGACATGTGGGTGAGGGGCTGGACTTTGGCCAGGGTGCGCGGGTCGAAGTCGTTGCCAATCACCGCTTCGCGTATCCGGTTCTGCAACAGGCGCAGCAGCAGCCGCAGGCCGAGGGAAAGATCGCCCGAGGAAAAAAACATGCGAGTATGGTCCTCGACCAGATAGCTGACGAAGGCATCGGGAAACCAGCCTTCCAGTCCATAGCCCACCTCCACCTTGAGGCGTTTGCCCTGCACATCGTAGACCAGCAGCACGCCGCGCTCCTGGCCGGTGCGGCCACCGATCTTCAACTCGTCCATCAGGTCCACAGCCAGCATCTCGATGGATTTGTCGCCAGTGCCGGGCAGGAAGACGAAGCGCACATCCACCCCGGACTCGCGCATGATTCCGGCCATGTACTGATCGAAGCGTGGCAGATCGCCAGACGCAATGACGCCCGCGCGGTCTTCGACGTAATGTTTCACGCCATCCGAACGGGAGGCGGTTGCAGCCGGTTTCGTGTCTGAAGCGCGGAACCAGCCGGGTTTCCAGAAGAAAACGGCGAACGCGGCAATGAGCAGAATCAGCAGGAGGCGAAGCATGTTCGAGTGCGATTGTCGTTGTCGATGCCGGGTGACTTTCGGAAAACGAAAACTATCACCGGTCCTTGGTGTGAAAGATAACCGCTGGCCGGTAACAGCGCCACTCCAAGATACCCCAGGCCGGTCGCCTGCGGGATGGCGCATATAATCTTGGCTGCAGCGAATACCGTGAAATCGAGGAGTCGGGGTGATAAGCAGTCTTGTTGGCGGGTGGTATGTCATTGAGAATCAGCGGGTGCTGTGGCCTTCGAAAATGGCACTCGCCGGGATTGCAGGAATCCCGGTGCCGGCCCGCGCAACCGCGGCGGATCCGAAGGGTCTGGAATGAAGGACTCCGCGCACGCCTACCTGATGCAGGCCCTTGGCAAGCTGCCCGACGACAGCAAGGCCGGGTTCATGCAGGATGCGCTGCGCACTCTGCATGAATTGCATGCCGCGCACGCCGTGTGGCGTCCGGCGCCGCCCAAAGGTGATCGAGACGCCCTGAACCGCATAGGAAAACAGACCGCGCGCCTGATCGACGCAATCAATTCGGCGGCGGAAACCGAAACCGCCACGATGCTGCTCCGCGATGCCTGGTTGAGTCTGGACCGTATGAACGACGAAACGATAAGCAACCCGATGCCGGTGCTGCAACGCCTGCAACAGGCCGTCACGTTCTGCCTGCCAGAGCAAAAGCGCGCTGCCCGGCCTCTCGAAAAAACGCCGGCGTCGACACTGGCGATTCTCAGGCTTGCAGAACATTTCCGGCATCATTTTGCCAGGCAGCCGACCTTCGGCAGCAGCTCGCCTTTCATGCGCTTCGTCCGCGAAGCGTTGCCTGCCTATGGTTTGTTCGTGCCCAAGGCGGTCGATATCAGACGAATTGCCGCCACGGCGTGACTTGCACGGCGACAGCGACGTCGCCAAGCAGTCGGGACCGGGTTTCATCGACACCAGGAAACGCAGCCTGAAAATGCATGTGTCGGTGGTTCGATTCCGCCCTTGGCGGGTCGGAAACCGCGTTTTATTCGATGGTGCTGAACCACCGACTCGTGGCCAGTGTAGCGCCGGGCCATGCTCAAGATTGTATCGGCAGAAGCGATATTTGACATTTATCGTCTTAATCGATATATTTTATTTATCGTTAATACCGATAAGTGTGCATCCATGAAACAGATCCTGACCCACGGCGCCCAGTTGGGACAAATCCTCGCGACGCGCAGGCGTGCATCCAAGCAATCCCAACGCGCGCTGGCCGCCAAGCTGGCGATCAGTCAGAACCGTCTGTCCGAGATCGAGGCGAGCCCCGGCACGCTCACTGTCGAGCGTCTTCTGGAACTTGCCAATCTGCTCGGCCTGGAACTGGTCATCCAGGATCGGCCGCCTACGCAGCCATCATCCAAGACGGAGTGGTAGGGATGGGCAGAAAATCCCATGCGCGCGCGCTCTCGGTATGGGTGAACGGCAAGCTGGCCGGCGAGTGGCGCATTCCAGCCCGCGGCGAGATGGAGTTCCAATACGACTCGACCTGGGTCGAGTCGGAGGAAGGGCGCCCGCTGTCGCTATCCCTGCCGTTCAGTCTCGACCATGGCTTAATCAAAGGCCGGCCCGTCGAGTGCTATTTCGACAACCTGCTGCCCGACGCCGATCTCATTCGCAAACGTGTCCAGGATCGATTTCATACCGAATCGCGCGACGCATTCGACCTTCTTGCCGCGATCGGGCGCGATTGTGTCGGCGCAGTGCAGTTACTCCCTTCCGGTGAGCAACCCAAGGACGTGCATACGATCGATGCGGCGCCGCTCTCCGAGGCCGAGGTCGAGCGGGCCCTGATTCAGACCGTGGCGCCAGCGTCGGTCGCGACACAGTTCGCGGACGATGACTTGCGCATTTCAATTGCGGGTGCGCAGGAAAAAACCGCCTTCCTGGAACACGACGGCAGGTGGTGCCGGCCGCTGGGCGCCACGCCCACGACGCACATCTTCAAGCTGCCGCTCGGACTGGTGGGCGGGATGCAGGCCGACATGCGCACCTCCGTGGAGAACGAATGGCTGTGCGCGCGGATTCTGCACGCCTACGGACTGCCAGTCGCCGCTTGCGAGATCGGCCGATTCGGTTCGCAGAAGGTGCTGATGGTGGAGAGATTCGACCGGCAACTCCATTCGAGCCGGAAGTACTGGCTGCGCCTCGTTCAGGAGGATTTTTGCCAGGCCACCGCCACACCTTCCTCGATGAAGTATGAAAGCGATCGCGGACCGGGCTTGCTCGACATTGCGCGGATTCTTCGAGGATCGGTCAATCGCGATGCCGATCTGGCGTGCCTGCTCAAAGCCCAGCTTTTGTTCTGGATGCTCGCCGCCACTGACGGCCACGCCAAGAACTTCAGTATCCGCATTCTCAGCCAGGGCCGTTTTCAACTGACGCCGCTCTACGATGTCCTCTCGATCTGGCCCATCATGGGCGAGGGCCCCAACAAGATTTCATGGCACAACGCCAGGCTCGCGATGTCGGTGCGCGGCAAGAACAAGCACTACCTGCTGAAAAACATCCAGCGCAGGCACTTCAACGCCTTGGCTGCCCAATGCGGCCTGGGTGAAACCGCCGAGCCTCTGATCCAGGATATTCTGGCCGCGACGCCGGCTGTCATCGCGTCGGTCCAGAAGGACATGCCGAAGGGATTTCCGCAGCACCTGCTCGATGCGATCCTGCAGGGTCTGATGAAGTCCGCGGAGCAGCTTGAGGCTATGCCCGCTGCGTGACTATTGATGGGTTATGCGTGTGTCGGTCAGCCGCCCCTACTTGAGTTGCAGATCCAGTCCCCGGATGCGGTTGGCGAAGTCCTCGCGCGACTGCTGGAATCGCCTGACCAGTGCCGCGCCCTGGAGCGGCAGGTCTTCCATGCCGTTGGACGTAATCACGTCTTTCTGAAACGCCGGGCTTGCGCGGATTTTGCTGGTGTCCGCGGCGATTTTGTCCATCACGGCAACCGGCGTGCCGGTCTGCACGTAAAAGGCGAACATACCGCCGGATTCGAAAAAACCGTAGCCCTGTTCGCGCAAGGTCGGCACCTGCGGCAGCGCTGCCGCGCGCGTATCGCCGATGTAGCCCAATCCCTTGAGCTTGCCTGCATTCACCAGCGGGATGGCGGCAACCAGCGCGGTGATCGCAAAATCCACGTGGCCTCCGAGCAGCGCGGTCATCACGTCCAACGCCCCCTTGTAAGGCACATGGACCACCTTGAGGCCGTTCTCCTTTGCCAACGCCTCGGCATCGAAATGCGATGAACTGGCGATGCCGAAGGAACCGTAATTGAGTTTGCCGGGATTGGCCCGGGCCCGCTCGATGAGTTCCCGGGTGGTGTTCACCCCGACATGGTTGCCGGCGAGCAGCATGGTGTGGCCCTGTGCCAGGGCGACAACGGGAACGAAATCCTTTTCCGGATGGTAGGGCAGGTCCTTTTGCAGGAACTGCGCCGTATTCATGTTGGTGGCTGTGGAAAAAAAGAGGGTGTAACCATCCGGCGCCGCACGCGCCGCCGCAAGCGCGGCCACCACCCCGGTGCCGCCGACACGATTGTCCAGCGTAACCGCCTGCCCCCAAAGCTTTGCCAGTTCCTGCACCATGGCCCGGGCAACCGTATCCTGCACGCCTCCCGGGGGCTGTCCGATAAGAACGCGCACGGGCTTCGAAGGGTAGGCTTGGGCCAGAACCGTGGCCGGAAAAAGCAAGGCCGTTGCGATAGGGAAAGCCGCCAGCAAAGCCAGAATCCGCATTAAGGTGCCTCCGTTGCAATGTTTTTCGACGACTGAATATCCGGCTGCTTCAACAAGATTACCGCGACGCTCGATTTTGTGTGCGCCCGGCCAACAGAGTTATCCGCGACGGCTTCGAGGGCAGGATCAATGTCCTGCCGGAATTTCGCTTAATATCAGTTCTCGCCGATCCATTGCATCCGGGAGGCTTTTGATGAAGAACCTGATACGCATCTGTGCAGGCGTCGGTCTCGCTGCAGCGCTGGGCGCACCGGCCTCATCGGCTCTGGCACAAAACTACCCAAACCGCATGGTGAGAATCGTCGTGCCGCAACCGCCTGGCGGCGGCGTCGATGCGGTGGGGCGGATACTGGCACCGCGCCTGGCCGATGCGCTCGGTCAGAGCGTCATCGTCGAGAACCGTTCGGGTGCCGCCGGCGTCATCGGCAGTGCCTCGGTCACCCGTGCTGCACCGGACGGCTATACGCTGCTCGTCAATGCTGCGGTGCTTATCATGGGTCCGTTGGTATCCAAGGACGTACCCTATGACCCGCTGACCGACCTCGCACCGATCACGCTAACCGACACCAACCCGTTGCTGTTGGTGACGATGGCCAACTCTCCCGCCAATAACGTCGCAGACCTCATTAACATGGCACGAGCCCGTCCCGGGCAGATCTCGATCGCCAATCCGGGTTCGGGATCCCACATGGATTTTGCGCAGGCGATGTTCAGGCTCGCTGCTGGCATCCAGGTTCTCACACCGGTGTACAAGGGCAACAGCCCGGTGATGGTGGATGTAATGAGCGGGCAGGTGAACGCGACATTTACCTCGATTCCGACTGCGCTGACCCTGGTGCAGGGCGGGCGACTCAAAATCCTGGCGGTCACCAGTCCGACGCGCACCTCGCTGATGCCGCAGATTCCAACGGTCGCCGAAAGCGGTCTCCCGGATTTTGAGTCGGTAGGCTGGCACGGCGTCTGGGCGCCCGCGAAAACACCAAGGGATATCCTCGGAAAGCTGCAGACAACAATCGCGCGCGTCGTGCGCTCACCCGAGGTGGGGCAGCTGTTTGCCGCGCAGGGCCTCGAGCCGACCAGTTCCACGCCGGAACAGTTTGCCGATTACATTCGCGGCGAATACACCCGTTATGCCAAACTGATCCGCGAAGCAGGACTCAAGTTCGATTGATTCGGGTTTAAAGAAAAGACTTAAACTCAGGCTCGTTTTCAACGCATTCCCAGCCGCAGCGGTTTTCGATTCACATTTAAGGACACGAATCGGTGGAAGACAAGCAGGCAATACTGCGGCTTCTTGCGCCCAAGGCAGTGCTCAAGGCCATGACAGCGGAGGCGGAGCGCGCGGTTCCTGCGCCTATGATCGAGGCCGGATTCATCGGCATTCGGCATTTTCCGTTCAGGCTCGGCAGGGAGTCCCGCAGCGTGACGGTCGAGGGCGAATTCCAGAGCGCCGAAAGGCCCAGATTCGGCAGCCGCAAACCTAATAACGACCTGTACCTGCTTGACGCCGGAGAGCCGCTGGAAATATCCCGTGAGCATTTCCAGATCGAGGCTACGGCAGAAGGCTATCGGCTGGTCGATCGATGCAGCGCCTGCGGGACTGGCGTCGGCGCAGACCGCGTCGGCGGCGAGGATGCCGGCGGATCAATTCAGCTGAAAGACGGTGACACGATAGCCATTGGCACCGAGACGACGCCCTACATCTTTACCTTCATCTCGGGTTTCACATAAGCCGCAGGCTAGTTGAGACCGTCGTCGCATAAAAGCTTGCGCCGGCTGTTGGAAGCAGCGCGGCAAGCTTTGGGCCGCGCGGTCATTGATAAGACCGCCGTCGCCTAAAGCTTGCGCCGGCTGTTGGAAGCAGCGCGGCGAGCTTTGGGCCGCGCGGTCATTGATAAGACGGATAAAACCTAGGCGGCAATGAGCCGAGGCGCCCCCGGGGCTTTCGGTGCTCTCCTTAGTCCGCTTTGATTCCCGAGGCCCCTACCACACGGATCCAGCGTGCAATATCTTCCTCCAAGAGGCGCGTAAAACG
>CAIOLO010000127.1 GCA_903859155.1 uncultured beta proteobacterium
GCCGTATGAATCCATGGGATTTTTTAAGCTTTTCACGCGAGAGTTCATTCTCTGGCACGGCCTATGCAAGTAATAGGGCAAGAAGCAAAGAAATCAACCGGAGAACATCATGAGCACCTGCACAATGACCGCCCCCGAAATCGCTCTCGCGAATCTGGAAGCTGCGGCCGAAAAATTCAACACGGTTACTGAACACGTCACGGCAACGACGAGAACCGTGATACTGATGGCAGCCGCCCCCTTCATCGGACTCCTGTTCGTCCTTGCACTCCCGGTGATCTGCGTCGCGCTGACCGCGTACTACGGCGTCAAACTCGCCGCAGCCCGCTGGGCCACTGTCGCTCGCCACCTCAAGAACGTCGCACTCTTTCTCGCCGCCCCGTTCATCGGCCTGGCCTACATGCTCGCCCTCCCGGTGGTCGGCCTGGGCACGATCGCCTGGTTCGGGTTCAAAGCCGCTCGGCGCTAAAAGGCGCAGCCGGCACAAGCGGTCCTTCGGGGCCGCTTTTCTTTTGGGGGCGGCAACGGGAACTCGAGTCGCCGCTCGACGCGTGCACCCTTTCAATCCCCGAACGGATCAAAAAGTCCATCGAGCGACATCACGCGGTCATACGCTGGCCGGACCGCGATGGAACGAGGTCGCCCATGATGTTCTGCTCCCTCTTTCGCTACTGGTGCCGCGCGCGCAATCAATCCATCGGCGGTATGTTGGCTTTGTCAATGATCCTCGCGTAGCGTACGACGTCGGCGCGATACTTTGCGGCGAACTCCTCCGGTGTGGACTCGGCCGCATCCCCGCCAAAACGGGGAAGCTGCTCGATGATGTCCGGCATGCGCAACGCGCGGATGGTTTCCGCGCTGATCTTGTTGACGATGTCGCGCGGCGTTCCCGCAGGCGCGAAGATACTCACCCAGCCGACGTTGTTCACCTCGGGGAATCCGGCTTCCGCCGTGGTGGGCACTTCCGGGAAGGCCGGGCTGCGTGAAGTGCCGGACATGGCCAGCGCGCGCAGCTTCCCGGCCCTGACCAGTTGAATCACATTGGTCGGGGGCGAGAATCCCATATCCACCTCGCCAGCCAGCATTGCCGGCACTGCCTGCGCGTCGCCTTTGTAGGGCACCATCACGATGTTGATGTCAGTGGCGAAACGCAGCATCTCCCCGAGCAGGTGCGTGCCGGTACCGACGCCGGTATTGGCGTAATTGAGTTTTCCAGGCCGGGATTTCGCCAGCGCCACCAGCTCCTTCAATGTGACGGGCATGCTCGGATGCACTGCCAGGACGTGCGAGGTCGCGAGAATCTGGCTGACCGGGAGCAAGTCCTTGAGCGGATCGAATGGAAGCTTGCGATACAGGCTGGGTGCTATTGCAAGCGCAGTGGAGGCCACCAGCAGCGTATAGCCATCGGGCGCGGCTTTCGCGACGGCACCCGCGCCGATGTTGGCGCCTCCTCCCGGGCGGTTGTCCACAATCACCTGTTGCCCCCAGGCCTCGGTGAATTTCTGCGCAATCGCGCGCGCGGTGCTGTCTACGCCGCCTCCAGGAGGGAACGGCACGATTACGCGGACAGGCTTGACAGGATAGGACTGTGCGACCGTGCTGCCCACCATGAACGCCAACAACAATGCCGAAGCGACAAGCAGGCTGGTATGTTTCATCGTCTGGTCCCCTGGAAGAAAGAAAGGCAATCCGACCCTGCCGCTCGTGTCTGCTCGATGGCGGCGGCGCGCTGCTTATTCAGCGGCGCCGAGCATCGTGTCCGGAGAATTTTGCGCCCGCGTCCGGTCGATTGCAATTCAACTGCCGCGCACCGACTCCGCCACCAGAGCATCGATGTCCGGCCGATTTCGAATAATCCCGTCTATTTCGAGTTGCTCGGCGACGAGTTCGAGTACCTGCCGATTCGCCTTAAAACCATACGGGAAGGGGTCGTCACCGAACGCACGATGCTGGGCCTCGATGTCGTATTCCGGAAGGATCGCACGCGCGCCGGGGCTGCGCCGATAGGCTTCGAACTTCGAGCGCTCGAATGCCTGCAACATGCGCATCGCGAGATCGGGGCGCTCGAGCAACAAACGCTTCTGCAGGAGCACTATGTGATTGACGGGCGTGATGCCGATCGCGCGCCGCACCGCCGCCAGGACTTCGATCCATTGCGCGAGGGGGAACAGGCAAATGCCTGGAGCAGCAACCACTTCAACGTCTGAGGCAGCGATCGCCGCGTCGAGCTCGCCACGCTCCAGCATTTGCCGGGCCGTGGTGCCCTCCTCGATATTGTGTATGGTAATGCCCGTCTCCGTGCTGTGATCGAATCCCATCGCATGATCGTGACGCAGGCGGGCCGGGCGGGTGTTGATCCAGGTGATTTCCCGTGGATGGATCCCGTAGAGCGTCTTGAGAATGATCCGAAGCGCGATGCCGCCGGTCATGCTGAAGTCGGGGATCCCCAGGCGCTTGCCGCGCAGGTCAGCAAGGCTGTCGATGCCGGCCGCATCGCGCAAAAACAGGCCGCGATACAGGAACACCGGCTTCGAAGTGAACACCGGGACCGCGACCCAGCCGGCGTAGGCTGGATTGGGATGATCGCGAGTGGCGATGTAGTGGGAAATCGAAAACTCGAATATGTCGAAGTCGTTCTTCGTGAGCGCTCGCAGGAACGCGGCGCCGCTCTCGCCGGTGACCCATTCGAGGTCCACGCCCTGCGGTTTCACGCCGCCATCGACCAGCGGCGCAACGCGCGGGTTCGGATGGAAGGAGATCAGTAGCTTGGGCGTCGCGTCGTCGGTGCAGCTATCCGCCATGGCGGCTCCTGTGGATACAGCTTACATCTGACCGGCCTTGAGATCTTAAAGGCCACCAACCGCGCCCCTTATGCGGACCCGCGACGACAAGGCATCACTGGGTCCGCGACCTGGCTGTGGAGCGACGCCTGCTTGCGGCAAAGCGCGTCGCGCGCAGCCGGACTGACTAACCGATTACATCAAGGCACGATTTGGGCACAGTCAAGCTGAAGCAGGGAAATTCGCGAATTTCAGCCTGCTCTAGCATCAATTTGAGTACCCGACCAAAACTCGAACCATACCCCAGTTTTTCCACGCACGGGATCACCGCTTAAGACGCCTTGAGCGCAAGGCCCCACGGTTTGATGATTACCAATTTCAAGTATAAGGATAGTCAACCCGGATGGTGGAATGAGCCAAGCAGGGGCATCCACATCCGAATCCTACCGGGGCTCCCCCAGACTTTCAGGTTCTCGGCCCCTTGCGAGTAAACTTCTTCATGGTGGTTGAGCTTTCTTCGGTTCAGGTTGAGGATGTCGAGAACCCGCATTCTGGGTCCATGGCTGCTTGAACCACCAACTCAACCCTCATCTACGGGCGGGACATCGTCCATTGGGCACTGCACAAAGTCAATCCACCATCGGCCATGCCTCCCCTTTTAAAACCCCTCCCACTATCCGGCATCCCCCGATATAGCCAAAAGCTCCGTGCAGCACTGGAAGAAATTGCCGGGGATGGAACTTCCGTTGAAACGCATCCGGCAAAGCTGGAAGCAATTGCCGTCGCGGTCCGGCACAACATTTGCGTTTTGCCGCCACCATTCGACGAACCCCTGGAGCATTTCAACTGTGTCATGCACGCGTTCGGTTTAGTCAACCAAATTGACCCTCCATGCAGCCCGGTTTCCGGCCGTTTTTATGTAGACACCATTTTCTTTGCTTCATTGATTGATCAAGCCCTATTGGAACCATGCGCTGAAGCGGAAGGCGCCCTCGTCGTTTGGTCGTCGGCCGGCGCCGCCAAACACGTAGGAGTGGTCGTTTCTCCGGGGCGCGCATCGTCAAAATGGGGAATGGGCCATTTGTATGAACACGATTTGCATGAAGTTCCAACAAGCTATGGGGACGAGCTGACCTTCTACAGTGCAATATCAACGGACGACGCCAAGAATTATTTGTCCGAGTACTGGACGCAAGGGAGGGCTGCTTGACCGTTGATTGCCAAGGTCGGGCTACCAATGCTGGCTAGCGATGCATTGGCTTGACAATGCCCGGAAACGAGTGGAGGATCGTTCTACTCTCATATGCATGCGCGTGATTAGCGCTTGTGCTCAACTCATCAACGGCAGGAAGACCTGCGGCTGGTTTTAGTCTGGCAAACACCATCATGAGCGCAAATTACGCCACCATTGATCAATTTGTCGTCGTGCTGGACTGGGTGATCAGTCAGCGTCCCGACTCGGCCTATTCGCGCTTCGGTATGTTCCGGATCGCCTTCGAAAACCCGGAGATTCTTGGCCACACTTTCGGCGCCTCCGAAGCGGTGCGCCGTCTCAATCAGTTCGGCTCGATACTGGCCTCCACCGTTCGCCGCACTGACCTGGTGGCACGCGATCATTCGGTTTTCTGGGTTCTGACACCCGAATGCAATTCCGAAATCTTGGGCAACCGGATAAGGGAAATCCTGATCAAGGTCGAGGAAATCGAACTGGACGTGGTCAATTGCACGGTAGACGCCTATGTGTTCCCACTGGCAAACGTCGACTTGTCGAATGCCCGCCTGTTGCTTGACAACCTGGCAGGCATGCCGACGGCTTACCAGTTCGACATGGCGACCGTACGCGGAATTCCGTAGCCCGACGAAACCGACGCGCCGCGGACAAAAACGAAGACCAGACCTCCCGCACTATCGACCCGGCGGTCTAGTTCTGCAGTTGACGAATGCGCTGATCGACGTAGCTGACCAGTTCAGGCGTCAAATTGCCCGCTCCCTTGGCGCGCCGAAATGATTCGAGGGCATCCTTGCCCTGCGCCTGCGCCTGTTGCGAAATCCCCAAGCCTATCCACCACTGGCCGGCACCCGGCGATAGGGCCAGTGCCGCCCGATATTCTTCGACGGCCTCCGCGTGCCTGCCCATGCGCTGCTGCAGCGCGGCGCGGAATGCCCTGAAATCCGGATTGGCTTCGGCGCCAGCACCATGTTTGTCCAGTACCGCGAGGGCACCGGCCGCATCATTGCGCTCCACCAGCAGGCGTGCGAGCAGCATGACGAACTGGATGTTCTTCGGGCTCGCGGCAATGCCTTCGCCGAGCGTCTGCACCGCTTCGTCGTAACGCTTGGATTCAATCTGCAGCGCAACCATGGTCTGTCGCGCGGGTTCGTGCGCAGGGTCGATCTGCAACGCCTGGCGGAACGCCTCCATGCCCTCGGCCATTCGCCCCTGGTTGACCAACCCGACAGCGCGGCGGAATTCCACTTCAGCCTTGTCCCGGGTGCTGGTCGTGTCACGCCGGTCTATCTTCATGCCGATTGCGGATCGGTGCTGTAACGGACTGGACTCGGGTCTGGGCGGCGCGGACAATGACGCACCCCGGTCCGCCGTCCCGGGGGTGTCCGATGCGGCGGAAATCACCGCCGCAGGTTTCTCGGCAGCAGGCCTGGCGGCGCGACCAACGGCCAATACCGTTTCCCTGTCCACTGCCCGCCGCGAGCGCGGCACGGCAGGAATCGGCGTGGTGATTTCCGTGGCCAAACGCAGCATGTCAATGCGTACCACCGGCGCGGCTGGCGTGGCTGCTGCGTCGGCAGCGGCCTGTTCACCGGGCGCCGTGCCCGTTTGCGAAGACACGGGAGGTTCCGTAGCCGGCTGATCAATCACCGTCGCGGGTGCTCTGGCGATCAGGCTTACCTTGTCGGTAACCACCGAGCGCGGCGTGAGTTGCCACATGAGCCACGCAATCCAGCACACCGTGATCAGCATCACGCCGGCCAGCACCCGCCAGAACCACTCTGACCCGATACGCGAACGCGGGACCGGCCTGACCTCTGCCGCGATCGATCCCGCCTCGTTGCCACCCTGACCCGCGTTGCGCTTGTCCAGGTCCTGCAGCATCTGGTTGATGATGCTCATCGTGCCAGCATCCAGCCGATGCCGGCAACGGCAACGGCAAAGCAAAGCATCGGCAGCCAGGTCCACAATGCCGACCAGCCGTGCGCCGCAGGCGTATCACCGACCGCCGCGCGCGCATGACGCCACAGCACGCGGCGGCTGCCTTCACCGTAGGCCAGCATCATGGATTTGTTCGCAAGAATATTGATGAGGCGCGGCACCCCGCCGCTCGCCTTGCGTATCGCCGCAGTGGCCCAGCGGCTGAAAACACGCTCCCCATTGTGTCCGGCGATGGCCAGCCGATGGCGCAGATAGCTGTCGGTCTCCTCGGCGGTGAAATTACCCAGGCGATGCTGAAAGGTGATGCGCTGGCGCAGTTGCCGGATTGATTCATGCGCGAGCTTGGCGTCCAGTTCCGGCTGACCGAATAAAACCACCTGCAGCAGCTTGCGTTTTTCGGTTTCCAGGTTGGTCAGCAGGCGCAGCGTCTCCAGCGTTTCCACCGGCATAGCCTGGGCTTCATCGAGGCAGACCACGACGCGCTTGCGATCGCGCGCGAACTTGAGCAGCGCCAGGTTCAGCCCCTTGATCAGATGGTGCTGATCCATGCCCGGGTCCAGGCGCACTCCCAGTTCCTCGGCAAGTGCCATCAGCAGCGTACGCGGCTCCAGGTTCGGATTGGGGATGTAAGCCGACACCGAGGTGTCGCCCAGCGTGGCAAGAAATTTCCTGCACAGCAGTGTCTTGCCGGTTCCCACCTCGCCGACGATCTTGAGAAAACCTTCGCCGTTCTGCACCGCGACCAGCAGCGTGTTGAGCGCCTCCTGGGTACTGCGGCAGACGAAAAAGAACGCCGTGTCCGGCGTGATGCCGAAAGGTGCTTCGCGCAGGCCGAAATGCGGAAGGTAGATCATCGTCCCTGCACCGCCGGCCGTGAAGTCGAGGACTCATTGCCGTAGGACTGCAAGCGTTCGCGTGCCTGCTGCAGGTCCGGATCCCAATCCCTGTCGCTGCGAATCACCGTGGGCTTGAGCAGGATGATGAGCTCGCGTTTGGTGTTGGTGTTGGTGTTGTTTCGGAATGCTCCACCGATTCCCGGTTCGTTCTGCAACCCGGGAACGCCAGAGCGATCCGCTGCAAGATTGGTCTGCATCAAGCCGCCAAGCGCGACAATGTTGCCGTCCTGAACGCGCACAATGGTGTCAGTCTCGTTGATATTGCTCTTGGCCACCTGAAGGGTCTGGGCGCCGCCGCCAGAGGTTCCGAAATTGAAGGTGAGACTGCCATTCTCCACGTTGCTCACCAGCGGGTGTATGTGCAGGGTGATATTGCCCTCATCGTCGATCTGCGGCGTGATGTCCAGGGAAACGCCGGAAAAAAATGAACTGAGAGACGGAGTAAGTTGCACTCCGGTCACACCTGACGCGTTGGTAAGAGGTGTGCTGGTGACATTGGTGACGAAGAACTCATCCCTGCCGACTTTGAGCACGGCCTTCTGGTTGTTGAGCGCCGCGATGCGCGGACTGGAGAGCACCTGAACCGTGCCTTGTGATTCCAGAAACTGTAGCAAGGCAGCAAAATTCTGCGTTTGCAGGGCCAGGCCGAATACTCCGGCGCCCACTGCTCCGGCCGCGCTGATGGAAGTCCCTGCAAGTCCGGCGCCGACTACCGCAGTGGCCAGCGCCCGCTGCCCGGGCGACAGCGCCGCTCCGCCGCCGGTGAGAACCCCCGCGGTGCCGAGTGACACATTGGAGCCCATCATGCCGCCTGCAATTCCCGTGGTGGGAAAAGCCGCCCAGTTCACGCCCGCCTGGAACGCATTGCTCAGGGTGACATCGATCACCTTGGCCTCGATCATCACCTGGCGCTCGACCGAGACCCGCATCGCCCTGAGGTAATTCTCGACGCTGCGTATTTCCTCGGGCATGGCGCGGATCACCACCACGCCCGATTGCGGGCTGACCACCACATTGCGTCCCTCGCCATTGCCCACCAGGGTGCGCATCGCCGCATGCAGCTCGCTCCAGAAATCGCTCTGGGTCAGCGTGGAAACCCGCGAGGAATCCGTGACCGCGCCGCCCAATGCAGATGAACCGAGTGCGCTGATCGCCGCCGGTGCACCGGGTGCTCCAGCCCCCCCTGCCGCCTGCGCGGGCGCTGTGACCGACGTCGAACCTGGTGACGCGGTGATCATGCCCGAACTGACACGCACGTCGCTGCGTCCCGCCCGCAATCCCATAAGGTAGTTCACCTGGAATACGCGGGTCTGCAGGCCGGCGGGCCGCACGAATATGCGAGTGCCGTCAATTTGATACTCATACCCATGCATATCGCGAATGGCATCAAGCGCCTCGCGCACCGTGACGTCCTTCAGATTGAGCGACAGGCTGCCGACCACGTCCGGATGGACCAGCATGCTGTAGCGCGTTCCGGAAACGATCGACATGAAAACCTGCTGAGCAGACGCAGCGGCCACTACCAGATCAAAGCGTGGTTCCACTGGCGCTGCCTGCAGACGCGGTCCCTCGATGCGCAGCGGTGGCAACAGGGCATTCTGAACAGCCACAGATTGCGCCGGCGGCGCCACAGATCGCTCGGCTGGACGATCAAGGCCCGCGAGAATCTGCGGGTCCACCTTGATCGGGCCCTGGGGTGGCGCGGCACATGCCACCAGCAGGAATGCAACCAAGGCTTGCGCCGTTTTTTTCATTTGCCTGACTCCGTTGGTACTGCGCGCGAACCCTTGAGCATTTCGGCCCCCGGTTTGAGCACCTTTTTCTCTGCGGCACCGTAGAACCTTATGGACTCGATGCCTTCGGCGCGCTGTAGAACCACTTCGGTGTCGCTGATCCGGATGACCTTTGCGCCGCCAATCTGACCGCCTAATTTCGCTGTCTGGCCGTTGATCGTAACCTGCTGCCGGTCGCTGGAGAAAATCACCACGGGCTGCGAGGCAAATCTTGGCGCCGATGGGGCTGCCGGGGTGCTGCCCAGCGGCGGCCGAAAAGCATCCGGCGGGCGCGTCGGATCGGGCAGGGCCTGACTGCACGCATGTCCGGCAACGCCAGCCGCGATGCCAAAAAACAACAGCTGCAGAACCGGGGTCAGATCTGCAGCCATTTTTTCTCCGAGCTGAGGGTAAAGACAGTCAGCTTGAGGACGTTGCGCGGATATTGAGTGGCGTCGATGCTCAACCCTCCCCAGAATATCTTCACAGGCAGCCTCTCGATGGCGGCAAGGTAGTTGAGCAGGTCGAGGTATTGCCCCGCCACGGTGACCTCCAGGCCATGCCGGTACATGCCGGCGGTGCCGCCCTGCCCCTTGGCATCGGCCTCGACAGCCGAGATCGGCGCCGCCGCCAGCGACTGCATGCCCGTTATTTCCACGTTGCGGCTTGTCCTGAGCATGTCGGTGAGCACGGCTGCCACTTTGTCCGGTGGAACCATTTCACTCTGCCTGCCCTCAATCAACCGGTCCAGTTCGGCCAGTTTGCGCCGCTCCGCATCCAGGCTCTGGCGCCTTGGGCCACTCTTATCCGTTGCGCGCGCCTGCATCAAGGCGCCGATCTGCGTTTGCAACAGAACAATTTCCTGCTGCTTCTGCGCCAGCGTATTCGTGTATGCCTTCTGTCGTATGAGTGAAGGGTCCAGAAAACCATTCCATGCGAACGCGACGATGACAACGCAAACTGCGGCGAACACCATGGCCCGCTCCCTGAGGCCGAGGCCGTCAATACGGTCGATAGTCGCCTTGGCCGCCGGGGGTATGCGCATCATCGCCCGCCACCTTGGGGCTCATTTTCGGCAACAGGCTCATGGGGAAGGTCGGTCGAACTCAGGCGAAACGCCACGTAAGCCAGCGCACCCGGCGATTTCCCCTCGGTGACGGTGCCGGCCTGGCTGATGCTCAAGGATTCGAACGAGGCGCCACGCAGCACCGCTTCGGCGCCCAGTCTGCTGATAAATGCGGGGATGAGTTCAGCCTGCAGGGCATTGCCCTTCAACGTCAGGTTTCGCGCGCCCTCTTCAATATCCACGCCGGTGAGCCACACGCCATTGACGACCTGGCGCGCGAAGGCGCGCAGATACTCCGAATATCCGGTACTCCGGGTGCCGCTTTGCATCTGGCGCAGCAGGGATTCGCGCGCTGCAACGGCTGCAGAGGTTTCGCTCAGTTCGGCTTCGGCCTGCTTCTGGGCATCACCGGGCGAAAACTCCGCGGAGACCCTGCCAAGCCGCTCGATCTGCGAGGCAGTTTCGCGGACCGTAGCGGCGACCTGGCGCTCAAGCAGTGCCTCCTGCTGCATTGCGTAACCCTGAAATACAGCCAGCCCAACCATGAGGACGACGGTCGATTGCAGCATCATCAATGCAGAAAAATATTTCTTCTGCTTGAGAAACAGGGGATTGAAAAGGTTGATCTGCTGGCTCATAGCACCCTTGCCTCGAGCCGCAACGCAGCGCCAAACAAGTGAAAGAATTCCCACTGCTGCTGATTCGAGGGCACGCGCTCCCCGGGAAAATCGATGACCTCGTCCAGGTCAATGCTTCGAACCGGCACATAGAGCGCTTCAGCCAGATGCTCCTGCAACCCAACCGGTTCGGGAAGCGGCGCCAGCAGCAGTTCGGAAACCGGCGTTTGCTGGTACTGCCGCTCAAAAATATCCAGGGAACGACGCAATTCTTCCGCGACCCGCTCAAGGTGATAGGTACGCTGCGATTCGACCGCCAGTTGCCGCCAGGTCACGTCCAGGCGCCGACTGAGAATCAACTCACCGCGTGCCGACAAAGTCAGCAACCCCCCCCATTCCCCGATTGAAAGCAAGGCCGTTGCACGCTCCGGCTGCTCGAACAGCACCGCTATGTTCCGTTGCGCCGTGTCAGGGATGTCAATGACTTTCAGGTCGACTTTCGCCCGCTCAAACAGGCTGACGCGATTCAGCACCAACTGGTTGGCCGCGGTAACCGAAAACATGGAGCGCGGTTTTGCGCCTGCCACGCCGTCAGCGGGAACCTCCATCACGTCTATGGTCGCGTCATCCACGTGATAGTCGAGCATATCCTTGATACGCCAGCGTATGGCTGCCTTGAGTTCATCGCGCGGCACATTGGGCGCATCAACCACCAGAATCTGGTACTCGGACGGCGCAAACAGCGTGGTACAGGCATAGCGTTCAAAAGAATTTTCCTTGGCCACTCGCTGCAGTACAACGGCATCCTCGCCCGCCTCCCGCGGAACGCTATCCCACATCGACGCAAAGGGCCTGACCTGCCTGCTTCGGTCGATATGCGCAAAGCGGATCGTTCCGGGGTCGATACCTACGGCCAGATACCCCGGTTTCCGGCGCCACGAATTAAACCAAGCCGCCACGGATACCCCAGAATGTCGTATATGACTTCAAGTTAGCTAATTAACTTGTTGTTGTCAATGAACATTCTTATAAATCACAGTGCTTGAAATATCCGTTCAGGCAGCCACGCGACAGTTCCGAACCAGTATGTTCCGCGGAAACGTGGCATTCCGCCCGAATGTGTTGGCAAAATTTGTTGCGATTGAACGTATGTACGGCCCGGAGGCACCTCTCCGAACCGCGGAGCATCGTTATAAGTTTATGTTTCTAATTATCAAATCCACGCCCTCACGGAAACAGCTCCTGGCGCGCGCTAACGGGCCGGGAGGATGGCCCGATTACAGCAAGCGCGCTGAGATTGCGGTTGGTTACCACTGCGGAAGGACCGAACCGCGTCCAACTGCTGCCGTCCCAGCGAAGAATAAGTTCACCGGCCGAAGCAACACCAACGGCCCAGCAATCGTTGCTGCCGGCGCAGGCCACTTCGGTGAGGTTGACATTGGGAATCAGGGCGCTGGGCGCTACCCGGGTCCAGTTGGGCGCAGCACCCGACTGTCGCCTGACGATCACCTCGCCAGCTGCACCAGCGGTTGCGGTGTCCCCGACCGCCCAACAGTCGGTGGCGCTAGTGCACCACACACCTCTCAATATCGAGGTAAAGGCGGCGCCGCCGATGGCTTCGGTGGCCCAGGCCGTGCCATTCCACCGCATGATGCTCGAGGCCGCACCCACCGCCCAGCAGTTGGTAATGTCACGACAATGAACGCCGTTGAAACTCTGGTTGACGACGGTAGTGGGAACTGCAAACGTCCAATTGGGCGCACTCACCGCGGTGATGCGGATGAAGTATTGGTTGCCGCCGACTGCATCGCCCACCGCCCAGCACTCGTTGGCCGCGGCGCAATAAATGGAATTGAGTGGAGTCGCCGCGTTAGCCAGCAGGGCTCCTCTGGCATTGTCGGCCCAGGCGACACCATTCCAGCGGATGATCCAGGGCCGCGCGGCCCCACCGCCATCAACACCGACCGCCCAGCAATCAGTGGCGCTAACGCAAGAGATGGAGTTTAGAGTGCGATTGGCGTTAAATCCAGGGCTGACCAGCGCCCAGGCAGAACCGTTCCAACGCATTATTAGCGGCCGCTGCCCACCACCACCGGGCGTTCCCACTGCGAATCCATCCGCATAGGAAAGCATGGCGATCGAGTTGATGCCAGGCGCCGCGTGGGTGACCCCGAGAACGTAGTTGACATCGCTCCAGGCAGTTTCTTGGAAGCGATTCATCAGTATCGTTCCGCCAACCGTCTGGGTGCCTGCTACCCAGACCTCGCCCAATTGCGTGCTCTGGGTGAGAGTGCGGCGCGCGCTGGTCGGTCCGCCGCTCAGATCGGGGACGCCACCCGCAACCTGTACTTCGCACTGGTACTCCCCCACCCGCGTCGCTATCGCATGCGATACGGCAGTGGTGCCATCGGCGCCGCGGCGGGAAACAACAAAACAAGGCTGTGTGCCGCACACCGCGTTGCTGGTGGAGGTCGCTGCGTAATCGACCAGCTCGCGATCGATCATGATCCTGCCGCCACTTCCGGCATACCCGGCAACCGACGCCACCGGAATAACCGTCGCGATCGCCGTGATGGCAGAAAATAAGGTCGTTGGTGCAGGCGCAGCAACGGTGCCACCGTTAAATCCGACCGTCGCGCTGGAGACCGTGAATACTCCCGAACCGACCGCAACATTGCTGAACACGGTCTGGGCCGCGCAGTTGGTGCGATTGCCGATGACCGAATCGTCCGATCCGGCAGTGGCGCGCTCAAGGCCCGATAGTGCAACGTAGAAAGCCTTGTCGCCGACATTCTGCAGGATCCCCGAAACCGTGCTTGCGCTGGAGAGGTAGCCCAAGGTCACTGTCATCAACGCCACGACCGTGAGAATCACGATTGCGATGATGAGAAATGCGCCGGCTTGACTGGTGCGTGCCATTCAAAATCCCAGCGGCTCAACGGTGGTGCGGTATTCCAGAGTGGAATTTGCCGAACCGACCGTGAGATAAACCGAAACGAACTGTATAGCCGAAGCAACCGAGGCGATGCTCACGCCGTCAGTCTGCTGGTAGCTGAAACTCAATCCCTGCACCAGATCCGCCAGGGGCTGTGCAGCGCCGCCCGCCTCGGCACGGGTCAGTTGCTGGGTGGCGGCCGAATACTGGTAATCCACCGACACCCCGGTGTTGTCGACAAAAACAAAGCGGTTGGGGAGAAAAGTGGAAATGTCCGCCCTGCTGCGCACCATGCGCAGGTCGCGGCTAAGCCTCTCTAGCGCAATTCTCGCCTGGGCATCGTCGTCGACCAGTTCGCGGCCGACAATGTAGTTCTTTATTCCACTGGAGAATATCTGCGCAAACACCAGGCCGATGACCGCAACGATGGCTGTCGTTACAACGAGTTCAATCAGGGTGAATCCCGGACTCCTTGCGCGCATCGGCCGCCTCAGTAGTTGGCGACGATGGCGGTTTCTTCTGCCAAGGTCGTGCCGCTGCTATTGGTCACGGTCACCACCAGGCGGCGAAAACGCGTGGTGTCGGTCATCACCGGCCATGACAAAACCGGGCTCACACCAGCGACGGCGACCGCAAAGCCCGAAATGCCCGTGCACGGCGTAGCGCCTGGGCTGGCCGTGCAGGGGTCCGTATTGAAGCCGTAACCGACCTGGTCACGCCGGCTCAGCAGCAATGCCATGCGGGACTGGGCTAGATGGCTGGCGCGCGTAACTGAAGCGGGCGTGAGACTGCTTGGAAACAGCAGGTGAGCATTGTTCAAAAACACCACTGCCGCGATGCCTATGATGGAAATCGCCATAACTATTTCGATCAGAGTGAACCCGCCGCCGAGCAACCGGATGGATGACCTCCCGATGCCAGAGGTAACGCCGATCACTGCAGCGCAATCCGGCCGGTTTGCGGCGTGATGGTAACCACACGTTGCCTGCCGCTGCTATCCAGGGTGATGGATGCGGCAACGGTCAATACCGAAAACGGCGAATTCGTGTAAGGCACACCGCGTCCATCGAAGCCAATCAGGCCGGCCGACAGATTGGTCGTGCTCGTCGCGCTCACCGCACCGTCGAACGGCAGTGTCGTAGTCAACCCGGAAGCCGGGTGTCGCACCGCAACCCCGGACGAGGTTTTCAGGGTATAGCCGGTGTATGGCGGTCCGCTGCCAAGATCCAGCACATACCGCTGTCCCTGTGTCATCGCCAAGGATTGGACATATCGTATGTCGTTCGCCAGCCGATCGGCCTGTGTGCCGACCATGAAGTTCTCGTTTGACAACTTGGGGACCATTACCACAGCGATCGTGGTCACAATGGCAAGCACCACCACCATTTCAACCAAGGTGAAGCCGGCCCGGTCACTGACGCGCCTCTTCGCCGTGGCGGGATATTCCTCACGCCATGAAAAAGGGGAGCTTGCACTCCCCTTTTTCGAATTACCCGCCCCAATCGGGCGTACAGCAGGCATGGCAGTCCGGATCTAGCATCCGGTAGTGACAACTGTGCTGACGATTGCCGGAACAGTCGCGGTGGCATTCGAATAAGTGAACGAGCACGTCGCCGCCGTTGGGGCCGAAGTGACCTGAAAAGTGACCGGGGAAGCAGCGCCAGAGGTTGAAAAAGCGGTGGCATCGAATCGAATCACCGACGCCAACCCCCCGGCCACAAGCACATTCGGCCAGCCATTGAGCATGGTTATGCTGTTGCCCTCGACCGTAATCGGGGCACCGGCACTGAGCCCTTGAGCACTCTGCAGGGCATTCGACATTGCCGCCGCAGACATAACGGCACCCCGCAAGCCATTAAGGGCCGCCTTGCGCGCCTCGGTCTGTAGCGTAAAAAACCGGGGGGCTGCAACTGCTGCCAGTACCGCGAGAATGGCGATCACGACCACCAACTCGACCAGTGTGAAGCCTCTTTGCAAAATAGGTTTCATAAGGTAACCCTTTTTAAAATTCAAACAGTTACTACACTTTCTTAATTTGCACTGTAATGCAAATATATCGAATTTGCCAAGCGATATTGCAATGGGAGAATGCCAATTTTTCCGACGGCGTCACCAGCACTACCAAGGTTTTATTTTATAAGATACTGATTATTTGCGCTAATTGCAATTCCGATCATGGCAGCTTGAATATGAATCCAAGCAATGCAAAAGCTGCAGTTGCTGTCCGCGCTGATATTAAAGCCTGTAGCTTGCAATCATCCCGTGCCGCCGGTGGCTACGCGACCAAGATCCCAGATTGGCAGGAATACCCCCAGAGCCAGTATTAGAACCAGAATACCCAGAAAGATGACCAGCACCGGCTCAATTTGGCCACTCAGGTTCTTCAAGTCGTATTCGATCTCTTTCTGGTACATGTCCGCCACTTCGCTCAACAGGTCTTTGAGGTCGCCGGATTCTTCCCCTACGGCAATCATCTGCAGCACCACCGGAGTAAAAACGCCGGCGATCACCGCGGTGCGATGCACGCTCTCGCCGCGTTCAACGCCAGCAAGCATCTGCTCTATCCGCTGTGAAATGTAGGCGTTGTCCACCGTCTGCACAACCACTGCCAGTGATTGCACCATGGGCACGCCGCCGCTAAGGGCGAGGGACAGGGAGCGGGAAAATCGCGCCAGCGTCGCCTTGAGCACAATTTTCCCGGCGATGGGTATGCGCAATTTGAAACGATCCCAAACGTAGCGTCCGGTGCTGGACCTAATATAAAAAGCAAACGCAAGAACACCGCCCACCGTCCCCGCCAACATACCCACCCAGTTATTGACCATGAAATTGGAAAGCTCAAGCAGAATGCGCGTCATCAGTGGCAGTTCGGTCTTAAAACCCGCGAACAGCTTCGCAAATGCCGGAATGACGAATAAATTGACTATGACCAGGGCGACGCCCATCACCACCACGACGAAAGCCGGATAGTTCAATGCCTGTGACACCCGGCCCTTAATTTCCTTCTCGAATTCAAGGTGGTTGAAAAGGAGCAGGAACACCTGCTCGAGTCCGCCCGTCATTTCTCCCACACGGATCATGCTCACGTAGAAGGGACTGAATACGCGAGGATGGCGGCGCATAGCCGCGTGGAGTTCGCGCCCCGCGTCCAGGCTGATCCTGATGTCCTGCAGTACGGCGGCCAGACCCGCGTTCGTGGCGGATTCCTGCAGGCCAGAAAATGCCCTCAGTATCGGCACACCGGCCTTGAGCAGTGTGTAGGCCTGCCGGCTGAACAGCATCAGATCCTCCAGCTTGACGCGCTCACGCATCAGTCGCGTCCGCCATTCGTCGCCGATACTGACCGCGGGACCTTTGGCAATCGTGATATCGAGTGGCGATACACCGCTGTTGAGCAACTGATCCGCTACCGCCCCCGAATCCGAGCCCTCGACAGTGCCGCGCACCAATTCCCCCCTGTCATTGCGTCCGCGGTAGTCAAAGTTAGGCATTCGCGACCGCTAGTCTTCAAACTGCGAGGCCACGCGCATCGCCTCTGCCACGGTGGTACGGCCGGCGGCAACCAGCTTTGCCGCCTCGTCGCGCAGCGAATTTCCCCGCATCCTGGCCTGCGCCGCGTCGACAAATTTTCCGGGATTGCCCTCGCCGATCAATGCGGCGAGTTCGGCATCAATCTCGAGCAGTTCGTACAGCCCGGTACGGCCGCTGAACCCGGTGTTATTGCAATGCTGGCATCCGCGCCCGGCAACGGCTCCGGCCGCCGCATCGGCCCACAGCACCTCGCGCAGCCATTCCGCCTCCCTGGGCTCGGGCTGGTAGGGTTCGCTGCAGATCTCGCAATTGAGACGGATCAGGCGCTGGGCAACCACCCCTTGCAATGAATAGGCAACCATGTAGTGGGGCACGCCCATATCGATCAGCCGCAGCGGCGCGCTGGCTGCATCGCGGGTATGCAGGGTGGAGAGCACCATGTGGCCTGTGATTGCCGCTCGCAAGGCAATCTGCGCGGTTTCCGTATCGCGGATTTCCCCGACCAGGATGACATCCGGGTCCTGGCGCAATACCGAGCGCAGCACCCTTGAAAAGGTCAGTTCCACCTTTTCGTTGACCTGCACCTGGTTGAGACCCTGCAGACGATACTCGACCGGATCCTCGACGGTGATGATCTTGCGTTCCGGGGTATTGAGTTCCTGCAATGCGGCATACAGCGTTGTCGTCTTGCCGCTGCCGGTCGGTCCGGTGACCAGAATCATTCCATTGGGTTTCTCGATGATCGCCCGAAACCTCTGCAGCATGCCCGCAGGAAGGCCCAGATCGTCCAGCCGAGCGGCGCCGCCGCTGCGCCTGAGCAGGCGCATCACCACGCTTTCGCCGAACTGGGTGGGCATGGTCGAGATGCGCACGTCGATCGGCTGATCGCGAACGCGCATGTTGAATCGACCGTCCTGAGGCAGGCGTTTCTCTGAAATATCGAGACCCGAGGAGAGTTTCAGCCGCTGCACCAGCGGCGGCGCGATCTTGGGGTCGACCTGGGTTTGAACATGGAGCACGCCGTCGATGCGAAAACGGATCTGCAGTTGCTTCTCCTGCGGCTCGATATGGATATCCGACGCCTTGACCTGAACAGCATCTTCGAACACCGATTGCAGCAACTTGACCACCGGGGCGTCCTCGGCACCCTGCCCCTCTCCCAGAGCGCCGAAGTCCACGACATCCCCGATGTCCTCGCCCAACTCCCGCGCCAGGTCGGTGATCTGCTCGGTACGACGGTATATCCGGTCTATGGCCAGGGCTAGCTGCGTCTCCGACACCACGGCGATGCGCAATACGCGCTTGAGGATGCGCGTCAGTTCGTCGTAGGCATACAGGTCGGTGGGATCGGCCATTGCCACCACGAACGAATCGTCGGACTCCTCCAGGAGCAGTGCGCGAAATCGCCGCACCTGGCTTTCGGGGAGTTTGCGGGTGACGGCCGGGTTGATGTTGTAATACTTCAGATTAATGAAGGGCAGGCCCAGCTGCGTACCCAGGGTTTCGCCGATCTGCTCCTCGGTCAGATAGCCGCTTTCGACCAGCACCCGCCCGAGCTTGCGTCCGCTTTGTCGCTGGCCCTCCAGCGCCTGGCGCAGTTGCTCCTGGGACAGCAGCTTTTGCTGCAACAGGACGTCACCGAGCCTGACCCTCTTTGGCCGGCCCGCTTTGACTGATTCACTGCGTGCTGGCATCTCGACCATGAGCTTGCTCCATAGAATCCGACCGGTGTGAACTTAACGCGATACTAGCAGCGCCGCAATATCGATGATCAAGGCTGCTTGCGAAGCTCGGCGCGCGCGCGCTCGACGAGTCCTCGCAACGGTCCAGGACGGATGCCGTCGTAGGCTTCGAGGTCCGCCAGAATTCCGGACATTCTCGGGCGGTACACCACAATCATGGATTGCAGCACGCGCCATGCTTCGCCGGACCTCCCGGAGATCGCAAGAAGGACAACCCGTCGCTTTGCCGTACCCGGTGTTGGATACACCCGCATGGCGCGCTCGATCAGTTCAAGCTTCGAATCGACGTCTTCGCCATTGACGACTAACAACTCCGACCCCAGCAACTCCATGAGCGGCGCGTAGATGGATGCAGCGTGAAGCGCGCGCAATCGGTCTAACTGTGCGACAGACACCGTTTTTCCCAACCGCTCACCAGCCTCCACGTCCAGATACCAGGTCTCCAGATCGCGATAATCCTTGAAAGCGCTGACGACGGCAACGACTCCTGTCACAAAGGCGGCCACCACCACAATCTTGCGCAAAGCGTTTATGCGCAGCGTCAAGCCGCCGTTCGCACCCATTCCCAGAACCACGGCGAACAGCCCTAGAAAATGTGCATGCCAGTGGGGAAACTCGACCATCGCCTGGGCAATCTGTATCAGTGCAATCGTCAGCACCCAAGACTGGGCCGTCGCAATACGCGCATAAGGAAAGCGAATAAACCAGGCGGCAAGTGGCAGAAAAATGCAACTCGCCCCAAGCATTCCGCTTTCGGCAAGCAATTGCAGGAACAGATTGTGCGCATGCCGGTCAATTATGCCCGGCGCCATTGACAGTTCCGGGCTGGCCGACATCTCGAAAATGTTCCACGCGTACTGGCCAAAGCCCACGCCCGCCAGAGGCGCGGACAGGAACTGCAACCAGGCGTAATTCGCGAGCACCCCGCGCACCCGCTCACCGTAACCCCCGTCCACTGCCAGCGACTCTACCAGGCGCGCAGCGCCCGATACGGCGATTCGCCTCTCGCCACCGAACAGGTCAAATGCCGCCCCGGATACCTCGGCGAGTACCAGCAATCCGAAGGTCACCAGGCAAACCATCAGCAATCGGCGTGAGTTCTGATCGCGATTCGCGCGGTGGCACAGAAACGCGCAAACAGGCATCAGCACCGCGAATACCAACGCGGAACGCGAACCCGAGAGAGTCAATGCAATGATCATCGGAATCCCGGCCAGGGCCGCGACAGCCAGGTTGATGCGCCTTTGTGCCCCCAGGTAGACAAGCGACACCAGCGCACAGGCCACAAAGTTCGCGAAATAACTCCCCTGTCCAATCAGTCCGATCATGTACACCGAGACCGATTCGAGTTCGACAAGACGGAGATTCAGAAAGTCCAGTTGAAAAAACTGCAGGTAACCGGTGACCACCACCAGGAAACCCGCAACCGAAAGGGCTACCTGCGCCACAAAAACAAGCAGATCACCACTGCATCGGGTGCGAAGATTTGCCACGGCGGCAATAAGCAGGGCGGTCCACGCCACGACAAGTATTGCGATGTAGCTTCGCTCCGGATGCATCACCCGGCCAAGGAAGATTTGAGCCCCCAACACCAGCACCAATCCGAAGAACCCCACCGACAGCCATGGCAGGAGTAATTCATCGCCGCGCCGCAATCCCACGAGTGGAATCGCTATTATCAAACCGCACAGCAAAGCGGTCCATTCAGAGTAAAAACTGCTGATTGGATAATAATGATGCCAGACCAGAAACGGCGCCGACAGCAGCAGCGCTACGCCCGACAGTCCCAGCCGGTCAAAATTCGTCACAGGAACGGAACCCCATTGCCCTTCCGGGATCAAGCTCACAGGGGATGCTCTGCGGAGGCGCGCCGTTCGATGACAGCCCCGCCAGTCCGGTCGCGGGTGGACGCTCGAAACTCCGCCTGACGTGTACTATAAGGGCATCGCACTTTGCATCTGTCCCATCTTGAATTACTGCTGCCATTGTGGCGAAAAAGTGGTGTTTCGTGTGCCCGAGGGCGACAACCTTCCGCGTTATCTTTGCGAAGCTTGTGGCGCCATTCATTACCTGAATCCACGCCTGATCGTCGGCACATTGCCCGAGTGGGAAGACAGGATTCTGCTGTGCAAGCGCGCCATCGAGCCGCGCCGCGGGTTCTGGACTCTGCCGGCAGGATTCATGGAAAATGGCGAGACCGCCGAACAGGCCGCCCTGCGCGAGACGCTGGAAGAGGCCAATGCCCGAGTCGAATTGAGCGGTCTTTTCACCCTGCTTTCGGTTCCGCACGTCGACCAGGTGCACCTGTTTTATCGCGCGCAATTGCTCGACCTGGATTTTTCCGCGGGTCCGGAAAGCCTCGAAGTGGCCTTATTCAAGGAAGCCGATATTCCCTGGAAAGACCTTGCGTTTCGCACCGTTTCCACCACCCTGCAGCACTACCTGAAGGACCGCAGTTCGGGGAACTTTGTCTTTCGCACCGGCGAACTCAAGGTACACGGCTGATACCTCGGGGCATGGCAGGATCACCAGCAGCATGATTCGCCGAATGCGCAGCACTTGCCACCCAGGAACCCAAACACCCTAAGGCGTTGACGATATCTTGTGTATCGACAGGTCGGCCCCGTTGAACTCCTGTTCGGCATCCAGGCGCAGGCCGACTGTGGATTTCAGTATGCTGTAGATGATGCCCCCGCCCGCCAGCGCGACGGCGATGCCCGTCAGAGTGCCGGTCAGTTGCGACATGAACGCCACCCCCCCCATCCCGCCCAGCGCTTTCGTGCCGAATATGCCAGCCGCGATTCCGCCCCACGCGCCGCACAGGCCATGCAACGGCCATACGCCCAGGACGTCGTCGATTCGCCAGCGATTCTGGGTAAGCGTAAACATGTAGACGAATATGAATCCCGCAACGGCGCCCACCGCGAGAGAGCCGATGGGATGCATGACATCCGAGCCGGCACAAACGGCGACCAGGCCGGCGAGCGGCCCGTTATGCACGAACCCCGGATCGTTCTTGCCCGCAATCAGCGCCGCAAGCGTCCCGCCCACCATCGCCATCAATGAATTGAGGGCAACCAGACCGCTGACCTTGTCGAGGGTCTGTGCAGACATGACATTGAACCCGAACCAACCGACCGCCAGTATCCAAGCCCCCAGGGCGAGGAACGGAATGCTCGAAGGCGGATGCGCCGTCAGCACCTTTCCGTCCTTGGCGTAGCGTCCGCTGCGTGCCCCCAGGAACAACACCGCGGTCAGCCCGATCCAGCCGCCGACCGCATGCACGACCACGGATCCCGCAAAGTCATGGAACTCTTCGCCGAAACTGGCTTTCAGCCAGGCCTGGAGGCCGAACTGCTGGTTCCAGGCGATGCCTTCAAAAAAGGGATAAACGATTCCTACAATCAGCGCCGATGCCACCATCTGGGGGTAGAACTTGGCCCGTTCCGCGATGCCACCGGAGACAATTGCCGGCGTGGCCGCGGCAAAGGTGAGCAGAAAAAAGAACTTGACCAGTTCGTAGCCGTTTTTCTGGGTCAGAGTTTCGGCGTCGGCGAAAAATCCGATCCCATACGCGATCGCATAACCAACAAAAAAATAAGCTATTGTCGAAACGGAAAAATCGCAAAGAATCTTGACCAGGGCATTGACCTGATTTTTTGAGCGAACCGTGCCCAGTTCCAGGAACGCGAACCCCGAATGCATTGCAAGAACCATGATGCCGCCAAGCAATATGAACAACACATCCGCGCTCGTTCTTATATTTTCCACTTTCGCCCCTTGATTCCGGTTAAAAACACACTATTACCCGCAGCGCATCGGGCGATATTATATGCACCGGCAAGGTGCGACTGGAAGGTCGATTTTTGATTCCGTGGCTTGATCGAACAACACCGTTTCCACCAACGGAATCGGCATTGCCGAATCCCAACGGTCTGCTCGCGGCCGGAGCGGACCTGTCCCCTGTGCGCTTGCTAAGCGCCTACAAACGGGGAATATTCCCGTGGTTTTCAGAGGGCGAGCCCATCCTGTGGTGGTGTCCAGATCCGCGCATGGTTTTATATCCACAGGAGTTGAAGATTGCCCGATCGCTGCGCAAGACCCTGCGCAATACCCGGTACGAAATCCGGTTTGACACAGCTTTTGGGGAGGTCATGGCGGCCTGTGCCGCGCCAAGACAGGGGCAGCGCGGCACCTGGATCACTGCGGACATGCAGGCGGCTTATTGCGAACTTCATCGCCTTGGCTATGCACATTCTGCGGAAACCTGGATAAATGAGGAATTGGCCGGCGGCCTGTACGGCGTGGCAGTTGGCGATATTTTTTTCGGTGAATCGATGTTCACACTCGCCCGGGACGCGTCCAAAATCGCGTTTGTCAGCATGGCGCGCCGTTTGCAAGAGGACGGATTTCACCTGATTGACTGCCAGTTCCATACCGATCACCTGGAATCCATGGGCGCGCGTCCGGTTTCCCGCGCCAATTTCTTGCGGCAGGTACAGGAATTGGTTCACAATTCGCGCACCTTGGGCAACTGGAGCCACTCAGGCTTTAGCAATCAGTCATGTCGCAACTGAATGATCTGCCGCATGCGGTCCTGCAGTTCTATGTGACCGCACCCTACCCGTGCAGCTACCTGTCCGGAAAAATGGCGCGATCGCAGGTCGCGACGCCCAGCCACATGATCGGCAACGACCTGTACGGTGACCTGGTCCGGCTGGGATTCAGAAGAAGCGGAATTTTCACCTACCGCCCCTATTGCGATGCCTGCCGGGCCTGCGTTCCGGTACGCGTGCCGGTCGCGGATTTTTCCATGAGCCGGAGCCAGAGACGCGCATGGGCGCGGCACAGCGAACTCGAGTCGAGCATCGCCGGGCTGCGCTTTCGGGTCGAACACTATTCCCTGTACCTTCGCTATCAGGCAAAGCGCCACGCCGGGGGCGGAATGGACCAGGACAGCCGCGACCAGTACTCCCACTTTCTTCTCCAAAGCAGGGTCAACACCAAGTTCGTCGAATTTCGCGACGAAGGCAAACTGGTTATGGCCTCGATTCTCGACCAGTTGAGTGACGGCCTGTCGTCGGTGTACACCTTCTTCGAACCTGATGATGCTACCGCGAGTTTCGGCACCTTCAACATCCTTTGGCAGATCGAGCAATGCCGCCTGCTGGGACTGCCGTACCTGTATCTTGGATACTGGATACGCGATTCTCAGAAAATGTCCTATAAGGCGCGCTTCACTCCTATGGAAGGCTTGGTCGATGGCGCCTGGCGCCGGCTGGATTCCCAGGAATTTTGAACGCCATTAAAATTCAGGCCTGATTTACACGAACGGGCCGTGCAATCGGGGTGCAGGGGGGAGCCGGCATTGCCCTGCCGAATTTCCCCTCTACAGGACGCTGCAAAGCAAATTTCCCCGGACCATCGCCTTTTCAGCAGGCCCCCAAGGCATTCGCGCTGGTAAACTCGCGGCATGCTTTATCAACTTGCGCGTCCATTGCTGTTCTGCCTCGATGCCGAGTCCGCTCATCGTGCGGGACTGGCGCTGCTCGATGCCTCACATGCCCTAGGAACCGCCCGATTACTCGCCAGCGCCGCCCCAAGTCTGCAGGTGCGGACCCTTGGTATCGACTTCCCCAACCCGGTGGGACTCGCGGCAGGAATGGACAAGAATGGTGATCACATCGACGCCCTGTTTGATCTGGGTTTCGGTTTTGTGGAAGTCGGCGCGGTCACGCCGCGACCGCAGCCTGGCAATCCGCGCCCGCGCATCTTCCGCCTGACCGAGGCTCAGGCGATCATCAATCGCATGGGTTTTAACAATCTTGGCGTCGATTACCTGGTTGAAAATCTCAAGCGAAGAAAATCCTCGGGCATCGTCGGAGTCAATATTGGCAAAAATTTCGATACTCCGATCGAGCGCGCGGCGGACGATTACGTGCACTGCCTGCGCAAAGTGTATCCACACGCCTCGTTTGTAACCGCCAATGTATCCTCGCCTAACACCAGCGGCCTGCGCAATCTGCAGCAGGATGAATTGCTGGACAATCTGCTGGGAGAACTCGCACGCACGCGCGCTGATCTGGTTCGCTCGAGCGGTCGACACGTGCCGATTGCCGTAAAAATCGCGCCCGACCTTGACGATGCCGGCATCGATGCGCTTGCCGAACGTGTCCTGGCCCACGATCTGGACGCCGTAATCGCCACCAACACAACACTTTCGCGCGCCGGCGTTGAACATCTGCCAAATAGCCGAGAGGCCGGCGGTCTTTCCGGCGGGCCCTTGCGTGTCCGCTCGACCGAAGTCATCACGCGCCTGGCGCGCGCCACGGCCGGGCGGATACCCATCATCGGCGTTGGCGGCATTGCCAGTACCGCAGATGCGATGGAAAAACTGCGCGCCGGGGCAACACTGGTACAGCTGTACAGCGCACTCGTCTTCCAGGGGCCTGCCTTGGTGGGGAAAATCGTCGCCGGACTGGCACAGTCGCGCTGATGGCCGCGCAATCCGCCTCCCCCGTCGATGCGCTGGCGGACACGATCGACAAATTGTTGCCGCAGACCCAGTGCACGCGCTGCGGCTACGAAGCGTGCCGTCCCTACGCGGATGCAATCGCAAATGGAAGCGCAGATTTCAACCGGTGTCCCCCAGGTGGCCAGGCGGGCATCGTCAAACTGGCCAGGATCCTTGGTCGCAATCCCAAGCCCCTCAACCCTGCCAATGGTTTCGAAGGCCCGCTGAATCTGGCATTTATCGACGAGGCCGCCTGCATAGGCTGCACACTGTGCATCCAGGCCTGCCCGGTTGATGCGATCGTCGGTGCCGCGAAACAAATGCACACAGTCATCGCGGAACTTTGCAGCGGTTGCGAACTATGCGTCGCCCCCTGCCCTGTCGACTGCATTGCGATTATTCCCGCCCCGTTGACACTCGCTGGATGGACCGAAGATCGAGCAAACCACGCGCGCCGTCGATTCGAATCCAGAAAGGCCCGGTTTGCGCGTGACGCGGCGGTACAACACTCCGGAATCGGCAGCCGGGATGGATCCCGAAACGACGCCGCTGCAGAAACACGCCGGGCCGTGATCCAAGCCGCAATGGAACGCGCCCAAGCCATGCGGGCAATCGCCAAACCGCGCAATACCGACAACCTCCCCCCGGCGATCGAAAGGCGATTGCGCGAAATCGATTTGCGGCGTGCCGGCGCGGTGCTTCGCGACAAGAAAGACACGACGTGAACCCCGACAAGCGGCGCATGATATTCCAGCGGCTCAGAACGGCCAACCCGGCGCCGCGCACCGAACTGCTGCATCGCACGCCCTTTGAACTCCTGGTGGCGGTCGTGCTGTCGGCGCAATCCACGGATCGCGGCGTCAACCGGGTCACACCTGCGCTGTTTCGCGATGCCGGGACACCTCGGTTGATGCATGCTCTTGGCTTCGAGCGCCTGTGCTCCTATATCAAAACAATAGGCCTGTACCGCTCCAAGGCAAAGCACCTCATAGAAACCTGCCGATTGCTGCAGGAGATCCACAAGGGCGAGGTTCCCCGGGATCGGCAATCTCTGCAAGCGCTGCCCGGGGTCGGGCGAAAAACCGCGAACGTCATTCTCAATACCGCCTTCGGCGAACCCACCATTGCAGTGGACACCCATATATTTCGTGTCGCAAACCGCACGGCACTGGCGCCGGGAAAAGATGTTCTGCAGGTGGAACAAAGGCTGCTCAAATTCGTGGACGATGAATTCAAGCTGGATGCGCACCACTGGCTGATACTGCATGGTCGTTACACCTGCAAGGCACGCAAACCCGAATGCACTACCTGCACAATTCGCGATCTGTGCGAGTACCGGAGCAAAACGCCGGCTAGCAAGCCCCCGCGCAAATCCCAGAGAGCGCTATAACCGTCGGCGCACACGCTGTTCACGGACCAACCCAGACAATGTTTGCACCCAGCCGCGATGATGTTAGAAATTTTTTTGCCGAGACGTGGCGGAAGCACCGCGCGCGGGCAGTGCTGACCGCCATGGAAAGCATGGCGGTCGATATCATTCTCGCCCACCCGGAATATCAGCAGACACTTTTGTCCGGGGATCAGGCGTTAGAAAGCGAATTTACCGTCGAACAGGGACAAACGAATCCGTTTCTGCATATGAGCCTGCACCTTGCGGTCGAGGAACAACTCTCGATCGACCAGCCCCCGGGCTTGCGCCGGGCGTTTGAAAATCTGCTGGCAAAATCGCATGATCGCCATGCAGCGCTGCACGCGGTGCTCGAGTGTCTTGGGGAGACGGTCTGGCGCGCCCAGCGCGACGCCGCCGCCCTGGATGCCGAGGCCTACCTGGAGTGCGTGCGCAGGCGGTGAAAACACAAACGGCGGCCTGAGCCGCCGTTTGTGGAGACCGCCGTCCGGGCTAGTGCTTTACCGCCAAAGGTCCGGAACGCGACGAGAACCATTCCGCAACGTCGCGTATATCGTCCCGCGTCAAAGTCTGCGCCTGTGCGCCCATGATCGCGTTCTTGCGGGCACCTGATTTGTAGTCGTTCAATGCCTTTACCAGGTAGTCGCGGTGCTGTCCCGCCAGAATGGCATATTCGGGCTGCAACGGCTTGTCGCCGTTCTCGCCGTGACAAGCTGCACATACCTGCTTTGCCTTGGCCTGACCGGCCGCGGAATCGGCAATGGCCATTGAAGAAAAACCAAACACCGCAAACAACGCAAACAACATCAGAGTCAGTTTGTTCATCGCTTTTCCTTACCTGGCCTTGCCGTAATAGGCAGCCAGATCGGCAACATCCTGATCCGACAGGCTGCGTGCAACAGCGCTCATGCTCGGATGACTGCGATCACCCACCCGGTACGCTTGCAGTGCCTTGGCCAGGTAATCAGGTGACTGCCCGGCGATCATCGGGACGTGGTAGACCTGCGGAAATGCGGTCTGATAACCAACCACGCCATGGCAGCCAATGCACATGGTGATTTTGCCTTTGGCCGCCTCGGCGTCCCCCTTGGGAACACCTTGCGCGCGCGCGTAACTGCCAGCGGCAAGAAAGGTTGCCGCAACAAACGTCAGCGCAACTTTATTCATCATTAATCTCGATTGAATTTGGCGTTCGAAGATGGAAAAGCGGCGCAATTCTAGCCGAAGCCGCACGGCAAGGTCAAAGACAACCGAACTCTTTTCAATCCGGAAAAAGCGTGACAACCGGCATTGAAGCACGGTTCATTTCGCAGACTCGCCGCCCCGCCGCTCATGCCGCCGATTTGCCCGGACACAAGCTGCCGCAGCAGCGGCAACGGCATCCGCCATGCGCCGGCGCCGCGGTTCGGAGGACAGTTCCAGCTCCTCGTCACGATTCACGATCACCCCGGCCTCAAACAGCAACGCTGGCCCTGAAGCATGTCTGAGCACGACCAGATTGTCGTAAAAGTGCACGCCGTTGACGCGGTCGGCAAACGGTTTGGACTCGCCACGAATCGGCTCGGCGTGGTAGTACGACGCGTGAAACCCGGCACGCCGCAGCGCCGCGCCGATGGAAGAAGCACACGCCAGACTTTGCGTGAGATGGGCATTTTTTCGGGAGATGAAAAGCGAAAAACCCGCATAACGGTCGCTGAAACGCTGCTGAACGCCCTCCGGGGCCCACGATTGCAGAAAATGCTCCTGCACGGAATCGTGATGCACGGAAAGCAGCAAATCCGCGTCCCTGGCTGCATTTACACGGTCCATCAGGACTGTCATCCCGCCCTGCTCACCCACCAGATAGGACCTCTCGCCCTCCCTGCCCAGCGAGGCGACGATATCCCTGGCAAGCGATTGGTTGAATGCATGCTCGAAAATGCCTCTGGCGCTTACGGCGCCCGGCGCCGCCGTGGAATGGCCCACATCGACGGCGACGCCACTGGCGCACAGCCGACCGGCAAATGCGACCGATACGAGCATGAGCACGACACCAAGCAGCCGCACTACACCCGAAACTGGAGCCGGAATCAAACACTTCTGACCGGCCCAACGTGAATCAAAGCCTGCCGTGACAGACGAGGCAAGAACAGGTAACCACCACGGTGGCACACCTCTTATAATCCCGTTTGCCATCTTTCTGGACCAAACCATGCGCTTCAACGGCTCCGAAACCTACGTTGCTACCGATGATCTCAACCTCGCGGTCAACGCCTCCATAACCCTGACCCGTCCGTTACTCATCAAAGGCGAACCCGGCACGGGAAAAACCAAGCTGGCCGAAGAGGTCGCGAGGGCCCTGGGAATGCCATTGTACGAATGGCACATCAAATCGACCACCAAGGCGCAACAGGGTCTCTATGAATACGACGCGGTTAGCCGGCTGCGCGACTCCCAGCTGGGTGATCCCAAGGTGCAGGACATATCCAACTATATCGTGCGGGGCACCTTGTGGCAGGCCTTTACCGCCGATCAACCGGTGGTATTGCTGATCGACGAGATAGACAAGGCGGACATTGAGTTTCCCAACGACCTGCTGCGGGAACTGGACCGAATGGAATTCTATGTGTACGAAACCAAGGAACTGGTCCGCGCCAGGCATCGCCCGGTGGTGTTCATCACCTCAAACAACGAAAAGGAACTTCCCGACGCGTTCCTGCGGCGCTGCTTTTTTCACTACATCCGGTTTCCTGACAAGGAAACCATGGAGAAGATCGTAGCCGTGCATTTTCCGGATATCAAGAAAACCCTTCTGCGCGAAGCGCTGGAGGCGTTCTTCGAAGTTCGGGAAGTCCCGGGATTGAAGAAAAAGCCCTCTACGTCAGAACTGCTCGATTGGCTGAAGCTGCTGCTGGCCGAGGACATTTCTCCCGAAGCGTTGCGCTCCTCAGACCGCAGGACCATCATCCCGCCGCTGCATGGCGCTTTGCTGAAGAATGAACAGGATGTCCACCTTTTCGAACGGCTGGTGTTCATGTCGCGGCAAGCGCGTTGAAGCGGGCGAATTCCGTGCTTGGGGGCCCTTCTTCCTTGAATATGGCCCGCCTTGGACGAAGCTTTTTGACGTCAATGCGCACCTGACCCAGGTTTTCATAGATTCTTCCGAGACAATCCCATGCTTGCCGGCTTCTTCCTGAAACTCAAGGAACACAAAATTCCGGTTTCGATCAACGAGTATCTGATCCTGATCGAAGGCATGAAGAAACATGTGATCTCCCCGTCAATCGAGGATTTTTACTTTTTTTCGCGTACCGCACTGGTCAAGGACGAGGCCAATTTCGACCGCTTTGATCTCGCGTTCGGAGAATTCTTCAAAGGCGTCGAAAGCATCGTGGGCGAGGCATTCGATGTGCCCCTGGAGTGGCTGCGCAAGCAGGCGGAACTTACCCTCACCGAGGAGGAACGCGCGAAAATCGAAGCGCTGGGTGGTTGGGACAAGCTGATGGAAGAACTGAAAAAGCGCCTGGAGGAGCAGAAAGGGCGGCACCAGGGCGGCAGCCGCTGGATCGGCACGGCGGGCACCTCGCCGTTCGGCGCCTACGGCTACAACCCCGAAGGGGTGCGCATCGGTCAGAAGGAATCACGGCAACGGCGCGCGGTAAAGGTCTGGGACGCGCGGGAATATCGCAACCTTGATGGCGCCACCGAACTTGGCACGCGCAATATCAAGGTGGCGCTGCGGCGCCTGCGGCGCTTCGCGCGTGAAGGTGCGCCGGACGAACTCGACCTTGACAACACCATCGACCGGACCGCGCGCAATGCCGGGTGGCTGGACCTGCAGATGCGCCCTGAGCGGCATAACGCTGTAAAAGTGCTGCTGTTCCTAGACATCGGCGGCTCGATGGACGACCACGTCAAGCTTGCCGAGGAGTTGTTCACCGCCGCCAAAAGCGAATTCAAACATCTAGAGTACTTCTATTTCCACAACTGCCTGTATGACTACGTGTGGAAGGACAACCGCCGGCGCCACACGGAGCGAATCCGCACCTGGGATATCCTCCACAAGTACGGGCATGATTACAAGCTCGTGTTTGTAGGTGACGCCACCATGAGCCCCTATGAGATCCTGCAACCCGGTGGTTCCATTGAATACAACAACGACGAAACCGGAGTGGTCTGGATCCGGCGCATGCTCGAGGTGTACCGCAAGGCAGCCTGGCTCAATCCGGAACCGCAAGAACTCTGGGCCTACCGCCAGTCCATATCGATCATCCGGGGATTGATGTCAGACCGCATGTACCCGACCACCATCGAAGGACTGGAGAACGCCATGCGCGCGCTGGTGAAATAGGTGGCCACCACGCCAACGGCCGCGCACCGGACCTCCTGAGCCAATACTGCCTGCTAGATGAAATTCCTGCCCGACAACCCCCAACAGCGGCATCGCCTGCAGCGGTTTTTCATGGCCGTCAGCGCAGCCGCCCTGGTCCTGCTGCTGCTGTTTTTCATGCATGCCGGTGCCCTGATCGATGGCCAGGTAATGCTCAATACCTTCGCGGCATCGCTATTGCTCGTGGCGGCATTTTTCGTTTTGCTGCGCTCGGACCTGAACCTGAGGGCAAAAGACCCCAGCCTTACACAGCCGATGATCCTGACCTCAACGCTGGTGATGCTCTATGTCATCGACAACGCCCCTGAGGCAAGAAGCCTGCTTGTCCTGATCTATCTGGTGCCGTTTTTGTTTGGCGTTTTGCGCCTGAGCATTCTGCAGATGTGCTGCGTTGCCACGCTGTTTATCGTTGCTTACGCCTGGATACTTTTTCGCGACATCGCGATTCTGATGGCCACCGAGGCGACCTACCAACTGCACCTGCAATTGTGGATTACGGCATCCGTCTTTTTCTGGTTTGCATTGTTTGCGGGCTATGTCGGCCGCCTGAGAAAGCGGGCAGCCGATGCGAAAACCAGGCTCGAATCGGCACTGATCCAGGTGCAGAAAATGGTTTCCTACGATGAATTGACGGGCCTGTATTCGCGCCGCCACATCCTGGATATTCTTGCGCGGGAAAAAGGGCGAAGCGACCGATCGGGAAGAGGGTTTTGCCTGCTGGCGATCGATCTTGACCATTTCAAGACCATCAATGACAGCTTTGGACACGCGATGGGGGACGCCACTTTGCGCAAGTTCGCCGAAATCGCCATGCCAATCCTGCGTCCGAGCGACATGCTCGCCCGTTTCGGCGGGGAGGAGTTTCTACTGGTGGGCCTTGACACCGATGCGCAGGGTGCCGCGGCCGTCGGTGAGCGCATTCGCTCCACCATAGATTCGATGCAGGTACCCGGCCTGCCGGCACATCACAGAGTCACCGTATCCATTGGCGTTGCGGAATTTGTTCCCGGCGAATCCACAGGGGACGTACTGCGGCGTGCGGATATGGCGCTCTACGCGGCGAAGCAGGGTGGTCGCAACCGCGTTGAAATCGCGCCGGTCGGTGCCCTTGCTGGGAACCCGTCTAGCCCTGGCCCGGTGGTGGCGCCACCGCAATGACCTCGTCGAATGTGGTCAGTCCCATGCCGATCTTCATCGCCCCGCTGATCCGCAGCGGCTTCATCCCTTCCTTGTAACCGAGCTCGCGGATCTTAGCCAGATCGGCGCTTTCATTGATCAGTTTCCGGATGCCCGGCGTGAGGAGGAGAATTTCATAGAGGCCGAGACGTCCCTTGAATCCGGTGTTGCGGCATTCCAGGCAACCGACGGGGCGATATACATATTCCGGCTGCTTGGCTTTCCACGGCGCGACGAACTCCTCCCAGCTCATGTCATCGGCACGCAAGGACTCAAAGGGAACCTTCTGCTTGCAAAGCTTGCACAGGGTGCGCACCAGGCGCTGCGCCATCACGCCGAGTATGGTTGAGTTGAGCAGATAAGGCGCCACGCCAAGGTCAAGCAACCGGGTAATGGCGGCGGCGGCGTCATTGGTATGCAAGGTCGAGAGCACCAGGTGCCCGGTAAGCGCCGCCTGCACCGCCATTTCTGCGGTTTGGAGATCGCGAATTTCGCCAACCATGATGATGTCCGGATCCTGGCGCATCAGAGCGCGCACACCATCGGCAAAATCCAGGTCGATGCCATGAGTGACCTGCATCTGATTGAATGCAGGCTCGATCATTTCAATCGGATCCTCGATGGTGCAGACGTTGACCTCCTCTGTGGCGAGCGTCTTCAGCGTCGAGTAAAGCGTGGTCGTCTTGCCCGAGCCGGTGGGTCCGGTGACCAGGATGATCCCGTTCGGCCGCGATGTCATCGACTTCCAGCGTGCCTTGTCCTCCTCCGAAAACCCCAGCTCCGAAAAATCCCGAACCAGTACTTCCGGATCGAAAATCCGCATTACAAGTTTTTCGCCGAACGCGGTCGGCAAAGTGGAGAGACGCAGCTCGATTTCCATGCCGTCTGCAGTGCGGGTCTTGATGCGGCCATCCTGAGGACGCCGTTTCTCAACCACATCCATGCGGCCAAGGATCTTGATGCGGCTGGTCATCGCCGCCATGACCGGCATGGGAATCTGATAGACCTGATGCAATATTCCGTCAATACGGAATCTCACATAGCCTACATCGCGCCGCGGCTCGAGGTGGATGTCGCTCGCCCGCTGGTCGAACGCGTACTGCCACAACCAATCGACCACATGGACAATATGCTGGTCGTTGGCGTCGAGCTGCTTGTTGGTCTTGCCCATCTCGACCAACTGCTCGAAATTTCCTACGCTGCTGCGCTGATCGCCCTTTGACGAGGCTCCCTTGATCGAACGCGCCAGATTGTAGAACTCGACCTGGTAGCGCGCGATATCCTGGGGATTGGCAATGACCCGGCGAATCTCCAGGCGCAGAATCGACTTGAGTTCCTTTTCCCATTCCTTGACGTAAGGCTCGCTGGTGGCGATCACCACCTCCTTGGTCGTCACCTCCACGGGAAGGATCTTGAATCGAGTCGCATACGCGTTTGACATCACATCGGTGACCGCGGAAAAATTGATTTTCAGCGGATCGATGTGGTAATAGCCGAGTCCGGTCTTCTGTCCCAGCCATTCGCTCAGCCATTCCAGGTGCATTACCTTGCCCGGAGGAACGAGCATCTTCCATTTCTGGTCTGCGATCAGAACCAGCGGATGATGCTCGGCGCGATGCATGCGTCGTTCGGCGATCAACCGGTCGCCCTCCGCACGCTCCAGAAATCCGTCGGCGACCAGTTGGTCGAGGACTTCGCCCAGTGTCAGCCTGTGATCCGAGGCGGTCTCAGCGGACGTTTCCATGTTTTATCTATGATCCGCGTGAAAGGAGAAAACCGACATCTGCGCCTCAACCGTGCAGAACAGGATATTCGAACGCGCCGACGCCTGATTGAATCGCAAAATGACCATAAATGGATCAGGGGAAAGGGGCACATCAGCACTATAGCCAGACCACCGCACTCCGGCAAGCAGCCGTACTGGTATCTGATCACAATCTTGGCGCCATGAACTTTGACATCGGCCGAAAACTGCGACATTCTTCGGCCTCTATTTTGAAACAATCAAGGAGATACCTATGGCGATCAAGGTTGGCGACAAACTGCCCGAAGGCAAGCTCAATGAAACCGAGGAATTTGACGCGGGCGGCTGCGCGATCAACCCCAAGGAAGTCAATGTCGTCGAAGCCGCCAAAGGCAAACGCATCGCAATATTCGCGGTTCCCGGCGCCTTCACCCCTACCTGCTCGGCAAAACACGTCCCCAGCTACGTGCAGAATCACGCCGCACTCAAGGCCAAGGGCATTGACGAAGTCTGGTGCCTGGCCGTCAACGACGTATTCGTCATGGCAGCGTGGGGGCGCGACCAGAAAGCCGCCGGCAAGATTCGCATGATGGCCGACGGCAGCGCCAATTACGCCAAGGCGCTCGGTCTGGAACTGGATTTGACGCCACGCGGCATGGGCATGCGCGCCCAACGCTTCTCGATGCTGGTCGAGGATGGCGTGGTCAAGAAACTGAATATAGAAGCGCCCGGCAAGTACGAAGTGTCCGGAGCGGAGGCGATGCTCGCGCAGTTGTAGCCGCTTCGAAGCAGGAAAAAAGGCCGTGCCAACTTTTGGCGCGGCCTTTTCATTTACATTCCAGGCCGCTTATTGAACGGTAGCCCCGGTCTCCCGAATCACCCGCCCCCATTTTTCATACTCGACGCGGATCAGCGAAGTGAGTTCCTCGGGAGTTCCCGTGGAAACTTCCAGGCCGGTGGCAACAATCGCCGGACGCACGTCGGGCGCCCTGAGCAGCTTGGCGATATCGCCATTCAGGCGCAATACGATGTCGCGCGGCATGCCCCCCGGGCCGAGCAAGGCCACCCAGATGGTGGCTTCGTAGCCGGCGATGCCCGCTTCCTGCATGGTGGGCACATCCGGCATCTGCGAAGAACGCGCCGGAGTCGTCACCGCCAATGCCCGCAGGCGGCCATTCTTCACCTGCGGAATCGAAATCGGTGTGCCGACAAAACCCACCTTGACCTGGCCGCCGACCACGTCCTGGGTCGCGCGGCTGCTGTCTTTATAGGGCACGTGGTTCATGTTGACACCGGCCATGGAGGCGAACAACGCGCCGACCAGATGCTGCGTGCTGCCGTTGCCTGAGGAGGCATAGTCGATCACGCCGGGTTGCGCCCTGGCCAGTTCAACCAATTCACGCACCGTCTTTACCGGCAGTCCGGGATTCACCACCAGCACGTAGGGACCATCGGCGACTTTCCCTATGGACGTGAAATCCTTCAAGGCGTCATAGGGCAGCGACTTGTAGAGATTTGCGCTGATCACATGGGTGGGCGAGGTCAGCATCACGGTATAGCCGTCGGGTTTTGACTTCGCGACCATGTCCGAACCGATGGTGCCGCCGGCACCGGCACGATTCTCGACAATGATCGGCTGCCCCATCGATTCGCCCAGCCTGGTCGCGATGATGCGGCCGGGAACATCGACCAATCCGCCCACCCCAAAGGGCAACACCAGGCGCATGGGCTTATTGGGATAGCCCTGCGCCTGCACCGCGCTCGCCGCCAACAGCAAGGTAATAACAACGTATCTGCGCATCATCTGACCCTCTCCTGTTTGTCGATTTTCATCCGCGATACAACGGTTCAGGCTGGCTGAAGAAGCCGTGCAGGATGTGGTAGCAGAGCAGATAGTTTTTCTGCTGAAAACTGGCGTGGGAAATGCCGGCCATCACCGAGAACTGCTTGTCGGGATTGGGCAGGCGCTTGAAGAACTCGATCAGGTCGTCGAAGCTGGCGATGCCATCCCACTGGCCGCGCATGATCAGTGTCGGCACCGTCACTTTGGCCGGATCGACCAGCGGCAGCTTGGAACACATGTCCACGTAGGTGCCGGTGGGCATCGAATCATCCAGTGAAAGTATCGCGTCGGAGAATGCCTGGATGGTGGCCTCGTCCGCGGTTCCCGGATGATCCCGTGAAAAGATGCTTTGCACGAATGCGGGATTGATGGGCCGGCGATTCATTGCGGCATATTCGGGCAGGCGCTTCTTGCGCTCGGCCAGCGTCGGACTGCCCTCGCCGGTCCAGACAAACGCGTCCAGCACCAGCCTTGCCACGCGCTCCGGGTGCCGCTCGGCAAACAATGCGGCCTTCAGCGCTCCCGAGGAAATTCCGTAGACCAGCAGTTTTCCGGCACCGGTCGTCTTCCGTATGTAATCGCTGCCCGCCGCGAGATCGTCAGCGCCATTGGAGATGTCAAAATTGATCGGCCGCTTCTTGTCAGAACGGCCGTAGCCCTCGTTGTCCATGCACCAGGTATCGAAACCGCGCGCGGCGAACCAATCCATCACCGACGAATCCGGGCGCCCCGGCACCTGCAGATCAAAAGTCGGCTGCGACGCCATGGAAGAACCATGCACGAAAAACACCGTCCCCCGCGTCGGCGCACTGATCGCTGCCTTGTGCCAGAGAAACAGCTTTACATCGCCCTTGGTCGTCCAATGCTCCGTGCCCGGCACGGCTTCTACCCCAACGCTCATCTATGCCACTCCTTATTAAAAATATTTGCGCTCCGACCAATGGCGGTACTTTGCAAACCGCGCCACCACGACGGCATCCATGCTGGGTATTCTACGTTAGCGACTCTACGCTTGCGCCGCCGCCACAGCCGTGTCTTCGGGTTCGAAAACAATCTGCGGGCCAACCAGATTGAAGCATTCACGCGCGGGTTTTGTTGCGCGCAATCAGACGCAGATCAAGGAATGACGGGCATCTCCAGCCAGCTTGTCGGGCGCAAGGCAGATCGCATTCTCGAAAACTCGTCCGCCGAGCGCGTCAGACCGGCTAAAATCCCGAGCATCGATGCAGCGCACAGCACACTGACCAGGAGCTTTCCCATGACCGCCCCGTTTCCCTTCCAGAATGCGAGCGCTGATGCGCAGAAGATTTACGCTGAGCGGGAAAAGCGCGTAGCCGACGCGATTGCGCTAGCCGAACCCGATCGCGTGCCCATTTCCTACTCGAGCCAATTCTGGCACGCTCGTTACGCGGGCATCAGCAACCGCACCGCCATGTACGATTACGAAGCGCTGGCGGCAGCCACGCGGCGCGTGGTGCTGGAACTGCAGCCCGATACCGTGAATTCACCTTTCGGCTCAACCGCTCTGGGGCCGACCCTGGAGATCCTCAACTACAGTTCCTACCAGTGGCCCGGCCATGGACTCCCGGATGACCGTCCCTACCAGTACATCGACGCCGAGCACATGCGCCCCGAGGAGTACGACGATTTCATCGAGGACCCTAGCTGGTTTCTTTTTACCCGCTATCTGCCGCGTGTCACCGAGGCCTACGCACCGCTTGCCAAACTGCCGCAACTGGCCGGGCGAACTTCGGTGCGCATACCGTTCTATTCGCGTTTTTTCGGCGACCCGGAAGTGGCAGAAGCACTGCGACGCATCAGCGCCGCCGGCGAGGAGGCCGGAAAAATGCTGGCGCGCGGCGCGGTGTTCCAGCAGGAGTTGATCGACCTGGGATTTCCCCAGGGGCGCAATGCCTCGTGCGTGGCGCCCTACGACTATTTCGGCGATTTCCTGCGCGGCTCCAAAGGAATCATGCTTGATCTCTTCCGCCGCAAGGACAAGCTGCTCGCGGCGATGGAGAAAGTCGTTCCGATGTTGATCCGCGATGCAGTCCAGTCCGCCGCCAGCGGACCCTGCAAGCTGGTTTTCATACCGCTGCATTGGGGAATCGACGGGTTCATGTCAGTCGATCAGTTCAAGACCTTTTACTGGCCGCCGCTGCGCAAGGTGATCATGGGGCTGATCGATGCGGGGCTGACACCGCTGGTGTTCTGGGAGGGCAAGTGCGATTCGCGCATGGAGATTATCGCCGACATCCCCAGGGGCAAATGCATCTACTGGTTCGAGCGCAGCGACCTGTTCCGCGCCAAGGAGATACTTGGCGACATCGTCTGCCTGCGCGGCGGCGTGCAGGCGTCCATGCTGATCGGGGGTACTCCAGGCGAGGTGCGCACCTACTGCCACAAGCTGATCGAAGTGGTGGGCAAGGGCGGCGGTTTCATGCTCGATGCGAGCACCGGCATCCCCGAGGAATCCAAGCCGGAGAACGTATTCGCGATGTTCCAGTCAGTCAGGGATTTCGGCAACAGCAACTGATCGGCATTGCTTCGAGCAGCTGCGGTCGGATCTGCCGTGCAGGAGGGCATCCGGATTGGCGATGCCCTCCTTCACCAGATCAGTCATCGACAGGGCGCACGCCCCATAGTTGAGCGGGTGGCAATTTCTCCGGCGCAGCCTTCTCTCAGCTCGGAGTCCAGATCTTGCCGCCGCTACCAGACATCTCCAGCAGCAACTCGTTGGTACGCCGGACAAAACCGGCAGGATCTTCCAGTATTCCCCCTTCAGCAAGCAATGCCTGGTCGAAAAGCAGCCGGCTCCAGTCGGCGAAACGCTGCTTTTCGTCCTTCAACCTCTCCACCAGGGGATGCGAGGGGTTGATCTCGAGGATCGGCTTGCTGGTCGGGACTTTCTGTCCGGCCGCCTTCAGGATACGCGACAGATTGCCGCTCATGTCGTGCTCATCGGCCACCAGGCAGGACGGCGAGGAAGTCAGCCGGTGGGTGACGCGCACATCCTGCACCAGATCACCCAGCGAGTCCTTGAGTCGCATGGTGAGATCCTTGAATTCGTCAGACTTCTTTTCCTGCTCCTTTTTCTCGGCCTCGTCTTCAAGCGGCCCGAGATCCAGACTGCCCTTGGCAACCGATACCAATTGCTTGCCCTCGAATTCGGTCAGATGCGCCACCGCCCATTCGTCGACCTTGTCGAACAAAAGCAATGCCTCGATGCCGCGCTTGCGCAATGCCTCCAGGTGTGGACTGTTTTTTGCAGCGAGAAAGGTCTCCGCAGTGACGAAATAAATCTTGTCCTGGCCCGCCTTCAGCCGCGATACATAGTCGGCCAGGGTAACCGTCTGCTCCTCGACGTCGGTATGCGTGCTGGAGAATCGCAGCAATTTGGCTATGCGCTCGCGGTTCGTCTGATCTTCTCCGATCCCCTCCTTCATCACCCGACCGAATTCCTTCCAGAAGGTGGCGTATTTCTCCTTCTGATTCTCGGCCATTTCCTCGAGCATCTGCAGAGCCCGCCGGGTGTTGCCGGTGCGAATGGCGTCGATATCCTTGCTCTCCTGCAGGATTTCGCGCGACACGTTCAGAGGCAGATCATTGGAATCCACGACGCCGCGCACGAACCTGAGGTAGGCGGGCAACAATTGCTCGGCGTCGTCCATGATGAAAACCCGCCGCACGTAAAGCTTGAGTCCGCGGCGGTGCTCACGATCCCACAGATCAAAGGGCGCACGCGACGGTATATAGAGCAGTTGGATGTATTCCTGCCGCCCTTCGACCCGGTTATGGGTATAGGCGAGCGGCGGCTCGAAATCGTGCCCGACGTGCTTGTAAAACTCGTGATACTGCTCCTCCGTAATGTCGCTTTTCGCCCGGGCCCAGAGCGCGCTTGCCTTGTTGACCGTTTCGTCCTCGTCTTTCTGGACGTGCTCGCCCTTATCCTTGTCCCATTCATATTTTTTCATCACGATGGGAATCGATATGTGGTCGGAATATTTTCTGACGATGCCCTTCAAGCGCATGTCGGAGAGGAATTCGTCCTCGCCCTCGCGCAGGTGCAGAACAACTTCCGTGCCGCGCTCCGGCCTGTTCGCGGCTTCCACCGTGTATTGGCCGGCATCGCCCTTCATGTCGCATTCCCAGCGGACGGCCTGATCGGCCGGCAGTCCGGCACGACGCGTGATCAGGGTGACCCGATCGGCCACGATGAAGGAAGAGTAGAAGCCGACACCGAACTGCCCGATGAGACGGGCATCCTTGGCCTGATCGCCGGTCAGCGCCTGAAAGAACTCCCGGGTACCGGATTTGGCGATGGTGCCGATATTGCTGATGACTTCGTCGCGCGACATGCCGATTCCGTTGTCCGAAATCGTCAGGGTCCGGGCGCTCTTGTCGAATGCGATTCGTATCTTCAGGTCCGGATCGGATTCATAAAGCGAATTATCCGAAAGCGCCTCGAACCGCAGCTTGTCGGCGGCATCGGAGGCATTCGAGACCAGTTCCCTGAGAAATATCTCCTTGTTGCTGTACAAGGAATGAATCATCAACTGCAACAGTTGCTTTACCTCGGCCTGAAATCCGAGGGTTTCGGCGTTAGATGCCATAAATACTCCTAGGGGTCATTGAAACTTCGACATTACGAAAATGGTAATTCCGGGGTATGACCCGGCTTGCGCCCGGCCGCCGGACCAATCCACCCCCGCCTCCGGATTGCCAGCGGCGAGATCCCACCACTATTGGGGCGGAATATGGGTTTTTCAATCCCCGTCACATTTGGCGCGTGCCACGCCCGTCAGACGCTAGAATGGCCCCCCGCAGTCTTCAGCGTGAACCTTTTGTTCTTTGACGGGTCCGATTCAATTCCATGAACATACTGTTTCGCCCCTTTTTGGGCTTGATTACCCTGGCGCTCGCAATGGGCTTTGCGACGACCCTGTCGGCGCAAAGCCCCGAAAAACACGAGAATTCCCGCCCGGCGGCGGATCTGCAAAAGATCGTATCCCTCGAAGGTATCACCGAGTACCGCGTTGCCAATGGCCTGCGGGTTCTGCTCATCCCTGATCCGTCGGTGGACACTGTCACCGTCAATGTGATCTATCTGGTCGGCTCACGTCACGAGGGTTATGGGGAATCCGGAATGGCACACCTTCTGGAACACCTGCTGTTCCGGGGAACGCCCCGCTTTCCCAATATTAAAGGCGAACTGCTCAAACGGGGCGCCCGGTTCAACGGCACGACATCGAACGATCGCACCAATTATTACGAAACCTTTAATGCCGACAGCGACAACCTGGATTGGGCGCTCGCGCTGGAAGCGGACCGGATGATCCATTCCAATGTTTCGCGACAGGATCTCGATGCGGAAATGACGGTGGTCAGGAACGAGTTCGAATCCGGCGAGAACAGCCCCTCGAGGGTCCTGCAAAAACGAATCGCGGCCACGGCCTACCAGTGGCACAACTACGGGCGCTCTACCATAGGCGCGCGCTCGGACATTGAAAATGTATCCATCGGGCGCCTGCGAGCCTTCTATGAGACCTATTACCAGCCAGACAACGCAGTGCTGCTGATAGCTGGCAAGTTCGACGATTCCGCGGCGCAAACCATGGTGCAAAAGCACTTCGGCATGATCCCGAAACCGGAGCGCGTGCTTCCACTAACTTATACCGTGGAACCGGTCCAGGACGGGGAGCGAAACGTCGTTCTGCGTCGCGTCGGCGATGTGCAGATCGTATCGTCGTTTTACCACTTGCCGCCGGGTTCCCATCCAGATCATGCGGCGCTGGATATTCTGGTGGAACTGCTAGGGCACACCCCTTCCGGCAGGCTGCACAAACGGCTGATCGAAGCGGGCATGGCCAGCTCGGTGTTCGGAGGGGAAACGCAGCAGCGCGAGGCCGGCGATGCCTACTTCAGCGCCACGGTTCGAGTCGGACAGTCCATCGAAGCGGCGCGCGATGCCATGATCGATGTCGTGGAAGGTACCGCGCGCAGCCCGATCACTGCGGAGGAGCTCGAGCGCGCCCGCACCAGGCTGCTAAACGACATCGAAATGACGATCACGAATTCCCGCAACCTGGCTTTAAATTTAACTGAAACCATCGGCATGGGCGATTGGCGCCTGTTGTTTCTGCACCGCGACAGAATTCGCAAGGTCGGCCTATCCCAGGTCCAGGAGGTCGCCGATCGCTATTTCAAGTCATCCAACCGAACCGTAGGCATGTTCATCCCGACCGCGACGCCAGAGCGTGCCGAAATTCCCGCCGCGCCGGACCTCGAAGAGGCATTGCGCAATTACCAGGGTGATATCCGCGTCACCCAGGGCGAATCATTTAATCCCACCCCGGGAAATATCGAAGCGCGAACCCTGCGCCGCACCTTGCCCGGGGGGATGCGGCTCGCGCTTTTGCCGAAGAAGACGCGTGGCAACACCGTTATTGCGCAACTGGGACTTCGCTGGGGGGATGAGCAAAGCAAGGCCGGAAAAAACGTTGCCTGCGGCATAGCAAGTGCCATGTTGCAACGTGGCACACAAAAACGAACCCGCGAACAGTTATCCAACGAATTTTCGCGAATAAAGGCCACGGTTGGCGTGAGTGGCGAGGGCGCTTCGATTCAAACCGTGCGCGACAATCTTCCCGAAGCACTGCGGCTGGTCGCGGAGATCCTGCGCCAGCCCATCTTCCCCGAGTCGGAGTTTGAGCAACTCCGGCGGGCGTCCATGTCGAGCCTGGAAGCCCAGCGCAGCGAACCGGCCTCCCTGGCAGGGCTGGAACTGCGCCGGCACCTGGATCCCTATCCGCCGGATCACTGGCTTTACAACCCTAGTCTCGAAGAAAGAATGGAAAGAATCCGGAACGCCCGCCTCGAGGACGTGCGCGCCTGTTACCGCGATCTGTTTGGCGCCAGCCACAGCGAGCTCGCCGTAGTCGGGGATTTCGATGCTGATGAGGTTGTCAGGCTTGCAAACGAGATTTTCGGTGAATGGAAGAGCCCGCACCACTATGAACGCATCGCTGCCCACCACCAGGATGCGCCCCCAGAAAACCGGATCATTCTGACGCCCGACAAAGCCAATGCAGCTTACCGGGCCGCGCTGAGCCTGAAACTGAAGGACGACAACCCCGATTACCCGGCTCTTTTGCTGGGCAACTACCTGTTCGGCGGCGGTTCTGATTCACGCCTATCCAGCCGTATCCGCGAAAAGGAGGGGCTATCCTACAGCGTTGGCTCCTATTTGACGGCAAGCAGCCAGGATGAAAAAGGCGAATTCGGGATTTCAGCAATCTACGCGCCGCAGAATCGGGAACGGATAGAGGCACTGGTTCAGGAGGAGTTGCGAAAGGCATTTACCAGCGGATTTACCGACATTGAGGTCAATACGGCGAAAAAAGGCTATCTGGAGGCGCGCCAGATCGCACGCGGACAGGACGCGGCCCTTGCGGGAAAGCTGATGTCGTACCTGGTATTGGACCGAACCCTGGAATGGGACCTACTCCTGGAAGCCCGCATCGCCGCATTGACTCCGCAGCAGATACTAGAGGCATTGCGCCGCCATATCGATCCGGCGCGGCTGTCCGTGTACAAGGCAGGAGACTTTTCGCCCGGCAGTGCGAAGAGCGTCGGCGCGCAGTCCAATTGACGCGCCACCCGTGCGTCCTGTGCCTGCACTGCGCGCGCTTATAGGCGGACGTTAATCCAGCTTCTCGTACCGGACGCCGGCAACCACCAGTTCTTCAATTCCGTTCGGTGTCTGCAGTTTGACGCTATCGCCCGCGCGCGCGCGCAGCAATGCCTTGGCTATCGGCGAGATCCACGAAACTCTTCCGATCGAGGGATCCGCCTCGTCCATTCCGACAATGCTCACCTGGTGTTCGTTGCCGGCGCTGTCCTCATAGTCAACCGTAGCACCGAAAAAGACCTGATCCTGGTCCTGGTCACGCGGGTCGACAACTTCCGCCGACTCCAGACGCTTCATCAGATATCGGATCCGCCAGTCTATTTCGCGCAAGCGGCGCTTGCCGTAAATGTAATCGCCATTTTCGGAGCGATCTCCGTTGGAAGCTGCCCAGGATACCGTTCTGACAACTTCCGGACGATCCGTTTCAACCAGGTATTTGAGTTCCCTCATCATGCGGAAATGACCAGCCGGGGTGATATAGTTTTTCCCGCTTGGCAAACGGGGGCCGGAATCCGGGACTTCGTCCTCGTCTCCCTCGGTCTCCCGTGTAAATGCCTTGCTCATGAAGGGCTTCCCCGAAAAACGGCTATTATCAAAACCTAATTATAATTGCAGGTATGCCAGGTGCGCCCGCATTGCGGGGGCATTGGCCAAAAACCCGGGAGGAATATGATGGAGATCGGTAGCCGGACACGGGAATGGATTCTGGTGGCATTAGTCATAATCACCTCGATCCTCGCAAACATGCCGGAGGAGATTCTCTCCGAGCACAGCGTCAATCGGGATTATCTGCTCGGTTTTCTGGCTCTGGTTGTATTCATGGCCTTGTTCTTTTACCTGAAGTTCCAGTTTTTCTTTCTGGTGGTACTGCTGGCCATCGGCGCCAACATGCCGACCCAGATCGCCGAATCCCTGAATATTTCACGCTGGCCGCTAGTCATCGCAATGGCGCTGATGGTGGGCATTTCCCTCATCAACTATGTCGTCGCCCTTCTGCCAACGGGTCTGGAGCCCAAACCCAAGGAGAAAAGCGCAGAAGGAATCAAAGCGCTTTTCTACGCCATCGAAAAAGGCAATCTGGTCTACGCACAGAAAGTTCTTTCGATGAATTTCGACCCCAACCTGGTAGCCGACAACGGCTATACCCCGCTCATGTATGCGGCCGCCCGAGGCGATGCCAAGATGGTAGATCTGTTGCTTCGCAACGGGGCGGATGTCAACATGATGAGCAGGACCGGCGATACTGCGATTGAATTGGCGCTGAAGATTGGATCAACTGGGGTTGCCGACGCCCTGAAGAAAGCGCGAGCCGAACAACTTGCCCGTGAAGAAGCCGCCAAGGAGGGCAAGACGGCTCAAGCGACCTGACCCGCTTCAAAGAGCCAATTGACGCTCAGATCGGCACAGGCGCCTGCACGTAGATCGGACCATACATCTCTGCGTCAGCGGGGGCGAGCGGGCCGATCCGAACGTTCCGGCAGTTGTCTGCGGCGAATCAGGCCCAAGCGCCACTGCGAAGTTTTTCCGCCCACAATAACCCGGCTATGGTCTTGGAATCAGTGATTCTGCCGGTGCGAATCCAATCCATGGCCAGCGGAAGAGCCAGCGTAAACACTTCCAGGAATTCGCCCTGATCAAGATTTGCAGAGGACAACGTTAGCTGCTCCGCAAGGAAGATCTCGATTCGTTCCGTCGAATAGCCGATTACCGGATGCATGACGCCCAGATGGCGCCATCGCGCGGCGGTATAGCCGGTCTCCTCCAGGAGTTCCCGCCTGGCGGTGTGAAATATATCTTCGCCCGGGTCGATCTTTCCCGCCGGAAGTTCGAGAAACTCCCGGCCCAGGGGATAGCGATATTGTCGCTCCATGATCAATTCGCCGGCGTCGCTCAGTGCAATAATCACAACGGCACCCGGATGAACGATGTACTCCCGCTCGGTGACATTGCCGTCTGGCAGCGCAACGGAATCCCGCCTGACCTGCAGGAATCCCCCCTCGAAAACGGAATGGCTTTCGAGCTTTTTCTCGCTGAGGTCTCCCAGCTTCCATTCGGGCTCGCGGTCGTTCACAAAGCCTCCTGAGGCTGCGCTATCGCCGACGCGCACACGAATCGCGAGAATGGCAAGGAATCCTCGGAGCTACCCCAGAGTTGTCAGGACTGCCCAAGACTCCTAATGGCATAGAAGCATAACTGCATCAGCGTCCCGGGGAACAAACCCAAGGCGAGCACAGCAAGTCCGTTCAGGGACAACAGAACGCTCATGTCCAAGCGGGGAGCCAGCGGTGCATCGCTCCTCGCGTCGTCGAAGTACATTAGTTTGACCACCCGCAAATAATAGAAGGCACCCACCAGCGAGAACATTACGGAGACCACCGCCAGCCAGACCTGACCCGCCTGCACCACAGAGGACAAAACCGAAAACTTGGCGTAAAAGCCAACCGTAGGGGGTACTCCGGCAAGGGAGAACATCACCAACAGCATGATAAATGCGAACCAAGGACTGCGCTGGTTCAGGCCTTTGTAGTCATCCAGTTCCTCGGCTTCAAAACCCTTGCGCGACATCAACAAAACCATGCCAAAGGCTGCGAGCGAGGTAATTGCATAAGTCACCGAATAAAACATCGCCGCGCTGTAAGCATCGGAAGCGGAAAACGCATTTCCTTCAATCACGCCAGACAGCAATCCAAGCAGTGCGAATCCCATGTGCGAAATAGTCGAATAAGCCAGCATCCGTTTGATGTTCGTTTGAGCTATGGCGGCCAGATTCCCCACTGCCATCGATAGCACTGCCAGAATGACAAGCATTTGCTGCCAGTCCAGAGCCAGCGGCAGCAACGCGCCAACCAAAAGCCGCATCGCCATGGCGAAGGCCGCCAACTTGGGTGCAGTTCCAATCAGCAATGTCATGGCCGTCGGAGCACCGTGATAAACGTCGGGGATCCACATGTGAAACGGCACAGCCCCCAGTTTGAACGCCACGCCCGCGACGATAAACACCAGTCCAAATATGAGTATGGGATTTCTGGCCGATCCGGCGCCAATCGCCCGCGCTATCGCCGGAATTTCGAGGGTTCCGGTCGCCCCGTAAATCATGGACATGCCGTAGAGCAGCATTCCGGAGGCCAACGCCCCCAGCACAAAATATTTCATTGCGGCCTCGGAGGACAGCGCCGAATCGCGATTCAGCGCCACCAGGGAATACAGGCACAGCGACAACAGTTCAAGTCCCAGATAAATGGTCAGAAAATGGTTGGCGGAAATCATCACCATCATTCCCAGGACGGCGAACAGCGTCAGCGCGAAGTATTCCCCGCGAAAGAGACCGCGATCCATCAAATAGCTGCGGGAATAGACAAAACCCAGTGCGACAGCCAGATAGGTCACTATCTTCAGGACATTGGCCATCAGATCGGAAACAAACATGCCGTTGAAAGTGTAGGCGGTCTGCCCCCCCGTCGCTGCGGTCACCGCCACTGTGCAGGCCGCCGCACCAACCAGTGTCAGCAGCGACAGCACATAGGCGAGGTCGCCTTTCCATTTGCTGATATAGAGATCGAGCAAAAGTACCGCGCAAGTTGCGCAAAGCAGGAAAATCTCGGCATAAGCCGGCAGCATGATTGGCAGGCTTGAGATCACAGCTTGCTCACTGCGACGTGTTTGAGGAGTTCATTGACCGATGCGTGCATGATGTCGGTAAAAGGTGCAGGGTGGATTCCCATCCACATGACGGCAATTGCCAGCAGCCCCAGTACCAGAAATTCCCGGTTGTCCAGGTCCTTGAGATCCGCCACATGCTGGTTGGCTACCGCGCCGAAGATAACTCGCTTGTACATCCAGAGGGTATATGCTGCCCCGAAAATCAGAGTGGTCGCCGCGACAAAGGCAATCCAGAAATTGGCCTGCATCGCTCCAAGGATCACCATGAACTCCCCCACAAATCCACTGGTAGCCGGAAGCCCGCAATTGGCCATCGCGAACAGCATCATGAACGCCGCGAATTTTGGCATCGAGTTGGCCACTCCGCCGTAATCGGAGATCTGACGAGAGTGCATCCGGTCGTACATGACCCCGACGCACAGAAACATGGCCGCCGAAACAAATCCATGGGAAACCATCTGCACCAGGGCGCCTTCAACGCCCAGCGGATTGAAGATGAAGAGACCCAGCGTTACGAAACCCATATGTGAAATTGACGAGTAGGCAATCAACTTCTTCATGTCTGACTGTGCCAGCGCGACCAGGCCGATGTACACGACGGCGATCAGTGACAATCCGATCATCAACGGCGCCAGGTAACGGCTCGCATCGGGAAGGATGGGCAGTGAAAAACGGATAAAGCCGTAGGCTCCAAGTTTCAGCATGATGGCGGCAAGCACCGCGGATCCGCCAGTGGGGGCCTCAACGTGGGCATCGGGCAGCCAGGTGTGCACCGGCCACATCGGTACTTTCACGGCGAAAGCCAGCATGAATCCGATGAAAAGCAGAATCTGTGCGCTCATCGGCAAGGGCAAGGCATGAAAGTCGAGCACCGAGAAGCTGCCGCCCGATTTGAAATACAGGTAGATGAAACCGACCAGCATCAACAAGGAACCAAGCAGCGTGTAGAGGAAGAACTTGAAGGCCGCATAGACGCGGTTGGGCCCTCCCCATACGCCGATCACTATGTACATCGGTATGAGTGTCGCTTCGAAAAACACGTAAAACAGCATTGCATCAAGCGCGGCGAAGGTGCCATTCATCAGGCCGGACATGATCAGGAATGCCGCCATGTATTGTGCAACCCGTTTTTCAATGACTTTCCAACCGGCAATCACCACCAACACGGTGACAAAGCTGTTGAGAACAATGAACAGCATGGAAATGCCGTCCACGCCCAGGTGATAGTTGATGCTGAATCGCGCGATCCACGACACATTCTCTACGAACTGCATGGCGCTGGTATCGGTGTTGAATCCGGTCACCAGTGGCACAGTCACCAGCAAGCCGATGATTGCGCCAAGCAGCGCGAGCGCCCGGGCCACGTGAGCGTTCGCGTCCCGGCCGGTGGCAAGAACAAGCATGCCTGCGGCAATGGGAGCCCACACGGACAGGGACAGCCAGTAGCTATGGGCCTGCATGCTCAATGGACTTTCTCGAAAATCATGACATTCCTAGGACGGGTAATTCATTTGGTACAGCCACCAGCTCAATATGACGAACACACCTATGATCATGCTGAAAGCATAGTGGTAGATATAACCGGATTGAAGCCCGCGCATCAGCGTTGAAAACCAACCGACCAGCCGCGCGGAACCATTGACCATCAGTCCGTCGATCAACATGCGGTCGCCATAGGTTGACAAACCAGACCCCACATTGAGGGCGCCATTGGCGAACAAGCGCTGGTTGAACTCATCCAGTCCGTATTTGCGTTCCAGTACTGTCACCAGCAAAGACAGCTTCTTTCTGATTTCCCCGGAAAGCTCCGGACGCACGACATAGACGAAATAGGCGGTCGCCACGCCGGCAATAGCAAACCAGAATGGCAGGCTGGTCAGTGCATGCACCATCATGTTCATGACACCGTGAAACTCTTCGGTCATTTCGGCGATCCAGGCGTGTCCCTCAGAAACATGGATTGCCGCGCCGAAATAATCGCCGTGGACCACTGTGCCTATCAGCCAACCGGCGCAGATCGATGGAATGGCAAGAACTATCAACGGCCCCGTCACTACCGCCGGCGACTCGTGCGGCAACCCGCCGTGACTGTCATGGGCGTCGTGGCCATGCGCAGCGTGAGAATGCTCGTCGTGCCCGAATCTCTCCTTGCCGTGAAACGCGTAGAACACCAGTCGGAACGAGTACAAGGCGCCGATAAATACGCCGAACAGAGCCGCAAGGTAGGCAATGCCCGCGCCTGGCGTGGTCGAAGCATGCAGCGCCTCAATAATGGTGTCCTTGGAGAAAAAACCGGCAAAAGGCGGTATCCCGGCATTCGCCCAGGCGCCTATCAATACCACGGCATAGGTAATCGGCAGGTACTTGCGCAACCCCCCCATTTTCCGCATGTCCTGCTCATGATGCATCGCCATGATCACCGACCCGGCCCCGAGGAACAATACCGCCTTGAAGAACGCATGGGTCATCAGATGGAACATCGCCGCGGAGTAAGCCGACGCCCCCAGGGCCATGGTCATGTAGCCCAGCTGCGAAAGTGTTGAGTAGGCCACAACCCTCTTGATGTCGTACTGTACTACGGCAACGAGGGCCATGAAAAACGCCGTGATGGCACCAATAATCAGCACCACAGACAAGGCGGTCTGCGACAGTTCGAAAAGCGGCGACATGCGCGACACCATGAAAATGCCTGCGGTCACCATTGTCGCTGCGTGGATCAACGCGGAAATCGGGGTCGGACCTTCCATCGAATCGGGCAACCAGACGTGCAGCGGAAACTGAGCAGATTTGCCCATGGCGCCTATGAAAAGGCAAATGCAGATTACCGTGATCAGCATCCAGGCGCTGCCGGGAAGAATTTCGATGGTCATTGCCGCAACATCGGGCGCTTTGGCGAACACCTGTGCGTAATCAAGCGAACCGGTATGGGCGAGTATCAGGGCAATCCCCAGCAAAAAGCCGAAATCCCCCACTCGATTGACCAGGAATGCCTTTAAATTGGCGTAAATGGCCGTCGGTCGGGTATACCAGAAACCGATCAGCAGGTAGGACACCAGCCCTACCGCCTCCCATCCGAAGAACAGTTGCAGGAAATTGTTCGCCATCACCAGCATCAGCATGGCAAAGGTGAACAGGGAGATATAGGAAAAGAAGCGCTGATAACCGGGATCATCCGCCATATACCCGACGGTGTAGATATGCACCATGAGCGAGACGAAGGTGACGACCACCATCATCATTACCGACAGGCGATCGATCAGGAACCCGATCTGGAAGGTCGTGTCACCCGAGGTCATCCAGGTATAGACCGGGCCGTTAAAGGTGTTTCCGTCCAGTACATCCATCATCACGGCGACCGACGCACAGAACGAAATGGCCACCGAGAGGATGGTGACCCAGTGTGCGCCGGACCTGCCGATTGACCGGCCGAACAACCCGGCAAGAATCGCCCCTGCCAAGGGAGCCAATGGAATGACCAGATACAAGGAATTCATTTCGCCCCGCCTATCGCGCAGGAGACAAAAGACGCGCAAACACGCTCAAGCACTGAGAACCAAAGAACAATCATCCTTTGAGCCCGTCCATGTCTTCGACGTTGATACTGGAGAGACTGCGGAAAAGCACGACCAGAATCGCCAGGCCTATGGCCGACTCGGCGGCCGCGACAGTCAGGATGAAAAACACAAAGACCTGTCCTGCTATGTCGTTGAGGTAATGCGAGAACGCGATGAAATTCAAATTTACCGCGAGCAGCATCAATTCGATCGCCATCAACAGGATGATGACGTTCTTGCGATTGAGGAAAATGCCCACGATGCTGATCGAAAACAGGATCGCGCCAAGAACCAGAAAATGTGACAACGAAAGCAAACTATCTCCCTTGTAACTTACCGAGTTGAAGCAATCATCCGGGTCTCCCTGTCAACAAACAGGGGAACGCAGGACAATCTTCAACTCTCTTTCTTTTCCACAGGCATGGACACCAGGCGGACCCGGTCGCGTTTGTTAATCTTTATCTGTTCCGAAGGCTTTTGATACTTCGTATCCTTGCGTTTTCGCAGCGTCAGGGCTATGGCCGCGATCATCGCAACCAGCAAAACTACCGCCGCCAATTCAAACGGATACAGATAGTCGGTATATAGCACCCTGCCCAGTTCGCCGGTGTTGCTGTAGCCCGCACCAGGTTCTACCGGCGCCGGCATCGTCCCGAATCCCGAACGCGGCGCCATGATGACCAACCCCATTTCGAGGGCAATGAGTATCCCGATGGTGGCTCCCAGCGGCAGGTAACTCCAGAACCCGACACGAAGCCGATCAAGGTTTATATCCAACATCATCACGACAAAAAGGAACAGCACCATAACCGCGCCCACGTACACAAGCACCAGCGCGATCGCAAGGAATTCCGCGCGCAGCAGCATCCATATGCCGGATGCCGTGAAAAACGACAACACCAGAAAGAGTGCCGCATGCACGGGATTGCGCACGGTGACTACACATACCGCCGCCGCCACCAGTATCGTGGCAAAGAAATAAAAGATAATTGCTTCAATAGTCATTGGATATTGTGCCTGGCTAGCGGTACGCCGAATCCTTGGCGCGATCTCTCGCGATGCTTTCCTCGTACCTGTCACCGACCGCCAGCAACATTTCCTTGGTGTAGTGGAGGTCGCCACGCGTCTCGCCGTGATACTCGTATATGGCGGTTTCGACGATCGAATCCACCGGGCAGGATTCCTCGCAAAAACCGCAGTAAATGCATTTTGTCATATCGATGTCGTAGCGCGTAGTGCGGCGCGTACCGTCCTCGCGCTGCGCAGTCTCGATGGTGATTGCCTGGGCGGGACAAACGGCTTCACATAGTTTGCAGCCGATGCAGCGCTCTTCCCCGTTGGGGTAACGGCGCAACGCATGCAGGCCGCGGAAACGCGGGCTCAGGGGCGCTTTTTCCTCCGGATACCGAACCGTGAGCTTACGCCGAAAAAGGTAGCTGCCCGTCAGCGCGAGGCCCTGCAGCAACTCCAGCAGCAGGAATCCCCGGAAAAAGTCGCGAATGCTTTGGATCATGATCGCGCCCCTATGTCCAGATGTTCCATGGCGTCTGCATCCAAACACCGATAAACACCAGCCAGACCAGAGTCACGGGGATGAAAACCTTCCAGCCCAGCCTCATGATCTGATCGTAACGATAGCGAGGGAAGCTGGCCCGAATCCACAGGAACATGGATACCACGCAGAAAACCTTGCCGAGCAGCCAGACTATCGACGGGACCCAGGCCAGCACCGCCCAATTCACCGGAGCCTGCCAGCCGCCAAAGAACATCAGGACGGTGAGCATCGCGATCATCCACATGCTGGCGTATTCAGCAAGCATGAACATCGCGAACCCCATTCCCGAGTATTCGACCATGTGGCCCGCCACGATTTCCGATTCACCCTCCACTACATCGAACGGCGCCCGGTTGGTTTCGGCAATGCCAGAGATGAAATAGACAAGGACCATTGGCGCGAGCGGCAGCCAGTTCCAGGACAGGAATGTCAGGCCTATATCCGCAAATTGTCCGCGCCCCTGGGCATTCACGATCTCAGAAAGATTCAGGCTTCCGGAGACCATCAGGACCACCACCAGCGCAAACCCCATAGCGATTTCATAGGCAACGATCTGGGCTGCGGAACGCATGGCTCCCAGGAAAGCATACTTCGAATTTGAAGCCCACCCGGCGACAATGACTCCATACACCCCCAGCGAGGTCATCGCAGTCAGGTATAACAATCCAGCGTTGATATCGGCGAGTACCACTTCGGGTGAAAACGGAATCACTGCCCAAGCCGCGAAAGCGGGTGCGACGGAAAGAACCGGCGCCAGCACGAACAATCCTTTGTTGGCGCCGCTTGGAACAATGAGTTCCTTCAGCAAAAGCTTGACGCCGTCTGCAATCGGCTGCAGCAGGCCCAGGGGACCTACGCGGTTGGGTCCCATGCGAATCTGCATCCAGCCGATGAGTTTTCGTTCCCATAACGTCAGGTAGGCAACGCTTCCCTGAAGGCCCCCGACAATACAGCCGATCAGAACCAATGTCTTGAGCAGAATATAAATATACGTGCCGAGATCGACGCCAAAAAAATCTTTGGATAGCTGCAGAGCCAACTGTGGCAATGAGTAGATCAGATCCATTTCAACCGGCCCGTTCCACGGAAACTTCGCCGAACATCGGTCCCAGGCCCGAGCACGCGGGGTGTGCCGTTGCCAGACGCACGCAGTTTTGCGGCAGTTCCTCATCCAAATTGAGAACCACCACCGCTTCACCATCCCCCTGCCGAACCCTGACCGAGTCGCCTGAGGACAAACCGAGTTTCGCGGCAGTGGCAGGACTCATGGTAGCCCGTGGCTCACGGGAGTCTTTGGTCTGTTGCAGGGATTCGGCACGGCGCACGATCGCGTCCGCGAAATAAATCGGCACATCGGCAATCCGCTCTAGCGCGTTAGAGGCCGGCTGATTTGCGCCGGCTGCCGTGGCGAGATCGATACCGCTGATGCCGTTGTCCAGACGCGCGGGTATGTCCGCCGTGCGGCAAGCCACGTCGCGCACCGATTCACTGGAATCAAAATCAAAACCCGGAATGCCCAGATTATTGGCAAGGACGCGCAGAACCTTCCATGCGGGCCTCGCCTCGCCCAAGGGCTTGACGACCGCGTTGAAGCTCTGCCTGATGCCCTCGGTGTTGACAAAACTACCTGAAGTTTCGGTAAACGGCGCTACCGGCAGCAGCACCTGGGCGTACTCTGTGGCGCGTGTCCGGAACGAGCTCAATGCAACAACGCAGTCAGCCGACTTCACGGCGCGCATGGCGGCGGCCGGATCGTGGCAATCCAACTCCGGTTCAAGATTCAGCAGCACATAGGCCTTTCGCGGGGCCTCGAGCATGGCACGCGCATTCAATCCCTTGGCACCGCCGGGTACGCAATTGGCTAGGTATCCGCCAACGCTGTTTGCCGCGGTCCCGAAAAATCCGACTTTGGCCCCACACAAAAGCGCTATCTCCTGAGCCAGCGCATGCAATCTGGCGGCCTCGGGATGCTGCTCCGCCGTGCTCCCGAGGAATATGGCGGTACTGCCACCGGAGACCAGACTCCCAGCAATCGCACGCGACGGCTCATCGATGGCCAGATTCGTGATTCCGGCCGGGCGCGGTAGCTTTTTGAGTTCTGCCACTGCCGCAACAATCCGGCTCAAGGCTGCCGGCAGATCGGAGGGGGCGACAACCAGTTTGGTTTTCAGCTTGATCAGGGGATCATCACTGGCAACATGCACCAGGTTGACCTCTTGGTTGCGCTTGGCCGCCTGGCGGAATCGATTTGCGAGCAGGGGATGATCCTTGCGCAGGTACGAACCGATAATCAGAACCCGGTCCAGCCTGCCAATATCTGCCACCTTCATGCCCAACCAGGGTATTCCCGAGCGCTTCCCGTCCGCTGAAAAGTCGCGCTGCCTCAACCGAAAATCAATATTCTCGCTGCCCAATCCGCGCATCAGTTGTTGGGCGAGATGAAGTTCCTCCAGGGTAGACTGCGGGCTGGCGAGCAGCCCCAGTGCAGCCGCGCCATGCTGGTCCCGGACGTCCGACAGGAGTTTGGCCGCATGCTCCAGCGCCGTCTGCCAATCGACTTCCTTCAGGGTACCGCCCTGGCGAATCATGGGCTGTGTCAGCCTGTCCGGGGCATTCAACCCCTCATAGGAGAAACGGTCGCGGTCGGAAATCCAGCATTCGTTCAGGTCCTCATTCTCCAGGGGAACCACGCGCATGACGGTGGAACCCTTGCTTTGTACGATCAGGTTCGAGCCCAGGGAATCATGCGGTGCGACACTCTTGCGCCTGGACAACTCCCAGGTGCGTGCGGAATATCTAAACGGCTTGGAAGTGAGCGCGCCAACGGGACAGATGTCAATCATGTTGCCGGACAACTCTGAATCAACCGACTTGCCGACAAACGCCACGATTTCAGAATGCTCGCCTCGGCCGATCATTCCAAGCTCCATGACCCCGGCGATTTCCTGACCAAAGCGCACGCAGCGGGTGCAATGAATGCAGCGCGTCATTTCCTCGGCGCTGATCAGGGCACCCATGCTCTTGTGCATGACGACCCGCTTGGGTTCGGTATAGCGCGACTCGCTTGCGCCATAACCCACTGCAATATCCTGAAGCTGACATTCCCCGCCCTGATCGCAGATCGGGCAATCCAGCGGGTGATTGATCAAAAGCAGTTCCATGACCCCGTTCTGCGCCTGTTTGGCCTGCGCAGACTGGGTCCAGACCTTCATGCCTTCGGTGGCGGGCGTCGCACACGCGGGCAGCGGCTTGGGTGCTTTTTCAACGTGCACCAGGCACATGCGGCAATTCGCCGCGATCGAAAGCTTCTTGTGGTAGCAAAAGTGCGGAACGAAGATGCCAAGTTGCGTGGCCGCATCCATCACCGTGCTTCCCGGGGGAACCTCTACCTCGCGGCCGTCAACCTCCAGTTTGAGCATCGCGCTCATGCCGCCGCCTTTTCGGTCACGCGGTTGCCCACGAGGCAGCGTTTGTGCTCGATGTGGTAGACAAATTCGTCGCGAAAGTGCTTGATAAAACTCTTGACCGGCAGCGCCGCGGCATCACCGAGCGCGCATATGGTACGTCCGGCAATATTGTCCGATATGTTCACCAGGACATCCAGGTCCTCAATACGGCCGTTGCCGGTTTCAATCCGATGAACCATGCGATACAACCACCCGGTGCCTTCCCGGCAGGGGGTGCACTGGCCACAGGATTCCTCGTGGTAGAAATAGGAAAGACGTTCCAGCGCGCGCACCATGCAGGTGGTTTCGTCCATGACGATCACCGCGCCGGACCCGAACATCGAGCCCGCCTTGGCAATCGAGTCATAGTCCAGATCGGTCTTCATCATGACATCACCCGGCAGCACTGGCGCCGAGGAACCGCCGGGAATGACTGCTTTGAGCTTCTTTCCATCGCGGACGCCACCAGCCATCTCCAACAGCTTTGAAAATGGCGTACCCAGCCGAAGTTCGTAGTTGCCCGGCCGTTTTACGTGACCGGCAATGGAGAAGATCTTGGTTCCGCCATTGTTCGGCTTGCCCAGGTTCAAGTAAGCCTCGCCGCCGTTGACGATGATCCAGGGGACCGATGCAAAGGTTTCGGTATTATTGATGGTGGTCGGCTTGCCGTACAGCCCGAAATTCGCCGGAAAAGGCGGCTTGAAACGCGGTTGCCCTTTCTTGCCTTCCATCGATTCGAGCAAGGCGGTTTCCTCGCCGCAGATATATGCGCCATAACCGTGATGCGCATGCAACTCGAAAGAAAATTCGCTGCCAAGAATGTTTTTTCCCAGATAACCTGCCGCGCGCGCCTGTTCCAGGGCTTCCTCGAAGCGCTCGTAGGTTTCCCAGATCTCGCCATGAATATAGTTGTAACCCACGCTGGTACCGGTCGCATAGCCAGCAATCGCCATGCCTTCTATCACGCTGTGCGGGTTATAACGCAACAGATCGCGATCCTTGAAGGTTCCGGGTTCGCCCTCGTCGGAATTGCACACCATATATTTCTGGCCAGGGTACTGGCGCGGCATGAAGCTCCACTTAAGGCCGGTGGGAAAACCGGCGCCGCCACGTCCACGCAAGGACGACTTTTTCAGTTCGGCGATGATCGCATCGGGGGAGATCTTCTCTTCAATGATCTTTCGCAGCGCACGATACCCTCCGCGCGCCACATAGTCATTGAGGCCCCAATTTACACCGGTGATCCCGGCCATGATCAGGGCATCGGGACCGAATATCGAAGGATCAAATGGTGGATGTGCGGAATTCATTTGAGCTCGGCTAACAGCTTGTCCAGGGATTCGGGCGTCATGAAGCTTTCCATGCGCTTGTTGTTGACCAGCATCACCGGCGCGTCTCCGCATGCTCCAAAACATTCACCCTCTTTAAGGGTAAAACGGCCATCCGCAGTCGTTTCATTGAAATCGACACCCAGCTTTTTCTTCAGATGTTCGGCTGCCTCGACTGCCCCGGACAGGGCGCAGGGCAGATTGGTGCACAGGCAGAGCTTGTATTTGCCAACCGGGGAAAGGTTATACATCCCATAGAACGTGGCGACTTCATAGACGGCGACTGGCGGCATGTCCAGGTAGGAGGCGACAAAATCCATGACTTCGGGCGAAAGCCAGCCCTTTTCGTCCTGCGCCACCGCGAGCGCCGCCATCACCGCGGACTGCTTCTGGTCCGGCGGATATTTCGCAACCGCCTTGTCGATAATTTTCAATGATTGTGCGTTAAGCATCAGCGGTCGATCTCGCCAAAAACGATGTCCAGAGTGCCAATGATTGCGACGACATCCGCAATCATGTGGCCGCGGGCCACCTCGTCCAGCGCCGACAGGTGCGCGTATCCAGGGGCACGAATCTTGAGCCGATAGGGTTTGTTGGCGCCGTCTGAAATAAGGTATATGCCGAATTCACCCTTGGGATGCTCGATCGCAGCGTAGGTCTCGCCCTCGGGCACATGGAAGCCCTCAGTGAACAGCTTGAAGTGATGGATAAGGTCCTCCATGCTTGTCTTCATCTGCACTCTGGATGGCGGCGCTATCTTGTGATTGTCCGTAATAACCGGCCCGGGATGCGTGCGCAACCATTCGACACACTGGCGAACGATGCGGTTGGACTGGCGCATTTCGTTGATCCGGCAAAGGTACCTGTCGTAGCAATCGCCGTTTACGCCGACCGGAATATCGAATTCCAGCAGGTCATAGACCTCGTAAGGCTGCTTCCTGCGCAAATCCCATTCGATTCCCGAGCCGCGCAGCATGGGTCCGGACAGCCCCATTGCAAGCGCCCGCTCCGGAGAGACAACTCCGATACCCACGGTGCGCTGCTTCCAGATCCGGTTGTTGGTCAGCAACTGCTCATACTCATCGACGTATTTCGGAAATTTATCGGTAAAGTCGGCGATGAAATCAAGCAGTGTGCCCTGTCGATTCTCGTTCAAATCGCTCAATTTCTGCCGGTTACGGAATTTCGATGCCTCGTATTGCGGCATCGAGTCGGGCAAATCCCTGTAAACACCGCCCGGCCGGTAATAAGCCGCGTGCAAACGCGCACCCGAAACCGCTTCGTAGCAATCCAGCAGCGTTTCGCGCTCACGAAAGGCATACAAAAATACGGTCATCGCGCCACAATCGATGGCATGTGCCCCCAGCCACAAGAGGTGATTGAGCAAGCGCGTGATCTCGTCGAACATGACACGTATGTACTGCGCCCGAACCGGCACCTGCAACCCGAGAAGTTTCTCGATGGCAAGACAATAGGCGTGCTCATTGGCCATCATGGACATGTAATCCAGCCTGTCCATGTAAGGTAGAGCCTGAAGATAGGTCTTGTGCTCGACAAGTTTTTCCGTGGCACGATGCAACATGCCAATGTGCGGATCGGCTCGCTGGACCACCTCGCCGTCGAGTTCCAGCACCAGCCGCAGCACGCCATGTGCCGCAGGATGTTGCGGGCCAAAATTGAGGGTGTAGTTACGGATGTCAGCCATAATCTACTTCTGCGCCCCCGGAGCGCCGTAGCCCTCCTCGCGGAGGACACGCGGGGTAGTCTCTCGTGGTTCTATCGTAACCGGCTGATAGATGACGCGTTTCTGTTCCGGGTCGTAACGCATTTCGACGTTGCCGGATAGCGGAAAATCCTTGCGGAACGGATGACCGACAAAACCATAATCGGTCAAAATGCGCCGCAGGTCCGCGTGTCCGCTGAAAATGATGCCGAACAGATCAAATGCCTCGCGCTCGTACCAGCTCGCGCTCGACCACACCGGTGTCAGCGAATCGACCACGGGAAATCCGTCATCCTCGGCAAACGTGCGCAGGCGAATTCGCCAATTGTTCGTGATTGAGAGCAACTGCGACACCGTCGCAAAGCGACGCCCGGTCCACTGATCTTCGCGGTACTGGGAATAATCGACACCGCACAAATCGATCAGTTGCTCAAATTTCAGGCTTGGACTGTCGCGTAAAATCTGCGCGGCCTCGCGATAGTCTGCCGGCTTGACTTCCAGGAGCAGTTCACCGAGAGCTTCCTTCAGCACTACGACTCGTTTGCCCAGGGCGGCGTTCACCGCCTCCAGAAGGCGTTCAATGCGTTTTTCCATCAGCGCGCTATCGTTTCAGTTCGCTTGATTTTGTTTTGCAACTGAACCAGGCCGTACAGCAAAGCCTCTGCGGTGGGCGGACAACCCGGCACGTAAACATCCACGGGGACAATACGGTCGCAACCGCGCACCACCGAATAGGCATAGTGGTAGTAGCCGCCGCCGTTCGCGCAGGATCCCATCGAAATGACCCAGCGCGGCTCTGCCATCTGGTCGTAGACCTTGCGCATCGCTGGCGCCATCTTGTTGCACAGGGTTCCCGCGACGATCATCAGGTCCGCTTGTCTGGGACTGGGACGGAATACGATGCCGAACCGATCCAGATCGTAGCGGGCCGCGCCTGCGTGCATCATTTCGACAGCGCAACAGGCAAGACCAAATGACATCGGCCAGAGCGAACCGGTGCGGGTCCAGTTCACCACGGTATCGATGGTGGTGGTGACGAAACCCTGCTGCATCAAACCCTGATCATTGGCGCCCAAGCTGCCCCCCGGTTGATTCTTCAATCAATCTGGACACCGGCCGCGGGCAGGCGAATGCGACCGACAGGGCGCGTAAAGCGGACGCCTTCACTCCCATTCAAGCGCCCCCTTCATCCATTCATAGATAAATCCAACCACCAGAATGGCCAGAAAGATCATCATCGAGATAAAACCCAGCAACCCGATTTCCTTGAGCGACACGGCCCAGGGAAACAGGAAGGCAATTTCCAGATCGAAGATGATGAAAAGAATCGCCACCAGATAGTAGCGAACGTCAAATTTCATGCGCGCGTCTTCGAAAGCCTCGAAGCCGCATTCATACGGAGAGAGTTTTTCGGAATCCGGGCGATGCGTGCCCAGCAACAGGCTCACTCCCCTGCCCAGCACCAGCGGGGCGGCCCCGACGCTAATCGCCACAGCTATAAAGAGGAGGATGGGGAAATAATTTTCAAGCACGTTTCTATCAAATTCTTCGTGGCGAAGACGCGAATATACCTCGGGTTCAGACTCAATTTAAGGTTACGACGTTCAATTACTTAATCTAGATCAAACTTGGTGCCGACGGAGAGACTCGAACTCTCACGGCTTTCGCCACCGCCCCCTCAAGACGGCGTGTCTACCAATTCCACCACGACGGCACGCGGTCGTAAAACCTGAATCCGGGTGCGGGAAACTCTCCCGCAAATTCCCTTACACCATGTACCGAATTGTCTACTACCAATCCCGATCCAAACTGCCCGCCACCTCCCCCAAGATCAGCGTCACGTACAGCCCTATTCTACTATTTTGTGACGTCCCCGGATTTCTGTTTCGCGCCATCCGCCTGCGGCGTCGGCACGACATCCACAGGGGGAACCACACCACCGGACGCACTGCCCGAAGGTGTCGGCACGGGCGAGGCTTCCTTAATGGTATCCATGACGCCGGTGGGTTCCTTGCTCCGGTGTGTCGCCAGATAGGCCAGGCTCAGGCTGGTGACGAAAAAAACCAGCGCGAATACGGCCGTCGCACGCGACAGAAAATTCGCCGATCCGCTCGACCCGAAAAGACTGCCCGAAGATCCACTGCCAAATGCCGCGCCCATGTCAGCACCTTTGCCATGCTGAAGCAAAACCAAACCGATGATGCCCAAGGCCGCGATCACGTGGACAATCAGGATCAATGTCAACCAGATATTCATGTCACTCCCGTTATTGCACTTCTGCTGCGGCGCTGCAGATCGCAGCGAAATCGCCGGCCACCAGCGAAGCACCGCCAATCAATCCGCCATCCACGTCGGGCATCGAGAAAATTTCTTTCGCGTTGCCCGGCTTGACGCTGCCGCCATAAACAATCGTCAATCCTTCTGCCACCTCGGCATCCTGTGCCGCAACCAACGAGCGCAGGTGCCTATGAACCTCCTGGGCCTGAACCGGTGAAGCGGTTCGTCCCGTACCGATGGCCCAAACCGGCTCGTAAGCCAGCACCGCCCGCTTGAATGCCGCAACCCCTGCCATTTTCAGCACCGCATCGATCTGCCGCAGCAACACCCCCTGCATTTCGCCGCCATCACGCTGTTCGAGCGTCTCGCCGGCACACAGGACCGGAACCAGTCCTGCGCGCTGCGCCGCGACAAATTTCGCCGCAACCTGCGAGTCAGTCTCGCCGTGCAGAACCCTGCGCTCGGAATGCCCTACCAGAACATAAGTGCAGCCAAATTCAGCCAGCATCGAACCGGAAACTTCCCCGGTATAAGCACCAGCATCATGCTCACTCAAATCCTGCGCGCCCCATGATATGGAACTGCCGCGCAGGCTTTCCGCGACCTGTTCGAGGTAGGGATAAGGGGCACAAACTGCTACGTCCAACCCGCCAACCTGCGCGATCGACCGCTTCAGCGATGTCAGCAATGCCAGATTGACCGCACGGCTGCCATGCATTTTCCAATTGCCCGCTACCAGCCTGCGACGCATTTACTCTGACCCTTTGCAACAGCGCAGCATTTTAGCCGTTTCGAACGGCCAGGGTCAAACTTAGCATCGGATTATTCGGGGGGTTTTGACCGGCAACCGCGGTATCGCCAAGTTGTCCGGCCCGGGTGCACGCTACCAATCGCCCCATGGGCACCACATCTTGCGGCCTGAACGGCACCCTCAAACGAGCGTTCTCGGCTCTGAAAACTTGCTCAGGCGGTCATGCGTGCCGCGTCACAACCGCAGCAAGCCGGCGCGCCAGCATATTGACCTTTTTGCGGTCCCGGCCCTCGACCATGACGCGAAACACCGCTTCGGTACCCGAGGAGCGAAGCAGGACTCGACCCGCCGCGCCGAGCAGTCGCTCGGCGTCGCTGACGGCTTGCACGATTTTCGGCTGGCATTGCCAGTCGAATCCGCGCGGTGCCGGAATATTGACCAGCACCTGGGGATAAAGCTTCAAATCCCGGCTTATCGCCGCGAGCGTGGAACGGCTCGATCGAATGGCGGCCAGCACCTGAAGCGCCGAGATGATGCCGTCCCCGGTGGAGTGTTTGTCCAGGCAAATGATGTGGCCCGAGTTTTCGCCGCCCAGTATCCAGCCCCGTTGCTGCATCAACTCAAGGACATAACGGTCACCGACCTTTGCCCGTTCGAAATCCACGCCCATTTTCCGGATGGCCTGTTCCAGAGCAAGATTGGTCATCAAGGTCCCCGCCACGCCCTGCAGCGACGACTCTTCGGCGCGCGCGCGCGCGATGACATAGAGCAACTGGTCCCCGTCGTAGCGCCGGCCCTGCGCATCGACCATGATCAGGCGATCGCCGTCGCCGTCAAGGGCAATGCCCAGGTCCGCGGCCTGGGTCTTGACCTCTCGGCTCAGGGTGTCCGTAAACGTGGCGCCGACCTTGTCATTGATGTTATAGCCGTCGGGGCTGACGCCGATTGCGACCACTTCCGCTCCGAGTTCATGAAATACGTGCGGCGCCACGTGATAAGCGGCACCGTGGGCGCAATCCACCACGATTTTCAGGCCGCGCAAATCCAGTGATTGCGGAAAAGTGCTTTTGCAGAATTCCACGTAGCGGCCCACCGCATCGTCGATCCGGCGGGCTTTGCCGAGTTGGCGCGAATCCTTGCACCGGATCGGTCGATCCAGTTGCGCTTCGATTTCCGCCTCGACTTCATCGGCCAGCTTCGTGCCCCCGGAAGAAAAAAACTTGACGCCGTTATCGTCATAGGGGTTATGCGATGCGCTGATCACCACGCCGATCTGCAAGCGCAAGGCCCGGGTAAGGTAAGCAACCCCGGGCGTTGGCATAGGACCCACCAGCATCACATCCACGCCGGCCGCGGAAAATCCGGATTCGAGCGCCGCCTCCAGCATGTAACCGGAGACGCGCGTGTCCTTGCCGATAAGCACCGCAGGATGCTCGCCCTTGGCCGTGCCGGCGTGCTTTACCAGAACAGTGCCTGCGGCGAACCCCATCCGCATCGCGAACTCCGGAGTAATCGGAGCCTTGCCAACCTTGCCCCGCACCCCGTCGGTGCCAAAATACCTTCTGGTCATTGCATGCCCCGAATAAGCTCGCTTGTTGATTTCATGGCCTGCCCGCTCATTGCAAGCCATACGGCAATGGCGTCGCGCGTCGGTGCGACATCATGTACCCGCACTATCGCGGCGCCGCGTTCGACCGCCAGAAGCGCGGCGGCGACGCTCCCGCATACCCGCTCTCCGACCGGCCGGCCGGTCACCGCCCCGAGCGTTGATTTCCGCGAAGCCCCGAAGGTCACCGGCAGGCCAAGCGCGCCAATTTCCTTCAATTCGCGCAGGATGCACATATTGTGTTCGGCGGTCTTACCGAATCCGAATCCCGGGTCGATGCTGATCCGCTCGCGTGCGACCCCCCCGGCTTCCGCGGCTGCGACGCGACCGGCAAGAAACTGCCTGACTTCGGCGATGACATCGGCGTACGCCGGGGAGTCCTGCATGGTTGCGGGGTTACCCCGCATATGCATCAGACACACGCCCGCCCCACTGCCGGCCACAGCCTCCACTGCGCCTTGCGCTCGCAACGCGTTGATGTCGTTGATGAGCGATGCGCCCTCATCGATCGCCATGCGCATTACCCCGGGTTTCATGGTGTCGACCGATACCGGGATGCGCTCATTGCGCAGGGCCCGCAATATGGGCAACAGGCGATCAATCTCTTCCTCTTGCGAAACCGCTCCGGCACCCGGTCGTGTCGATTCCGCCCCAATGTCGACAATGTCCGCGCCCTCCTCGACCAGGCGAAACGCGTGCCTGACGGCCATGTCCGCCTCAACATAGCGTCCACCGTCGGAAAACGAGTCGGTGGTGACGTTGACCACGCCCATTATCAGCGGCCGGGAAAGCTCGATTGCGAACCTGCCGCAACGAAATGTTGCAATCAAGCGGCGGGCGCGGTCTCTGTGGCGCCGCTGGTGCCCGGATGCTGCGGCGGCTTTTGCGTAGGCTGGGGCGGCTTGGGCGGGCGCGGCGCCATTCCGGCCATGATGTCGTCCAGCTGGTCCGAATCCAGCGTCTCCCATTCGAGCAGAGCCTTGGTCATCGCCTCGACTTTGTCGCGGCTATCCTCGATGAGCTTGCGGGCCAGGGCGTATTGCTGATCGATGATGCGCCGGATTTCCTGATCGACCTTCTGCATGGTCGTTTCCGAAACATTCTTGTGCGTTGTCACAGAGCGTCCGAGAAAGACCTCGCCATCGTTCTCGCCATAAACCATGGGCCCGAGTTCGTCCGACATGCCCCATTGCGTCACCATGCGTCTGGCAATTTCCGTGGCGCGCTCGAAATCGTTGGATGCACCGGTGGTCATTTGCTTCATGAAAATTTCCTCGGCAATCCGCCCGCCGAACAATACCGCGATGGTATTGAGCAAGCGTTCCCGATCCTGGCTGTAGCGATCCTCGGTGGGCAACTGCATGGTCACGCCCAGCGCCCGCCCCCGCGGAATGATGGTGACCTTGTGTACCGGATCGGTCTTGGGAAGCAGCTTGGCAACCACAGCGTGTCCGGACTCGTGGTAGGCCGTATTGCGCCGCTCTTCTTCCGGCATCACCATGGAGCGTCGCGCCGCGCCCATGATGATCTTGTCCTTGGCGTTCTCGAAGTCATCCATGTCCACCAGGCGCTTGTTATGCCGCGCCGCGAACAGCGCCGCTTCGTTCACCAAGTTGGCGAGGTCAGCGCCCGAGAATCCCGGCGTGCCCCGGGCAATGATGTCCGCCTTGACGTCCGGCGCCATCGGTACCTTGCGCATGTGAACCTTGAGAATCTCTTCGCGGCCACGGATATCCGGCAGGGGTACCACGACCTGACGGTCAAAACGCCCGGGCCGCAGCAACGCCGGATCGAGCACATCCGGACGGTTGGTCGCGGCAATGACAATCACCCCCGTGGTGCCCTCGAAACCGTCCATTTCCACCAACAACTGGTTCAGCGTCTGCTCGCGCTCGTCGTTTCCGCCCCCGAGGCCGGCACCACGCTGGCGGCCCACGGCGTCGATTTCATCTATGAATACAATGCACGGAGCGTGCTTCTTGGCCTCACCGAACATGTCGCGAACCCGCGCCGCGCCGACACCCACGAACATCTCCACGAAATCCGATCCGGAGATGGAAAAGAACGGCACCTTGGCCTCGCCCGCAATCGCACGCGCCAACAGGGTCTTGCCGGTGCCGGGATTGCCCACCATCAAAACGCCCTTGGGGATGCGGCCGCCAAGCTTCTGAAACTTGGTGGGGTCACGCAGAAAGTCCACCAGTTCCGCCACATCCTCTTTGGCTTCATCGCAGCCGGCAACATCGGCGAAAGTGACATTGTTGCTGGCCTCATCCATCATGCGAGCGCGCGATTTGCCAAAGGAGAACGCGCCGCCCCGCCCCCCGCCCTGCATCTGGCGCATGAAGAATATCCATACGCCGATCAGCAGCAGCATCGGGAACCAGGAGACGAAAATATTCATCAGGAGGGATTGCTCCTCCTCGGGTTTGGCCTTGATTTTGACCCCGTACTTGAGCAGATCAGAGACCAGCCAGATATCCCCTGGGGAATAGCTGGTGACCGGTTTGCCGTCGGTGGTTCGCGCCTTGAGATTGCGGCCTTCGATCACCACCTCGCCGATTCGCCCGGCTTTGACCTCCTCGATGAACTGGGAATAGTCCATGGCGGTAAGCGTCTGTTGGCGGGTGTTGAATTGGTTGAACACAGTCATCAGCACCAGGCCGATTACCAACCAGATCACCAGGTTCTTGAAAAGATTATTCAACTGGAACTTTCCATGCGGACTTGCGAAGTCCGATCAAACGGTTGCAGGACAGCCATTCTAGACGCATCCAGCGCATGCGCGCCAGTTGCCGACACGATCCGGGCCTGGATTGCAAAAAATCATGTTTTTCTCAAAAAACCCTTGCCAACGAGGTATATCTCCGCAGAACGCCCCCGCGAGGCCTCGGGCTTGCGCGATACCACTGTCTTGAACGCCTGTCGCATCTGCGCCAAAAACTCCGGATAGCCACTCCCCTGGAAGGCCTTGACCAGCATTACACCATCGGCGCGCAAATTGTCACGCGCGAATTCCAGCGCCAATTCACACAGGTCCATACTGCGCGCCTGATCGCTGGAGGCTATCCCCGATATGTTGGGGGCCATATCGGAAACTACAAGGTCCAGTTTGCGCCCCGACAGGGCCGAATTCAGCCGGGCGAGCGGTTCGGACTCTCGAAAGTCCCCTTGAATGCTCTCTACCCTTGCCAGCGGCTCTAGCGGTAGCAGGTCGAGCGCGATCACACGCCCGCCCGGACCGACGCGTTCGGCCAAAACCTGCGACCAGCTCCCCGGCGCCGCTCCCAGGTCGACCACCCACATCCCCGGCGAGAGCAAACGGTCCTTCTCGTCAATCTGGATCAGCTTGAATGCGGCCCGGGAACGATAACCTTTGGCCTTCGCCTGGTGGACAAAGTGATCGTTGACATGCTCGCGCATCCAGGAACTGCCGACCTTGGAACTGCCTTTTTTCACCGAAAATCCTTTTTACCCGCGACTCATGCCACTGACGATTTGAAACGATTGCCGCGATGCACGGTCTGAAAACGTACGCACCGTATAGAATATACAGATGAAAGAGCTCACCTCCACAGAACGTCGCATCTTCCGGGCACGTGCCCACTCCCTCAATCCGGTCGTCATCATCGGCAACGGCGGCCTGACGCCCGGCGTGGCTGCCGAAGTAGAGCGCAGTCTCAAGGCCCACGAGTTGATCAAGATCAGAGTTGGCGGCATGGAGCACGCCGAGCGCGAAGCCGTGTGTGAGGCTTTGTGCGACAAGACCGGAGCCGCCCCGGTCCAGCATATCGGCAAGATTTTGGTGATCTACCGCAAACATCCTGTAGAAGAAACCAAGACTGCGCCGCGAAAACCGCGAAAAAAGGCTCTTCAGCCCGGCGGACGTGCCGGCAAGCCATTCGCGCGGGCCGCTTCACCAAGCAAGGTCGGCGATGCGAGACCTGGCGGCATGCGACGCCCCCGAACTGCGCGCGGCTGAAAGTTTGTGCTTGATATATGACTGAGCTCGTATTCAAATGGCATCTCTGACCGGTAATCCCTTGTATAAAAGACCAAAAAATCATTTCAAAGGAGAGTCCATCATGATGCGAGCTGCTGATATGAATATGAAACTGATTCCAGCGATGATCCTGATGGCATTGGCCGGAACTGCCGGTGCGTCAGGCTTTCAACTGCAGAATCAGACGGGTTCGGGTAATGGCAACGCATTTGCCGGCGCGGCTGCTGCGGCTGAGGACGCGGGTACGGTTTTCTTCAACCCGGCTGGTATGACGATGCTGCCGCGGGGTCACAGCATTTCCTTGTCCGGCACGCTACTGAACCGCTCGATCAATTACACCGACAAGGGTTCCGTGCAGAATAGCGCACCCGCCCCTCTTACAACGGGTAATGGCGGCAATGCCGGCGGTCTGGCGCTGCTGCCAGCCGGTTTCTGGGCCTATGGAATCTCCCAAAATCTGAGCGTTGGCGTTGGTGTCAGCCCCACCTTTGGCAATACCACTGAATACGATTTCGACTTTACCGGCCGCAGTGCGGGCTATTACTTTTCGATGGAGCAGATCAACATCAACCCGTCGATTGCCTATAAGGTCAATGAGACGGTGTCTTTGGGCGGCGGTATCAATTTTGCGCAGAACAAATCGCATTTCAAGCAAGGGGTCCCTTTGGGGGCCTTGGCGGGGCTGCCGGCGAACAATTACCTTGACGTAAAGGGTGAGGATTGGGCAACTGGCTACAATCTGGGGGCGATGTTCCAGGTTTCGCCTGTTACGCGGATTGGTCTGGCCTATCGCTCGCGACTGGATTTTGAACTGGTGGGCAAGCAGGAGTACGGCACTCCGGTCGCGGGATTATTGGTCAATCAGGACGTCAAAGCCAAGTTGACGACTCCTTCAAATGTTTCGCTGGCGGTTTCGCATAAATTGAGCGACAAGTGGGAAATGCTTGGCGATATGACTTGGACGGGGTGGAGCGTCGTCAACCAGTTGTATGTGAATAACAAAGACACTGGAGCGCCACTTGTGAACCTGTCGTACAACTTCAAGGACACCTGGCGTGTTGGTCTGGGGGCGAACTACCAGTACAGCGACACCTGGAAACTGCGTTTTGGCGTTGCATACGACAAGTCGCCGGTAAAATCCAACCAAGATCGCACCATGACGCTTCCGGATTCCGACCGTACCTGGCTGTCGTTTGGTGCCAAGTACTTCTTGTCCAAGGCTGCTTCGCTTGATATCGGCTACACACATATTTTATTTGCCGACGCACAGACGAACCGTGCCGTGAATACTGGCTATCCCGGGGTGCTAACGCTGCGTCAGACCATCAATGGCGACATCAAGACCAGTGTCGACATTCTCTCGGTTCAGTACAACCACTCGTTCTGATCGAATTCGTACCCGGAAACCCGGGGCCGGCAGGTAGGCGCATTGAGTGCAATGCGTCCTACTCGTAGCGCACGTCCACTATCTCGAATTCGCGCGAACCGCCGGGCGCCTGAACAGTCGCCACGTCGCCGGCGTATTTTCCGATCAAAGCCCGGGCAAACGGCGAACTGATGGAGATCATGCTCCGCTTGATATCAGCCTCATCTTCCCCGACGATCTGATAGGTCACGGTTTCACCGGTCTTCACGTCCTGCAGATCCACGGTGGCCCCGAACACGCAGCGGCCGTCGGCGTCCACTAGCTTGGTGTCGATCACCTGCGCATTGGACAGATTGCTCTCGACTTCGGCGATGCGCCCCTCAATGAAACCCTGGCGCTCCTTGGCCGCATCGTACTCGGCGTTCTCGGACAGGTCACCATGCGATCGCGCCTCGGCGATAGCGGCAATGGTGTTGGGGCGATCAACGGTTTTCAGGCGGTGCAATTCCTGGCGAAGCTTTTCGGCACCGGCGATGGTCATCGGGACGCTTGGCATATGGGAAATTCTTCTCCGTGCACGGGTTACCGGCAAGGCATCCCTCGCCGGGGCAGGCGCATCATACAACGAGTTTAGTGGCGAACTGCGTCACTCAAAGTGAGCTGTGCAGCTCCTGCAGAGTATAAGGGGTCAGCGCATTGGCGCGCCGCTGGCGTATGCCTTCACAGGCGGCGCGCGAGCCTGCCAGTGTCGTGTAATAGGTCACCCGCTGCTGCACGGCGCTGGTGCGGATGGAGCGCGAATCGGAAACCGCGTTGCGCCGGTCTTCCACGGTGTTGACGATCAGCCGGACCTCGCCGTTCTTGATCATATCGACGATGTGCGGCCTGCCTTCGGCGACCTTGTTGATTGCAGTCACCGCCAAGCCGTGTTTCTCCAGCACCGCGGCAGTCCCCCGCGTCGCAATCAGGGTAAATCCGAGATCAAGCAGGTCGCGCGCGATTTCCACCGCGGCCAGCTTGTCGTGATCGCGCACGCTGATGAAGGCCTTGCCGCTGCTGGGCAGGCGGTTCCCGGCGGCAAGCTGCGATTTCACGAACGCTTCGCCGAAATTCCTGCCCACTCCCATCACCTCGCCGGTGGATTTCATCTCGGGGCCGAGGATAGTATCGACACCGGGGAATTTCGCGAACGGGAACACCGCCTCCTTGACGGAAAAATAAGGCGGGATCACTTCGGCCATCAAGCCCTGCTGATCCAGTGACTGGCCGACCATGCAACGAGCCGCAATCTTGGCCAGGGGCACGCCGGTAGCCTTGCCGACGAAAGGCACGGTGCGCGATGCCCGCGGGTTGACCTCCAGGACATAGACATTGCCGCTTTGGATCGCGAACTGCACGTTCATCAATCCCACCACCTGCAGACCTTCGGACAATGCGACAGTCTGCTTGCGCAACTCCGCCTCGAGCTCGGGGGACAGCGAATGCGGCGGCAACGAACACGCGGAGTCGCCCGAATGCACGCCGGCCTGCTCGATATGCTCCATGACGCCGCCGATCACGACGCGCCTGCCGTCGCTCACAGCATCGACATCCACTTCGGTGGCATCGTTCAGGAACCGGTCCAGCAGCACCGGCGAATCGTTGGAGACCTTGACCGCTTCACGCATGTAGCGCTCCAGGTCCTTTTGCTCGTGGACGATCTCCATGGCGCGGCCACCCAGCACGTAAGAGGGCCGCACCACCAGCGGATAACCGATCTCGCGCGCCAGTGTCAGCGCCTCGGATTCTGTCCGTGCCGTACGGTTGGGCGGCTGGCGCAATCCGAGCTTGTGCAGCAATTTCTGAAACCGCTCCCGGTCCTCGGCCGCGTCGATCATGTCCGGGCTGGTGCCGATGATGGGCACACCTGCCCGCTCCAGATCGCGTGCCAGTTTCAGGGGAGTCTGTCCGCCGAACTGCACGATCACACCCATCGGCTTCTCGATATGCACAATTTCCAGCACGTCTTCCAGCGTCAGCGGCTCGAAATACAGACGATCCGAGGTGTCGTAATCCGTTGATACCGTTTCTGGATTGCAATTGACCATGATGGTCTCGTAGCCGTCGGCGCGCAGCGCCAGCGCCGCGTGCACGCAGCAGTAGTCGAACTCGATGCCCTGTCCGATGCGGTTCGGCCCGCCACCCAGCACTATGATCTTCTTGCGATCGGTGGGCTCGGCCTCGCATTCCTCTTCGTAGGTCGAGTACATGTAGGCGGTGCGCGTGGCGAACTCCGCGGCGCAGGTATCCACGCGCTTGTACACCGGCCTGACGCCCAGCGAATGACGCCGGTCGCGCACCAGTTGCTCGCTGGTTTTCAACAAATACGCAAGGCGGCGGTCGGAAAACCCCTTGCGCTTTAGCGCGCGAAGTTCGTTAGCGTCGATCGCCTCGAGCTTGCGCTCGTCCAGGCCCATTTCCAGATCGACGATCTCCCTGATCTGTGCGAGGAACCAGGGGTCGATGTGCGTCAACGCATGCACTTCGTCGAGCGTCATGCCGTTTTCAAACGCATCGCCCACGTACCAGATGCGGTCCGGCCCGGGTTCGCCCAGTTCTTTTTCCAGCGTTTCCCGGTCGGTGGTTTTCTGGTTGAGGCCGTCCACCCCCACCTCCAGTCCGCGCAGGGCTTTCTGGAAGGACTCCTGAAACGTCCGGCCGATGGCCATCACTTCACCGACAGATTTCATCTGCGTGGTCAGACGGTTGTTGGCCGTGGGAAATTTCTCGAAGGTGAAGCGCGGGATCTTGGTCACCACGTAATCGATGCTCGGCTCGAACGAAGCCGGCGTGGCACCGCCTGTGATTTCGTTGGCCAGTTCATCCAGGGTGTAGCCAATGGCCAGCTTGGCGGCAATGCGCGCGATCGGAAAACCGGTCGCCTTCGAGGCGAGCGCCGAGGAGCGGCTCACCCGCGGATTCATTTCGATCACCAGCATGCGCCCGTCCACGGGGCTGATGGCGAACTGCACGTTCGATCCGCCGGTCTCGACGCCGATCTCGCGCAGTACCGCGATCGACGCATCGCGCATGATCTGGTATTCCTTGTCGGTGAGCGTCTGCGCCGGGGCAACGGTGATCGAATCGCCCGTGTGCACGCCCATCGGATCCAGATTCTCTATCGAGCAGACGATGATGCAGTTGTCCTTGCGGTCGCGCACCACCTCCATCTCGAATTCCTTCCACCCGATCACCGACTCCTCAATGAGCAGTTCGTGGGTGGGAGAAACATCCAGACCGCGCTCGCAGATGGCGATAAACTCTTCGCGGTTGTAGGCTATGCCCCCGCCGGAACCGGCCAGCGTGAACGAGGGGCGGATCACCACCGGGTAGCCCACCGCCGCCTGGCGCTGCAGTGCCTCTTCCATCGAATGCGCCAGGCCTGAGCGCGGGCACTCCAGATTTATCCGCTCCATTGCCTTTTTGAATTTTTCGCGGTCCTCGGCCATGTCGATGGCGGTGCTGGAGGCGCCGATCAGTTCCACGCCATATTTCTCCAGCACGCCGTGCTTGGCCAGATCGAGCGCGCAATTGAGCGCTGTCTGCCCTCCCATGGTAGGCAAGAGCACATCGGGCCGCTCGCGCTCGATGATCGTTTCAATCACCTGCCACTGGATCGGCTCGATGTAGGTGAGATCGGCCATCTCCGGATCGGTCATGATGGTCGCCGGATTGGAGTTCACCAGGATGACCTTGTAGCCTTCCTCGCGCAGCGCCTTGCAGGCCTGCGCCCCGGAATAATCGAATTCGCAGGCCTGGCCTATGACAATCGGGCCGGCGCCGATGATCAGGACGGATTTGATATCGGTTCTTTTAGGCATGTGCGCCCTGCCCCTGCATCAGCCCGGCGAAACGGTCAAAAAGATAGGTGATGTCATGCGGCCCCGGGCTCGCTTCCGGATGCCCCTGAAAACAGAAAGCGGGCCTGTCGGTGCGGGCTAAACCCTGCAGGGAACCGTCAAACAGCGAAACATGCGTGGTTCTCAGATTTGCGGGCAAGGTCGTCGCATCCACCGCAAAGCCGTGATTCTGGCTGGTGATGACGACGCGACCGGTTTCCAGATCCTTCACCGGGTGGTTGGCGCCGTGATGGCCGAATTTCATCTTGAGTGTCTTCGCGCCCGAGGCCAGCGCCATCAGTTGATGCCCCAGGCAGATGCCGAACACCGGAATTCGCGTGGTATCCAGAATTTCGCGGATCGCGGCAATCGCATAGTCGCAGGGCTCCGGGTCGCCGGGACCGTTGGACAGAAATACGCCATCCGGCGCAAGGGCCAGCACCTCGCGCGCAGGGGTCTGCGCCGGCACCACGGTGACACGGCAGCCGCGATCGACCAGCAACCGCAGGATGTTGCGCTTGACGCCAAAATCGTACGCAATGACATGAAACTTCGCCGCGCCGGCTGCCGCGTAACCCTTGTCGAGTGACCACACACTTTCGCTCCAGGCGTAAGCGCTCGGCGTACTCACCACCTTGGCCAGATCCATGCCCGCAAGCCCTGGAAAGGCACGCGCCGCGGCCAGCGCCTTGGCGTCGTCCACCTCGCCCGCCATGAGCGCGCCGTTCTGGGCGCCCTTTTCACGCAAGATGCGTGTCAAACGGCGCGTGTCGATCCCGGCAATTCCGACAATGTTTAGGCGTTTCAGGTAGTTGTCGAGCGACTGCTGCGAGCGCCAGTTCGAGGCTAGGATCGGCAGATCGCGTATTACCAGTCCCGCGGCAAAAATGCCGCGCGACTCCTCATCCTCGCTGTTGACGCCGGTGTTGCCGATATGGGGGTAGGTCAGCGTGACGATCTGGCGGCAGTAGGACGGATCGGTGAGGATTTCCTGATATCCGGTCATCGCGGTGTTGAAAACCACCTCGCCGGCGCTCAGCCCCTCAGCGCCGATGGATTCGCCACGAAATAGACTGCCATCGGAGAGAGCGAGGATGGCGGGCGGCAATGACAATATGTGCTCCAACGACGTCTAGACATAACAACGGGACAGGCGGTGCCTATCCCGTTTCTTTGACTCGGCGAATTATACCGCAGACAGGGGCTGGCTCAAACCCGATGGTACCCGATGGTACCCGACGGTACCCGACCGGCACCGACGCCCAAGTTGACGAAAATGCACGACCGCCGATTGAGCAGCGTCGTTACCGCAGCCCAAGCACGTCCTGCATGTCGTACAAACCGGGTCCCTTGCCCATAAGGAAGCGGCAGGCACGCAAGGCCCCAAGCGCGTAAGTCATGCGGCTCTGGGAACGGACGGTGACCTCGACGCGCTCGCCTTCTCCGGCAAAAATGACCGTGTGTTCGCCGACGATGTCACCGCCGCGGATGGCATGAAAGCCGATGGTCCTGCCTTCGCGCTCCCCGGTCACGCCATGGCGGCCATGCATCGCCACCGCATCCAAATCACGCCTGAGCGCCTGCGCCACCACCTCGCCTATGCGCAACGCGGTACCCGAAGGCGCATCCACCTTGTGGCGATGATGTGCCTCAATGATCTCCACATCGAAATCGTCGCCCAGAATCTGCGCGGCAACCTGCGCAAGCTTGAACACTGCATTCACGCCCACCGCCATATTGGGCGCGAATACCAGCGGAATCCGCCGAGCCGCGGCCTCGATCAATTTGCGCTGATCGGCGGTGAAACCCGTGGTGCCGATGACCGCACGCACGCCGTTGGCCGCGCACACCTCCAGATGCGCGAGCGTTCCGCCGGGCTGGGTAAAATCGATCAGGCAATCCCCGCTGGGAATCGCGGCGGCATAGTCTGCGGTGATCGCCACGCCACAGCGCAACCCGGCGAGTTCGCCCGCGTCCTTGCCGAGCATCGCATTGCCGCCAACCTCAAGGGCCGCCGCGAGTTCAGCGTCCTTTGCGCGCCCGATCGCCTCAATCAGGGTGCGTCCCATGCGCCCGGTGCTGCCGGCAACGACTAGTTTCATTGATTTCCCCGAGTGTCCATCTTTACTGCCTGGCGCCGCCTGCCGGACCCTCCAGGCCCTGGGGAACGACATCACCCTCGATGCGCTTCAATTTCGCATCCTCGAAAAACAGCGCAAAACGCCGCTGCTCCAGCCGACCGCCGCCCATGGGCTCGCGGGCATAGATGTAGTCCCAGCGGTCGGCATGAAACATATCGGCGACCAGGGGCGTTCCAAGCACGAATTTGACCTGGTCGCGGGTCATGCCGGGCTTGAGCCGGGAAATCATGTCCTGGGTGACGAAATTTCCCTGCTGGATCTCCATTTTGTAAGGAGTTGTCCCGGGAATGGTCGGAATATAGCTGCACCCGGCGCCGAGGGCGGCCAATAGCGGGGCGATCAGCGCGATCCATGGTTTCATTACTCTTTTTGCCTTTGGCTGATTACGCTATATCATAACGGAACGTATCCGCCGGGCCCGTCGCTGATATCTTCCGGTTTTTCATCCAAGGGCGCTAGCGCCGGCCGCGCAACCCGTAAAAGAAGCAAATAATTCCGTGAGCAACGTTTCCGATCTGAAAACACATGGCCTCAAGGTCACCACGCCGCGCCTGCGCATTCTGCGGCTTTTTGAAACCAGCAAGGTCCGCCATCTGTCGGCCGAGGAGGTCTACCGGCTGCTGACCAGCGAAGGCATCGACATCGGTCTTGCCACAGTTTACAGGGTGCTGACGCAGTTTGAACAGGCGGGCATCCTGCAACGACATCACTTCGAGTCCGACAAGGCGGTGTTCGAACTCAACGAAGGGCATCACCACGACCATTTGGTATGCATTCAGTGCGGGCGGGTGGAAGAGTTCTACGACCCCGAGATAGAAAAGCGCCAGACCCACATCGCCACCGAGCGCGGTTTCGCGCTGCGCGACCATTCCCTGGCGCTCTACGCCGATTGCAACAAACCTGATTGCGAAAATCGCAAAAAGCATTCCTGATGCATCGTCGACGCGCCTGAGCCTACCGTGCAGCACCAGCCCCTATGAGCAAGAGCCGCGATCCCTCACAATTGATCCTGTGGCGCCACGCCCATGCCGAGGTTGGTCTGGAGGATTCGGCAAGACAGCTCACCAACCGCGGCCGTAAGCAGGCCGCGCGCATGGCAGGCTGGCTCAAGACCCGCCTGCCCGAGGACTACCGCCTGATCGCGAGCCCTGCGGTGCGTGCACAACAGACGGCCGGCGCTCTCAACGGTAAATTTCTCACCCGCCCGGAACTGGCCGTTGATACCTCGGCCACCGGGATTCTGTCTGCCATCGACTGGCCCGGCTGCGGCGGCATCACGCTCATCGTCGGCCACCAGCCCTCGCTGGGCCGCCTCGCCGCCCTGCTCATTAGCGGACGCGCCGATGCCTGGAGCATCCGCAAAGGTGCGGTCTGGTGGCTGTGGCAGCGCGCGCACGAAGACGGCGTTTCGGTCAGGACGATCGTCGATCCGGACCTGGTTTGACCGGTCCCGGGGACCGCGGCCGGCCGGGACAGCTGCCCGCATCCGTCATCCCGCGGGGTGCAGGCGCTCCCCGTTTTGCGTGCGCAATTCAAGCTTCATGCCCAGGACTGCCCACTCTTGCGCCTCTTCCTCCAGCGCCGCCTGGGTCATCGGATGGGCTTCACGCCAGTCGGCCGGCAGCGCAAGATGGAAACCGGTATCCGTGGACCCTGCAAGAAATTTCGGGAATTTGATTTCATTGCGGCTGCGGCAGAAAAGTGCCGCAAGGCGCAGCGAATAGATCAGCGACCAGTCGGCGCTGCGTGCGCGCAGGCCTTCGAGCTCGCTCTTGGTGAGCTTGCCGCGATGCGCGAGCACGATGCGCGACAGCCTGGCCTGCTCATGCTGTGAAAATCCGGGCATGTCCGCCTGTGCCAGGATATAGGCGGAATGCTTGTGATAGCCCGCATGGGCTATCGAAATGCCGATCTCGTGCAAGGACGCCGCCCAGCGCAACATGAGCAGATCGTCTTCGGCCGGATCGGTGACGGTCTGCGCGTACAGGCGCTCGGCCAGCACCGCAACCCGGTCGGCCTGCGGCGCATCGACATGGTAGCGGCGTTGAAAATGGCTGACCGTCGCCTCGCGCGCGTCATGGTGCTGCACCCGCCCCAGCAGGTCGTAGAGCACGCCCTGCCTGAGCGCGCTGTCCGAAACCTCCATCGAGTCGACGCCCAGCTCCGAAAACACCGCGATCAGGATGGCAACGCCTCCGGCCAGCACGCGCAACCGGTCCTCGCGCATATCGGGCAGGCGCAGCGCATTGATATCGCCGGCCTTGATCATGCTCGAGCGCAGGCGATCCAGTCCCTGCGCGCTGATCCCGCGCTCGCACCAGCCATAGCTGCGCAGAATCGAGGCAACCGTTCTCGCGGTGCCCGAGGAGGCCACCGCCTGCACCCACCCGGCGCGCCGGAACGGCTTGACCAGCCGCTCGATCTCGTTGGCCGCCGCGAGCTCGGCGCGCTTGAAGCTTTGTTTGTCCAGCGCGCCATCAGGGAAAAATTTGAAGCTGTAACTCACGCAACCCATGGAGACAGATTCCATCAACTCCGGCTTGAGTCCGGCGCCGATGACAAACTCCGTCGAGCCGCCGCCAACGTCCACCACCAGGCGTCCTTCCGTGGAAGGCGGCAGCGAGTGCGCCACACCGATGTAAATGAGACGCGCCTCCTCCTTGCCGAAGATCACCTCGACCGGGAAACCCATCACCGCTTCGGCCTCGGCAAGAAACTGCTCCGCATTTTTTGCCACGCGCAGGGCGTTGGTGCCGACCGCGCGCACCGCGCCCCTTGGAAAGCCGCGCAGGCGCTCACCGAACCGGCTCAAGGCATCCAGCGCCCGTATCTGCGTGGTACGGTCGATGCGCCGCTCGCGGGTAAGCCCCGCACCCAGTTGCACCGGATCGCGCAATCCGTCCAGCAGATAAATCTGGTCGTCGACGACCCGCCCGATCTGCAGATGAAAACTGTTGGAGCCCAGATCCATCGCCGCAAGTATTTCGTGTTTCAATTCGCTACCCCAGAAAAATCACCCCCGGGTGCGTCGCAGCCGGACGATATCCGGCTGATGTTAGCCTCCCAAGGTTACACTGCGATTGTAATGCCGGGTCTTATGCCGTAACCGAAACGCAATAATCGGAAAGTACACTGGACGGTTGATGCCAGCCCCCGCAAAAACTCCAATGCAATTTTCAGGGCCGCGCTACCTGGCGCGGGAACTGGGCATCGTGGCTTTCAACCAGCGGGTGCTCGCGCAGGCGGCCGACCACCGGGTTCCATTGCTCGAACGGCTGCGTTTTCTGTGCATCGTGTCCTCCAATCTCGACGAGTTTTTCGAGATCCGCGTCGCCGAACTCATGGAGCGCGTGCAGATGGGCTGGGATTTCGAGCACGCCAATGAAACCAAGCCCGAGCAGGTTCTTCGCGAGGTCAGCGAGCAGGCCCACCTGCTGATGGCCGAGCAGTATCGACTGCTGAACGAGGAGATCTTTCCCGCGCTGTCGCGGGAGGGCATCAAATTTCTGTCTGAAAATGACTGGAGTCCCGGCCAGCGCGTCTGGCTGCACGATTTTTTCCAGCGCGAAATGATCCCGGTGCTCACGCCGATCGGACTGGATCCTTCGCATCCGTTTCCGCAGGTGCTCAACAAGTCGCTGAACCTCGCGATTCAACTCGAGGGCCGCGACGCCTTCGGCCGCAATTCGGATACGGCCATTGTGCAGGCGCCGCGTCTGCTGCCGCGTGTCATGCAGATTCCGCCCCGCCTGGCGCCCGACGGGCTGCGTTTCGTGCTGCTGACCTCGGTGCTGCAGGCCTTCGTGGGCGCGCTGTTCGAGGGCATGAACATCATCGGCACCTACCCGTTTCGCGTCACGCGCAATTCCGACCTGTTCCTCGACGAGGAGGAAATCACCGACCTGCGTTCGGCCCTCCAGGGGGAACTGCCGCAACGCCACTACGGCGATTCGGTGCGCCTGGAAATCGCCGCCGGCTGCCCCCTCGAGATGGAACAGTTTCTGCTCCGCCAGTTCGATCTCACCAAGGCGGATCTGTACCGCGTGGAAGGTCCGGTCAACCTGGTGCGCCTGATGCAGGTGCCCGACATGATCGACCGGCCGCACCTGAAGTACCCGCTGTTTCAGCCTTCGATCCCCAGGGCGCTGGACAAGGTGCCTGACATGTTCACGGCGATTCGCAACGGTGAAATTCTTCTGCATCACCCCTACCAGTCCTTCACTCCGGTTATCGATTTCCTTGATCAGGCGGCATCCGACCCCGACGTGGTCGCGATCAAGCAGACCGTGTACCGCACCGGCACCGATTCGGTGTTGATGAAATACCTGATAGACGCGGCCAAGCGCGGCAAGGAAGTCACCGTGGTGGTCGAACTGCTGGCGCGCTTCGACGAAGAGGCCAATCTCGGCTGGGCCTCCAAGCTCGAGGAAGTGGGGGCGCATGTGGTCTACGGCGTGGTGGGCTACAAGACGCATGCCAAGTTTCTGCTGGTGGTGCGGAGCGAGGCCGGCCGGTTGAAACGGTATGTTCACGTTTCAACCGGCAACTACCATCCGCGTACCGCCGAGCTGTACACCGATTTCGGCCTGCTCACCTGCGACCCGGGACTGGGCGAGGACGTCAACGACGCCTTCAAGCAACTGACCGGCCTGGGGCGCGCCCGCAATCTGCATCACCTGCTGCTCGCGCCTTTCACTTTGCATGACGGCCTGCTCGCGGCGATCCGGCGCGAATCCCGCCATGCAAAACTGGGACGGCGCGCCCACATCATCGCTAAAATGAATTCCCTGGTGGAACGCAGGCTGATCGAGGAGTTGTATGCCGCTTCGCGCTCCGGGGTCAAGATCGACTTGGTCGTGCGCGGCATGTGCACCCTGCGTCCCGGCGTAGCCGGCCTCTCGGATAACATCCGCGTCACCTCGGTCATCGGCCGTTTTCTCGAGCATTCGCGGATATTCTATTTTTACGATGACGGACGCGAGGAAGTGATGCTCTCCAGCGCCGACTGGATGGAGCGCAACATGTTCCGTCGCATCGAAGCCTGCCTGCCGATACGCGATGCAAAACTCAAGGCCCGCATCGTCAAGGAAGGCCTGCGCACCTATCTGGCCGACCCCACCGCCTGGGTGATGCAGGCCGACGGCAGCTACCGCAGCAAAACCGCGCGCCCCGGGGCCCCCTCGGCGCAGGAGAAACTGCTCGACCTGCTGGCACCCGGCCGCAAGGCCTGAAAATGCTCACGCCGAAAAAACGGTGAAATGGCGTGCCGTTTTTGAACGACAATTGCTGCCACCATCCGCCGGCGGAGCACTGCATGGAAGAAAGTCCCTTCAAAGGCCGCACCGGCCTGACCCGTTTGACTAACGCGCTGATGTATTCGATGCACGGCCTGCGCTCGGCATTCAGGCACGAAGAGGCGTTCCGCCAGGAATTGCTGCTTGCCATGGTGCTGATCCCGTTGGCCATGATCCTCGGCGCATCCGGCCCCGCCAGGGCGCTCATGGTCGGCAGCGTCCTCCTGGTGCTCATCGTTGAACTGCTCAACTCGGCGATTGAGGCCACCGTCGACCGCATCTCGCTGGAGAACAATCCGCTCGCCAAACGCGCCAAGGACATCGGCAGCGCGGCGGTGATGATGAGCCTGGTGAATGTCGCGGTGGTGTGGGCATTGACGCTGGCTCCATGAAACCGATGCAGTTGCCCGTCCTGCTGCTGCTCGCCGGCCTGATCGCCGGCAGCGCAGCGAGCCATGCCGCGCGGCCCTTTGTCACCGATGACGCGCGCACGGTCGACCCCGGGGGCTGCCAGATCGAGAGCTTTGCAAAACAACAACTGCGCAGCCGCGCATCGGAATTCTGGTTTCTGCCCGCCTGCAATCCGCTGGGCAACCTGGAAATGACGCTGGGTTCGATCAATTCGAACGACACACCAGATTCCTCCCACACCCTGATCGTTCAGGGCAAGACCCTGCTTCGGCCCCTGCAGACCAATGGTTTCGGCCTGGCCATGAGCGCCGGGGCGCTGGAGACTGCCAGTCCAGCGCCGGCTGCGCGCTGGAGTCCTTACGTCAACCTGATTGCGAGCCTTTCACTGCGCGATGATGCGCTGGTGCTGCATGCCAACGCGGGCGCCCTCAACGACCGTCCGGCCTCACGGTCCCGCGCCACCTGGGGCGCGGGTGCGGAGATCCCTCTGACTGCCAGGTTGTATGGAATCGCGGAGTCCTACGGCCAGGAAGGCGAGCGCCCCAGCCAGCATGCGGGGCTGCGTTACTGGATTGAGCCCAACCGGATTCAGGTGGACGGCAGCGCGGGTACGCAGCGCGGCAGGACGTGGCTGTCCATGGGCATTCGCCTGCTGTTCTGAAAAGCCGAAATCTACAACTTTAATATGGCCGCATCCAGTGTTGGCGTGGCTTCCGGAAAGATCAGGTTTCCAAAACTAATAACCCAGCGCGGGCATGCCGCTGCCCTCCCGGCGCTGGCCACCCCACAACCAGGCGGCGCCGCGCGCGCCGCTGGAATCGCCGTGCCGGTGTTTGACCACGCGCGTCACGACTTCGTCAGAAAACACATGCTGGCGCAATAGCGGCGGCAATCCGGCATACAGCGAATCGATGTTCGACAGGCCGCCGCCCAGTACCACCACTTGCGGATCGAGAATGTTGATCACCACGGCGAGCGATCGGGCGAGGCGGTCCTGGTAGCGCGCCAGCGAAGCCTGAGCCGCGGAGTCCCCCGCGAGGGCCGCGGCGGCGATCGCCGGTGCGCTCAGGCTGGCACCGCCGTGCGCCGCATGATCGCGCGCCAGGCCGGATCCGCACAGCCAGGTCTCCACGCAGCCATGGCGCCCGCAGTAGCAGCGCGGCCCGGGCAGTTCAGCGGCATCGGCACTGGGAAGGCGGTTATGCCCCCACTCTCCCGCAATTGCGTTAGCGCCCTCGATGATCCTCTCGCCAACCACAATGCCGCCGCCGACCCCGGTGCCCAGAATGACGCCGAACACCACCTCGGCCCCCGCGCCCGCGCCGTCGACTGCTTCTGACAACGCAAAGCAGTTGGCGTCGTTCGCCAGGCGGATCTCACGCTCGAGCAGGCGCTCCAAGTCCAGCCTGAGGGGCTTGCCAATCAGGCAGGCGGTATTGGAATTCTTCAGCCGGCCGGAAACGGCCGAAACCGAGCCGGGCGCCCCCACGCCCACCGTGGCGCGCGCGCCCAGTTCGCGCTCCGCGCCGTGCACCAGTTCACCGATGGTCGCGAGGATGGCGCCGTAATCGAGTGACGGCGTAGGCACGCGGCGCCGCAGCAACTCCCGGCCGCCCGCGTCCAGCGCAATGATTTCGGTCTTGGTGCCGCCGAGGTCGATGCCGATTTTCAGCGTTGAAGACATTCCCAATGTATGCCTCATTTACTCAGTACCACCGCGCTTCGCCGACCGGTATAGATCCGTGGGTCGCATCGTTCCCGCCATGCGCGATCGGTCGACGAGCCGCTGCTGGCGGGCATCTCCGGGACGTAACCTTTTCGATTCCCGACCGGCGCTTCAGCTCCCGTGGGTCCACTTGCCCACCACCCAGATCGCGGCAACGCCCAGACCGATCAGTATCACCTGGTGGATGGTCGACTTGATTTCCGGCCGTTTGTGCAGGCCCGGTATCAGGTCCGCTACCGCGACATAGATCATGCTCGCCGCGGCGATCGCGAGCATGGTGGTGATCCACTCCTGCATCGCATGCAGCGCGAAGTAACCGAGCATCGCGCCCACGACCATGGCGAGGCCCGAGGCGAGGTTCATCACCAGCGCGCGCACCTTGCTGTAGCCCGAATGCAGCAGGATCACGAAATCGCCCATTTCCTGCGGAATCTCGTGGGCAATCACCGCCGCCGACGTAACGATCCCCAATTGCGTGCTCTGCATGAATGCCGCCGCGATCAGCACGCCATCGACAAAATTATGAAAACTGTCGCCCACCAGGATCAGCATGCCGCTGCGTCCATGATCGTGCCCGTGATCGTGCCCGGGATTGCTTCCATGCTCATGCGGATCGTGCGCCTCGCAATCCTCGACATGGCAATGGCGCCACAGCACCAGCTTTTCCAGCACGAAGAAACCGAGGATTCCCGCCAGCAGCGTCGCCGCCAGCGTGTGGAAATCCTTCGCACCTTCGAAAGCGCTGGGCAGTATCTCCAGGAACGCGGCGCCCAGCAGCGCCCCGATCGCGAAGCTCACCAGAGAAGGAATCCAGCTCGCGCGCGCGCTCAGCGCGAACACCGCCGCAAGCGCTACCGAAAGCACGCCGCCGGCCACGCTGGCAAGCGTTATCCAGGCCAATGTAGACATCGTCAAAGTTTTTCGATCCAGATCAGGCTTGCCATGCGGCCGGTCGGGCCGTCCCGGCGATAGGAGTAAAAGCGGTGGTTCTCGGCGTAGGTGCAAAAGCCGCCGCCGTGGACCGCCATTATTCCCGTTTTCGCGAGGCGCTGTCGCGCCAATTGATACAGATCGGCCAGATATTTTCCCGGCGCGCGCGCCGCGAACGCCGCGCCCGCCTGTGTATCTGCGTTGAGGAACGCCTGGCGCACGTCCTCGCCGACTTCATAGGCGCGCGCGCCGATGGCTGGTCCAAGATAGGCGATAAGGTGCTGCGGTTCGATCTGCATTTTCGCCACGGTGTTCTCGATCACCCCGGCAGCCAGGCCGCGCCAGCCCGCATGCGCAACGCCGACCGCGGTGCCCTGCCGATCGCACAGCAGCACCGGCAGGCAATCGGCGGTCAAAACAGCAATGACCGCCCCCGGCACATGCGCCACCGCGCCGTCGGCCGGGGTTCCGGGCGCCGCCGCCGGCGCCTCCACCACCGCGGTGCCATGCACCTGGCGCAACCACAGCGGCTCAGCCGGCAGCAGCGCGCGCAGGCGCGCGCGATTCTCGCCGCAGGCCGGCGCCTCATCACCGGCCTGCTCGCCCAGGTTCATGGAGGCGAAGGCGCCGCTGCTGACACCGCCCGAGCGCGTCGTGATCAGCGCGCGGATGCGCTGCGGCGCAGGCCAGTCCGGCACAATCCAGTCGTGCTTCATGTACGGTTCATGAGAGGCTGTCGAGCAGGCGCTGCAAATCAGCCGGAAGCGGCGCCTGGAATTCGACCCGGGCGCCGCTTTGCGGATGCAGAAACGCCAGCCGCTGCGCATGCAGGGCCTGGCGCTCGATCACCACAAAAGCACCATTGGCGCCTGCGACGGACTTTGCCGCGCCCTGCGCGCCGCGGTACACCGGATCGCCCACCAGCGGGTGGCCGATGCTTTGCAGATGCACGCGTATCTGATGGGTGCGCCCGGTCGACAACTTGCATTCGAGCAGCGTCACCTGCGCGTAGCGCGTCTGCACGCGATAGCGCGTGAGCGCCGGCTTGCCAGAGGCCAGCACCGCCATGCGCACGCGATTGCGCGGATCGCGCCCGATGGGCGCATCGACTTCGCCCTCGTGAGCGACTCTGCCCTGCACCAGGGCCAGGTAAGTCCGCTCTACCGTGCGCGCCTGAAGCTGGCGCACCAGCGAGGTCTGGGCGGTCAGCGTCTTGGCCACCACCAGCAGGCCGCTGGTGTCCTTGTCCAGCCGGTGCACGATGCCCGCGCGCGGCACCTCCTGCAGGCCAGGCGCGTGGTGCAGCAACGCATTGAGCAGGGTGCCGCTCCAGTTGCCGCTGCCCGGATGCACCACCAGGCCGGCGGGTTTGTCGATGACCAGAACCGCATCATCCTCGTACACCACATTGATCCGTATGTCCTGCGCTTGCGGCGGTGCGTCGCGCGGATCGGCGGGAACCGCCAGATCAACAGATTCGCCGCCCCAGACCTTCACGTCCGGGCGCACCGCTCGCGAATCGAGCAGAATCCGCCCGTCCTTGAGCCAGGCGGCGATGCGACTGCGCGAATGTTCAGGAATCATTTGCGCCAGAGCCTGGTCTATGCGCAAGCCGGCGCACTGCGCGGGAATCAACAGGGTAAGGTGCGATGCGGCGGGGTCGGGGGCATCGCGCGCGCTATAATTATTTTCGATCATCCGTGTCAGCTGAAAGGGCAAGGCGAGTATGAAGCCAAGTTTAACGATTGTGGCGACGATTATGGCCGTGTTCCTGCTGGCCGGTTGCGGCCTGCAGGACGTCGATGAAACCGCGGGTTGGTCGGCCAACAAGCTCTACAGCGAAGCCAAGGACGAGTTGAACGCCGGCAATTACATCAAGGCGATCAAGTATTACGAGAAACTGGAATCGCGCTTTCCCTACGGGCGCTATTCGCAGCAGGCGCAACTCGAAGTGGCCTATGCACATCACAAGGACAACGACGCAGTCAGCGCCGCGGCCGCCGCAGACCGTTTCATCAAGCTGCATCCCACCCACCCCAGTGTGGACTATGCCTATTACCTGAAGGGCATCATCTGGTTCAACGAAGACCAGAGCCTGTTTGCGCGCCTTGGCGACCAGGACCCCAGCGAGCGCGATCCCAAGGCGGCGCGCGATTCTTTCGAGGCATTCAAGGAACTGGTCAAGCGCTTCCCAGAGAGCAAATACGTCAAGGATTCGATACAGCGCATGCAGTGGCTGGTAAATGCGCTGGCGTCCCACGAGGTGCATGTGGCGCGCTATTACGTCGCTCGCCGCGCCTATGTCGCGGCAGCCAACCGCGCGCAGTTTGCGCTGCAGACCTATCCCAACGCCACCTCGCTGGAAGAGGCGCTGTTCATCCTGGTGAAGTCCTACGATGAGCTGGGCATGACCGACCTGCGCGACGACTCCGAGCGCATCATGCGCAAGAACTTCCCGGAGAGTCCGTATTTCAAGGGCGCGGTGGGACGCAAGGATCCGTGGTGGAAAATCTGGTAACGCAAGCCGGATAAACGCCCTCAGGTCCTGCCCAGAAAATCCGCCGCCTCGTTGGCATCGCGGATCAGGCGCATGGGTGGCAGCGCGGCAACCAGCTTCCTGCCATAGGATTTGCCGATCAGGCGCGGATCGCAGATCACCAGCACACCACGGTCGTGTTCGTCGCGAATCAACCGCCCGGCGCCCTGCTTGAGCGCGATTGCCGCGTGCGGCAACTGATAGGTCATGAAGGCATTACGCCCGGCGCGCGCGATGCTTGCCAGGCGCTCCTCCATCACCGGATCGTCCGGCGGAGCAAAGGGCAGCTTGTCGATCACCACCAGTCGCAGCGCATCGCCGCGCACGTCCACGCCCTCCCAGAAACTGGCGCTGGCCACCAGCACCGCATTGCCCAGACGGCGAAACCGCTCCAGCAGCTCGCTGCGCGATCCTTCGCCTTGCGCGAGCAGCGGATAGGCCAGGCCCTCGCGCTCGAGGTCCCGGGCCAGCAGGTCGCGGGCTAGACGCATCGCCCGCAGCGTCGTAAACAGCAGAAAAGCCGACCCCCGCGCCGCGCGGATCAGCGGCAAGGCCGCATCGACCACGGCGCGGGTGTGCTCGGCGCCGCCCGGCTCGGGAAGCGCGCGCGGCACGTAAAGCAGCGCCTGACTCGGATAGTCGAAAGGACTGTCCCAGCAGGCGGTGCGCGCCTGTTCCAGGCCCATGGCTTCGAGGTAATGCGCGAAATTCCCGCCGACGGCAAGCGTCGCCGAGGTGAGAATCCACGCGCGCGGCCGGCCGTCGATCTGCTTGCGGAAGAATTCGGCAATCGACAGCGGCGAGGCGTTCAGCGCGAGTGACTGGCTGTAGCTCTCGGCCCACTGCACCAGATTGTGCGCTTCGGTGTCGCGCCAGCGCTCCAGGCTGGCGCAGGCCTCGAGCGCGCGGTTCGCGCAGCGCGCCAGCCCCTCGTCGCGCTCGGCAACCCGCCCCAGCGCCCCGGCGAAGGCCTCCAGTGCGGCGGCCAAATCATCGACCGCGTCGGTGAAATTCTTCTCCTGCCGCAAATTGGCATTGGAGTAGCGCGCCGGCGGTCGCGGCAGCGACAAACGCAGCTCTCGCCCGGCGCGCTCCAGCCGGTCGGCGAACGCGGGCAGGTCGGGCATGTCGCGCGCCGCCTGTGCCATGGCAACCCTGGCGTCGCGCGCCAGTTCGACCAGTTGTCCGGTGGACAGGCTCTCGCCGAAGAACAGGGTTGCGGTCTGCGGCAGCTGGTGCGCCTCGTCAAGGATGACGGTGTTGCAGGCAGGCAGCAATTCGGCCATGCCCTCGTCCTTCAGCATCACGTCGGCGAAAAACAGATGGTGGTTGACCACCACGACCTCAGCCGCCAGCGCGTCACGCCGCGCCGCCATGACAAAACACTTTTCATGGTCGGGGCATTGCTGACCCAGGCAGCTCTCCCGGGTGGAAGTGGCGAAACTCCAGGCAGATGAAGACTCGGGCACCTCGGTGGCCTCGCTGCAATCGCCGCTGCGGGTCACCCGCGCGAAGCGCGCAATCGCCTGCAGATGCCCCACGTCCTCGCGCGCGAACAAAAGCGCCTCGCTGATATTGCGCTTCAGGTGATACTGGCACACATAATTGGCGCGGCCTTTGAGCAAGGCGATGGTGACCGGCGCGTTGATCGCCTTGCACACCGTGGGCAGGTCGCGGCGGTAGAGCTGGTCCTGCAGGGTCTTGGTGCCGGTGGAAACAATCACCTTGCCGCCGGAGAGCAGCGCCGGCACCAGGTAGGCCAGTGTTTTTCCGGTGCCGGTACCGGCCTCGCACACCAGTACGCCGCAATCGTGAATCGCCTGCGCGACGCTGTCGGCCATCTCCAGTTGCTGGAGGCGCACACGGTAATCCGGTATGCCCCGCGACAGCGCGCCGCCCTCGGCGAACAGCGCATGCAGCGCTTCCGTGGAAATTGCCGCCTGGCGCGGTGCGGCGGGCAGCGCGTCAAGCACCTGCGCATCTGCCGATGCGGCGGCAGGCAGCGGAACCGACGGCACCTTGGCCGCGCTACCGGAGTTCTTCAACCGTGACCCAGACGCGCCGGCTTTCCTGACGCTGCACGCGCCGCTTGCCGAGGGCGGCGCGCAGCGCGGTTGGCAATAGAGCCGGAAGGAGAAGCAGGAGTTTTTTCATTGAAGGTGATCGCTAACGTAACTGTAACGCGCAGCAAGGCGAATCTGCCGACCTGATTGCTGCCGCATTGCCTCTTCAAGGCCGCGACAGGCATGCCGCTTTACTTTTCCGCCCTATTCTCTTAAATTACTTTAATGCACGCAATCAATAGATTGTTTTTATTTATAATTTTAGCCACCATCAGCACCGGTTGCGCGATATTTGCCGGCTCCCCAGGCAGTCCCGCACCGGTGGTGACCGCGGCCGTGTCGTCCCCATCCAGCAGCGGCATGTCGTCGCGTTTGCCCGATTCGGCGGTCGCAGCGCCCGCAGTGGCCGCTGCACGTGACCCCGGCCGCACCGCAGCAGAGAATTCCGCGCTTCACGCGCCATCGCCCGATGCCCTGTTCTCGGCGCTTGCCGCACTGGGAATCGACTACCACTATGGCGGCCATTCTCCGGCCACCGGCTTTGACTGCAGCGGCCTGGTTGCCCATGTTTTCCACAATGCCTACGGGTTGAGCATTCCGGCGCAAACCGGCGCACAGAGCCGGCTGGGGAAACCGATAGACCTGCGCCAGATCGAAACCGGCGATCTGGTTTTCTATAACACCCAGGGCCAACCGAACACCCACGTGGGAATCTACATCGGCGACAACCGCTTCATCCACGCGCCGCGCACCGGCGCCGCCGTGCGCATCGAGAGCATGCGCAGCACTTATTGGAAAACCCGTTTCAACGGCGCCCGCCGCATCGTCTTCTAGCCCTGCTTGCTGCTGCGCGCGCTCCCGGGTTGTCCGCTCCTGCGGCGCTACCCCGTCTGCAGACTGAAGATCACCGGAATATCCACGGCGAACTCGCGCCCGCGCAATGCCGGCGGAATCGTCGTCATCGGCTTGGCCTTGGTGACCATGTCGACGGCGGTCCGGTCCAGCAGATCGAATCCGCTGGAAGTCTTCACCGCGATGCTTTGCATCAGGCCATTGGCGCCGATGACGATGCGAATTTCGACCCTGCCTGCCCATCCCTTTTCCATGGCGATGGCGGGATAACGCTTGTAACGATTGGCAGCACCCAGCAATGCCAGGCGATATTGATCGAGGGTGCCTCTGTCAGCGGCGTCCGTTTGCCCCGGTGCCGGGGCGGCGGGCACTGGAGCAGAGGGCACTTCCGGCACGCGCGCCGTATTGGCCGGCGCCTGGGGGACGCTGGGCGGCGCGGGCGCGGTCTGCAACGGAGGCGGCTCGGAAACGCGCGGTGCGGACGGCGCCGTATCGGGCCGCGTGAGCAATGGACGCGGCGGCTCGGGCTCAGGTTTGAGCGGCGTCCTGGAACGCTCCGGTTCGCGCGGACGCGGCACCTCGGCAAGCGTGCTCGGCGGCGCCTCGGCGCGGCGGGAGATGGTGGCGGTGAGCACCGTCACCGCCACCGCCGCGGGCGGCCCCTGGCGCATCCCGGGAAACAGCAGCAACACCGCCGCATGCGCGAGTATCGAAGCGATCACGCATATCATCAGGACCCGGTCTTGCGATCCGGGGCCAGACAGGATGGCGGCGTGGAAACTGGCGGACATGAACGGGAGAATTTCGGCTTCGCTGCGACCCACAACGATACCCGTTGCGCTCCGGCTTCTCAAGCTGGCACGCAGGCTGCTCGCGGGCTCCCCTGCACGCCGCGCCGCCGGGATGGCGTGCGCCACGGAAACCGGCGACAATCCGCACATGATGCTTTCGCGCTGCGGCGTCTTCCCCCTGCAAATCCCTGCAACGCAGCATTCCGTCCTGCCCTGCCGAATAACACGCCGAAGCCGCCACCCATGACTGCCATGCCCACCCAGCGCTCCATCCTGCTCGTCACCGTCTGCGCACTCACCATCGTCACGCTAAGCATGGGCATCCGCCAGTCGTTCGGATTGTTCACCCGCCCGGTCAGCATGGATCTTGGCCTCGGACGCCAGGTTTTCAGCATGGCAATCGCCATCCAGACACTGATCACCGGCTTCGGCAATCCGATTGCCGGCGCCCTGGCCGACCGCTTCGGCACGCAACGCGTCGCCATGGGCGGGGGAGTTCTCTACATCTTCGGCCTGGCACTGGGTTCACTCAGCCAGGAGGCGCTGCATCTGCAACTCACCTTCGGCATTCTGATGGGCATGGCGCTCTCCGCGGTGAGCATGTCGGTGATGTTCGGCGCGGTGGCGCGCGTGGTAAAACCGGAGAAGCGCACCGCGGCGTTCGGCATCGTCACCGCCGGCGGATCGATCGGCCAGTTCCTGATGATTCCCACGGCGAGCGCGCTGATGACCAGCCTCGGCTGGCGCGAGACACTGCTTTGGCTCACGCTGGCCGCGGCCACCATGATCGTGGTGGCGATGCCGCTGCGCCTGTCGGACCGGACCCCGACGCGCCATTCGTCAGCAGAGGCGAACTCCCTCACGCAGGCGCTGCGCGAAGCGCGCGGCCACCGCGGTTACTGGCTGCTCACCGCGAGCTTTTTCGTCTGCGGCTTTCATGTCTCCTTCGTCGCCACCCACTTTCCGGCCTATCTTGCCGACCGCGGCATGCTGCCGGGCGTGATCGCCACGGCATTCGCGCTGATCGGTCTATGCAACATTTTCGGCTCCTATCTTTTCGGCGTGCTCTCCGGACGCTGGCGCAAACGCTATGTGCTCGCCTTCATCTATAGCGCGCGCGCCGTGCTGTTCGTGCCGCTCTTGTTCCTGCCGATGACGCCGGAACTGGCCATGGCCTTCGCCGCCGGCATGGGATTTCTTTATCTGGGCACGGTCCCGCCAACCAGCGGCATCGTCGCGCAAATCTTTGGCGTGCGTTACATGAGCACGCTGATGGGCATAGTGCTGCTGTCGCACCAGATTGGCGGATTCCTCGGCGCGTGGCTGGCTGGCTATCTGTACGACAAAACCGGCTCCTATGAAATCGTCTGGATGATCAACATTGCGCTTGGCCTGGCCGCCGCGGCAATCATCGCGCCGGCCGGTGACACACCCATTGCGAGAATCCCAGCCAAGGAAACAGCCCCGGCATGAACAAACTCCATACCCTGAGCGCCGTGGCGGCGGCGCGGCAAATCGCGCAGCGCAGCCTGAGCGTGGAAACCTACGCGCGCGCCTGCCTCGAGCGCATCGCCGAGCGTGAACCCGACGTGCAGGCCTTTGCCTATTTCAATCCCGGGCAGGTACTCACCCGGGCGCGCACCCTCGATGCGGGCACCATCATGGGCCCACTGCACGGCCTGCCAGTAGCGGTCAAAGATATTTTCGACACCTTCGACATGCCCACCGAATATGGCTCGGCGGTCTACCAGGGGCACCGCCCGGCAGCCGATGCGGCGGTGGTGGCGCTGACACGGCATCTGGGCGGACTCATCGTCGGCAAAACCGTGACCACCGAGTTCGCCACCTTTCCGGCAGGAAAAACGCGCAACCCGCTCAACCTGGCACACACGCCGGGCGGGTCCTCGAGCGGCTCGGCCGCGGGCGTGGCCGATGGTTTTTTTCCGCTGGCCTTCGGCACGCAGACTGCCGGTTCGGTGATCCGCCCGGCAGCCTATTGCGGTATCACCGGCTACAAGCCCAGCTTCGGCACGCTGGCGCGCGGCGGTGTCAAAACCGGGTCGGACACGCTGGACACGGTGGGCCTTTTCTCGCGCAGCATCGAAGACGCAGCCTATTTCATCGCGGCACTGACGCGCCGGCCCGAATTGCAGCTCAGGCCCTGGCCGGCCGCTGCGCCCCGTGTGGGCCTGTGCCGGGGCTTCCAGTGGTCGCAGGTGCAAGCGGAGATGTCTGCGGCATTTGAGAACGCGGCCACGATGCTGGCGAAGGCGGGTGCCGTGGTGCGCGAAATTACGCTGCCGTCACGCTTCGAGGGCATCGCCCGGGCGCAGGCCAGCGTCATGGCCTACGAAGGCGGAGCCAACCGCGCCGACGACGTGCTGCGCCATGGCGACAGGATGGACCCGCGGCTGGCCGAACGCTGCCGGCAAGGGCTCGAAATCTCCGGCAACGAATACGCCGACGCCGTGGCACTGGCGCGCCAGTGCCGCGCACAGCTTGCCGATGCCTTCGACGACTGCGATGTGTTGCTCAGCGCCGCCGCACTGGGCGAAGCCCCCGAGGGTCTTGCCTACACCGGCGATCCGATCATGAACGGCACCTGGACGCTGCTCTACACACCCTGCGTTACCGTCAATGCGGGCAAAGGACCCAAGGGCCTGCCGGTGGGACTGCAGGTGGTGGGGCGGATTGCCGACGATGCGCGCACGCTGTCGGCGGCCGACTGGATCTCCAGGCACCTCGGCCTACCCTGCTAGCGGGCGGCAAGCACAGCCAATCAAGACGGCCCGCGCTGGAAACACGGCAGCCCGGTTCGACAAGCCACGCCCTGAAGCGGAACCATCGCCACTGACCTGCCCGGGGATGATCCGCGACGCCGCGCACGCCCGATATCGCGGTCTTCGAACCTGCGATCCGGCGAACGCCCCGGACGAAACCGGCCCTAAGCAGACCCGGGCACAGGAACCCGGTGCAGCTTCATGCCCATCGAGACCGAGGTGTAGTAGCCCAGCAACGCCAACACTTCCGCGATGCCGTTGCGGCCCAGAAGTTTTTCCGCGCGGTTGAACACCTCGTCCGAACCTCCGCCCGGCGCCATTGAAATCATCGCCAGATCGTAGAGCGCACGCTCCCGCTCGTTGTCGAGCACCGGCACCTGGCCAGCGCGGATCGCGTCGAACACGCCTTGCGGAAAGCCGAGGTCGCGGCACATCTTCACATGCGCGGCCCAGACGTATTCGCCCTTCCAGTGATTGGCGATGATGCAGATGGTGAGTTCGACCTCGCGCTCGGAGAGCGAGCTGGCCTTGTTGAGAAAAGTGCCGATCGTCTCCAGCACGGCGGCGAGTCGGGGTGAATGAATCCAAATCTTGTAGGGCGTGAGCAGGCGGCCGCGCCCAGCGACCAGGTCCTTGAATACCTTCGCCTGTTCGGCACTCAATTTGTCTTCCGGAATTTCCTTGATGCGGATCTGTTCTGCCATTGCGCCTGTCTCCCAAAGTGCCAAGCTCATGCCCGGTACCCGCAACTTTACTCCGGTTCAAAATGAGAAGACCTTCGGCAGTTCAAGGGTGCGGGTTCTCGTCGTTGCTCTCGACGGGCGATCCCTGCGAGAGCCTGCGCTATCACGGCTATATCGGCATGGAGAAGGCAGCCGTTGCAATCATTGCGGACTGGATCAGGAAACCGACGAACTGATCTTCATCCCGAGGGACGCTACGCCCCCGGGACATCCGCGAAGCAGGATTTACGCCTTCATCGACCCTACCCCGGGGAATGCAACCAGCCTGCCTCAGGCGGCTTTGCCGGCGGCGAAGTACGCCTCCAGATCGTCCGCGGAGCCGACCAGCTTGCCGCCGATAAACACCTGTGGCCAGGTGCCGCTGCCGGAGACCGCGCGCAGGGTGCTCGAGGTGATGTGCCTGCCGAGGCTGATTTCGTCATAGCGATAGCCCTTGGCCTCAAGCAGCGCCTTGGCGCGCGCGCAATGCGGGCAGCCGGGTTTGGCGAAGATCACCACCGGTTCGGGCGCGACCGCCTTCGGGTTGATGTACTTGAGCATGGTTTCGGCATCGGAGACTTCAAACGGATCGCCTTCTTTTTCCGGTTCGATGAACATCTTCTCGACCACGCCGTCTTTCACCAGCATGGAGTAGCGCCACGAGCGCTTGCCGAATCCAATGCTGGATTTGTCGACCAGCAAGCCCATGCCGGCGCTGAAATCGCCATTTCCATCAGGCAGCAGCGTGATGTTCTGCGCTTCCTGTTCCTGCGCCCACTGGTTCATGACAAAAGCGTCATTGACCGACAGGCAGACAATCTGGTCCACGCCGTTTGCCTTGAACACGCGGGCAAGCTCGTTGTAACGCGGCAGATGCGTGCTCGAACAAGTCGGCGTAAACGCGCCGGGCAGCGAAAACACCACGACTGCCTTGCCTTTGAAAACGTCGTCCGTAGTGACATCCTTCCACTGGTTGTCGCTACGGGTCTTGAATGTCACATTGGGTACTCGTTTGCCTTCGAGGCTTTTCGCGCTGGGTAGCATGGTCATTCCTATTTAGTCGAAAATGATTGCAAAAATCCTTTCCCTGCGAGGGAAAGGCGGGACGTTTGAAAACATATGCCCTCGCGCCTGAATTCACCGTTTGCCAACGCACCATCCGCGGTGATCACGGTAATGGCTCGTTGCTTGCGAGGGCGGTGGCGGTTTAATCAAAAGAGCTTCTTATTTATGCGCGTTGGCGCACCGAATCGGCAGAGCAGTCTAGCCAAGCTTGGACACTCCCGTCAAACAACAACCACAAGGAATCCCCACGAAATGCCCACACCTGTTTGTTGCAGTATTGGCAACCCTCGCCATTGGATGATGCATTTCGCTGCCCGCAGCCCCGCTGGACCGCAAGAGGCAACCGGCGACACCGCCATCGTGGTTCCGGCCCGCCAGGCCTGTCGCGCGCGAGTCACCGCCGCGCTCACCCCCATTGCGGGGGCAGAACCGATCGCGCCACCGCAAAAACCGCGGGCGCAACTGCAACACGGCGGCAGCTGCAGGCCCCAGTGGGCGCTGAAATGATTACATACGCCACTCCAGGTACGAATAGATGTAGTTCGATCCGCCATCCACGTTGCCGAACAGCCGCGATGTCCCGAAAATGCCGGAACGATGCGATACACCCAGGCCGGCGTAGGTGTCACGCAGAGACTTCGCGCCGACCAGATCGCCGATGCTGACGTCGGCGCTCAGGTCCAGGTAATTGAGCAGGCGTGAACTATTGCGCGCGCGCGCGATCTGGTCGCGCATTTCGACAAACGGCACGCGTTCCGCATACGAGACACCCGTTCCCAGGCCCACCCGGGTGCGCACACGCTGGCTCCAGGGAAATCCGTAGTAATAACCTTTCATATAGGCATTGAATTGCCAGGAATTTTCCTGAAGGCCGCGCTCATTGTGATGCAGGGCGCCGAGGTAGCCGACGAAATCGAGCGGCCATCCGTTCAGCCGCTCGATGAACGGTCGCCCCACTTCAACCGCCGCGATCCTTGTCCTGTCCGCGGTATTAATCGAGAAGCATTTGAGCAGCATCACCTTGGCAAAATCGCAATCGGTCGAGGTGCCATAGAGCCCCTTGACAATCAACGGGCGGCCCTCGGGCCAGGCGTCATGATCAGGTGAAAAGTCATAGGCCAGCCCGAGCAGGCCGGCAAGCTGGGTGCGGTCCTGGACGATGGGACTCGCGCGTACGCCCGAGGAGAACCGCCGCGCGGTTATGCCCCCCAGAAGCCTCCAGCGTTCGGAGATCCGGTACACCGCCGACAGGCCGAATTCGACATTGATGCCTCTGCCGGGTTCGTACGCAGGACGCACGGCCGTGGCCTCCGACTGGCGCACACCGTAGTAATAATTGTTCAGGTTGCGATCCCGAGCGGCGAACGCCAGCTGGGGTTGCACCTTCAGGTTTCCATGGGTCCAGTCATAACGATAGCCGGCCCTGAGCTCGGTGCCATTCGAACCGCCGGCGGCATCGTGCAGCAACTCCCCGAAAAGCGTGCCCCAGGGCCTGCGCTGCTGATACCCCAGCCCCAGGTCGACCTCCTGGTCGCGATTGGCCATGCCGGCCAGACTCGCCGGTATGTGGTCGTAGAGAAATCCCTCGAAGCGATAACCGAGAAACACATCAAAACGCGAGTCCGGCGTTTCGTCGAGCTTCAGGCCGAATCGATAGGCCTCCAGGAAGACCCGTTTGCCTTCGTAAATATAGAGTGGAACCAGATCATTGCGCGTGCCGCCACCACGGTAGGGCGAGTTCTCAAAGCGCAGGGCAAGCCCCAGTCCCGCGCCGCCCGTTGCCACAGGCACCTCCGCTGCAATACTGGGCAAGACGTCGGTTGCCGCCCGCACTATTGCCGGAAAAAGCGCGATGCACAATGCACCAGCCGCAATGATCCGTGCCGAATATCTCAATCCGGAAGTCATCAACCTGCACCCCGCTGCTTGATTTCGCCCAGTTTACTGCGGAACGCCGGTCCAGCATGTGCACCGGCGAACACACCACAGCGATGGAAAACCTTCATGCCTGGCGCCGAAATCAACTGACCAGACCTAGCGGCGCCCCATGGCCGCGCGCAAGCGCCCGGCATCGAGAATATGTACATGTTTTTGCTGTGCCTTGACTAAACCATCTTACTGAAGCCTCCATAGCGCGCGACTCCCGGTTTCTATTTTAAGCCCCAGGCAGCCGCTAATTTCGTCGCGAGCCATAAGCAGGTGGAATTCATTCCACGGATACCCGCGTAGATATCGGAAAACCTGGCGCGCATCAGGCAGGCAAAGGAACGGGTGAAATCTGCCATGAGCTTTCCGGATCTCGGTGGGTGCGCTGAGCCTTCCAGCGGCATACCAATAAGCGTGTCGACCGTCCGCAGTGCAAGCCCCGGCAGGTAAAGGGGACAAAAGCGGTGGGCAAGGCCGGGGTGAGTCGGCGACGCTTGATACCTGCAGATTTGCTGCTGCGCGCCGATGTGCATGGAGCAGGCCGGAACGCGCTGCCATCGCCTCAAATTTCTCCGTCGCCCCCCCTGTCATGCAAGGGAAAGGATGCGCTCGCGAAGCACGATCGTGTTGCCCCTTTCCTCGAGGTAGCCGCGCACCTGCATCTGCTTCATGACGCGACTGACGCACTCGCGCGAGGCCCCGATCACGCGGCCAATATCGCGCTTGGTATAGTGTCCGCTAACAATGCGCGCGCCGTTGATCCATTCGGATTCCTGCAGCAGGAACTTGGCAAGCCGTGCGTCGACTCCGTGGAGGGCAAGGCTGCCGATACGACTGTCTGCTTCGCGCGATCGCTTGGCCATGCCGCGCAGCACGGCCATGGCCATCTCGAAATTCTCCTCCAGGCAACAGCTGAACTGCCGCTTGCCCAGCGTCAGGATGTCGCAGGGTTCGCGCGCCACGATGGTCGCCGCGAGCGGCAGATCTTCGAACATTTCCATCTCGCCGAAATAGTCTCCCGCTTTCAGAATGGCGAGAATGACGTTATTTCCTTCGCGATCGCTCATCACCGCCTGGGCAACGCCGGATACGATGATATACAGGCAATGCACCCGGTCGCCGGCTTCTATGATGGCCGCGCCGCGGCGCACCATGCGCCGCTGCACCACCCTGGCAACCGCCTCGAACTGGGCTTCGGAAAGCGACGCAAGCAGCGGCACATTGCGCAACAGCAGCGTGGAGGCTCGAGGCTCCGCCATTTGGGCAATCCTGCGGACGCAAGGGGCCCGCGCAGTGGGAATTATCTGGTTATCGGCAGTCCGCCGGATTTCTGAGGGCCCGCTCGCGAAATTCCTGCCTATCGCCCGGATTCCGCTTTCCGGGGCAGCAGACGCGGGCCTTTCCGGCTTGCGGCGCAATACCTGAAGGGCACCTATATCGTGGAAGCCGGAGCCTTCTGGTCGACCGCGCGCCTGCCGAATCTCATACCCACCCACATCACCAATGGCGGCAGGCTGACCAATATCGCCACCAGCCCTGTCATGGGCAGACCGAACCATTCGATGATCGGCCCGGTCACCAGCGCCGTCGCCACACTGATCCCTCCGGCGAAACTCTCGTTGACCCCAATGGCACGGCCGCGCACCGCAGTCTCGGCGTGGTCTGCAATCATCGCCGTTGCCGCAACATTGGCCGCGGCCCAGCCCAGGCCGACGAGGAAGGTCCCCAGGGTCACCGCCCAGTAGGCACCGGTGAAAGCCACCAGGCTCGCCCCGATCAGCGCCACCAGCACACCCGGATACATGACCCTTTCACGGCCAAAACGATCGGCGAGTTTGCCCAAAGGAATGGTGAAGGCAAACATGCCCGCCGAATGGAACATGTGCGAGAACGCAATCGCCCCCAGCGAGTGTCCATGGTGCGACAGTACCAGCGAGGTCAGTACCATGACGATGGACATGTTGCCCTGGGCTGCGCAGTTGGAAACGATAGCCATGCGCGTCGGGACGTTGCGCATCAGGCTCCAGGCGCTGAACTTGACGTCGCTGCTGCCCACGGGCCGCGGCGGCGGCGTATACCCGGGGTAATAGCGATCGAGATGCATGCCGATTTCCTTGGGATCCGGATGTACGAAAAATACCAGCCCCATTCCCGCGACTATCAGCAGAGGCAGCAGAAACCAGGGCAGACCCAGCGGGGTGTAGCCCAGCTGGACCGCAAATTTCTCGGCCCCGCTGATCATCAGCGGACTGATGACCAGCCCGACCAATGACCCCAAGGCGATGTAACCCAGGGCCTGCGCGCGGTGAAAATGCGGATACATGTCGGTGGCGGCCACGCGCAGCTGCTGCGCGCCGTTCATGCCCATGCCGAAGATCAGCATGCCGACGACAAAAAACGCAATGCTGCGGATACTCATCGACCAGCCGACGATAAGACCGCCCACCAGCGCCAGCGAAAGCCCCAGAAAGATGCCCGGCTTGCGCCCATAGGCGTCGGTGATTTTGCCCACGGGGTAGGAGGCCAGAAATCGCGACAGCCCTATCAGTCCTACCGACAGCCCCGCCAGCGCCGCAGACCCGGTAAGCGCAATCACCATCAGCGGCCCCAGGCCATAGGCGAACTGCATGCCCGCGCCGGTAAAGGACTGCGACAGCGCGAACAAGATCGTATTGCGCCGGATGAGCGGTGGAATGACGAACGGGGGATGTTTGCTTGCAAGCTTGGACATGAAAGCCTTTTCTCGAAACACAAGCGCCGAGCGGTCTGCGACACGATCGGCGCGGGAAAGACGCCCATCATCCTATAATTTTGCCTTTCGTGATGCCGGCCCCGAGAGGGCTGATGACCCGTTTTTCCGATTTCCGCGCCTCCGGATCTTTTTGGGATATGCGGATTTTTCCGCCGTAGGCCGGTTGCTCGATATCCTGTAGCTCAAGAACTGAGGCCGCCGCGGACCGGCGCTCCGGCCAGTCGCGGATTTCGCTCAGGCCGCTACAATTTTTTGCACGTCATCCGAGGCCAGAAAGAATTTGCTGCACATGGGCGAGTCTCCGCGATGTTGTCGCCGGAACACTTTGTGAATGCGCCTATGATGCCAGTGTTGACGCCCCCTTGAGCGATATGCGACAGTCGGCCGCCACAACGGAAAGCCTCAATGGAACATGAACGCAAAAGTTATCCGCACACCCTGAAGAGCATTGCCTGCGAAGCGGTGCAGCGCTGTCGCAAAGCACGGCAGGGGCGCGCGCAGACATGATGCTGGAGTTGACGGTTGCGCCATCACTGCGCGAATACGCGGCCAGCAGTGCGTCTCTGGCGGGCATCGACCCGGCCCTCATGCAGCAGCACGGCCTCAAGCCCGGCGACCTGCTGCGCGTGGGCACCTTCCAGCGCGAGATCCTGGTTCGCATCGACGCGCCGAATGAAGACGATCGCGGCAGCGGGGAAATCCGTCTTGACCGCTTTCAGCGCCAGTCACTGGCTGTGCGCCTTTATTCGACCATAGAACTTACGCCTGAGCGCGCGCCACCGGTGAAGAAAGTACGGCTGCAGCCGGCGGTGGATCTGGGTTCGACCTCGGCGCATCACCTCGAGGAACACCTCAAAGAAGAGATGCTCGAGCAGCGCAGCCCGGTCGCCAAAGGCGCATTGTTGTTCCTGCACTTTCACCACTCGGTGGCGGGCACCCTTTTCCAGGTGGTGGAAGTGCAGCCGGCTGCCGGCGTGGTTGACGCGGACACCGACGTGGTACTCGACACCGCCCCCGACGGCTTCAAGGGCAACGTCGCGCTCGAAGTGAGCTTCGACGAACTGGGCGGCCTGGCGCGCGAAATCGCCATGGTGAAGGAAACGGTGCAACTGCCGCTGCAGTTCCCGGGCATTTACCGGCAGGTGGGCATTCCCCCGGTACGCGGGGTGATTCTTTACGGGCCTCCGGGCACCGGCAAGACGTTGCTGGCGCGCGCCACCGCCAACGAGGTGAATGCCCAGTTTTTCCATATCAACGGCCCGGAAATCGTCGGCACCACTTATGGCGAGAGCGAAGGCAATCTGCGGCGGATATTCGGCGAAGCGGTGCACCATGCGCCCTCGGTGATCTTCATCGATGAACTGGACGCCATCGCCCCCAAGCGCGGCGAGAGCGGCTCGCACGCGGATACGCGACTGGTGACGCAGCTGTTGTCGCTCATGGACGGATTGACCAAGGTGGATGGCGTGGTGATCCTGGCCACTACCAACCGGCTGGAAACGGTGGACACCGCGCTGCGCCGTCCGGGACGTTTCGACTACGAAATCTATATCGGACCGCCCGACGCCGCGGGCCGCGAGCAGATCCTGCGAATTCACACCCGCGAGATGCCTCTGGATCGATTTGCGCGTGAATACCTGCCGGAAATCGCCGCCGACACACCGGGATTCGTCGGCGCAGACCTGATGGCCTTGTGCCGCGAGGCCGGCATGCATGCCCTGCGCCGCCACCGCCCGCCTTCGGGATCCCCGGCGCAATGGCAGCCGGAGACACTGCGGGTAAAGCGCGACGATTTCATTGCGGCACGCCGGCGCAGCCGGCCCTCGGCGGCACGCGCGACACTGGTCACCGTTCCCAACGAAGGGTTTGATCGCATTGCCGGCCTTGCGCAGGCGAAGGCGCGCCTGCTGGAGATGCTGATAGAACCGCTGCGCGCCGGTGCACCGCTGGCCGATAACGTGCTGATCCACGGCCCCTCGGGCACCGGGAAATCGCTGCTTGCCAAGGCGGTAGCAAAAGAAGCGGGCGTCAACCTCATCATGGTGGGCGGCCCGGAACTGTTCAGCAAATGGCTGGGCGAGTCAGAAGAAGCGGTGCGCCATGTATTCAAGCTGGCGCGTGAACTCTCCCCTTGCGTGATCTTCTTCGACCAGCTCGATGCCGTGGCCCCGGTGCGCGGCCGCGGCACCGGAACCTGGACCACCGAACGGGTGGTACATCAATTGCTGGCCGAACTCGACGATCTCGAGGGAAGTTCATCCGTGGCTGTCATTGCGGCGAGCAATCGCCTGGACCTGATTGACGAGTCCCTGCTGCAACCCGGTCGCCTGGGTACGCTCATTGATATTGCGCTCCCCGACGCAAACGAGCGGGTGGCAATCCTCGATCTCTATCTGGACCAACCCGGAGCAGCGTTTGTCGCGCGACTGGCCGCGCGCACCGAGGGCTGGAGCAGCGCGCGTCTTCGGGCGTTGTCCAAGACCGCAGAGCGGAGCGGAAAATTGCCGGAAAATGACGCCGCCTGGGACGCTTTGATCCGGCGTATGGATAATCGTCAACACGTTGATCACCGGCAATGAAAAAAGTCATCGGGTACCGCGGAGCTTCAACGACCCGGGGCCTGTGGATGAGTTTGTCTTGAAATTCGGGCGCCCCAGGCAAGGGGATTAGCCGCAAACCACAAGCCCCGAACAGGGGTTACTTGCCGAGCGGTTCCCCATTCAGAAAGGCCACGCGCGCCAGCCACGGATCCCATGCTCAGTATTCGCAATCTCGACAAATCCTACCGCGGTCCGGGCAGTCGCCTGATGATGCGTGGCATCAGTTTCGAACTGGCCGCCGGCGAGTATGTTGCGATCATGGGCGAATCCGGCGTCGGCAAATCCACGCTCCTTAACATGATTGCGGGACTCGACCTGCCCGACCAGGGCAGCATCACCTTCGAGGGCACCGAACTCACCACGCTGGACGACAATGCGCGCACCGTGCTGCGGCGCGACCGCATGGGATTTGTTTTCCAGGCTTTTCATCTGCTGCCCCATCTCACGGTCGCGCAAAACGTCATGCTGCCGCTGCGCTTGGGCGGCGCGGCTGCGGACAAAAGCGCGCGGATGGCCCTCGCAATGCTCGAGGCAGTCGGCATTGCGGCGCTCGCCTCGACCTACCCGCGCGAACTCTCGGGCGGCGAGATGCAACGGGTGGCGATTGCGCGCGCCCTGGTGCATCGCCCGCGCCTGGTTCTCGCCGACGAGCCAACCGGCAATCTGGACGCGGACAGCGCCCGCCAGGTCCTCACGGTCCTGCGTGAACAGATCGTGCACGGCACCGGTGCGGGCATCCTGGTCACCCATTCTGTCGCGGCAGCCAGGACCACGGACCGCACCTACCGGCTGACTGCCGAGGGCTTGCAGCGTTGCGAGGAACACTGAGGGTGCTGGCGTGGCTGGGGGCGACCATCCAGGCGGTCTCCGCGGGCGCACTGCGGGACAACCCTGGGCGATCCGCGCTAGCCTTGCTCGGGGTGGTACTGGGTGTTGCGCTCGGCGTCGCCGTTCATCTTGTCAATGCCAGCGCGCTCAACGAATTCACGCTGGCCGTTCACAGCCTGTCCGGAGAGTCGGACCTCACCATCCGCGGGCCGCGCGCCGGATTCGACGAGTCCGCCTATCCCAGTGTTGCCAGGCTTGCGCAGGTGCACTCGGCCAGCCCCGCCGTTGAAAGCGATGCGCAACTGGCTGGCCGGCGGGAATCCATCAGGATCATCGGCCTTGATCCGTTCCGCGCCGCCCAGGTTCAACCCCGAATGTTCGCGGCCATGGAAAATACAGTCACCGGTCTTTTCGATCCGGATGCCGTGCTCCTCAGCCCATCTGCCGCGGAATGGCTCGGCCTCAATCCCGGGGATACGCTGCGCATCACCGTCGGCACGGCCACTGTTGCACTGAAGATCGCAGGCCTCCTGCCCCCGGGGGCGTACCGGCAGCGCATCGCCGTCATGGACATCGCCGCGGCGCAGTGGCGCCTGCAGCGGCTGGGACGAATCAACCGCATTGATCTGCGCTTGCGCCCCGGAACCGATGTCGAAAACTTCCGGCGTACGCTGCTCCCCCTGCTCCCTGCCGGCACCGAGGCAGTGACGCCCGATGCTGACATAGAGCGCAGCGCCGAACTCTCGCGCTCCTATCGCCTCAATCTCGACATGCTGGCCCTGGTTGCCCTCTTTACCGGAGCGTTCCTGGTTTTCTCGACTCAGGTGCTGTCGATCCTGCGCCGTCGCACGCAGCTGGCGCTGCTGCGGGTGCTGGGACTGACGCGTCCCGCCCTGACCGGCATGCTGGTCGCGGAGGGTGCGCTGCTTGGCATGCTCGGCTCGACTCTGGGTGTGGTGCTGGGCTGTGCGCTGGCCGCCTGGGTGCTGAAACATTTCGGCGGCGACCTTGGCGCCGGTTACTTCCGCAGCGTCTCCGCGGACCTGCAGATCGCCCCCGCAGCGCTCGCCGCCTACTGGCTCTTCGGCACCGCCTTTGCCATCGTCGGCGCAGCCGTGCCGGCCATTGAGGCAGGGCGGCGCGCCCCGGCGCTGGCATTGCGCGCCGGCGATGAAGAGGAGGGCCTGAACAGACTGCACACCACCTGGGCGGGCGCAGGTTTGATCGCAGCGGGGCTACTCCTGACGCTGGCGCCCGCGCTCAACGGACTGCCGGTTTTCGGCTATGCCGCCATTGCACTGATTCTGCTGGGCGCGTTGCTGCTGATGCCCCGGCTCACCACCCTGTCACTGCGCCGCGTTCCGGCATGGCGCTTCCCGCCGGCCATGCTGGCGGTCGCGCAATTGCAGGCCACCCCGCGCCAGGTCGCCATCAGCATCGGCGCCATAGTCACCAGTTTCAGCCTGATGGTCGCCATGCTGATCATGGTCGGTTCGTTCAGGCAATCACTGGACGAGTGGTTGACAGGCATGCTGCCCGCCGATATCTACCTGCGCGCCGCGCGCGGCACGGATGCCGGATTTTTGACGCCGGAGCAACAGGAAAATATCGCCGCCACGCCCGGCGTCGTACGCGCCCGATTCATGCGCAGCCGCAATATTCTGCTCGCGCCCGAGCGGCCGCCGGTCACCTTGCTGGCGCGTCCCGTCGACACCACCAGCGGCAACCTGCCGCTGGTCAGCGCGCCGTTCACACTGCCGGCGAATGCCCCGCCCGCCGTCTGGATATCGGAGGCGACCGCCGACCTGCATGGCTTGCACGTGGGCGATGAGTTGCGGCTGCCGATCGGCGCGCACCCGACAATGTTCACCGTGGCCGGGATATGGCGCGACTATGTGCGCCAGACCGGCTCCATAGTCATCGATCGCGAAAGCTATATCCGCATGACCGGTGACCGGCTCGCCAATGAAGCGGCGCTATGGCTGGCGGCCGGCAATACCTTTGCCGAGCTCGAACAGGCGCTGCATCTGCGGCTGGGTGCGGCGGCCGGCATCGAAATCTCCACCTCGCGGCAGGTGCGCATCGAATCGCTGGCCCTGTTCGACCGTACCTTCGCCGTAACCTACGCGCTGGAGATTGTCGCCGTGCTGATCGGCCTGTTTGGAGTGAGCGTCAGCTTCAGCGCCCAGGCTCTGGCGCGCCGGCGTGAATTCGGCGTGCTGCGCCACATCGGCATGACACGCCGGGAGATCGGCATGATGCTCGGGTGCGAGGGCGCCCTGGTGGCGGCACTGGGCGTCGGTTTTGGATTGGCGCTGGGCTGCCTTGTCAGCCTGATCCTGGTGCAGGTGATCAACCGCCAGTCATTTCACTGGAGCATCGATTTGCATGTTCCCTGGCTGGCGCTCGCCGCGCTGGCCTCGGTGCTGGTCGTCGCCGCCATTGGCACGGCCACCTGGAGCGGACGGCGCGTGATGACCGGCGATGCGGTGCGTGCGGTGCGGGAGGACTGGTGAGCTTCGAGGACGGCGGGTTCACGCGGCTGCGCATCGCCTCGCGCTCCAGACGGCGGCTACTGGCGCTGCTGGGCGGACTGCTTGCGACACCCCATGTCCACGGCCAGACCAACCGGCGCGCGGCGCCGGGCACCCCCTACGCCCAGGTCCTGCCGGGAACACCATTGCGCTTCCCCCGCGACGAGGGCAGTCATCCGGACTTCCGCACCGAGTGGTGGTACGCCACCGGGTGGCTGGAAAGCGCGCGTGGGCCGCTGGGATTTCAAATCACGTTTTTCCGCACCCGCCCGGAACTCAAACTCGACAATCCCAGCGCTTTTGCCCCGCGGCAGATTCTCATCGGACATGCCGCTCTCAGCGATCCTGCGCAGCGAATGCTGCAACATGATCAACGCGTGGCGCGCGAAGGGTTTTCGCTTGCGGGCGCATCGCCGGACCGGCTTGAGGTGTGGGTTGACGACTGGTCGCTAAAGCAGGAAGGCGGCGTGCTGCGGGCGCGCATTCCCGCGCGCGATTTCCAGTTCGACCTGACGCTTGCGGCCACGCAAAGCCCGATGCTGCAGGGTGACAAGGGAGTCAGCCGCAAGGGTCCGCAACCGGCCTCTGCAAGCCATTACTACAGCCTGCCGCATTTGCGAACACAGGGCACGCTGACCCGCGCTGGCAGGACCGAAATCCTCAGCGGCACGGCATGGCTGGACCACGAATGGTCTTCGAGCTATCTGGATAAAGACGCGGCGGGCTGGGACTGGATTGGCATCAATCTCGAGGATGGCGGAGCGCTGATGGCATTTCAGATGCGCACGCCCCAGGGCGGCAAGTTCTGGGCCGGCGGTGCGCACCGTGCGGCCAACGGCGAACAGCGGGTTTTCGAGCCCGGCGAGGTGGATTTCACCCCCTTGCGCAGCTGGCGTTCGCCGCGCACCGGTACCGAATATCCCGTTGCATGGCGGATCAGGGCTGCCGGCCTGACGATCGAAGTCACGCCACTCATGGACGACCAGGAAAACGACACCCGTGCCTCCACCGGTGCCATCTACTGGGAAGGGGCGGTGCGGGCGCTGCGCGATGGTGCACCGATCGGCCGTGGCTATCTTGAGCTGACTGGCTACTGGCGCAGATTGCGCTTGTAACCGCTGCCGCCACGGCAAAACCGGCGTGCTCCCGGTCTACCCCGCCAGAAAGACCGGCAACGCTGCATGTTTGTTCATGCTGCTCTACACTAAGGTCTGATGACATTGGAGGCGGCACCATGCGCGCAAGATCACTCGGCCTGATATTTCAGTCACTGGCAACGGCAATCATCCTGGTCCTCGCCGCACCGGCAAACGCCCAGAACTATCCCGTCAAACCCATCCGCGTCATCGTGCCGGTTCCGGCCGGCAGCGGCATGGACACTGTCGGACGAATCGCCGTCGAGAAGATGGCCCAAAACATGGGCGCCACTTTCGTCATCGAGAACATCTCCGGCGCCAACACCAACATCGGCGCAGCGGCGGCGGCGCGTGCCGCACCGGACGGCTACACCCTGCTGATCGCCACCGATGCGCTGCCGCTGTCGGCGCTCACCTACACCAACCTCAGCTACGACCCGCTGCGCGATGTGCAAATGCTCGGCACCATTGCAAAAGCGGTTTTCATCCTGTCCGTGAATCCTTCATTGCCGGTCCAGAACGTGGAAGAATTTGTCAAACTGGCGCGATCCAAGCCTGGCAGCATCGCCCATGGCACCTCCGGCATCGGCAGCCCCCATCACCTGGCCATGGAATTGTTCGCGCAGTCGACCGGAATCGAACTGCTGCACGTCCCCTACAAGGGCTCTGCCGACACCGTCACGGCTCTCCTTGGCGGGACCATTCAGGCGGCGATGGGATTGCCCTCGTCATTCGCGCCGCATGTGAAATCCGGAAAATTCCGCGCCCTCGCCGTGACTTCGACTCGACGCACCCCGGCTTTTCCCGAGGTACCTACCCTGTCCGAACGCGGCGTCAACGGCGCCGAATACGAATCGTGGTATGGCATGTTCGCACCCAACGCCACGCCCCGGCCCCTGCTCGATCGCCTGCACGCAGAGCTGGGCAAAGTGGTGCGCGACAAGGCCTACACCGACGAACGCTTGAGCAAAATTGGCCTGGACCCGTTCGAGTCGGCCTCGCCGGCGGCGGCCGCGGCACTGGTGCGGACCTACTACGACAAGCTCGCCCCGGTGGTCAAGAAGGCGGGAATCAAGGCGGAATAAAGCGGCGCGCCTGCGTTGCGCCCTAGAAGGCTCGATTCTCAAGCAGCGCTCAGGTGCACCTAAGGCCGCGCCCTTGATGAGCCTCCATCGATGCCCGCCGTGGTTTGGCTTGAGTTGAATCGAAATACTGAGATTGATACTCGGTTCCGTCAATGGATTCCCAACAGGCATTGACGTAAGTCAATCCAATTGACTCGATCATCCATAGCATGTCCCATCGATGCAAGCGTCGGGGGGAAATATGCTCAGTCAACGAGTCAGAAGTGTGATGGAGATAAAGCGGCTTCTGACGGCGCCGCCGGAGACTACTGTCGTCAATGCCGCCAAGCTGATGAAGCGAAGGAAGGTCGGCGCGGTACTGGTCATGGAAGATCAGAAGCTGGTCGGTATTTTTACCGAACGCGACGCGCTGTTTCGCGTCATAGCGGGAGGTTTTGACCCGAAAATCACTCCGCTGGCGGAGGTCATGACGAAAGCTCCGCAGGTTGTCGATCCCGACAAGTCTTTCGGCTACGCGCTGCTCATAATGCACGATAACGGCTTTCGTCATTTGCCGGTGATTGAAGGCGGCAAACTCATCGGCATGTTGTCCGCCCGCAATGCCATGGATCCCAGCCTGGAGGAGTTCGTCTCGGAATCGAATCGTCGCGAGCAGTACCGCCGCGAGCATGCCTAAAATTGCCTAGGCGGAATTCGACCCGCCAGATCCTCGAGAGTCAAAACCCGAGAACTGCCCTGACGCTCCTGAGGAGGATTTCGTTCTCGAAGGGCTTGGTGATATAGCCGTCCGCCCCCCCGGCAATGCCACGCAGCACATCGTCCCGGTTGGCCTGTGCGGTAACCATGATGACCGGTATCGATTTGAGCACCGGGTGCTGCCGGATCCGGGCAAGAATATCGAAACCGTTGGCATCGGGCAGATTGACATCGAGCAAAATCAAATCAGGCGAAGGCACCCGCCGCAGTTCGGCGACGATTTCGCTGCGATTGCCGGCAACGCGCGGTTCGAATTTCTCGAAGGTCAGTAAAAGCCTGAGGGACCGCTGAATATCCGGGTTGTCCTCGACAATTAGGACTGAGTAGATCCAGGCATCCTGGTCCGCGTATAGCGTTCCTGCACTGGGTTTTTTCCTGGAAGCGGCCCGGCGCGCGATGCTGACGTAATAGCCATCCAGACCCAGCCGCTTCTCCGCAATATCCGCCTCCGCATACGCCTCAGGTGTAGCCTTTGCGGAAGCCGCCGCTGCGTCCCCCTCGAGCAGAAAACTCATGTCGATCACCACGTCGACTTCGGCTTGTGCGAGATCGATGTAGCCGTTGCTCGCCAGGGATTGCGCGGCCTTGTGGAATTCCTCCGGCGAAAACCCCTTGGTCGCCTCGATGACCTCGGCCAGAGTCCTCTTCCCGTCGAACAGCACCAGAAGTTCCAGCGCCGCTAGCGACAGGCGGGTAGACCCGTATTTGAGCTCGTCGCTGCCTTTTTCGGTGGGAACGAACACGTCGGTGGAGTCCATTGCCTCGAGGCTCATGAGAGTCGCAATCTGCAAAGGTTTTTTCGACACGCCAAAGTACCCATGAAGGTATTTTGTCACCCCCGGAGTCCACGTACAACCGCTCTATATTACTGTGGAGCCCACAGCGGCCACAGTCGATTCAGCCTTGCAGCCGCTCCTGCCAGCCAATCCGGTTGCACAGCGCGCGCGCCATGATGAGTTCCTTGCCTGCGGCAGAGCAACACGCAGCCGCAGCTATTGCGGCTGCAGTCCGATTTCCTTGATGAACGCGCCCCAATCGGCGCGTGCCTGGCGGATGAACTCGGCGGTCCCCTGTGGAGTTCTCACCCCGTCCAGGTTGCGCCACCGGATCTTTTCCAGGTCCTGGTTGAATTTCGGGGCTTCGACCACGGCAGCCACGCTGCGATTGATGCGGTTCACCAGTTCCCGGGGCATGCCACCCGGCCCGAGCAGCGTGAAGAACGTCGTGAAGGTGAAACCGGGGAAAAGGCTAGCGTAGCTGGGGACCTGCGGCCAATCGCTCACCGGCCTGGTCACCGCCAGCACCCGGACTTTGCCCGACTTCAAATGCTGTTCGAAGAAACCGAAGTTCGTAAGGAACAGGGATACCCGGCCAACGAGGATGTCCTGCACGGCCTGCGTTGCGGACTTGTAGGGCACCTGGAGCGTCTCGATGCCTGCGCGCTTGTCGAGCCACGACGCGAGCATGGCGAAGTGTGGAACACTGATCGCGACGCTCAGCTTGCCGCGATTCGCCCGTGCGTAGCCGATCATCTCCTGCATGGTCGTGAAGGGAAGCGACGGGTGCGCGAACAGCCCGTGTGCGAACGTATCGTCGACCAGGGTCGCGATCGGCGTGAAATCGCGCTCCACGTCAACGGGCATCGATTTCTTGAGATGGGGATCGATCGCCACGACGGATTGCGAAGCCAGGAACAGCGTGTAGCCGTCCGGTGGCGCGCGCACCACCGCCTCGGCGGCGATGTATCCGTCAGCGCCGGGACGGTTGTCCACGACAACGGCCTGGCCGAGACTGACCGACAGACTGTTCGCGATGATCCGGGCGCCGGTGTCCACGGCCGCGCCCGGCGCATTGCCGACAATCAGGTGAATGGGCTTGACCGGCCAAGCCTGGGCGCTGACGTTGCCGGCGGATACTGCGAACCCAATCCATAACAACACACAAACAGCACGCAACATCGTTCTTCTCCCAAGCGACCGTCAAAACAGACTTGGCTCAAATAGCGCAGCGCCGAGCACTACAGGGTTGCACTCATCACCTTCCTGCCCGAAAACGAAAGCCGCGCTTCACCCAGTCATCTCCCCTGAAATCTGGGTTCCCTCTTCTCGGCATATGCCCGAACACCTTCCTTATGGTCTTCAGTGAGAGTCGAAGCGTTATGGGCTTCGTTTTGCAGCGCCATACTGTCTTCGATACTCATCTGAAGAGCCTTGTACATTACGTACTTGGTAAGTCCGATTGCGACCGGCGGATTCCTGGCTATCCTGTGTGCCAGTTCCATGGTGACTGGCATCAGTTGTTCGTGCGGGACAACCTTGCTTACCAGGCCAATGCGCTCGGCCTCCTTCCCATCGATCATATCGCCGGTAAAGGCGAGCTCGAGAGCCTTGCTGATGCCGACTATATGAGGAAGCAGATATGAACTTCCCTCAGCCGGCGACAGTCCTCTCTTGGTGTACATGAAGCAAAACTTGGCGTTTTCGGACGCTATTCTGATATCGCTCGCCAGGCACAATCCGCCTATGGCATAACCGTTGACAGCAGCGATTATCGGCCTGTCGAAATACCGAAATCCCAGCGCATGCGAGCGAAACGGCCGCCTGGCCGAAGGGTCGATCCTGGCCCAGTAAGGATGGTCCTTTACGGTTTGAGCCGGTTCACGGCCTTCGGCCTTCATGACGCTCATGTCGTATCCGCCGGAGAAGGCCTTGCCAACGCCTGTGAGCACCACCACTCGCGAGTCGGGGTCGGCCTCGATCCGCTCAAGTTCACCGTACATTTCACGGTTCATTTCGGGGTCCGAGGCGTTCATACGCTCCGGATTGTTCATCTTGATGACTACGACACCGCCATCTCTCTCGACGATTATTTTCTTGTAATCCATTCCAGAACTCCTCGTTCCCTCTAGCCCTTGACGGGCAGAATCACGGTGCATGTAGCAGGAGTCGTTACGCCCTGCTTCTCGTTCTCAATCCAGACATCCAGGTCGACGAGGTGTTCGGCACCCTGAACATATTTCCTGGTTACTTTGCCTTTCATCGTCATCGTGTCGTAGAGCATGTTCATCTTTCTCATTTCCAGATGGAGCTTGCTGAGAAAGCCCTCTTCTCCGATCCAGTCGCTTACCAGTCGACCCAGCAGCGCCTGATAGAAATTCAGCATGACGAAAACGCCGTCATATCCCATCTCGCGGCAATAGTCGGGGTCGTGATGCTGGGGGTTGAAATCGCGGGTGCCGCTGACGGTATGAGCGATCTTGGTCCAGGTTATCGGCATCGTGTAGCTCGTGGGCAGTTCCTGCCCCTCAGCCACGTCCTCCCAAAAAAGCTGCTTTCTCGGTTTCATTTTCTTTCCTCCTTTGCCAGACTAAGCATCTCCGGCTTCCTTCACTTCTTCGGGAGACCTGCGCAGAGCGTGATGCATCGAGTTGACCGCAACTTTCTCTCCCTTCTGGTTATAGTAGATTCTCTCAATACGAACCCACCTTGCCTTGGGATCAAAGCGGAGGCCCTTCAGGTAATAATCTGCAAGCCTGCTTCTCATCGACAGGTGGTCGCCCACCTTCACAACCTTGTAGAACTCCCAGCCTGACCCGAGAAAGACGACACTCGAACCTGGAGTCGTAGGCACGCCGGAAAGGACATTGGTCGCCGAAGGTGGCTGTGGAAAGTAGCCAGGGCCCGGTCCGCCGAATATGGATAATGCCAACGACGGACAAACCACTTCGCCGTACTTGGTTTTCCTGGCGTAGGCGGGGTCGAGGAACAGAGGATTATCATCCTCGACCATCTGGCACCAGCGCCTGATTGGCTCATACTCGACCGGATAATCTGCCGGAATGGGCTCTGTCTCCAAGCCTATAAATTTCTTGGCAATTTCCACCATTTCCTCGGGCCTTACCGCCATTTTTGCCACCCCTCAGTGAGATCTTGTATTCCCGGGCTGCACCGAATTCAAGCCTCATCCGGACTGGGCATCCGGCGCACCTGATGCCAATATACCTTCTTGCTGTTGACCCCGCTCAAGATTAGGCCCGGTCGGGACCATCGACCGGTAACGGAGAAGCCAAAGTTCAGCATGAGACAACTGCTGGTTCGTCAGTTAGCGAGCCGTCCGTTGGCGCCGGATGTCTATATTTTCCACCACGAGCCGGAAACCATCGCGCTCTTCTCACACGCAGATGCGGAGTTCATCCAGCGAACTGACACAGCGAACTGACTGTTCAGGCCGGCCACACCACGTCATAGCCCATGGTGTAGGCATCCATGATCTCTCTGGCTTTCACTTCCGCTGCGGGTTCGCGGCAGCCGGCCGAAGAAGTGAGCGTGACGCACGCGCGCATGCCGCCCGCCGGCAACTCCTTGACCTCGACTGACGCAGAAATGCCGGCGGCCAGGTCTGCCAGGGCGACGGCGAAAGCGCGCTGCGCGGCGTCGCAGCGCAGCGGTCCCTTGGAAATCTTGTTGACATCGGTAAGCGGCAGTCTGTCGACAATGTAGACATCCGCGGGCGCTGTTCCGCGCTCGGGAATCTTGGTCCGGGCGAATGCCTTGATCTCGTCGGCCGATGCGGTCGCGCCCGATTTCAGCTGTACGAAGACAACCGGCAACTCGCCCGCGTAGGTATCCGGTCTGCCAACGGCGGCAGCAAGTTCGACGCCCGGATGTTGCAACAAGGTGTCTTCGATCACCCTCGGATCGATGTTGTTGCCCCCGCGAATGATCAGATCCTTGAGTCGTCCGGTCACCCAGAGGTAGCCATCCGCATCGATGCGGCCCAGATCGCCGGTATTGAGCCAGCCCTCCGGAAAGAACAGGCCGCGGTCTTGGCTGTCGTCGACGTAGCCTGGGATGACCCCCGGGCCCTTAACGGCGATAACACCGACCTCGCCCGGGGCGCCATCGCGCACGTGGGCGCCCTGGCGGTCGACGACCACAGTCTTGATATGCGTATAAGGAACGCGAATGCCGCTTGCGCCGTAACGCAACTCAACACCGCGCGGCGACAGTGTGACCGATGTGGTGTTCTCGGTGAGCCCGTAGTTGGCGAGGACGCGCACGCCGAACTTTTCTTCGAAAGCACGCCCCGTTGCCACGGGCAGGCCAGCTCCGCCGGCGGTGGCGTACTCCTTAAGGCTCGACAAATCGGCCCCATCGGTAGGGCGGGAAATCAGCGCAGCCATCATGGTCGGAGGCACCGAAAGCTCGGTGGCACGATATCGCTCGACCAGCTTCCAGAAGTTCTCACGGCTCCTGGGAGCTCGGAACCCGTGCGGCGAAACAATGAGGATGGTGACCCCGTGAGCGAGCGTCTTGAAGGTGCGTTTGACGATACCGCCGGAATGAAACAGCGGGGTGCCCGCGAAAATCACGTCGCCAGGACCTTGTTCGTGGATCCAGTTGAAAGCATGACACTTGTAGGCAATGCCACGGTGGCTGAGCTTGGCAAGCTTGGGCAATCCCGTGGTTCCGCCTGTCGGGCAGTAAATGGCCGTGTCATCCGGCCGAAGATCGCGCTCGAAATCAAGGCGGTCGGCGCGCTCCCTGCCGACCAAGGCGGTGAAATCCCTGTCCGCTTCCACTGTGCCGTTTGGCCCGCGCACCTGCAGGACGTGCTTGATGCCGGGAGCAAGCTTGAGCACTTCCAGGGTTGTCTCCCAGATGTTGAAACCCGGGGTAGGACCCAGCGTGACCAGGACCTCAGCCTTCGCGGCGTTCAACACGCCCGCGATCTGCGGCGCCTTCATCGCCCAATTGACTGGACACACAATTCCGGCCGAAGGCCCCCCGACCAGAAGAAAGTAGTTCTCGGGCACCACCGGCAGGAGCACCCCCGCCACGCCGTCCGTCCCCCTGAAAAGCCTGCGCAGCAGATTCGCCGTCTGGTGCACCTTGCCTATGAAATCGGAGTAGGTGAAGGTGAGCGGAATTTCCTCGGGATCGGCATCCAGCAGGTAGTACAACGCGACCGCGTCAGGATTGAGGCCTGCACCGTGTGCAATAACCTCGGGTATGGTCCAGGTATCGGCGCGCTGCTCCAGTGGAACTTGCTCAAACGCCTCCACATCGGCAAGGGTGCGTATCAGGGGCTCGCTCATCTCTTGTGACCTTCGCTATCAACGGCTGCAAGGCAAGCCCGGAAGCTTGCCTCAGTTTTCTGAGGGTATTGGACCTGCTCGGTGGCCCGCGCTATGGCTGGCGGCTTGGCATCGCTCATCTCGGCAGGCAAGGTCCAGCCCAACGCGTTGCGCCGCTCGAGCCGGTTCAGCGTAATTGTCGCCAGGCGATCGTCCACGTCATTTAGGATGTACTTGCAAGACATCGAATGTTCCTATTGGCCAATTGAGCCTTTTCTGCCGGTCTTGCATAAGATGCCTAGATCCTCAGGCAAAAGTAGCGAACGCCTCCATGCCTACGGTGTTCTCGGAGGTGACTGCCCAGAGGTCGCACACCTTCCCACCCTCGCGCGGACGGCCCATGATTCTGAGCGGCCGATCGGAAAAAAGCGGCAGCTTGGCCCGCATCTCGAATCCTGTCATGGTGGCCCCCGGGTAGTTATCGCGGGCGAAGTCGCACAGCAATGTTGCCGTAAAGGGACCGTGCAGCAGCAGCCCAGGGTAGCCTTCCACATCTGTCGAATAAGGATGGTCGTAATGAATCCGGTGCGCGTTGAAAGTAACCGCGGAAAACCGGAACAGCATGACGCTCGTGGGAGTGACGATTTTCTCCCACTTCGGATCGCTCGGCGCCATTTGTCCGGAGGACCGGTTATCCCCCTCGCCTTTGGGTTCCTCACGGTCCACCATATCCCATTCATCGACCGTCGCCACCCCCGCAGCAGTCGACATCGTATGCCGATAAGTGCTTATCGCGAGCTTTCCGGAACGTCCTTGCTTGACCTTGACCGAAACGAGTTCAGACACACAACGTGCTTTGTCGCCGATGAACAGCGGCCGATGAAATCGCGCACGACTCCCTGCATACATGCGCATCGGCAGGGTCGGATCCACCGGCCATTCGTTAATGTTTCTGCCGTCCCGCCCCAACTCACGCGTCAGCGGCAATCCCGGGAAAGCAAAATACAGATGGTGCCAGCCAGGAGGAACAGGATCTCCATCCTTTGGCACCGGCTCTTCCCGATCGAGCGTCACGTTCATCCGCTGGACCTGAATTGCGCTGATCAGTTCTTCAAATTCTTTCTTGCGACCGACGTACTTTGCGAACAACTCTTCGGTATCACCCATTTCCTTCTCCCCTGTTCATTTCAACCCATCAACCCTGCCATGCCAACTCGTAGACCGTCGTGTAGGCATCCATGATCGCCTTGGCCCTTGTCTCGGCTTCCGCGATGCGGCTGCCAGTTGATGACCTCAACATGATGCGCGCACGCATGCCGCAGGTTGGATCATCGACCACTTCGACAGATGCCGCAACGCCGGAGCTCAGGCTCGCCAATGCGCTTGCGAACGCCCGCTGAGCGGCATCGCAACGCAGTGGAGGTTTGAATATTTTGGCGACGCCGGTCAACGGCATCTTGTCGATGATGTAGATGTCCACCGGAGCCGCGCCACGCTCGGGAATATTGGCCCGGGCGAATGCCTTGATTTCCTCGGCGGAGGCTTTGGCACCCTGCTTGAGCTGTACGTAGGCGACCGGCACTTCGCCCGCGTAAGTGTCGGGCTTGGCGACTGCGGAAGCCAATTCAACAGCAGGGTGCTGGAGCAGCGTCTCGTCAATTATGCGCGGGTCGAGATTATTTCCGCCCCGAATAATCAGGTCTTTGGAACGGCCGGTCACCCAGAAATAGCCATCTGAATCGATACGGCCCAAATCTCCGGTATTCAGCCAGCCGTCGGGGAAGAAAAGGCGCTCATTGAGACTCTCGTCGACGTAGCCCGAGATGACCCCCGGACCCTTGAGTGCAATAACGCCAGGTTCGCCATCGCCGGCGTCGCGCACGTAAGTGCCATCGCGACTGACGACCACGGTCTTGATCTGCGTATAGGGGAGGCGTATCCCGCTCGCCCCGAAACGGGGCTCGCCCCCTCGCGGCGACAGCGCGGCAGACGTGGTGTTTTCCGTAAGGCCGTAGTTGCCCAGAACGCGTACCCCGAACTTGTCCTCAAATGCCCGTGCAGTTGCGGCCGGCAATCCGGTTGAACCGGTGTTCGAGTATTTTTTTAAACTCGACAGGTCGACGTTGGGTCTGGGAAGGCTGTTCAGCGCCGCCATCATGGTCGGGGGCACCGCGATCTCGGTAACGCGATATCGCTCCACCAGCCTCCAGAAATTCTCGCGGCTCTTGGGGGCGCGAAATCCCTGCGGGCTAACGATCAGGTCGGTGACGCCATTCGATAGCGTAGTCAATGCACCGTAGACTATTCCGCCGGAATGAAACAGCGAGGGGCCGCCCAGATAGACGTCGCCGGGCAGGTAACCAAGGATCCACTGAAAACCATGGCACTTATAAGCGATGCCGCGATGGCTTAACTTCGCGAGCTTGGGCAATCCGGTTGTCCCGCCGGTCGGGCAATAGATCGCGGTATCCTCGGGTCGAAGGTCGCGCTCGAAAGCAAAACCGTCTGCGGATTCTCTGGAGATCTGGGCCGTGAAATCCTTGCCCGTATCCACCGTGCCATTCGGCCCTCGGACCTGCAGAACGTGCCTGATACCGGGCACAAGTTTCAGCACCTCACAGCTGGTTTCCCATATATCGAAACCCGGCGAGGGTCCCAGGGTCACCAGAACCTCCACCTTGGCCGCATTGAATATGCCCGCAATTTGCGCAGCGTTCATTGCCCAATTTGCAGGACACAATATCCCGGCTGCCGGCGCGCCGGCAACCAGGAAAAAATTCTCCGGCATCAAGGGAAGCAGTGCCCCAACTACACCATCCTTACCGCCGAAAAGGCGCCGCAGCAAATTCGCCGTCTGGTGCACTTTCCCCATGAACTGGGCGTAACTGACGGTAACTGGAATCTCGTCAGGGTCGGCATCGAGCAAGTAGTACAACGCAACCGCATCGGGATTGAGACTGGCTCCCTTTGCCACAACCGCAGGGATAGTCCAGCTATCTATACGCTTTTCCAATGGAACTTGCTCGAACGCTTCCACATCGGCAAGGGTGCGTATCAGGGGTTCGCTCATATCTTGTGACCTTCGCTATCAACGACTGCAAGGCAAGCCTGGAAGCTTGCCTCAGTTCATAGGGCATTGTATCTGCACGGTGGCCCGCGCTATGGCTGGCGGCTTGGCCTTGCTCATTTCGGCAGGCAAGGTCCAGCCAAACGCGTTGCGCCATTCCAGCCGGTTCAGCGCAATTGTCGCCAGGCAATCGTCCACGTCATATAGGATGTACTTGCAAGACATCGAATGTTCCTCTTGGCCGAATGAGCCTTTCCTGCCGGCCTTGCAAAAGATGCCTGGATCCTCAGGCAAAAACAGCGAACGCCTCCTTGCCTAGCCAGCCAAGAGGAACAGGATCTCCATCCTTTGGCACCGGTTCCTCCCGATCGAGCGTTACGCTCATCCTCTGGACCTGAATTGCGCTGATCAGTTCTTCAAATTCTTTCTTGCAACCAACGTATTTTCCGAACAACTCTTCGGCAACACCCGTTTCCCTTTCCCTTGTACATTTCAACCCACCAACCCTGCCATGCCATGCCGACTCGTAGACCGTCGTGCAGGCATCCATGATCGCCTGACTTGACAATTGCGAAGCAGAGGGGCAAATTGGTTCAGAAGTTTCCATGTCAGGCAATTTCGAGCAAAGGAGGCTTGCCCCGACCGGGAAGGCGCTACTCTTTCGCTCGATGACAGCCGTCACCGGATTATCTTGTCCTCGACGAAGAAAGTAGCATAGCCGCAGCCTTTATTGCAATGTACACGCCGGCGCATTCCTTCCTGCATTCGACACTGTCCGGGGATTGAAAATGATCGAAGCATCACGCCGCGAAAACTCGCGTAATCGGATTGACATCAGAGGTAATGGACAGCTTCAGCAACCCAGCATTGAATCCGGCTGCCGCGAAGCGCAAACTGCAATTTGCAGAACATTTGTTGAATTGCTTGATTCAGAAAGGGCACAGCCAATGGGCAATATCGCAACAAAGATTTTGCTGTGCCTGATTGGAATTTGCGCACCGCTGTTCTGGGGAACGGCAGTCGCTCAAAATTATCCTCTCAAGCCGATTCAGTGGATAATTCCGTTTGCACCGGGAGGCGGTCTGGACCTTCTGACCAGGGCGTATTCCCCGAGAGTATCGAAGGCGCTAGGCCAGCCCGTAGTTCCGCAGAATCGCCCAGCGAATGCCGGAATCATCGGCGCCGAAACCCTGGCGAGGGCAGCGCCGGATGGGTACACAATCCTGACTGCCGGTAATTCAATCTTGACGCTGGGCAAGTTGATATACGCGAAACTTCCCTTCGATTCTGAACGGGATTTCGCGCCGATCACACAAATTGCAGATTCGCCTTTGGCGTTGTGGATACACGAATCTGTCCCGGTCACCTCGGTGCAGGGCTTCATTGCATACGCCAGGGCGAATCCCGGGAAGATCAATTATGGAGCCCCCGGGATCGGACATCCATTTCACCTGGCGATGGAAGTGCTGAATCAGCGCAATGGCCTTACCATGACTTTCATCCCTTACAAGGGATCGGGTCCGGTAATGCAGGACATCATGGGAGGTCAACTGCAAGCAATGTTCTCGAGCGCTACGGCTCAAATGTTAAGCCAGGTCAAGGTGGGAAAGCTGCGCGTGCTGGGCGCTGCGACCGAAAAGAGAATCCCCTCAATGCCCAATACGCCGACTTTTGCCGAGGCGGGAGTTCCGGACTTTCAACCCAGCGCATGGATGGGAGTGGTAGCCCCTGCGGGAACACCTCGTGAGATTGTATTGCGTCTGAACCGCGAGATTGTCGAAGCATCGGTCTCACGCGAGGTCACGGACATGTACGAGCAACTCAGTATGCTGGCGGCCACGGGCACCCCCGAGCATCTTGGCAACAAGATCAAAAAGGAAATTGCGGATTTCTCTCCGGTGGTCAAAGCACTGGGTATAAAACTGGAATAAGCCAGTAGTCTCAGGTGCTATAGGATGAGGTGGCGGCAGTTTCTTTTTGGCTTGGTACATGACAAATGTTGAAGTTGCCGATTGACCGTGCAATTAAATGGTGGGCTGACGCAAACGGCGATCGGCCCGCGTTGACATGCGATGGCCGCACGATTACGCGTCGCGAGCTTGTGGAGCGAACCAGCCGTCTTGCGGCCACGTTCCGGAATCTGGGTGTCAAGCAACGCGACTTTGTGGTCATAGCTCTGCCAAACGGCCTTCAGTTTCTCGAAGTCGCGCTCGCGGCTGTCAAACTCGGGGCGATGGTGCTGCCAATTTCCAGCAAGATGCCAGAACGGGAGCGAACGCCAATATTCGACGCCATAAAGCCGGCCCTCATCGCCGGATTGCCCGCCGGCTCCTACAAAAATGCATCCTCAGTATCAGAAGGGTATGAATGTCCCGAGAATCTATCGTACGACCGCCTGCCTGATCTGGAACCGTATCCCTGGTTCACGACGACATCCGGGGGCAGCACCGGGCGACCGAAGATTATCGTCAATACCCAGGCCGGGCTCGTTAATCCGCAAGCGCCATTGGACAGGATCAAAGTAGAGGGGAACCTGCTGGTTCCCGGCCCGCTCTACCATGGCGCCCCGTTCAATTTGGCATTGCGCGGCCTTTCGTCAGGCAATCATGTGGTTGTTATGCCGAAATTCGATCCGGAAGCGTGCCTCAAATTGATTGAGCAGTACCGCATCGACTATGTTCAGATGGTTCCGACCATGATGAACCGCATCTGGCGCCTCGGGCGGGAAGTCATAGATCGATACGATCTGTCGCGCCTCCGCGTCCTGGTGAGCTTCGGTGGTGCGTGCCCCGCTTGGCTTAAAGAAGCCTGGATCGATTTAATCGGAGCGGAACATGTGCACGAGTTCTACAGCGCCACAGAGCAAATCGGCAAGACCTGGATCAGCGGAACCGAATGGATTCAACATCGTGGATCGGTTGGCCGTCCGATCAACGGAAGCGTGGTAAAGATATTCGGACCTGATGGCTGCGAGCTGGGCCCCGGGGAAATAGGAGACATCTACCTGATGCCTGCCTCCGGCCCGGGAACCAGCTACTACTATATCGGCGCTGAACCGCAGCGACGCCCAGACGGTTGGGAGACATCGGGAGACATCGGCTGGCTCGACCAGGACGGATACCTCTTCATCGCCGATCGCCGAACGGATTTGATCATATCTGGGGGTGCGAACGTCTATCCTGTGGAGGTCGAAACAGTGATCGAGCAGCATCCAGCAGTGCGCTCCTGTGCGGTTATCGGACTTCCTGACGATGATCTGGGACACCGGGTTCATGCCATCATAGAGGCCGAAAAAACCATAGACGCGGAAGAACTCCGCGCATGGCTTGGGGAGCGGCTGGTTCGCTATAAGATACCGCGTACCTTCGAATTCGTAACTGAACCGATTCGCAATGAGGCAGGCAAGGTCCGGCGCTTGGCCTATCGGCAGGCGCGCATGGGGAATTAACCAGAGGCCATATCGCTTGAACCCGCCACTCTGCTGGAAGTACCCGGCTGATTGGGGATGTTGATCTAAAACGAAGCACCTCTGAACCGAAGCACATCAGAAACAGAGCACAAAAAATGGAGAAACCCAATATGCGATTCGTGCGCGCGTTGTTGTTGGCGGTGGGGTGTCTGCTTGGACTCTTCGGCCTGGAAGCTTATGGGCAGTCGTTTCCATCCAAAGCAGTAAGAATCATCGTGCCATTTCCAGCGGGCGGCCTGACCGATATTCTCGGGCGCGTCGTTGCCGGCCAGATGCAGTCTGCCTGGGGAGTTCCCGTGATCGTGGAGAATGTATCCGGAGCAAGCGGGATTCCGGGCTCTGAACAGGTTGTCCGTTCGGCAGGCGATCCTCATCTTCTGCTCGTCACGGCGCCACATCACACGATTAACCCGAGTCTTTACAAGAGCCTGCCATATGACACGAAGCGGGACTTTACGCCGCTTGCATTCATAGCAAGCACACCTAACGTTCTGTTCGTCAATTCTTCGTTTCCTGCAAGAACGGTAGCGGAGTTGCTCAGGTTGGCAAAAGACAAACCGGGATCCATTGGATTTGCTTCAACCGGGACCGGTGGCGGCAATCACCTGGCCGGTGAATTATTCAAGGGAATGGCCGGAGTTGAAATCTTTCACGTTCCTTACAAGGGAGAGGCCCCGGCGGTGAGCGATGTGATTGCCGGACATGTTCCAATGATGTTCGGCGGATTGACCGTAGCCATGCCGCATATTTCGTCCGGCAAGTTGCGGGCGCTTGGAGTCACCACGCTTCGCAGGGTACCGTCACTGCCGGAGGTTCCGACCTTGGACGAATCGGGATTGAAGGGTTTCGAGGTGCTGGGCTGGTTCGGGCTTTACGGACCGGCACGGTTGCCAGCCGCGGTTGTCTCAAGGATCGCATCGGATATGAGCACGATGTTGAATTCAAACGAGGTTCACGCGCGATTGACGAAATTCGGCGTAGAACCGGGCACGCTGAACCAGCCGGAGTTCGTTCGCTATGTCGATAACGAAATAGCAAAATGGGCCCGTGTCATCGAGCAGGCAAAGATTCCCAAGGAGTGATTCAGGGGTTTTCGTTAATTAGGCGCAGTCATCATCGAGAAAATTGACGACCGGACGCCAGCGTCAGTTGAAGACGGCGCCTGAGTCCCGGATGACACGCCCATAGCGGGCGATCTCCGCCGCGATCAATTGCTTGTACGCCTCGGGCCCAAGATTGCCCGGTTCCGAACCCTGATCCGCAAGAAAACGCTTCACTTCATCAAGCGAGTTGATGCGTTGCACCTCCGCGGCAAGCCTTTGAACGATTGGCCCCGGCGTACCAGCCGGCGCCACCAGACCAAACCATGCGGGACCAAGAACCGGGTAACCCAGTTCAGCAAGCGAGGGAACATTTGGCACCAGCGGTGAGCGTTGCGCCTGGGATACCGCCAGCGCGCGCAGGCGCCCGGCACGGATGAGAGGCAGTGGCTCAACCAGAGCGCCGATGGTGAACTGGATGTCCCCGGCAAGAAGCGCGTTGATGCCGCCACCGCTTCCTTTATAAGGAATGTGCATAATCTCGATCCCCGCCGCCATGCGCAGCATCTCACCGATCAGGTGACCAAGTGAGCCCGCACCGCTGGAGGCAAAATTGAGTTTGCATAATTTATCAACTCATCCAACGATTTGATTGAATTTGTTGAATTGACCGAAACCACACTCGGCCCCCGCGATAGAAGCGCAATCGGCATGAAATCCCTGATCGGGTCGTAGGGCAGATCGCGGTTGGTATGGGGGGCGATCGCGAAAGTTGCCGATGCAGCGACGGCGATCGTGTAGCCATCAGGTGCCGATTTCGCCGTGCGCACCAATCCGACCACACCGGTTGCGCCGGGAACATTTTCGACGACCACGGATTGACCCAATTGTGCGCGCAACGCATAGGCACGACCGAGCACGTCAGTGCTGCCAGGCCCGAAGGGAATGATCAACCTGATTGGTTTGACGGGATAAGCCTGGGCCCAGGCATTGCAGAACAGAATGCGCAGCGCAGTCAATATCAGCAGCACGGCAGTTGCGGTCCATGCCGGGCCAACGCGCTTGCATCAGCTGCCGTTGCTCATCACGTACCCTTTCCTGTATGCGGTTGCAATCAAGAGGCATCCGCGCAGGAGCGACGCTCCAGGCGCGGATCCGGATCGGAGCATCGACCGATCCGCAGATTTCGCGCATCGAGGCGCCCGAAAGTGTTCTCCCAGACGAGTGCTTCGCTTTAAGCGATTTGCGGCTGGCGCCAGATTATCCTGTGTGCGCAAGTGAATCCCTCCAAGGCGGAACCAATTCTTTGTTCCACGTCCTGATCATCAATTGCCACGGTGCGCAAAAGGCTAACGAGTACAAGCGTGCCATGAATCGGATCGGAGACGATTTCTATTTCCGGCTCCGATACGGCGGCCGCGATCGATCGCACGAGTTCGCCGTAGACCAGTTTGGCCGCGCGGCTGCGCAACTCGGGCTTGAAGATCTTGCCCACGTCGGTGAGCGGCATCGGGTCAACCAGTAGCACGTCGACCGGTGCGGCCGCCCGTTCTGGTATTCGAGAGCGCGCGAAATTCTTTAGATCCTCCCCCTCCACGCTTGCGCCTGGCTTCAATTGCACGAAAGCCACTGGCAGTTCACCGGCATACGCGTCCGGCCTGCCTACCGCAGCCACCAGTGCCACCGATTCATGCGCCATTAGTGTCTCTTCGATGACCTGCGGATCAATATTGTGACCGCTCCGGATGATCAGGTCCTTGGCGCGGCCGGTAACCCACAGGTATCCGTCAGGATCGAGACGCCCAAGATCGCCGGTCCTTAGCCACTCGCCTTCAAAAAACAGTTTTGCATTAAGCGACTCGTCAAGATAGCCCGGAATCACCCCGGGGCCGCTAATAATGATTTCTCCAATCTGGTTCGCCTCACAATCTCGCTGGATTGCGCCGTCTTCGCCGACAATGACAGTGCGCACCCGTGTATAGGGGAAGCGGATGCCGCTTGAGCCGAATCTCACCTCGCCGTTGCGGGGTGGCAGGCAGATGGTTGCCGTATTCTCGGTCATGCCGTAGTTGCTCAGAATCCGAACCCCGATCGTCTCCGCAAAATATTTCGCGACACGCGCCGGCAACCCCGCGGATCCGCACATCGCGTAAGGACGCAGCGTCGAAATATTTGCATCCGGCGGAACATTGGCCAGTGCACCCAAAGTAGTCGGGACGCCGCCGAGTTCCGTAACCTTGTAACGTTCTACCAGCTTCCAGTAGTTTTTGACAACATCACGTGTGCGAAACCCCATCGGCCCCAGAACAATGCTGGTCATGCCGCACGCCAGCGAGCCCAGGGTGCGGTGAACAATTCCGCCGACGTGGAACAACGGACTCCCTGCAAAGGTGGTTTGGCCAGGCCCCTGCTCGAGCAGAACCGAATAAGCCCAGCATTTGTACGCAATGGCACGGTGCAGGATTCGCGCAATCTTGGGAGTGCCGGTGGTGCCCCCGGTGTGGACATAAATCGCGACGTCTTCGGGGGCGATAGTGCGCTCGAATTCCAGGCGATCGCCGGATCGGCCATTGCACAGCACATCGAAGTCGGCCGCGGGTTCACTCGATCCACCCGGACCCTTGACCTGCAAAATATGTCTCAGCCCGGGAACGCTTTCGCGCAACCCCGCGACCTTGTCCCAGATATCGAATCCGGGGGTTGGCCCCAGCACCACCAGCACGCGTGCATTTGTAGCTTTCAGGAGCGCGGTAACCTGTTCTGTATGCAGCATCCAATTTATCGGGCAGGCTATGCCAGCCGTGGCCGCACCGAGCAGCGCGAAATAGTTCTGCTGAACGATTGGAAGCAGGATCGCCACCGCGTCATTTGCACCGACGCCGAGCGAGCGAAACAGATTGGCAGCTTGATTAACACGCGCGACGAGTTGCCGGTAGCTGATGGTATGAGGCGTTTCTTCCGGGCTGCCTCGCTCAAGGCAGTGAAACGCCGCCTTGTCCGGATCGATGGAGGCGCCGCGCTTGATCAGTTCATAGACGTTCCATACGTCGCTTCGCTGCTCGAGCGGAATGCTTTCCAGCAATTCAATGTCTGCCATCCCCCGGATGGGCGGGTGCTCGTCTTGCATAACTCCCCTATTCTTTTAACGTGGGATATCGTCAAACGATACCGCCGAAGGGCTGGTCGCCTCGCCGGGGCATCAGGCGAACATCGCGGCTGCTTCCATCGCCACCGTGTTCTGCGATGTTATCGCCCACAGGTCACAGGCCTTGCCAGCGTCGCGTGGACGGCCTGTGATACGAAAGGGCTTGGCCGGTGTAGAGCGGCGCCTTGGCACGCATGTCGAATCCGGTCATCGTCGCTCCAGGATTATTGTCGCGGGCGCACCCGAGCTCACGCGTCGGTGGCAACTTGGAAAAAAACAGCGGGTGCCAGCCCGGAGGTATCGGATCGCCTCCCTTGGGAACAAGATCGTCGCGATCCAAAGTCGCGCTCAGTTTCTGCAGTTGAGTGGCGGCTATCAGATCCTCGTACTCCACCCTGCGGTCGCTATATTTTGTTGCTTTTTCGGCATTGCTCATGCGCTTTCCTCTCCTTGGGCCCCACTATTGCCGGGGGAGATTGTATTTCTTGACGATCACGCCGGCGCGCTCGAAGTCCTCCTTGAGAAAGGCCGCGAAATCCTCGGGTGTGGTTGGCATTGGTTCGAGAAACTGATTTTCCAGAAATTCGGCAAATCTGGGCTCGCGAAACAGACGAACAAACTCCGAATTGACGCGCCTAATCACCGAATCGGAAGTTGCCGCAGGCGCGAAAAGGCCCCACCAAGTGCGCGGAGCATCATCCAGGCCAGCTTCTGCATAGGTTGGCACGTCGGGGAATTGCCTCAAACGCCTGGTACTACCAACAGCGAACAACCTCACCTTGCCCGCCTTCAGCTGCCCGCCCAGCCCCCCGAGTGCAGTGAGACTGATTTGCAGCTCGCCGGAGATTAGCGCGTTCATCACCAGGTTGGCGCCCTTGTAGGGAATGCCGACGATCTGGGTGTTCCATTTGTCGTTCAACCAGCGCCGGTGCAGATCGGGGCCGCCGACACCAAGGTTCCCCAGATTGAGCGAACCCGGTTTGGCGATCGCCAATGCACGCAACTCCTCTACAGATTTCACCGGCACCGACCCGCTCACAATCATTCCCTGAATCAGGAACCAAAGTTGAACAACACCCTTGAAATCGCGGGCCGGATCATAGGACAAATTGGAAAACACATGCGGATTCGTCGAAATCCCGGTTTGGCTGATTACACAAAGTGTATAGCCGTCCGGCGCAGACTTTGCGCACGCTTCGGCCCCGATCACCTGGTCTCCGCCGGGCCGATTCTCTATGGTGAGCGGCTGCCCGAGAGGACCAAGCACCTCATTGGCTGCCGCACGCATCACGACGTCAGTGGGTGATCCGGCCGCAATCGCAACGATGATACGGATCGGTTTGTTCGGGTATGGCTGGGCGAACGCAGCAAAACTGCTTAAAGCAGCAACCGTTAGAGCCATGAAGGAGACGGGTCTAAACCGCATTATTGTTCCTCTCCGGAAATCGTCTATCCGCTCAACGGCGCTTGGCCAAGAGCTGGGATTAGCTCATGCATCATCGGCCATTTTCTTGATGTGGATCAATGTACAGCATTTCCATAATGCCGATTTCGACTAGTTCCGGACTGCGGGAACGCGACAGCAGAAAGTGTTCGGGTTTATCCGGATGGCGCACGCTCACGTGGCCGTAAGCGTCGACGATGCCCTCACGAGCGAGTATTCGGTTGGCGACGACGAGATCGCGAATGGCTTGCTTGAGCTGGGTCATTGACCGTCCAACCTGTGGTGAAATATCAATTGAAATTGATACAGACTGTTGTATGCCCTTACGGGCTTTTTTGCACGCAAGGCGTCAGGTCAGCGCAATTTTCCCCACGGCGCCGTTCTCCTTCACGACCTTTTGAACATTCTGGTTAGCCTCTTGTCGTGTCACGATCGTCCTTCGCGACTGCCCTTGTGCCTTCGCCGAGTCCTATCTATACTGCCCGGCAGAGCTTACTATTACTCTAAGGAACATCGCCCCGATGGACCGCTGCATTATTGGAAACGTCACGGTCACCAGGATTCCCGAGCGTGAACCGCAGCGCGAGCCAATGTTCAAATTCTTCCCGGATCTGCCCGAGGAACTCGTGAAAGCCAACGAGCATTGGCTTGCTCCCGATCACTACCATCCGCCTTCCCGCTCGATGCTCCTGCATTTTCACAGCTGGCTGCTGCAGACCCCGCATCACAATATCCTGGTGGACACATGCAACGGAAATCACAAACCGCGTCCCGGCCTTGAGATGTCCGATAATTTGAATACCCCGTTCATGGAGCGGTTGATGGACGCCGGCGTCGCACCTGAAGATGTCGATTTTGTCATGTGCACGCACCTTCATCCGGATCACGTCGGCTGGAACACACGCCTGGAAAATGGCCGCTGGGTGCCGACATTTCCGAATGCGAAGTACCTCATGTCCAGGATCGAGCACGACATATGGGCCGCGCGCAGCAAAGATGCATCCCGTCCGCAGTGGTCGCGCAATGTATACCTCGATAGCGTGCTGCCGGTCGTTGACAACGGTATGGCGGTGATGGTGCAGGGAATCCATGCAGTGGACGATTGCTTCACCATCAAACCGGCACCGGGTCACACCGCGGGGACTTGCCGGGCCGATCTGCAATCGGGGGGCTCAGGCGCAGTCTTTTGCGGCGATATGCTGCATACCCCGCTGCAGGTACCCTATTGGCAGCAGACCAGCCGCACTTGCGAAGACAAACCCCAGGCGGTGAAGAGTCGGCGCGAGTTGCTTGAGGATTGCGCCGGGTCGCGCGCCATTCTGATGCCGATGCACTTCGGTCCTCCCTATGTCGCGCGCATAAATTCAAGCACAGCCGGGTTTTCGCTGGACTTCACCGGCTTGTAAATGGAACCGTTCCCCAAAGGAATTGCGGGCAAGCTGTTTTGCTATTGGTGTGCATCTGTTTGCTTGCCGTGGCACCGTTCGCCCACGGTCAACCTTATCCGGGCAAGCCAATTCGGATGATCGTTTCCTCCCCGCCCGGCGGAGTAACGGATACCTCTGCCCGCGCTCTTGCGAGCGGTCACGCAGGACCGCTCGGACAACCGATTGTGATCGAGAACCGAGGCGGAGCAAACGACAATATCGGCGGTGAAGCATGCCAACATGAAGCTGATTGAAGACTAGCGACGGATCTTTTTTCTACAACAACACGTGGAGGATGTTTATGTTGAAGTCCCGATGCCTGGGTGCTCTGTTGTTTGCGGGTTTGGGCCTTGGTTTCAATTCGATCGCCCTCCCTCAGACCCCCTACCCTGCAAAGCCGGTGCGCATGCTGGTCGGATTGGCTGCGGGGGGCGGCACTGACCTGGTCGCCCGCATCATCGCACCGAAACTGGCCGACGCCCTTGGCCAGCCCTTCGTGGTGGAAAACCGGGTCGGCGCCGGCGGTAGCATCGCGGCAGAGTTCGTTGCCAGGTCGGCGCCGGACGGCTACACGCTTCTGTTTGCGCCGAACGGCCCGATGGTGATCAATCCCACCATGTTCAAACAGATGCCTTTTTCGCCGGTTCGGGATTTCACGCCGGTAGCACTGGCCGTCACCATCCCACCGCTAATTGCCGTCAATGCCGGTGTACCGGCCAGATCCATCGCTGAGTTGATCGACTTTCTGAAAAAGAACGTGGGCAAGAGCAACTGCGGCGGTGCTGGACCGACTTTCGAGCTCGCTGCGCGCCTGTTCACGGGCAAGACCGGAACCGAATGCACTTTCGTCCAGTACAAGGGCAGCAATGAGACCGCGCAGGCGCTCATGAGCGGCGATTTGCAGTTTGCGGTTATCGATACAGGTCCTGTCTTTCCGGCGATCCAAAGCGGAAAAGTGCGCGGGCTCGCTGTAACCGGCCCGACACGCGATCCCATTTTTCCCGATTTGCCGAGCGTGGCAGAAGCCGGCTTCCCCGAGCTTGAGATGCGCTGGTGGATGGGGGTATTTGCCCCGACCGGTACGCCCGCAGCCATCGTGAAGAGGCTCGAATCCGAAATGCTGCGTGTTCTAAAGCAGCCCGAAGTGGTAAAGCAGTTGCGGAACCGTCAGACGATGCCCGCCAACATGGGTAGCGAAGAACTGGCCAGGTTCCTCACCAGCGAAATCGCCCGCTGGGACGCGGTCCGCAAAGGAGCCAATATACCGCAGCTCGACTAATACCCGTTTGGGTTTGCCCCACCTGCTTTACCTCTCTTTGGCTGGTAAGAAAACCATGACACACCGTATCGACGTTCATCATCACATAGTCCCGCCCCGCTGGCTTGCTGAAGAAGGCGAGCGTATGTCCGCTACCGCGGTCAATTTCGACATCGTGGCCAAATGGACGCCCGCGATGTCGCTTGAATCCATGGATCGCAATGGCGTCGCAACAGCCGTCACGTCCGTGTCGACGGTCATTATCAAACCCGATGAACCTGCTGCGGCGCACAGCCTTGCGCGCGACTGCAATGAGTTTGCGGCCCGGCTTTCGATCGACCACCCGGGCAGATTCGGCGTTTTTGCGCTGTTGCCGCTGCCTCACGTCAAAGAATGCCTGCGCGAAATAGAATATTGCGCCGACGTCCTGAAGGTCGATGGATTCAAGCTGCAAACCAGCTACAAGGACACCTGGCTGGGTGATCCTGCTTTTGCTCCGGTGTTCGACGAACTGAACCGGCGCAAGGCCGTGGTCTTCGTTCATCCAGGTGCCCCGGACTGCTGCATGAACATGTTGCCCGGTATCCACCCGCCGCTTCTGGAGTATCCGTTCGATACGACCCGCACAATTACCAGCCTGCTTTTCAGTGGGACTTTGTCCCGCTGCCAAAATATTCGTTTTATTTTTTCACATGGAGGTGGCACGATTCCGATGCTGGCCCATAGGATCGGCACGCTGGCGCAGAAGAACCGCGAACTTTCCGCGCGTTTGCCCGGCGGCGCTATCGCTCAATTGCAGAAGCTGTTTTTTGATGTTGTCATGGTCACCAACAAGCCGGCCATGAGCGCATTGCTGGCGCTTGCCACCGCATCGAAGCTGCTCTTTGGCAGCGACACGCCCTATCTGCGCATCGAGGAGACCGCCTCGGAGCTGGCGGGCCTCGGACTGGGAGCGGACGAGCTTCTGGCTATCGAGTGCCAAAACGCGCTTGCCCTGATGCCCTCGCTGGCTCGCCGAACGTAAGCGGCACAAGACCTGAATGCAAGGAATACCATGCAAAAAATATCTGCCGTTCGTCTGCTTTCAGTTTTAGCAGCGTTTGCAGCTTGCCAGGCTCTCGCGCAATCGTATCCGGCCAAGCCGATACGGGCGATCATCCCGGAAGCGCCGGGCGGGGTTGCAGACGTCGTGATGCGCGCGACGGCGCAGGAACTGAGCAAGCGTTTAGGGCAACCGGTTGTCGTGGATAGCCGGGCAGGCGCAAGCGGGATCATTGCCGCCGAGGCGTGCGCAAAGGCGACACCTGACGGCTACACTTTATGCGTGCTGAATGCCAACATGGCTTCATTCAACCCGCTGTTCTTCGCGAAGCTCCCGTACAACCCGGACAGGGATTTCGAACCCATAGTCCGCCTCATCGATCTGACCACCGGGATCATGGTGCCATCGTCCTCCCCGATAAGTTCAGTTGCTGAGCTTCGTACACTGGCAAAGGCGAATCCAGGCTCGCTAAACTACGGATCGGTAGGGAACGGCAGTGAGCCGCATCTGTTTCTGGAGTGGCTGAAGCAGCTTTGGGGAACCAACATGGTGCATGTGCCGTACAAGGGCGGGATTCCCGTCGCGCAGGCGCTGCTCTCGGGTGAGATCCAGTTTACGCGTCTCGGACTCACGAGCTTCATAGGTCAAATCCGGGGCGGAAAGCTCAAGCTGATTGCGGTAGGGGCCGAGCGTTCGGTATTGTTCCCCGATGTACCGACTCTGGCGGAGGTCGGATTAGGCGATTATGCAAAGCTCGGTATTTATCCCTGGTTCGGTCTGGCCGGTCCGACGGGTATGCCTAAATCGATCATCGGCAGACTCAACGCAGAAATAATTGATATCTACAAGGATCCCAAGTTCAGGGAGATCCTGATCAACCAAGGCAGTGTGCCTGCAGCCGGCTCCCCGGAGGAGTTTGCTGCGTTTTTAAAAGCCGACCGGGAGCACTCGGCTGAATTGATCAGGATTGCAAGGGTTCGGCCTGACTGAACCGATAAGTAAAGTTGAACCCATTTCGCGCACACTTTATTGTTGCAGTGAAAATAGTCCAATACGCCAGCAACGAAGCCCCCATATCCGCCGGAATTCCGGCAACAGATGGTCGAATTTTTGCACGCAGGCCGCAAGCCGGCACAGCTGGCGCGCGCGTTAGCCACAGTTCCTGGGTCGCAGCAACGCGCTAAGAAAGCCGTCGATGCGCCAACGCGCGGATTGTTCGGGATAGATTCGGCTACCGTCGGAAGATCGGCAACGACGCCGCTTCCCCGCCGGGTATTAAGCGAGGCAATTGCACGCACGCGACCGGCCTTGACCTGGGCCGCAGCGGTGCTCCAACCGTCAATGAGAATATTGATCTCGTTGGCGACGAGAGTATTCAACGCGGGCGCGTTGCCCTTATAGGACACCATGATCATTTCGCCCGAATGGGCGCGCAGCAATTCACAACCTACCGTGGGGATTGCCCCCGGGGAGCCACAACTTACCCTGCCAGGTTTCGCCTTGATTTGCGCGACCAGTTCGGCAACTGTCCGGGGCGAAAAACTCGTACCGGCGAGCAACACCATGGACGAGTTGGCGATCTGAATAACCGGTGCGAGATCCTTGGGATCAGGGCTTGCTGTACACCGACGGCCAGACCGCCACCCTGGCGCTGGCGGCCGGTGCCCTCGGTTATGTCAGCAAGGGCAGCGACGCGACGAACCTGATCGATGGCGTGCGCCAGGTCGCGCGTGGACGACGCTACATTTCTCCCGATCTGGTCGACGAGGTGCTGTCCAATCTCAGCGGCGAAAAGAGCGGCCTGCCGCACGAGCGCCTGTCCCCGCGAGAATTCGCGGTGCTGCGGCTGCTGCTGGACGGCCAGACGGTGACCGCGGCCTCGGCCAGCCTTGCGCTCAGCCCGAAGACGGTACGCACGCACAAGATCCGCCTGATGCAAAAGCTCAATGTGAAAAGCGACACCGAGCTGATGCGCTACGCCATGACGCACCACCTGCTGCAGTAGCGCCGCAGCGGGCCTGCGGCATCGTGCCGGCGGACATCACCGGTATTCCCCGCTACGCGACGCACTCGACTGTGTGCTGGTGGATAATGACCAGTTTGTGCGATTCGATCAGCGCGGCAGCTTGTGGCCACGCTCGCGTCATAAAGTCATGGAATTCGCGCATTTTCATGTTACCGACGCGAACATGAATGATCCGCGGCGGCGGTTCGGCAAGGATGATGCGATCGGAGAAGTCAGCATCCTTAGAAACGATGACAAAGTTCTGCGCGCGGGCATGGCTCCATATTTTGCCGTCGGTCCAGCGATCGTCAAGATCGAAGACGTGGGTGAAAGCGGGGCCGCGCCAAAGCTCGAAACGGTACGGCAGGTTGGCGTCGATCAGAAACCGCATCGCGTCCGGACTCTCAGGCGGGGCAGGCTACTTTCGCCAAATCGTAGCGGTTGTCCATCAATAGCGCAGCAAATTGCAGGCAGGCCCTGATATCGTCGGGCTCAAGGCTCGGGTACTGCCTGAGGATCTCCTCCGCGGTTTCTCCGGCGCCGAGGAACTCAAGGATGGTCTGTGCGGCAATCCGCTTGCCGCGGATAGTGGGTTTGCCGTTACAGACTTCAGGATCGATAGTGATGCGACCGTCGAGAAATACCGCGGGTTCGCTGGCCATGCTCGTCGTCTCCTGCTGCATCGTTGAAAGATATTACCCGAAATTCTTCGCCACGGGAGAATCGGGTCCTCGGCCGGGTCACGGGTTCGTCCCCACTTTGCGTTGCTCGCATCGTGGCCCCACCCGTCCTCCCGTCCCTGCAGCCTGACTGCCTCTACCTTGAACTCATCTGCGTACTGCCTTGTTCGGTACAACCTCTTTTTTGCCCATTGCGGCCTCCGTTCGTCAGAAATTTACCTGCAATCTGATCTACGTGGAATCAAGGCAGGGTCAAGCGGCCTCATTCGTTCTTCGAGCCGGAGGCGCGGATGATGATTCCCCACTTCTCGTACTCGGTGCGGATGTATTCGCGGAATTCACCGGGTGTGGTCGTTTGCAGCTCTACGCCCAGCTTGGTGAAACGCTCCTGGACCTCGCGCCGGGCGACGCTGCGTGCCCATTCCGCAGCCAGGCGCTCGACGATCTCCTGGGAGGTCCCGGCGCGCGCGCTCATCGCATACCAGGGCGAGGCTTCGAATCCCGGAATGGTTTCCGCGATGGTCGGCAGGTCCGGCGCCTGGGCAATGCGACGATGTTCGGCGACGGCGATGCCGCGGACTTTTCCCGACCGAACTTGCACCAGCGCGGTGGTCGCGGTGTCCAGCATCATGGTCACGGTCCCGCCAAGCAGGTCCAGCGTCGCCGGACCGGTCCCCTTGTAAGGGACGTGGACCGCCTTGAATCCCACCTGCCGCATGAGCAGTTCCATGGCCAGGTGACCGCTCGATCCAATGCCCTGCGAAGCGTAATTGACGCGTCCGTCCCCCGCCTTCAGCCACGCCAGCAACTCCGCGAGGTTGCTGGCCGGCACCGACGGATGCACTACGAGCACCAGCGGCACGCTAGCCAGTACGGTGATCGGCGCAAAAGCGGTGGCGTGGTCGAACGATTGTTTGCGCAGGAACATATTGGTTACATAGGCGCCGTGCGGCGAAACCATCAGCGTATAGCCGTCGGCCGGCGCCGCCACCAGCTGCTCGGCGGCCACATCGCCGTTGGCACCCACCCGGGCTTCGACCACGAAGGCACGGCCGAACGCGCGGCCGAATTCGTCCGCGATGGTCCGTGCCAGCTGGTCCACGGTACCGCCGGCGCCGTGGCTGGTAATGATCCGTATCGGCTTGGCTGGCCAGTTCTGAGCCAGCGCCGGCAATGCGACAAGGAATAGCAGGGCAGCGCCGATCTGCTTGCAGGCTCGCGCGGAGCTGCTAAACGGATATGCAAACCAATCCGCCACCGCAACCGGGACGATCGGCCGGCGCGCCGCAATCCGATGTTTGAGCTTGTCCCGGACGCTTGTCCCGAAAGGCGCACGATAATTCATTGTTCGATTCTCCTCCCCCGGACCGAGCCGCGATCCGGGTGAAATTAGAATGAAATTCCAGGAACATCCCAATAATAGAATTAGATATATTTTCTAGAGTACGCCAATACTATGTTTAGTTTTTAAATTTCATATAATTTGTCGGAGTATAAGTGGCCCATCGCGAAACGTGAACTTCCGGGCCCCGTCACTCCGGCTTCAATCCGATCGCTGTGGTTATCTTACCGACCACGTCGATAGCATCGGTCAATATCTTCCCCGGCTACACAGGTCATTGCGTTTAGTCATGATGATTCGCCTTCGTTTGCAGCCAGAAGTTGGCGCGGCAGATCCATGCTGTCGTGAAGCAATCGCAGCACGTCGATGACGTGTTTGCCATGAGTAGAATCAACCCGGAACACGACGAAGTGCCGTCCCTTGCGCCCCTTGCGAGCAACATGGAGGGCATAAATTCCGGGGCCGATATCTTCCCGAAGCCTTGCGCCTATGATGGAAGGGCCGAGCGCGAGATCACGCAAAGCGTTCGATAGCGTTTTCGCATAAGTCTTTGCCTGGCCCCGGCCGAAGTGCTCGACCGTCCAGCGAAGTATTTCGCGATAGTCCTGCTCGGCTGATGCGGCAAGACGAATCGTCCAGCGCTGGTTCACGCAGCGCCGATCGCCTCACTAGCCACCGATGAAAGATGCCGGTCAAGTTCATCCGGTGTATCGAAAATACGAGACCTGCCCGCCTTGATGTCGGCCATGCCGATGTGTACAGCCTCTTTGAGGGCGGTCAGCCGAGCCGCTTCCTCAGTCTCACGCCGTTCAATCATGCGCAGGCCTTCGCGTAGGACTTCGCTTGCGTTCTGATAACGGCCCGATGCTACAAGCTCTTCTACAAAGCTCGCCTGATGACTGGTAAGTACGACGTTGCGGGTTGGCACAGCTCGCATCGGTTCAATATTGGATTGGCATATTATGCCATTCTCAACCTACGAACGCAAAATGGCGTTTTCGCTTTCGATCCACGGCGGCGGCCGAGGCCGCGGACGCGCATTCACCAGACCGGTGGTGGAACTGTAAAACACGGTGTAGCCATCGGGGGCGGCCCTTTTTACCGCCGCCGCTGCAATCGCGCCCCGCGCCCCCGGTCGGTTCTCGACCACCACCTGCTGACCGAGGTTGTCGCTCATCCTTCGCGCGACCAGGCGGATCGCGGTGTCGCCGACCGAGCCGACGATGCTCTCGCTCACCACCTGGACGGGCTTGGCAGGATAATCCTGCGCCATGGAACCTGCGCTGCCAAACACAGCGGTAGCACAGGCGATGCAAAGCGCGAACACATTGGCAGATCGGCTTCGATGCAATGAGTTTTTCATTGCTGACTCCTTTGCGGTGTCACGATGGCGAATTGGGGCATTATGCGCAAACTCGGCTGAGGAGGATTTTCGAAGGAAGAGATCTCGAAAACGAAGCCCGTGGAGGGAGCTGAGACCTGTTGTAGCGATGATTGCATTTGCGCAGCTTAGGGTGCCGCCCGAACCCGGTTGGCATGCCGCGATGCCAAGCTCCGCACGAAACAGTTCTCACCGAGTGGCGATGGCACGTATATAGTTCCAAGCTTGTGGTACGCGGAAAGGCTACATTCCATGAAATGCGTCGAACGATTTATAGCCGGAGTCGCCGGCGCTGTTTGCATCACTATTTCGACGGCAGGAATTTCGCAGACATTTCCTGCCAAACCCCTGCGGATGATATTGGCACTGGGCGGCGGCGCCGAGGTTCTCGCGAGGCTGGTCGCGCAGAAATCCGGAGAGAGTCTGGGGCAACCCATGGTACTCGAGACTCAAAGCGGTGCCGGGGGGGCAATGGGCGCGCAGATGGTCGCCAGAGCCGCGCCGGACGGGTACACCATCCTCTTTGCCGCATCGAATTCGCAGATTTACCATGCCTTTCTTTCCCGGAGCGTCTTGTACGATCCGATCAAGGATTTCACGCCGATCACCAGGATCGGACAGGCGGTGCTTTGCGTGGTGGTGAATCCGGCGGCACCCTTCGGTTCTTTCAAGGAATTCACCGACTATGCGAGGCGCAATCCCGGCAAGGTGTCGTTCGGCACTTCGGGCATCGGCACCACCCATCACCTGGCAGCGGAACTGATCAAGCAACTCGCAGGCATTGACATGGTGCATGTTCCCTACAAAGGGGGCGGTCAGGTGCTCACCGATCTGGTGGGAGGACAGATTCCAATGGCATTCACCATTCTTGCGACGGCCCTGCCGCACGTCAAAGCAGGGAAAATGAAAATAATGGCGGTGGTCAACGACAGGCGCTATCACACCATTCCCGAGGTCGCGACGCTGCGTGAAATGCTGCCAGGATTTGAAATGCCCCCAGGCTGGATGGGCTTGTTCGGCCCGGCGGGCCTGACGACGCCGGTGCAGAGGCGCCTGAATACGGAACTGGCAAAGGCGCTGAATCACCCCGATGTGCGTCTTAAAGGCGATGAGCTCGGGATGGCCATGGACACCAGCACTCCCGAGGAGCTTGCTGCGGAACTCAAGCGTGACATCGGCACGGTAAGCAGAATCGTCAAAGCCGCAGGCATCCAGCCGGAGTAGTTCATTTATAGAAGAACGCCGTAAGATTTTTTGTAATCCGACCGGCTTACGCTTTGCCCGCCTTGACCAGTTCTTCCGGCAGTTGCATGGCGAGGGCCTCGGCCGGCGTCGAGCCGACCTCGGTCGAGCAGGCCGGAGGAATTTCACCTCCAGCCTCTCACAGAACCGAGCATAAACCTCTCGACTCACTCCGCTCCCATCAGTTAAACACGCCGCGCAGCCCAAGTTTCCAGTGCGCAAAGAGATCCTGCCTTTGGGTAGAAAGCCGCTGTAGAAAACGACTCGCCCGGATCTTATGAGCTAGCGGGGGTGGGGAAGGTCGGGGTGTTGTTGTCACATCAGTGGTGACGGGAGCCATGACCGGGTCTCCTCGTTTCGACGGTGTTGCCGTGTCCCCTGCGTTCATGAATCACACGGTCTTTTGCTCGTTCAAACTGACCCATAGTCGAGATCTGGCAATAAAAATGCCATTGCTTTTCCGTAAATCAGCACCTATGGTTTTCTTACCTAACGACAATTCCGGCTGCGTGTGCCATGCTGAACCACAGTCGGCCATCGGCCAACGGACGCTCATCTGATCGAAAAACCAGGTCTATGGATGCCCGGTGTTAGACGCATTGCAGTCATTTGAATTATTCAGGCCGTCATGGGTGCTCACTGGCTCGGCTCGTTCTTAATATCCGAACTAATTACTTCAGCACTGGTGGCAGAAATGCCACCATAATCTTATGAGAATTGTGGTTGATACCAATGTGCTGCTTGGAGCCTGTCTTGGCACGGGGGCGGCAAGCGCCGTAATTGCGGCTTGTCTGAAGATGCAATGTGTCCCCTTGATTGGCAATGCACTATTCAACGAATACGAGGATGTTTTCGGCAGTGACGACTTGTTTAAAAACAGCAAGCTGAGCGGAGGTGAGCGAAACGAATTACTCGACATATTTTTTCCCGCTGCGAATGAACGCGTGTTTATTACTTTTGGCAACCCAATCTACCGGATGAGACAGACAATCATTTGGTAGAGCTTGCCGTGGCCGGCGGGGCGGATTTCATCGTGACGCGAAATCTACGTCATCTACGGAACATGCAATTGCATTTTCCTCAGTTGCGTATCACGTCGCCTGAAACTTTCTTGAAGGAAATTTGACATGACAGCACTTACTGTTCGCTTACCCGACGAAAAACACCGACGACTCAAGGCTCTGGCCAAGAGTCGCGGCACACCGCTCAATCGTCTGATAGATGAGATGACTATGCTGATGTCGGCTGAGTTTGATGCGGAAACACGCTTTCTCCTGCGTGCAAAGCGTGGATCTGGGAAAACTGAGCGTGGTTTGGCTTTACTGGAAAAAGCAGCGCGCTGAGACCTGGTCGGCGGTATCCGTTTGGTTGCTATTGACGGCTCACGCGCGGTACAGCGCCGCGAGATCAGGATCGACAACAGCGATGATCAAGGTCAATATGATTGAAAAAATCCAACTCGATAAACTCTTGTTCGATACGCTAATGCATTTTTCAGATGACCCTATCGATAACCAAATGATTCTGCTGTTAAAACGGCCGGACAGATGTGGCTTTTTTGACCTAACGACTTAACCGGTCAGCCACATTCATCCGGACAGCGTGCAGTCTAACCAGTTGATATTGATCAAGTCAGGCTCGGCGGTAGTCCCTAAGCTCGTGTCGCCGTCGAATCCGTCGCGCGGCGCAATATTTAGTAGGGTAGATCGATGAAAACGATGGGTTTCCTGGCGATTGCGCTGACATTGGGCACAGCCACGATGGCTGGTGCGCAAACCTGGCCTTCCAAGCCGGTAACTATGGTTCTGGGCTACCCCGCAGGGTCCGGAATCGACATAGTCGCGCGCTATCTTGCGGACAGTTTGCGCGAGCGCACCGGCCAGCCTTTCATAGTGGACAACAAGCCTGGAAGTTTCGCCAATATCGGTGCGCAGGCAGTAGCCCGCGCGGCACCTGATGGTTACACCATGTTTTTCACCACAACCTCCACGCATGCCGCCAACATTCATTTATACAAGAGCATCGGCTACGACCCGGTCAAGGATTTCACACCAATCACGACAATAGCGACGCTAGGCTTCGTCGTTCTAGTGAATCCATCCAAAGTACCGGTCAGCTCAATTTCTGAACTGACTAGTTTTGTTTTGGCACGGCCGGGCAAAGTGTCCTACGGCAGTGCCTCCGCCACGGGCCGCATCGCGGCGGAGCTATACCAGTCTATGACCAGCGCGAACATGACCTTCATTCCATATAAGGGAGGACAGCAGGCGTTGCTCGACCTTCTCGGCGGAGACATCCAAGTCCTCTATCTCGACGCGACCGCTGCAATTCCACACATGAAAGCAGGCAAGGTGCGCGCGCTTGCTGTGACCAATGCCAACCGAATATCGGCGGCACCCGAAGTGCCCACTATGGCGCAGGCGGGGCTCGCCGGATATGAGCTTGAGTCCTGGTTCGCGGTATTTTTCCCGGCCAAAACGCCGCGGGACATCACACAAAAGCTGGCCGAACTATGCAATGCCTCGATGACTTCGGAAAAAGGACGCGCATTTCTCACAAATCTAGGCGCTGATCCCTACACCGGTTCACCCGAGAACCTTACCAGGCTGGTGGAGAAAGACCTTGCCAAGTGGGGAAAAATCATCAAGAGCGCAGGCATCGAGCCGGAGTAAGCGTGGCAGGCTATATTGGCCGCTCGGGACTGATGAGAGCGCGCTCCGCGACGTTCCGCAATTTTAGGCTAGACAACAATGAACAAGTACATAGGTCAATCTATCCGTCGCGTAGAGGATCAGCGATTCCTCCAGGGCCAGGGCAGATTTACTGACGATATCGTGATAGAAGGACAGCTCTATTGCGCATTCCTGCGCTCGCCCCACGCGCATGCAAAGATCGTTGCCATTGACTCGAGCGCGGCGCGGCAGGCCGAAGGGGTGATCACCGTCCTGACCGGCGCCGATTATTTGGCCGACGGATTGGACGGTGTCCGGCATATGCCCAACCCTGCGGATCCCGTCGATATATCAGTACGCGCATTCATAGCCCCCCCCGGCGGGTCGATCCTAGATCTACCCCATTGGCCGCTGGCAATCGAACGGGTGCGGCATGTGGGCGAACTGGTGGCTTTGGTCGCAGCAACAACCGCGGCCGCTGCGCGCGATGCGGTGGAACTCCTCAACGTTGAGTATCAAGCACTGCCGGCGGTAGTCTCTCCCGTTGACGCCATATTGGAGAATGCGCCCCAACTCTGGGATGAAGCACCGCGCAATCTGTGTTTTTCACTGGGATATGGTGACGCCGATGCAACGCAGCGAGCGATAAAGCAAGCGGCACACGTGATCAGACATGAGTTCGTCCACAATCGAATCGCGAGTTGCCATCTGGAACCACGGGCGGCGCTTGGCAATTACGATTCCGAGACCGGCCTTCACACTCTGATCTCCGGCAACCAGGGAGTCTTCGCGCAGAAAATGGCACTCGCCGCCGCGCTCAAGGTTCCACCTGAGAGGGTGCGCGTCATTTGTCCCGACGTCGGCGGTGCATTCGGAACGAGAAACAATGTTTGCCCGGAACAATTGGCCGTCATGTGGGCTGCCAAGCGCCTCGGCAAGCCGGTGAAATGGCTTGGAGACCGCAGTGAGGCATTCCAATCCGATTACCAGGCCCGCGACTGCGTCGTGCGCGCCACTCTGGCTCTTAACCACGACGGAGTCATTCAGGCCTACGAACTCGAATGGTTCGGCAATATTGGATCCACCACCGTCGCCTTTGTCGCACTGGCCAACGGACGAAGGATTCCCGCCAGCGTCTATCACGTCCCGGTGGCACATGTGCTATCTCATGCGTTACTGACTAATACAGTCCCTACAGCGCCATACCGTGGATCCGGCCGGCCGGAGTCAATTCACATGCTCGAACGCCTGCTGGACATGGCCGCGGGACGAATGGGTATTGAACGTGCAGCGATCCGCCGCCGCAACATGATCACCAAGGCTATGCTTCCCTATCGAAGCGTGATGAATATCGTCTATGACAGCGGCGACTTCCTGGGTTACATGGACAAAGTGCTTGCCGCTGCCGAATGGGAAAGCTTTCCAGCCAGAAAAGCTGCGGCGCATGCACGCGGCAAACTCGCCGGCATCGGCCTGTCAAACCATATTTCTGGACCGGTCGGCGCTCCGATCGAACGGACATCTCTTCGGGTTCTGGGGAATGGAAAGATTGAGGCGACGGTCGGAACCCAATCAAGCGGGCAAGGCCACGAGACCAGTTTCGCTCAAATAGTCGCAGATACACTGGGCGTTTCCTTTGAATCCATTCATATACGATCTGGCGACACCGATTTCGTCACGCTTGGCGGCGGTACCCATTCCGAACGATCCATGCGGATCACGGGAACCTTGATAGTCAAGACCTCGGCCGAAATCATAGAACGGGGTCGCATGGCGGCTGCCTCGTTGCTTGAAGTTGCAACAAAAGACCTGGTGTACGAAGCGCCGTTCTATCGCGTCAGCGGGACCGACCGGGTAATCAGCCTATTCGCGGTCGCTGAGGCGATCGAATCGGGCAAATACCGTGACGAGGTAAGCAACAAGTTGGAAGCAACGGGCAACTTCAAGGGCCGGATTCCCGCTTATCCAGCGGGCGCGGCGGTTTGCGAGTTGGAAATAGATCCCGCGACGGGAACGGTCGAAATCACGCGCCATACAACGGTCGACGACGCAGGCCGACCGATCAATCCCATGCTGATAGAAGGCCAGACGCATGGCGGTATTGCTCAGGGCGTGGGGCAGGCATTGTTCGAGGGCATCGTCTATGACCGCGATTCAGGGCAGATCCTGACAGGATCCTTCTCCGATTACTGCCTTTGTCGCGCCGATAACCTTCCTTCGTTCAACGTGGGACACGCCGAAGACCCGACCGAAGGAAACCCTTTGCGTATCAAAGGCGGTGCCGAAGCCGGAATAATGCCGGCTACCGCGGCGGTCATCAATGCGCTGTGCGATGCACTGTCGGAGGCTCGGGTAGAGGACATTCCCATGCCCGCGACGCCGGCTGTTATATGGAACCTGCTTTCTGCATGCGAACGCGGGCAAACGGGGCTATCGAAATAGGATTCAAGGTCGCAGCAAACTTACCAGTCCGAGCATCCGATGGCGATAAACCAAAAGGTTTTCAGATAGGGCCTAGATAATTGAAAATCGTAGAGAGTCGCGGCGGCTTTACGATAGAAGCTGCGATTTCTTCTGCGCATTAGTGTTTATCAGGCCAATGCCAATGCACGTTCCAGCTGCCTGTATCAGCTAGTGCAGACGGGCCGTCCACTTCTTCCTGCGCGCGAATGTGCAACTACTCAACACCAGCGCATACGCTACACTTGCCTGCGGGTCAGCTTAAGAAATTAATGCACACGGCTGGTCAATTCTAAACGTGCATCGACAGACCTATCGCATCAGAAAGGGATAATCCCATGGCAGTAGGAAAGAATATGCCAGACTTGGACAAGTTCCGGCTGCGTCGCTTCGTCGAAACGCTCATCGGAATGGGAGAAGTCGAGGTTCACGATGAGCAAGTCGACCTGGCCGACGTCAGTGCCATAGTCGAGTCAACTCCGAAGGCGGTCCTGTTCCGGAACGCCGGTCCGGAGCGACTGGAACTTGTTGCCGGCGTTATGGGGAACCGCAGGCGCCTGGCTGCAGCGCTGGGTGCCACCGAGAAGGATGTCGTGGCGGAATTCCAGCGACGTACGGGCAATCCAGGAAGCTCAGTTGATGTGCCCTCGGGCGATGCCCCGGTTCATCAGATCATTCTCACGGCAGATCAGGCGGATTTCACCAGGCTGCCGTTCCATCCACAGCACGAATTCGACGGCAGTGCTTACTTGAGTTCGGGTATCGACTACACGATTGATCCGGAAACGGGCCTGAGCAATGTTGGGTGCCGGAGGCTGAGCCTGCGCAATAGAAAGGAGTGCGGCACGAACATCACCGTCAGATCGCATCTGATGTTGCTCTACCAACGCTGTGTCGCGCGCGGACAGAAGCTGCCGATAAGCTATGTAATCGGGTCGCACCCGACCGATTTTCTAGCGGCAGTAATGAGAATCCCCTGCGAGGAAATCGGATTGATAGGAGCGCTGCGCGACCAGCCGGTTCCACTGGTGAAATGCGTTACCAACGACATCCGTGTGCCTGCAGATTCAGAAATAGTTCTGGAGGGCTACCTCGACGAGCGCGGGTACATCGAGCCGGAAGGCCCCTTCGGCGAATACATGGGTTACTACGGGCCGATGCGGCTCGATCCGGTATTTCATCTAACAGCCATCACGATGCGGCACGACGCGTTGCACCAGTCGCTGCTACATGGTTCGGGGAGAGTTCTCGGCAGCACCGAGGCAGCCAATCTCACCGGACTGCGACTAGAAGCCGAAGCCTCCCGGACCCTCAAGAACATCGGGATTGAAGCGGTCGATGTACACCTGCCGCTGTACGGCGGCGAAGGACAGCACCTGCGTGTGGCGATTCGCCAGAAGCTTCCCGGCGAGCCAAGGCGCGTCATTGCGACCATTCTTGGGGCAATGCCGTCGGTGAAGCACGTTTTTGTAGTCGACGACGATATTGACATACGCTCGCAGGACTCCATGGAATGGGCGCTTGGCACGCGTTTCCAGGCGGACCGAGATCTGGTGCTTTACGAGGGCATGCCCGGAATGCGGCTGGATCCATCACTCGACGGCAGGGCGATCGGCGCCAAGGCGGGCTTCGACCTGACCCGCCCGCAGGGGCGAAAATGGGCGGTGACAACATCCATTGCGGGGGCAAAGCGATTCACTGCGCAAGCGCATTGCAAGACGGTCGAGCAGGCGCTGGAAGAAGGACCGCTCTTCTTCACCCAAATAATGGAGAACGTTGGCAGCCGGGATGGGCGCGAAGTCGCGTGCGCGCTCGACGAACTTCGCCAGCAAGGCAGGCTGGGCTGCGATGAAGAAGGCCGATACCGGCTTGCCCAGGCAGAGAAAGGGCGAACGGCATTTTCGGGCCCGGCGCATGGTTAGCCGATTTCATCAGACAACTCAGCAGAAGTACGTCATTTCTGGAAATGAAACAATTCCCTTAAATTGGATATTTTCTTCGCGGGCGATCTGCACAGGATGCTGATTAGTCCTCAGAATAAATGACCGCCTTCAACATCCGGGCATATGACGGGTACGCTCCCGGGTGGAAGTTGAGTGCTCGGGCAGCTTGTCTATGCGGATACGCATGATCTTTGCGTGCGCATGGGATGAGCGCAGGAAGGCACAATAAAGCTGTGCTGCCACGCTGATGTCAGCGGTATAGCCTCACCTGTCCGGTGAGGCCCCGAACATCTTCAACCCGAAGGCCGATATAACCTGCTACGCAATTACTCCGGCTGAATTCCTGCCGCCCTCATCACCTTAGTAATCAGCGGCAAATCCGCTTGCAGTCGCGCAGTCATGGCCTCTGGCGTGCTGTATAAGATATCCAGGTCCAGGGCATTAAACCTGTCGCGAGTCGCAGGAAGCTTGAGGAACTCGCCAATCTCACGGTTCAACCTGTCGATAATTGGTCGCGGCGTGCCGCCGGTAGTGGACAATCCGAACCAAGTCACCATGTCAAACCCTGGCAGGCCGGATTCAGAAATGGTCGGCAAATCGCGAAGCGCCTGGGTGCGAGCAGAGCCAGAAGAGGCCAGCGCCCGAACCTTGCCACTGCGAATATTAGGCAGCGAGGTTACCGGTCCTTCGAAAATGAGTTGGAGATCGCCTGCCATCAATGCCATCTGGGCTTGTCCGGCACTTTTAAACGGCACGTGGACCACATCTATGCCGGTGCGCACCTTGAGGATTTCCATGGCCAGGTGGTTCCCACTGCCCACGCCGATGGAACCAAAGGAGAATTTACCCGGATTCGCTTTTGCCAATGCGACCAACTCCTGCAAATTACGCGCTGGCAATGACGGATGCACCATAAGAAAGTAAGGCACGGTAAGCAACATCGACACCGAGGCAATATCGCGGAACGGATCATAGGGCAGCGATTTTCTTGCCGCAGTGGTGAAAACCAGACCGGACTGCGTCCCCAGAACCAGCGTATGGCCATCCGGCACCGCTCGGGCTGTCAATTCCAACGCGATCGCTTGACTGGCGCCAGGACGGTTGTCCGCAATGACTGGCTGCCCCAGGCTGGCGCTTAAATACTGTGCGGCGCTGCGACCGACGGTGTCGCCCAGACCACCGGCATAGGGGATGATCAACCGCAACGGTCTGCTCGGGTAACTCACGACTGGATTCTGAGCCCAGACGTTCGATGCGAATGCCCAGAACATACCGCTTGCCAGGCTCATGAATACCAGGTGGTTAAGTCGCATGTTGACTCCCAGCGTCGTTATGTGCGCTGCAACTTCTGTCGCGTAACGTTGATTGAAAATTGTAACCGGCAAGCCTAGATTTGCCCTATGACGACCCTTCACCATTTAACCCGGATCATGGCCTATTTCGCCGTGCCGATGATATAAACCAAGACCATTCGCCAATTTATAAGCGCCTCGTCGTCATGTTGCGTGATGACCTCGGAATATGCCTGGCTAGCGAATATCACTCACTGGCACATTGACTGTTGCATAACTGTGCGCCCCCAAGGGCCTCGCGCGATAAAGCGGCTCAGATCCGTGTCGCGCTCGTCTCCCCAATATTTTGTCCTACTCCGCTTTTATGTTTCCGTCCTTGATGACCTTGGCGTAGCGCGCCGTTTCTACCCGCAAATAGGCAGAAAAATCCTCAGGCGAGTTGCCAACCGGCACGATACCCATTGAACTTAGCCGCTCGCGATTTTCCGCCGCGTGCATGGCGCGTGCGGTCTCTGACTGGACACGGCCGATAATCTCGCGAGGAGTGGCGGCGGGTGCAAACATGCCTGTCCAGAAGATCATCTCAAATCCGGGCAGGCCGGATTCCGAAACAGTGGGGACCTCGGGCAGGTAAGGTACGCGCTGCAGCGAAGTAACCGCGATGGCCTTGATCTTTCCTGCCTTAATCTGGGGAATGACCGCAGGAGGATCCATGAACACGAACTGGATATCTCCGGCTATCAGTCCGGTCACCGACGGTACGCTGCCGTTGTAAGGAATGCGATTCACACGTATGCCGGTCAATTGGCTAAATGACTCCACGGCGACATGAAAGGTGACCGTTGGAGTACCGTAATTCAATTGTCCCGGCCGAGCCTTTGCAAGCGAAATCAGTTCGGCGATCGAATTGGCCTGCACCGAAGGATGGACAGCAATGATGAGCGCAAGACTCCCCATTAAAGTCACCGGTGCCAGGTCGCGCACCGGATCGTAGGGCAGCTTTGGATAAAGGGCTGGATTAACCGTATAAGTGCTGGAAGCGCCAATCAATAGTGTGTGTCCATCGGGCGCCGCCTTTGCCACGATTTCCGCGCCAATGATGGTGTTCGCACCGGGGCGGTTTTCGACCACCACAGGTTGGCCCCATGCCTGGCTCATGCGCTGCGCCGCGATACGCGCCATTATGTCGTTGCTTGCGCCAGGGGGGAAGGGAACCACCAGATGTATCTGCTTAGATGGGTAAGCAGGAGTAACCACTTGCGCCATCACTGCTTGAGTGGCAAACAAAACTGCAAATAGGCTACAAATGCGGAAAACCACGGTGAACACCTCCTGACTGTCGATGCACAACGCTCCCCGGTCCCAGCCAGACCCGAATAGCAAGCCCGAACACGCTTTCCATACTTATCGACCTGCGTGCTGAGCATCCCAAACGAGAGCAACACAGCCCTCCTCCGGAGAAAGGCGGCTCATTGTGCGGCTCGCTGCCTCCGGTTCGCTTTGACCTAGATCAAGTTGCCTGGCTGTTGGTGCAGAACTGAATTGACTATCCATTACCAATGCTCACTGTGGAACTCCTTCTAAAACGCAATGACGGGTTCGGCAATGAAAGACCTGATTGTTGATGACGAGGCGGTGAATGTCGGCGTGCTGACCAATGCCCTCAAGGGCGGCTACCGGCGAGATTTGCACGGCTCTAAGCGGCGAAGATGCCCTCGGGGTCGGTTGGGATCGGCGGGGCAGCCACGGCGAAACATCGTATATTGAGACAGGGATAGCCCGGAAGACCGCGTCGCTGCTTGATCTACGTGCATTGCGGCTGGGGCCATGTGTCGTCAGCAGAACTTTTCTACCGGAATGAAAACGAGAAAGATCGTTGAAATGATGGTTATAGCCGTGATAAATCGAACGAATATAACCGCCGCGGCAAGCGGCAGTAAAGCAAACGGCCCCCAGATCGGCGCCGTGATCAGCAGGAAAAGCAAGATCAGGAATTTGCGCACTTGAAGTCCCTGTGTCATATCCGATCAGGACCGAGCTGTTCCCTGGAATCGCTTGACGAGCTGCCACGGCGTGGCGGTGTCCTGATGACACAGTCTAGTTTGTGCGAGGACTGTGACACGTTGCGCAACACTCAGCCATCGATGGCACCCCACACCTCGATCAACTGCTCGTCAAGCCGTCAACAATCGCAACGGTGGAACATTTTGCTGCCCTAAGAATTCACGATTCGCCGACTTCGTCATCAACCGTATTTTCAACGCGAAAGCAGCGTCTATTCCCATGGCCAAAGAAGAAACTTTGGCTGAAGACAAGCAATGGAATCAGCAGATCGAGTTGGAACTTGTTCCGCATCCGAAACTTCCGCATCCCAAGGCGATTGAGGCGGATTACGGCATGTCAGGTGGCGTGTTGAGGGTGCTTACACGCGCTGCAGTGGCGGGGTACGCACTCGGTCGATGGAGTGTGGATTGTTCGCCCAAGCACTCCCTTGACTCCAGTCGGCACCATCTTTGGTTGCGCAATCCACGAGTGCTCGAAGGTGTCCATAGCGCAACTCTCGCGCCGGGTTACCCAAAAAAGTGACCGGCAAAAATGTCCGTCTATAACGCCGAAATTTCGGCCGGCTCGTTGATGATTCCGGAAAGTCGCCGGATAGCCAAACTGCTCCTTGCGCACCCGACCAAGGAGCAGTGGTTCGAGGCGCTCAAGCTCGACAATGTTCTGCAAAAGAAATCTCCGGCAACGGCCAGGCGCCAGGCACGATTGATCCGCAATCGTCTCGATACGCTCAACGACACAGCCTGGGCGCTGATCGCAGACGGCGCCCAGGAAGTGACCACGCAATTGCTTATGGCGGCCTGCATCAAGCACAGTCGTATCCTTGCCGACTTCATGCGTGATGTCTATGCCGGGCACCTGCGCCGGCTTGAGCAGCATCTGTCGCCGAGCAAAGACTGGGAGACGTTTCTGGCCGAGTGCGCTCAACGTGATCCCGATGTCGCAAACTTCAGCGTTACGACCAAAGCCAAGATGCTTCAGGTCGTACTGCGCGTGCTCGCCGAAGCCAAATACCTCGACTCGACCAGGACCGTTCGCCTTACGCCGCCTCACCTGCATCCTGCTGTTGTTCGCTTCCTCAAGCAGAATGACGAACTCGCAGTGCTCTCCACCATGGAAATATCGCGATGAGCCTCACTTTCAATGAGCGCCTGAATCGGATCCTGCCGAAGCTGACCTCGCCCGACCTCCTGAACAGTCAGGGCCTCGGCAATGAAATCGGCTTCTGGATTTTTGACTATCCGCCCGAGGAAGAGATGCCCATGCGCGCCTTCCTTCACGATGTTGTGATGCCCGCGCTCGGCAAGCACCAGCCGGTTATCCGGGCGACTGCGGTCAATCTGTTTGACGTGGTGATCGGGTTGCTTGAGGAACGCAAGCTCCTCGATAAGGTCATCGAAATGCAGCGCGCACAGGGCGATGGAAAGATGCTTGAATCTCTGCGACCCGTTCTCAAGGAAGACAAGCTCGCTGAACGCCTGGTCGCTAAATACAACATTGCCGAGATCGACGTCCTGTTGCTGTGGAACGTTGGTGCCGTCTTTCCCATGCTTCGAACCCACACGCTGCTCTCGGCGCTTCATCCGCACATGAAGGACACGCCGTTGGTGATGTTCTACCCCGGCAAGTACGACGGCTACCCGCCAGAACCTGAGTGTTGAACCAGTCGTTTCCAAGCTTCTCCGGCGCTATCAGAAGAATATCCACTTCGTTCTGGCGAAGCTTGGCTTCAACTTTAGCCCAATCGCCCTGGTTGTCAGAATTAATCGTGGCGGCGCGAACCCCCGTTCGCTCTCCCGCAGCGATCTGATTTCGCATTAGCGCCAGCAGCGGCGATATCAACAGCGCTGGGCCGTCGCCTGCTTCGCGCAGTAGTTTGGTCGCGATGAAATAAACGAAGCTTTTTCCCCAGCCGGTTTTTTGCACCACCAGCAAGCGACCTCGGCCTTCCACGATGTGGCGAATGGCGTCTTCTTGGCCTTCGCGAAATGTTGCATCGGCACGACCTGATCCGATTCGGAGCAACTCCAGCGCACGTTGTGGGTTGTAGGTCATATCATTGCTCCCTCTTGCTCTTGTCGGGAGAGCCATAGCACATTCCAGATATAGCGTTCTCGGACATGACGGAAAGTGGCATTGGCGTGACCTGCACCAATTCGAAGCAGTTTCAATTCGCGGGCCCTTTGGACAGTGCTGGTAGGACTTGGCTATAGCCCCCTCTAACAGACCCAAATAAGTCAACCTACAGGACCTGCCTGCCCCATTGTGGAACAAATTATGTGCCCAGTCGTCTCTTGTCCCTCACGCCGATTAAAAGTGTCAGGATAACCGATTGCTGTTAAATCAAAAAGCGTAGAAAAACTTGGTTATTTAGATTTGCGCCTGACTATGCAAATCTTTCCAATGACAATCTTATCCCCCCGCCTCCACTGCAACTCCCACAACAGCGGCACATCCTCCGAGAAGTCGAAAAGCGTGAATCCTGACGGAAGATCGTCGTCCAGGATTGCTGCAACGATGTCGGGTGCGAGACTGGTCAGTTTCACCATCCGACGGATGTGGCGCTCGTCAATTTTCTTGCGCTCGCCAATGTCCCGGAGCGACTTGACCTCGCCAGACTCCAGCATGGCGAGCCAGCGTCCGTTGTAAGTCGTATGGCTGCCATTCAACGAACCCGCCTTGACCTTCTGGTGCGGGTCGAAAGCGCCATCTTAATTTTCTCGGGACCAGGCACCCAAAACGGAAACGCCGACCACCTTCAAGTGAGATCGCCATTAGCGGCTGCGGCCGAGTACGCGCTGGCTCGGACGCCATGAACTGGACCTCGGTCAGATGTTCCCAATCAATAACATTGCGAGCGATCCACCGCAAAATAAGATTCCTTTCTACCGAAAAGGAGTCTGTTATTAATACCGTTCAAACCGAAGAACCCTGAAACAAAGGCAAGCTGGCTGATCAGAAGCCTCCCTTAATACTGAAGGAAATCTGGGCGATTTCACCTATTGCTTGAGAAGCGCGTTCGAGACTTGGCACTGTTGAATCTCGCGGTGGACAGCAAGGCACCGGCACGGCGGGCGCGCTAGGAGTAGTTCTGGCACCCAGATAAGTTGGCCCAACCAGCATCAACAATTTGCGGGACAAATATGCGGTGCGGCGCTGATCAACCGAAACGGTCACTTAACCCTAAATACAAAATCCAATGGATGGTATTTTGGATGGGATTTAATATTTTGTATTTTATATATCTTTTATAATCAAATACATACGCCATTTAATGGCGGAGAGGGAGGGATTCGAACCCTCGAAGGCCTTGCGACCTTTCCGGTTTTCGAGACCGGTACATTCAACCACTCTGCCACCTCTCCGGGGGCGCGTATTCTAGCAAAACCGCAGCACTTCAGGCTTGCGGCTCAGCATCAAGGTATCGTCACGACGATTTTCCCCCGAGCGTGTCCGGTTTCGCTGGCGAGGTAGGCGGCGGGCATCTCGGCATAGGGAAATTTCTGCACGATCTGCGCCTTGAGAATGCCCTTTGCCGCCAGTTCCAGTTGTTTGGCCATGCGCTCGCCGGTGCAACGCACATTGGCCAGTTCCGAGCGCACATCCTCGCGCGGCGGCTTGGGGTCGACGGGTGTCGCATTGATGCGCACCTGCAGTCCGCCGGCTTTCAGCGCGGCGAACGCGCGCTTGTGCGCCTCACCCCCGACGGTGTCGAACACTACGTCACAGGGCGCGGCCACCTGCACAAAATCCTCTTTGCTGTAGTCGATGACGCGATGCGCACCGAGCGATTTGACGTAGTCGACATTGTTTGGTCCGCAGGTGGCAAATACCTCCGCGCCCAAGTGACGCGCAAGTTGCACGGCCATACCGCCCACGCCGCCGGCGCCCGCCTGGACAAGAATGCGCATGCCCGGCCCGAGCTTGGCCATCTCCACCAGAGGAATCCAGGCGCTGGTCCCGGCCACGCCAAAAGCCACCGCTTCTTCGTCGGTGACGCCGTCGGGAATCTTCGCGGCGAAGTCCGCCGGCACGCATGCATAGGGCGCATGCGCGCCCTGAAAACCGCGCGGTTGGTCGGACACCGCCAGCACGCGGTCGCCGGGTTTGAATTCCGGCACACCGCTCTCCACCACCACACCGGCGCAGTCGCGGCCCAGCGTTGCCGGGAATTTGAGCTCGTACATGCGGCGATGCCCGCCGTCGCGGATCTTCCAGTCCACCGGGTTGATCCCCAGCGAGGTGACCTTGACCAGCAGCGAACCCGCATCTGCCGATGGCACCGGCACGTCCTCGAGGAGGAATTTGTCGGCCTTGCCGTAATCGTGAATGCGCCAGGCGCGCATGGTGGCGGGTTTGTTCATTGCCATTCCTTTAAAAATTTGTCGAACCTTGCGACCTTGCTAGGACGCGCGTATGAACTCCAACCCGCCCATGTAAGGTTTGAGCGCAGCCGGCACTTCGATCGAGCCATCGGCCTGCTGGTAATTTTCCATGATGGCCACCAGCGTGCGCCCCACCGCCAGACCGGAACCGTTCAGGGTGTGCACGAGTTCCGGCCGGCCCTTTTCGTTGCGAAAACGCGCCTGCATGCGCCGCGCCTGGAAAGCCTCGAAATTCGAACAGGAGGAGATTTCGCGATAGGCATTCTGCGCCGGCAGCCACACTTCGATGTCGTAGGTTTTGGCCGCGGAAAATCCCATGTCGCCGGTGCACAGGGTTATCACGCGATAGGGCAGTTCCAGGCGCTTGAGGATGGTCTCGGCATGGCCGAGCAGGGCCTCCAGCCCCTCGTAGGAGCGCTCGGGGTGGCTGATCTGCACCAGCTCGACCTTGTCGAACTGGTGCTGGCGGATCATGCCGCGCGTGTCCTTGCCATAGGAGCCGGCCTCGCTGCGGAAACAGGGCGAGTGGCAGACGAACTTGAGCGGCAGCTTCTCCAGCGGCACGATCTCGTCGCGCACCATGTTGGTGACCGGCACCTCGGCAGTGGGCACCAGGTAGAACTTGCCGGCGTCGCCGCGCGGCACGGCGAAAAGATCTTCCTCGAACTTGGGCAACTGGCCGGTGCCGCGCATGCTGTCGGCGTTGACCAGGTAAGGCACGTACACCTCGGTATAGCCGTGCTCTGCGGTATGCACATCGAGCATGAACTGCGCGATGGCTCGATGCAGGCGCGCGAGCGGCCCCTTCATCACCACGAAGCGCGAACCGGCGATCTTGGTCGCAGTCTCAAAATCCATCTGCCCCAGGGTCGCGCCCAGATCGGTGTGGTCCTGCGGCGCAAAGCCGAAAGTCCGGGGCGTGCCGATGCGGCGCATCTCGAGATTGTCCTCGGCGCCCTTGCCCTCGGGCACCGAGGCATGCGGCAGGTTGGGGACATCAAGAAGAAAATCGCGGACCTTGTCCTGGATTTCCTGGAGCTTCATTTCCAGGCCGGAGAGTTCGACGCCGGCCTGCGCCGCCTCGGCCATCAGGGCGCTGACATCCTCGCCCCTGCCTTTGGCCTGGCCGACGCGCTTGGCCGAACTGTTGCGAGCCGCCTGCAGTTCCTGGGTGCGCGACTGCACCGCCTTGCGCTGCTCGTCCAGCGCGGCAAATGCCGCCGCATTCAGCGCATAGGGACGCGCCGCCAGGCGCCGTGCCACGGCCTCGATATCGCTGCGCAACAGTTGTGGGTCCAGCATCAGATCCTCGCCATTAATTTATAACTTTTTATTTTTATTACTATTATCTGCGTATTCATTTAGACTATTTCAATCCCATATTGTATCTAATAATTGCGAAAGGCTATTTGCCGCGCGCCTTGCGGTCGAGCTCGCGCAGGCGCGCGAGCTTCTCGCCGATGCGTGCCTCGAGCCCCCGGTCGGTCGGCTGGTACCAGCGCGGCCTGGCCATGCCCTCGGGCAGGTAATTCTCCCCTGCCGCATAAGCGTCCGGCTCATCATGCGCATAACGATACTCTTTGCCGAAACCCAGGTCCTTCATCAGCTTGGTCGGCGCATTGCGCAGATGCGGCGGCACCGGCCGTGAGTCGTCGCGGCCGATGAAGGCGCGCGCCTGATTATAGGCGACGTAGGCGGCATTCGATTTGGCTGCGCAGGCCAGGTAGAGCACGCATTCGGCCAGCGCCAGTTCGCCTTCAGGGCTCCCCAGGCGCTCGTAGGTCTCGCAGGCGTCCAGGGCCAGGCGCAATGCGCGCGGGTCCGCCAGCCCGATATCCTCGCTCGCCATACGCACCATGCGCCGGCCCATGTACAACGGATCGGCGCCGCCATCGAGCATGCGCACCAGCCAGTAGAGCGCCGCGTCCGGATCGGAACCGCGCACCGATTTATGCAGCGCTGAAATCTGGTCGTAGAACGCATCGCCGCCATTGTCAAAGCGGCGCAGATTGCGCGCCACCGCATTCTGCACGAACGCGCCGTCCAGTCTGGCAAGGCCGGCGCCCGCCGCCGCGGTTTGCAGGATCTCGAGCAAGTTCAACAACCGCCTCGCATCACCGTCGGCGAGCCCGACGACGCTCGCCCTGGCCTGCGCATCGAGTTCAAGGCCGGCGAGCGCGGTGCGCAGGGTGCGATCGAGCAGTTGGCCCAACTCATCCGCCGACAGGCTCTGCAGCACATACACCGCCGAACGCGACAACAGCGCGCCGTTCACCTCGAAGGACGGATTCTCGGTGGTGGCCCCGATGAAGGTAAACAGCCCCTGCTCGACAAAGGGCAGGAAAGCGTCCTGCTGCGCCTTGTTGAAACGGTGCACCTCGTCGACAAAAAGAATGGTCCGGCGGCCGCGCGCGGCGCTCGCCTGGGCCTGCTCCACTGCGACCCTGATGTCCTTGACGCCGGAGAACACCGCCGAGAGCGCGATGAATTCGGCGTCAAACGAAGTGGCCATCAGCCGGGCAAGCGTGGTTTTGCCGACACCGGGCGGGCCCCACAGGATCATCGAATGCGGTTTGCCCGAATCGAAAGCGAGGCGCAGCGGCTTGCCGGGCCCGAGCAGCTGCGACTGCCCGATGACCTCGTCGAGAGTCATCGGCCGCACCGCTTCGGCCAGCGGGGCGCCACTGTTCGGCACAGGGAAAAGGTCGCTCACCCTTGAAGCTCTTGTCGCCGCTTACTTCGCGGCGGGTTTGGGCGTATCGCCGATCACATCCGCGCCCTTGGGCGGGACAAAGCGGAACAGCCCCGGATCGAGTCCGGGATTGCGCTCGAACGAGGTCAGGCGCAGCACGGTTTTCTGGCCGAAGCTGTCGGACAGTTCCATGACATCCAGTCCCGAGAAGCCAAAGCCAAGGAGCACGCGCTCGAAGCCCCCTTCCTTGTCCTTCGGCACCGCCTCCAGCCACTCGAGCCCCTCGCGGGAGCCCTGGTCGGTGAGCTGGAATGCCCGCATGGCTTCGTTGTTGCCCGCCAGCAGCGCAGCCGGCGTGGAGGTCATCACCTGGCTGATGCGCTTGACTGTCACCTGCTGCAGTTCCGGGTCATAGACCCAGACGCGCGTGCCGTCGCCGACGATCAACTGCTCGAACGGCTTTTCATAAGCCCAGCGGAATTTCCCCGGCCTGGAGAATGCCAGCGTGCCTTTGGATTCCTGCACCAGCTTGCCGCTGCGATCGAACACCTTCTGTTCGAACACGGCGCGCGCCGATTGCGTCGCGCCGATAAACTGGGCAAAACGCTCGGTGCTGGCTGCCGTGGCGGCCGGTGAAAAAAACATCTGGATCGCCCAGACCAGCACGGTACCCAGCAGGCGGCCGGCACCGCGGTTTGTGAATGAAATCATGCGCTGATTATAGTCCCCGCACACCGGCGCCCCGCCGCGCACGGATTGCACTCGCAAGGGCGTTCGTGGATGGGACTCGGCAAGCGCAGGCAACCCTGTGCCATCCTGCCGCTACTCGGCGCGCGCCGGCACCAGCACCTCGCGATTGCCGTTGGATTGCATCGGCGAGACCAGGCCGGCCTGCTCCATCTGCTCGATCAGGCGGGCCGCGCGGTTGTAGCCGATGCGCAGGTGCCTCTGCACCAGTGAAATCGACGGGCGCCGGGTTTGCAGAACGACCTGGACCGCCTGGTCGTAGAGCGCGTCGGCCTCCCCTCCGCCTGAATCGTTGCCGCCAAACACCAGATCGTTGCCATTGCCGCTTTCCGCGGCATCGAGCAGGCCTTCGACGTAGTCCGGCTCGCCCTGTGCCTTGAGGTAGTTGACCACGGCATGCACCTCGTGGTCGGCAACATAGGCGCCATGCACGCGCTGCGGCAAGCCGGTGCCCGGCGGCAGGTAAAGCATGTCGCCCATGCCCAGCAGGGTCTCCGCGCCCTGCTGGTCAAGAATGGTGCGCGAATCGATTTTGGAGGAAACCTGAAACGCAATGCGCGTGGGAATGTTTGCCTTGATCAGTCCGGTGATGACATCCACCGATGGGCGCTGCGTGGCGAGGATCAGATGTATGCCGGAGGCGCGCGCCTTTTGCGCCAGGCGCGCGATCAACTCTTCCACCTTTTTGCCGGTGACCATCATCATGTCGGCCAGTTCGTCGATCAGCACGACTATATGCGGCAGTTTCACCAGCGGCACCGGCTCGCCGGTATCGATGGTGGCCGGATCGTGCAGCAGCGTGCCGGATTTTTCCGCATCGGCCACCTTGTGGTTGTAGCCGGAAAGATTGCGCACGCCCACCCACGACATGAGCTTGTAGCGCCGCTCCATCTCGCCCACACACCACATCAGCGCGCTGCCGGCCTGCTTCATGTCGGTGACCACCGGGGCCAGCAGGTGGGGAATATCCGCATACACCGAGAGTTCAAGCATTTTCGGGTCGACCATGATCAGCCGCACATCGCGCGGCTCTGCCTTGTATAGCAAGGACAGAATCATCGCGTTGATGGCCACCGATTTTCCCGAACCGGTAGTGCCGGCCACCAGCAGGTGCGGCATCTTCGCCAAGTCTGCCACCACCGGGTTGCCGGAGATGTCCTTGCCAAGCACCAGCGTGAGCGGAGAACTCATGTCGTGATAGGCCTTCGAGGACAGGATTTCCGACAGGCGCACGATCTGCCTATGCGGATTGGGAATCTCCAGGCCCATGCAGGACTTGCCGGGAATGGTCTCCACCACGCGTATGCTGATCACCGACAGCGCGCGCGCGAGGTCCTTGCCGAGGTTCATGATCTGACTGCCCTTGACCCCGGTGGCAGGCTCGATCTCATATCGTGTGATCACCGGCCCCGGATAGGCGGCAACGACCTTCACCAGGACGCCGAAATCACCGAGTTTCTTCTCGATCAGGCGCGAGGTGTACTCGAGCGTTTCCGCCGACAGCTTCTCGACGTTTTCGTCCGCTTCATCGAGAAGTTTGAGCGGCGGCAACGGCGTGTCGGGCAGATCCTGGAACAGGGGCGCCTGCTTTTCCTTCTGCACGCGCGGCGATTTGGGGATTTCAACGACCGCCTGGGTGATCGTGATCGGTTGATGCTCCTCGATCAGGTACTCGCGCTTTTCCTCGACCACCGCCTCGCGCTCCTCCGCGGCGACTTCGCCGGCCTTGCGGTCCTGCCGCGCGGACCAGCGGTTGAGAGCAAACCCATAGAGCCATTCCAGACTCGCACCGACAGCCTCCAGTGCCGCGAACCAGGAGACGCCGGAAAACAGCGACAACCCGATACCGATCAGCGTGAGCAACAGCAACGTCGTGCCGGTAAACCCCGATAGCGGAACCAGCCATTGCGTGATGACAGCACCGATCATTCCGCCCGGAGCGAGCGGCAAGGCGGCCTTGAGAGAGTGCAGGCGCAGTGCTTCGAGTCCGCTGGAGGCCGCAAGAAGCACGGCAAAGCCGAAAATGGCAATCAGAAACGGCTTGCGATCACTGATCGAGCTGCCATCCAGGCGCCGATAACCCCAGACAACCGAATAAACCAGGAAAAGCACCCACCAGTAGGCCGACACACCGAACAGGTACAGCAGCACGTCGGCAACCCACGCGCCCGCGCGGCCTCCGGCGTTATGAATCTGAAGGCCGGCCGTGGCATGCGACCAGCTGGGATCGCCGCGATCAAACGTAAACAGAATCAGGGCAAGATATAGCGCCCCCGCAATCAGCAGGAACCACCGGGATTCACGCAACAAGGTCGCGACTTTCCCAGGCAAAGGTGCTTGATTTTCCGTCACTTTTCCCTTGATTTGCGCACAGACAGGAGATTGACTGCAGGCACGATTCTAACAGGCCGGGTACAAATTTTGACGGCGCTCAACGGGCAGCAAACCACGGACAAAAAAATCCCCGCTCGCGGCGGGGATCTTAGCCGCGGGCTTTCGCCTAACGGACGACGCACTCCATGCTCTTGCCGGAATTGACCACCGTACCCCCGGTGATACTCTGGATGAACGATGCCGGCGGCGTGAACTGCAGACCGGGATCCGTCGACAGGAATCGCGGCAGGCGGTCGCGGCTTTCGATTGAGCCAAACTGGCCTGCAAGATAACTGACCGCTCCGGCAGCGTTTTTGGCGACTATTTCGCCATCCGCCACGGAAACATAAACGCCGTCCTGAAGGCTTCCGCATTTTGTCGTCGCGCAGTCATCCGCGCCATAGGTCGTGCCGCGGATGCCGATGGTCGCCGTCGCCGTTTCCATCTGGTAGGCATCGGGGTCGCCGCGTTTGCCCACCAGGCCCGTTACTGCACGCATCCCGCCCCTGATCAAACCGAAGAGCATGCTGTCTTTTTGCGGCTCAGCTTGCGTAAAATTGAAGCGATCGAGCTTTACCGAAGTGTTCGGCTTAAGGGTGATCTGGCCGCCGTCCGGAAATTTGATCTGGGCGTAACTGTCGCGCTGGGTATTGATCGTATCGCCGTTCTGGATCTCGGATTTCTGCGAAAGAATGCGAACCGACCCGTCGGCCTTGCGCACCGTCAGCATGCCCGAAAGCTGGGCTACGGCACCGTTGTCTGCCAGCACGGCGCCGGATATCAGCCCAACACCGCCGCCCATCAGCACTCCGATTATCTGTTTGCTTATCTTCATCGCTTGTTCCTTTCGGGACTGACCCACCGTTCGCATAATCTAGGCCTAATCCCACCCGGATAACAGGGAATATGTCACGCACAAGTCCTTGAATTCACCGTTTTTGTGAATTTTTCGGCGCCGCAGCCCGGACCTGGGTTGCCACGATCGCCGCCGTCAGTCCAATGCGAGAATGTTCTCCCTTAGAAAAATGGAACTGCCGCGAATTTCAATATATCCGCCAGTCTGCAGGTCTTTCATCACCCTGCTCACCATTTCGCGGGAGGCGCCGATCATCTTGGCAATATCCTGCTTGGCCAGTTTCTTGATGACGACTTTCTGGCCGTCGACGGATTCGGACATCTCCAGGAGCAATCTCGCCACCCTGCCGTAGACATCCATCAACGCCAGGCTGCCTATTTTCTTGTCTGCTTCGCGCAACCGCCGAACCAGGCCGCGCATCACGGCCATCGACAACTCGAAGTTATCCTCGAGGCATTTCTTGAAATCGCGCTTGGAGAGCGTAAAAAGCTCGCAGGATTCCAGGGCGACCACGCTGGCGGAACGCGGACTGTCATCCAGCAACCCCATTTCACCGAAAAACTCGTTGGGATTGAGAATGGCCAGAATGACCTCGCGCCCCTCGTCATCGCCCATCATCACCTTCAACCGGCCGGAGATGATGACGTAGAGGGAATCTGTCATGTCGCCCGCCGCAATGACGGTTGAATTGCGTGGATAACTCTTGCGCGATACAAGACTGGTCAGCAGTCCGAGTTGCGCCTCGGGCAGCACCGAGAACAAAGGCACGTTGCGCAGCAACAACGTCGATACATGGGCCTGGGTGGCCATGGGCTTTCCCCTGTTACTTCTGTAGCCGCTTATGGTAGCAGGTTCAATTGGCAGTCACCAAGCCAAGCCGCCGACCGGGTAGCGCCGTCGCGCCAGCCCAGCTAAGGCCTCGCGCCGCGCCTGTTGCACATGACTCAGTTGCAGGTAGGCGAATTCGAATCTTCTGCCGTCAACCCGGCGCGGGTGCGGGACGCAAGTGTTTCGTCGTTCGCCGCGAAGATGAGGTAGCTGAGCAGGCTATCGTAGTTACGCGGCGTATTGGCAGTGATAAATGCCGAGGAGATGGACCTGTCACGTGCCAAGGTATAGGTGCCGCCGGTGCTGAAGAAGCCCTTTATCTCGTCGCCAAGTTCAATTTGAACGGTAGCGGCGCCATACAGACCGGATCCGGACCCGCCGATCAGTATCAAACCACCGGGGAGATTGAGAGTGTGGGTGACACCGCTGTTCACAGTAACCGAACTGCCCAGAGACACAGTGGCGCCGGATACATAGGAGATGGGTTTGCTCGCCCCGGAGCCGCCGATAAACAGGGAGATTTCGCCGCCATTGTGTATGCCCGCTGAACTGTTCCTGCCGGATCCGCCGATCAACACGATGTCACCGCCGGTGCGGATAATCAATTCATTCGGATCGATATTCGCCGACGCACTGGATTGCCCGCTATTGGGGGTAATTCCGCCGCGCAGCGTGAGTGATCCGCCAATATCGATCTCTTTTTTTGCTGAAAACAAGAAAGCGTCAGCCGAAGCAAGCGCGCCACCGCCCAAAGCGGTACTGGTTATCGCCGTGCCCGCCGTAATATTGAAGTTGCTGGCATTGCCCGCGCCCAGACCCTTGACCAGCATCTCGTTGCCTATCAGGCCCGCCACCGCCGTTGACTTTATTGCCGATCCCGGACCGGTTGATATGGCCGCGGTGGTGCCGCCACGCAGATTGATGTCTCCGGTGGTGTAAATCTCCAATTTTTCACGCGCCTCGATCACCACATCGGCGCGTTGTTCCAATCCCGGCACCGTCGAAGGCAACGGCGCGCTGGCGTCCAGATCAAGGCCGGCGACCGCCTGCGGCAATTGCCCTGCTGCCCTGGCTCCGACGATAATGTTGGTCGCCTTGACTTCGAGCGGGAACGCCGTGGCAGGCACCGCCCCACCGGTGTAGTACGAAACCGGTTGCGTTACGAGCGTCACCTTGCCGCTGCCACCGCCACCCTGTGGCAGCGCCCCCGGTGTTGTCGAACTGACCTCGGCGGCGCTCGCATTGGCGCGCAGGGTGAGATCACCCTTCATATAAATGGAACCGGTGAGGTCAATATTTCCCGTTGCCACCAGCTTCAGGTCATGATCGAACTGCTCGGCCGTCACCACGCCGTCAACGGTCACCGACAGTCGCTTGCCGACACTCACGCCCGCCTTGGCGGCGTCGGTGGGCGCGTTGATATTGATATCTCCGGCGGCGACGAGGTTGAGAGAACCGCCCGTCTGGCCCGCATTGATGTCGCTGTTGGTGACCTGGACATTCAAATTGATGTCGCCGGCCGTAGCGTAGATAAAGACATTCTTGCCGTTGACCGGGGTGTTGATCGTCTGCGAAGGCGCTATGAATGCGATGTCGGCTGCAGTACCCACCCCGGCCAGCGTGATGCCGTTGATGCTCTTGTACTTGATATTGCTCTCTGCGTAAGCAGCCGCCGGTGGCACCAGGCCCGCCGCCTTCCGCGTCTCCACGGTAAGCGGCCCGACACAATTGCCGGTGCCCGCCACGCCGCCGCAATCGCCAATGCCGGCAGGATTGGCTGAAGAAATCTTCAGATTCTCCAGCGTAATCGGCGCCGCCTGCGTGCCGTCATTGAAAGTAATGGCCTTCAATTTCCCCTGCGACTGCGACGAGGTGTAGAACGACTGCACTCCGGCATCCAATGTCGCACTTTGCGTTATCGGTCCGGTCGAATACATCGTGATGTCGCCGTTCATCGAGGTATAGCCTGAGCGGATCGGGGCGTTGATGTTGATCGGCCCAAGCTGGTAGCCGCTGGCATTCCCCCAACTGCCTTCGCTCACGTTGCTCATGCCCGAGGCGCGGCCCGCGACCAGCTTGATGTCGCCCGATGACGAATTGACCGCATCGTTGACGTTGATGGCGCCGCTGGAGCGCGCCACGATATTGCCGGTGGCAAGCAATCCGCCGCCGTTGGCCGCCACGGTCAATGATCCGCTCTGGACCGCCAAGTCGATCGCGCCGCTGGCGGCGTCAACCGCGGTACCCGCGCCGGCGCCCGCCGGCCCGGAACGCGTCAGATTCAAATTGCCCGAGGCTGTGTTCAGCGTGATGTTGCCGGTGGCCGAGTTGTGCACCGCGATATTGGCGGTGCCGGAGTTGCCCAGGATGTTGGTGGTGGCGCCATTGGTGGTGGCGATCGTCAACAGGTGCGAAGCGGTGTTCTGCGTGCCGATTCTTCCGGTCGTGTTAGTCAGCGAGGCGGCGCGAATCTCGACATTGGGCGTGGAAACCGCAAAATCCACATTGCCGCCCACATTAACCGTGTCGCCCTTGACTGTGTCGCCGACATAAAACGTTCCGGTTGCCGCCGTCTTGATCCGCGCAACGTCATCGGTGCTCAGACCCGCGCCGCTGGGCGCGAGGTTGATGATGTCATTGATCGACTGGGCGACAGTGACCGTGCTGGTATTAGCATCGATCGAACCCAGTGCGGAAGCGGTGAAATCCCAGTCCGTGCCGTTGAGTACGATGGGGTTGCTGTTTGAGTTGAGGCCGTTGGCTATGGTGATGAGACCGTTGCTGCCGCCGGCGCCGGCGTTGATGGTGAAAGGCTGATTGCTGGTGATCGGATTGGCAAAGCTGACGTTGCCGTTGGTCGCGGTAATGGTGCGCGTGCCCGCCGTGCCGCCCACCGCCACTGTGCCACCGCCATTCTGGGTGACGTGGCTGGCGGCCGTAATGTTGTCGTTGAGGCCCAGTCCGACGCTTGTCAGGGTCACCGCCCCGGCGCTTGTAATACCCACGGTATTGGCAAACGCGGCGTTGCTCACCGACTGCGGCCCCACCGTTCCGACCGTCACCAAATCGCCGTCCCGGTAAGTGATCGAACCGCCGGCGGTGGTGGTCGCGGCAAGCGTCGCCGCGTTGTTGGTAGCCGTTTGGACATCGATTGTTCCGCCCGCCGTCATCCCCAGCAGGTTGGCCGTTATCGCCCCGCCGGTCTGGCTGATCCCCGCGCCGGCTGCCAGCCTAACGTTCGCCGCGTTGCCCGCCGTGAGGTTCTGCGCAAGCGTCAGCCCGCTGCCGGTCTGGATCAGGATGTCAGTGGCCGTGCCCGTGGTGGTCACGCCGCTGGTGGTGGCGAAACTCGCGTTGCTCACGCTCTGCGAGCCCACCGACCCGATCGTCAGCGCATCGGTGTCACGGTAATCGATCGTGCCGGCACTGGTTGTTGCAGCCAGGGTTCCGGCATTGTTGGTGGCCGTGGTGACATCGATGGTCCCGGCGGCTGTCATCCCCAGCAGGTTGGCCGTGATTGCACCACCGGTCTGGCTGATCCCGGCGCCGGCGGCCAGTCTCACGTTCGCCGCATTAGCCGCGGAAATAATCTGCGTAAGTGTGAGTCCTGTGCCGGTCTGGATCAGGATGTCCGTCCCCGCTCCCGTGGTGGTCAAACCGCTGGTGGCAGCAAAGCTCGCGTTGCTCACCGTCTGCGCGGCCACCGTGCCGATGGTCAGGGCATCGATGTCGCGGTAGTTGATCGTGCCGCTACTGGTGGTCGCCGCAAGCGTTGCCGCGTTGTTCGTGGCACTGGTAACATCGATCGTGCCGCCCGCCGTCATCCCCAGCGAATTGGCTGTGATGGTGCCGCTGGTCTGGCTGATCCCGGCGCCGGCTGCCAGCCTCACGTTTGCCGAATTGCCCGCCGTGAGGTTCTGCGTAAGCGTCAGCCCGGTTCCGGTCTGGAGCAGGATGTCCGTGCCCGAACCGGTGGTGGTTACGCCCGTGGTGGCAGCAAAGCTCGCGTTGCTCAGCGTCTGCGCGCTCACCGATCCGATCGTCACCGCATCCGTATCCCGGTAGCTGATTGCCCCGCTACTGGTGGTCGCCGCAAGCGTTGCGGCGTTGTTCGTGGCGGTGGTGACATCGATTGATCCGGCTGCCGTCATTCCTAGGAGATTTGCTGTTATCGCGCCGCCGGTTTGGCTGATCCCGGCGCCGGCTGCCAGTCTCACGTTCGCGGCATTGGCAGCGGTGAGGTTCTGCGTAAGCGTGAGTCCTGTTCCGGCGTGGATCAGAATATCGGTGGCCGTGCCCGTGGTGGTGACGCCCGCGGTAGCGGCGAAGCTTGCGTTGCTCACCGTCTGCGCGGCCACCGTGCCAATAGTCAGGGCATCGACGTCCCGATAGTTGATCGTGCCGCTACTAGTGGTCGCTGCCAACGTTGCCGCGTTGTTCGTGGTTGTCGTAACATCAATCGTCCCAGCGGCCGTGATTCCAAGCAGATTGGCCGTGATTGTGCCACCCGTCTGGCTAATTCCTGCGCCAGCTGCCAGTCTCACGTTTGCCGAGTTGCCCGCCGTGACGTTCTGGGTGAGCGTTAGACCTGTGCCGGTGTGGATCAGGATGTCCGTGCCTGAGCCGGTGGTGGTGACGCCAGTGGTAGCGGCGAAGCTCGCGTTGCCCACCGTCTGCGCGCCCACCGATCCGATCGTCAGCGCATCCGTATCCCGGTAGCTGATTGCGCCACTACTCGTGGTCGCCGCAAGCGTTGCAACGTTGTTTGTGGCCGTGGTCACATCGATCGTACCCGCGGCCCTCATCCCCAAGAGATTAGTAGTTATGCCACCGCCAGTCTGGCTGATGCCGGCGTCCGAGGCCAACCTTACGTTCGCAGATGAAATTGCGCCATTTAGAGTTATTGATCCTGCACTAACCAATAGGTCACCTGTAGTCGTGAGTGCCTGTAGGCTCGCCGAACCCGCGCTGCCCCCGCCCGTCCCCGGCTTCGTAGCCACTGTCACCGAGGTGAGTGGCGTGGTGTTGCCAATGACCCCCAAGGCCACCGCCCCGCCGCTGACCGCCTCGGCGCCGGTGGCGCTGGTGTCAATCGAAAGCGCAAACGCGCCGTTGGTGGTCGAGGTGTTCTTGAAGGTCACCGCCCCCGGGGTGCCGGTTCCATCGACGCTGTCAGTGTCCATTGTCACATCCGTGGCGAGCACCACCGTCGCGACGTTGGTGAGCGTCACATCGCCACCATCGGTGTTCAGCACCGCCCCATTCAAGGTCAGACTGCCGTCGTTCGTGCCCGTGGCCGACTTGGCCGTGCTCAC
>CAIOLO010000128.1 GCA_903859155.1 uncultured beta proteobacterium
ATTGTCTTCGACCAGCAGCACTTTCAATGCCGGCCCCGTCCAGAGCGCCTGCGATGCCGGTTCCGCGGCGTCAGCACCGGGCGGTTGCCCGGGTAATCCCCGGTCAACCACCGGAAACGGCAGCAACACTCGGAAAATGCTCCCGACACCTTCGCTGCTTTCTACGCTGATGCTCCCGCCCATGAGCCTGCTCAGGCGCTCACAAATGGCAAGCCCCAGGCCGGTGCCGCCGTAATTGCGGGAAATCGAGTTATCGGCCTGCACGAACGGTTTGAACAGGTTCTCCATGGCCGCCGGCGATATGCCGATGCCGGTGTCCCGCACCGCCAGTTCGATAAGCACGCTATCGCCCGACTTTTCCTTGACCGTGGCAGACAGGCTGATGCCGCCTTTGATGGTGAACTTGATGGCGTTACCCAGCAGATTGAGCAGGATTTGCTTCACCCGCAGATCGTCGCCGACCAGCACTTGCGGCACCTCATCGGAGATCTCGAGTTTTAGAAAAATCCCTTTCGGCGCAATCCGCGAACGCTGCGTCAATGCCACGTTGTCGATGCAGCCGCGCAGGCTGAAATCCAACTTCTCCGGGAACACCTTTTCCGCCTCGATCTTCGACAGGTCGAGAATGTCATTGATGAGCGACACCAGGTTGCTGCTCGACTGCGCGATGGCGGCCAGATAGCCTGTTTGCTCCTGGTCGAGGGCCGACATTTCGAGCAACTGGATGTTGCCGACCACGCCGTTCAACGGCGTCCTGATTTCGTGACTCATGGTGGACAGAAAATCGCTCTTGGCGCGGTTGGCGGCCTCGGCTGTTTCGCGTGCAGCAATCAGATCCGTCTCGACGCGCTTGCTCTCGGTGACGTCGCGCATGATGGTCGAGAGCATCTGCGGGTTCCCGGAGGCGTCGCGATGGACCAGCAGCAGTTGCGAAACGGGAACCTCGTGGCCGTCCTGTGCAGCAAGGCGTTTTCGTGCTGCCAGAAACCTTTCTCAAGCACCGCTGCAATGCCTTCTTCCAGAACCAGCTTTGCACCCCAGGCCGGATGCATATCCTTGATTTCCAGATGGGTCAGGTCGACCCCCTCCGGAAGGCCGACCAGTCTGGCTCCTGCATTGTTCAGATACTTCAGATGCGCCTGCATGTCCGAGGTCGCAATGAAATCCGGGGCCTCCTCGATGATTCTAAGCAGGCGGGCACGTTCAGCGTTAGCCTGTCTGCTTTCATGAATATCAATGCAGCAACCAATGTAGCCTTCGAACATGCCGTCGATGCCGAACCTGGGCACGCCGTGGTCGTCAACCCAGCGATATTCGCCGTCGTGCCGCCGCAGCCGGTATTCCATGCGGAACTCCTTGCGCTGCTCGAAATGACTGACGTAGAACTCAAGGCAACGGTCAAAATCCTCCGGATGCACGCCCTCGGCCCAGCCATTGCCCCGCTCCTGCTCCATGCTCCGCCCGGTGAAATCAAGCCAGCCTTGGTTAAACCAGTGGCACAATTTGTCGTCTCCGGATATCCAGATCAATACCGGCGCGGTATCCGCCATCATGCGGAAGCGGCTCTCGCTTTCCTGCAGTTTGGCGTCTCCATGCCACACGGTTGTGAGCAGATGATTGAAGCCCTCGATCAACAGGCCGACTTGATCCTGCTTGGCCACGGGCAAGGGTGTCTGGCGCTCGGTTGACTGCGACATGGCAGTCAGCGCTTTCACCGCGGCCAGCATCGGCCCGAGCTCGCGTCGCAGCATCCACCAGGTCAGCCCAGCGGCCAGGATGGTCAGAAAAATCGTCGCCAGCAGCACGCGCTGCTGCATCTCGCGCACCGGGGCAAACGCCTCCGCGGTTGGCAGCGAGGCGGTAACGTACCAGCCAGCCAGAGGAATACCTTTGGTCGAAGACAGCCTTTCTTCGCCAAGTCGATTGACCAGAATACCCGACCCCTCGTAGCCATCGACAAAGCGGTCGATCAACGGGATGACGCCGACACCCAGCAGCGGCGTCATGATCAAGTTCTTTTCGCCGGCGGTGACAATCATCCGCGACTGCCGCGCAACCAGCAGATAGCTGCCGGTTTTTCCGTAGCTGCTGTTGGTCACCTTATCCAGAAAACTGGATTCACCCAGCGCGCTGACCCCGTCCAGGGCGCCGATTACTTTTCCCCGTCCATCGCGAATCGGCACCACCATGCCGATTAACGGCGCCTTCAGCACTTTGCCCATGACCGGCTGGCTGATTGTTGTCTTGCCCTCCTTGAGCGCGGCAACGACGAAATCCCGGTTCATATAATTGACGCCGAGCCGTCCCGCCGAGCGCGGCACGTCGGCAATCGTGGTGCCATCAGGCCCGACCACGAGCATTCCGCTATTGAACAGGAACGTAAGAAGCGGAAGCCCTTCCAGATATTGCTGCAAGGCCGCCGCGTTGCCCGACATGAGCGGGCTCACTTTTGCGGCAATCGTTTCCAGCGCTCGCAAGCGCAGGTCCAACTCCTGGTTGATGTCGCGAGCCATGAAAGATACCGTCGAGAACTGCTGTTCGCTCAAATGACGTTCCAGGTCATTGCGCAGCATCCGGGTGGTGTAGAAGGAGAGCAGCCAGATGTTGATCACAAAGATAGACAGCGCCAACAACGTCACCCTTGTCTTGAGCGAGTGCCTTTGCAAGTGACTCAGGTTCATGCGGGCAGTCTTCGTCCAGGGCCTTGACCGCTGCCCATGCCGGCCTCCATGACGCGAATCAGTCCCGCGGCGCGGTTGTGCAACGAGCTCTCTCGATGCCTCATCTTTGCCCGGAGCCGGTTTTCCTGAACGGCGCTCCGGCCTGTGCTTGATTCGATTTCAAATGTCGCGCCTTCTGTGCCTGCCGCGCCACCGCCTCGCACAGGTCTCTGCCGCTTCGATTGCCTGCCGGCAGTCCGACCAGATCAGGTAGCCCATGAGGGACAACCCCGCGAGCACACCTGCGCTGAGCGCAAGGATCAGACTGCGACGATGGTTCATTGTTTCTCCGTGGTTCACTGTTCTGCGGGTCAGGCTCCATTGTTTTGTTTGGGTCAGTCGCGACTTTTCATCTGCCGCCAACCCTATTGTCGGCATCTGCGTGCCGCCGCACTATCGGGTGATCACCTGATTTTCACCTCAGGTGATCACCTGAGGCCGCGCACTGCGCCGGGACCAGGCGGGCAAACAGCCGCCGCCGCTTGTCAGGAGATCAAGCCGATGCGAATGGCGTAGCGGGTCAGGTTGGCCACGTCATGGACGCCGAGCTTTTGCATGAGCTGGGACCGGTGCGTATCCACCGTCTTGGGCGAAATGCCCAGGCGTTTGGCGATGACGGGGTTGCTGTGGCCGTCGCAGATCAGTCGCAGCACTTGGAGCTGGCGGGCACTCAGCGCGGGCACCGGCGCCTTCTCGGGCCCGAGCAGGCGCGCCATCACCGCGCCGGTGACCTGGGGCGAAAAGTAGGATTCGCCGCGCGCCACCAGGCGCAAGGCCTGCTCCAGCTCCTCGGGTGCCGCATCCTTCAACACATAACCCCTCGCCCCGGCCTCGATGCCGCGCAGCACGTAGCTTTCGTCCGGATGCATCGACAACAGGATCACAGCAAGTTTCGGTTGCGCGCTGAGCATGCGCCGGCAGGCCTCGATACCGTTCATGCCCGGCATGTTGATGTCGAGCAGGGCGATATCCGGCAGCAGTTGCAGCGCAAGGCGCGCGGCCTCCAGCCCGTCCCCGGCACTGCCCACCACTTCGCATTCGGCAAAACCCTCGATCAGCAACGCAAGCCCCTGGCGTATCAGGTGATGATCGTCGGCGATCAATATGCGCATGCTCACGCTCCCAGACCGAACTCAGCCCGCACTTCGGTGCCTTTGCCCGGCTCCGACCACACCCGCAGCGTTCCGCCGGCGAGTTTGGCGCGCTCTGCCATGCCGAGCAGGCCGAATCCCGCCCGCCCGCGCTCGCCTGACAGGTCGAAACCACCCCCGTCGTCACGCACCGATACCGCGACCGAGTCAGCGCCGCGAACCACGCGAATCATCACACCCGCGGCGGCTGCATGCCGCATCGCATTGGTCAAGGCCTCCTGCGCAATGCGGTAGCAGGCGCTGGCCACCTCGCGCGAGAGCTCAATATCATCGGAGTTCGCCTCGACGCGGATGCTCAGGCCGTGCAGCCCCGTTTGTTGCAGCACCAGCCAGCGCAGCGCTGGCACCAGGCCCAGATCGTCCAGCACCGGCGGGCGCAGCCTGAGCGACAAGCCGCGCACCTGGCCGATCGCCTGTTCGACGACGTTCAAGGCCCGCTCCAGCGAGTCGCGGTGCGTTCCCTGCGTATCCTGGCGCTCCATCACTTTCAAATTGAGCCGCACCGCGGTGAGCACCTGGCCGATCTCGTCATGCAGCTCGCGCGCGAGATTCGAACGCTCCTCCTCCTGCACCTCGATCAGGCGGCGCGACAGTGCGGAGATGCGCTCGGCGTTATCCAGAATTGTCGCATCGGAGCGCTTGCGCTCGCTGATGTCGAGCAGCACGATATGTATCACCGACGCATCCTCGGGGTCCTGTGCCGCAGTCGCTTCCAGACGCGTCCAGCATGACGTGCCGTTTGTTTTCACCATCCGCAACTCGAACGCCTGCGGCCTGCCGGACTCGATAACCTGTTTTTGGTTCAGGTAGAACAGATCCTGGTCTTCTTTGAGAACGAAGCGCGAAAATCGCCGTCCGACAAGCATGTTCCGGGCCATGCCCAGCAGGGTGCCAGCGATCCGGTTGGTTTGCAGGATTCGCCCCTGCCTGCTGACCGAGACATAGCCCACCGGTGCCTGATCGTAGAGCTCGAAATAGCGTGCCCGCGCCGCATCGAGTTGCAGTTGTGCCTGTTGCAACTCCTCGTTTTGCATCACCAGTTCGATCTGATGCACGCGCAGCTCGTGCAGCACCTCCTGTGCTGCCTGGGGCCACAGTGCCTCAGGGTTTTGCGGCGACTGCGCCGCATTTGTCTGCACCGCAGCCTCCGCCTGCAGGCGCCGCCTGGCGTGGTGGCCGGGGCGATCGTCGTTGCTGATCATTGCAGCCCCTTTTTTTGCGGGCCCGCTAGGCCGCCTTCACCCGCTCGGTGGTGGCAACGGCGTACATTTTGCCGGCCGCATCGAGCAGCGCGGTGGAGATCACCGAGACCTCCACCACGCGCCCGTCTTTGGTGATGCGCTGGGTTTGATGCGGCTGCAGTATCTCGGCCTGGCTCAGCTGATAGATTTTGGCCAGCGCGTCCTCGCGCAGCCCCTGCGGGATGCGCTCGCGCACGTTCATGCGCAGCGCCTCGGCGTCGCTCCAGCCGTAGAGGCGCTCGGCGCCCGGATTCCAGGCGAGGATGCGCCCCTCCAGGTCCTGCACCGTGATCGCGTCGGAGGCATCGCGCACCACCACCGCCAGGCGCAGCTGGTCGTTGGCTTTCCTTAGCGCCTCGCGCGTGGCCACAATCTCGGTGATGTCGACAAACGAGATCACCGCGCCCTCGATCACATTGTCCAGCGTGCGGTAGGCCTGGATGCTCATGGTGTACCAGCTGCCCCGCGTGGTCTGCACCACCCTCTCCTGCGGGGTGAGGTTGTCGAGCACCGAGCGCACGTCGGCCACCAGGCGGTCGTAGCCCACCAGGTTGGACACAATGTGGCCCACCGGCCGCCCGACATCGCCCACGATCAGGTTGATGATGGCCGCGGTGGCCGGGGTAAAGCGCAGGATGCGCAGTTCATGGTCGACGAAGATGGTGGCGATGCCGGTGCCGGCCAAGAGGTTGTTCATGTCGTTGTTGGCCCGCGACAGA
>CAIOLO010000129.1 GCA_903859155.1 uncultured beta proteobacterium
CACAGCCGCACGACGTTCAACGAATGGACGTACAACTATTCTGGCACGCCGTATCTGTACAGCGACAACACCACGATCAACGCCAACCAGAAGCAAAGCGTGACCTTCCTCGGCGCGAGCTACGTCTATAAGTTCCAGTAGCCGAGCTGCTTTTGCGCTGAACCGAGCCCCTTAAGTCAGGGGCCCTTTTCTTTGGGTGTTGCAGGGGGGGCTTTCTGGAGATTGCGCCAGAACAGATACCGATCTATTGGCCTTGCGCGGCGATCTGCTGAGCGAGCGCCTCGACCTGACCCCAGTCGGTAAAGTCCACAACCGCCTGCGGGTCGGTAGGCCCGTCGGTGATCCACATGATCAGACGGATCATGAAGCGGTCGAAAAATTTGTAGCGCGGATAATCGATCTTGCCGGCGAAGACCGCGAGCCGGCCCGGCCGCCACGACACCTTGCGCAGGAATTTGCGCATGTAGGGATTGGTTTCGGCATGACGGTTTTTTTCTTTTCGCGCCGACACGCTGACGGAGAAAAAGGTGCTCGGCCGCTCGTTGAGGATGCGCGCATGCCGATGAATGAAATCATACAGGCGGGGGCTGTGCTTGCCGTAGCGGATGCTCGCGCCGATCACGATCCTGTCGAAAGCCTCCAGACGGGGTACCGGCTCCTGCGAAAGCGGCGCCACTTCGACTTCGTGGCCCTGCGTTTCAATGAGCTCCCGCAGCCTGTCGCAGATTTTCCCGGTGTGGCCGTCGGTGGTGAAATAGAGGATCAGGATCCTGGCCATGCTCCAGCCTGCTGGTCATGCGCCCCGCTGGAAAAGCTCCGGCAGGTTCGCGGAAATCAGTTCCGATTATCCGGCAAATAGCGGCACAGGACTCAGTTGTTTTTGGCCCCTTCGTTGACCCAGACTTTCAGCGCCTCGATATCCTTGTCGGCAAGCTTGTCCTTGCCGTGGGGCATCTTGATGGAGGAGTGCGCGCGTCCTTCGACCAGCATGTTCAAGGTGCTGCTCAAGGCGTCCCCCGGCCTTACCAGCGGGCCGAATTTTCCGCCCTTCATGAGCGACGCATAGCCAGTCGTATCAAGGCCGCTGGCTTCAAATCCGGGCTTGCCCGGCGCATGGCATTCGGAACAACTCCTGGTGAGGATCGGCTGCACATCCTTGCTGTAGCTCACATTGCTGAGCGGTGCCGAACATGCCGTCAGCAGCAACGCCGCCATCGCAACAGCAATGCCAAACATCGGTTTTGTGGACATTCTGAATTCTCTCCTGTTCACTTATGATATCGCAAGTGCGGGCGCCAATGAACCTTGCGAAATTCATTGGCGGACCCGCAGTCGTCCAGGGATTTACATCAGCCCTTCTGCCTTGAGCGCTTCCACAACCTTCGGGCGAGCCTCGACGCGGGTTACAAATGCGGCGATGTTGTGGCAGCCCGACAGGTCGAGTTCCACGCGTTTGGCCCAGCGGGTTATGTTGTAGAGATAGCCGTCAGCAACGCTGAAATTCGCTCCCATCAGGTAGTTCTTGCCGGCAAGCTGCTCGTCGACATAGGCGAAGCGTTGCGCCAGGCGCGCGCGAAAGATTTTTTTCGCCTCATCGGGCATCGCCGGATTGAACAGCGGCGAAAACGCCTTGTGCAGTTCCGAGGAAATGAATGTCAGCCACTCCATCAGGCGGTAGCGCTCCATGGTGCCCGCCTTGGGTGCGAGGCCGCTCTCGGGCTTCTGGTCGGCGATGTATTGCACAATTGCCACCCCTTCGACCAGCACTTCACCGTTGTCCAGTTGCAGTGCGGGGATGTAGCCTTTGGCGTTGATGGCCAGATAATCCGCACCTGATTCGGTTTTTTTGGCCTTGAGGTCCACTTTTTCGATTTGATGGGCAATGCCCGCTTCGCATAAAGCGATGTGCGGGGAGATCGAGCATGCGCCGGGTGCGTAATAAAGTTTCATGGGTCTGCTCCTGATTGAAATGGGTGTGAAATCCGGTGAAATCGTTTTTCTTGCAGCCTTCCCGGAGGTGCGCCGCAGACGCGTATTGTGACACGGCTGTGCGCCATGGCCTGCCGGGACCCCGCTGCTGATACCATGCGACGCAGGCTGTTCAAGGCAGGGGAAAAGGACCAGACAATGAATCCGGCAAAAGGCGACAAAGGTGATTCGACCCGGGCGCGAGCTGCCATGATGCAGGCCATTGAAACCCAGATACGCAGCAACGACCCGCCGGAAACCCGCCAGACATTCGAGCGGCTGTTGCGGGAAGGTTATCCGCTCGAGGATGCCTTGAAATTGATCGCCAGCGCGCTGGTCGGCGAGCTATTCGGCGTGTTGAAAAATGAATCCCAATATGACCACGCGCGCTACGTCGCGAATTTAGAGAGGCTTCCCAGGCGGCCCTGGGACAAGGACTGACAAACGCGGCCGTCGGGCGAATCATCCGCCACCGGAGCTGCTGTGCTGCCCCCGGGCGGCGACAGGGCTGTGCTGCGGTATCATCGCCGCGACCTTGCCGCGCTGGATGGTGGTGGACAAGACCCCGGGCTTTCTCCGGCAAACTGCGGGCCGAGCAGGCCTCGCCCGGGCGCAAAGAGGTTTTCAATCACTGTGCTAAGAGGTGGTCGTCATGCCGGAAGTCGGTAAAGTAGATTTGCAATGGGAGGATCTCACTCCCGGACGGGTCATCGCGTCGATGACCTATATGCTCACCCCGGACGACCTCCGCGAGGAAGCCGAGGCCTACGAGGATTACAACCCGATCTACTCCGATCCGGAGTTCGCGAAGAACACCGAGATCGGTTTTGTCGTGGCGCCGTTTTACATCACGCTGGGCGAGTTTCTGCCGCCGCTGTTGCGGCATGACCTCAAGATGGGCGTGAACACCATCTACGCCAGTTCCATCAAGGAATCGTTCCTGCCGATGTTCCTGGGAGACGTGGTCACGAAGACCCTCTCCATCGAGGAAACCTACGAGAAGCGCGGCAAGAAATTCCTGGTCTGGCGCATCGAATGGAAAAACCAGAACGGCGAATTGACCAAGCGCCAGATCCGCACTTCCTACTGGGTGGGAACGCCGCAGCCGCTCATCAGGCTGGACCGGACCGGCAAACAGGTGGAGGCGTGATGAACGAAACGAACCATAACGATACGAGCAATGCGGAAGCGAACCGCAAGACCCGCTACCAGGTCACCATCGGCGACCAGAGTGCGGCATTGAAGACCCTGCAATACGATGACATAAACATCGGCGACGAGGTGGTTCCATACACCAGGTGGATCACGACGCAGTCGGCGATCCGCTTTGGCAGGACTTACAAGGACGCGTTCTCCGGGCACATCAACCCGAAGGTGTCCGAAGGCCAGTTCGGCGTGCGCTCCATGCCGGTGCAGGGTGCGGTGATCGAGGCGGGCGTGACGCCCATGATCGTCAATTGGCTGCGTTCGGCCAAGCCCTGGCTCTATGGTGGCAGACAGGAGACCAAGTTCATCCAGATTGCCGGGCCCGGTGACACGCTCATCTATCAAGGCAAGGTGGTCGAGAAGACCGTCGAGGGCGACAGGAAGTATGTGTGGCTGGACATCCACGCCGAGAACCAGAAGGGCGAGAAAGTGATGGTCGGCAGGGCGCGCGTGGCATTCTGATGTTGCGCTTGCCCCAATTTGCAATAACCGCGCTCGAGGCCATGCACGAAGGCTTCAAGATAGCGAACGAGGCTTGAAGATTGCGGCTTGCCGTCAACCGGCCTCGGCCGAGGTTCGTTTCTCCGTAATCCTTTCTGTGAAAGCCGCGAATGCCTGAAGCCGAGGCCATGTCGGCGTTGCCCTATGCCTTGAGCGTTCTCAAGGAAGTTTTCGGCTACTCCTCGTTCCGCGGCCTGCAAGGTGAAGTCATCGGCCATGTTGCCGCTGGCGGCGACTGCCTGGTGCTCATGCCCACCGGGGCCGGCAAATCGCTGTGCTACCAGATTCCCGCGCTGCTGCGACCGGGCACCGGCATCGTTGTCTCTCCGCTGATCGCGCTGATGCAGGACCAGGTGTCGGCGTTGCGCCTGGCCGGTGTCCGTGCCGCGTTTCTCAATTCGACGCTCGGCTACGAAGAGGCCGCCGCGGTCGAGCGCGGCATGCTCGCCGGCGATTACGACCTTCTCTATGTTGCGCCGGAACGATTGATGACGCCGCGCTTTCTCGCGCTGCTGGAATCGCTGCAGCGGGGCGGGGGTATTGCGCTGTTCGCGATCGACGAGGCGCACTGCGTTTCGCAGTGGGGACATGATTTCCGGCCGGAATACATCCAGCTCAGCGCGCTGCACGAGCGCTTTGCGGCGGTCCCGCGCATCGCACTGACCGCCACCGCCGACCAGGTGACGCGCGAGGAAATCATGCGGCGCCTGAATCTGGGCGATGCACGTATGTTTGTTTCCAGTTTCGACCGGCCCAACATCCGTTACACGATCACCGAGAAAGCCACTCCCCGGGCGCAATTGCTGGCGTTCCTGCGTGCCGGGCATCAGGGTGACGCCGGCATCGTCTATTGCCTGTCGCGCAAAAAGGTCGAAGAAACCGCGGCCTGGTTGCGTGAGGAGGGCTACAAGGCGCTCGCCTACCACGCGGGAATGGATACCGGGCAGCGCGCGCAGAATCAGGAGCGTTTTCTGCGCGAGGAGGCCGTTGTGATGGTGGCGACCATCGCCTTCGGCATGGGCATCGACAAACCGGACGTGCGCTTCGTGGCGCACCTGGACCTGCCCAAGAGCATCGAAGGCTATTACCAGGAGACCGGTCGTGCCGGTCGCGACGGCGAACCCGCCGACGCCTGGATGGCCTATGGCCTGGCGGATCTGGTGAATCTGCGCCGCATGATCGAACAGTCGGACGCCGATGAGCAGTACAAGCGGGTGCAAAGCAGCAAGCTCGATGCGCTGCTCGGGCTTTGCGAGAACACCGGTTGTCGTCGCGTGCGCTTGCTGGACTATTTTGGCGAGGCCTCGGAACCCTGCGGCAATTGCGACACCTGCCTCGAGCCACCGGTGAGCTTCGATGGCACGGTGGCCGCGCAAAAGGCGCTCTCCTGCGTCATCCGCACCGGGCAGCGCTTCGGTGCGGCGCACGTCATCGATGTGCTGCGCGGCAAGACCACTGACAAGGTCACGCAATGGGGCCATGCGTCGCTTAGCACCTTCGGTATCGGCGCGGACGAGGATGAGAGCGCGTGGCGCGCGGTGTTCCGCCAGCTGGTGGCACAGGGGTTGCTCAGCGTTGACCACGACAGTTTCGGTGCGCTGAAACCCACCGAGGCGAGCCGCGCGGTGTTGAAGGGCGAGCAGCAGGTCAATTTTCGCCGCGCGACGGAAAAGAAAACGCGGCGTGAGCGCAGCCCTTCGCGCAGCTGGTCAGGAGCCGGATCGGGGTCGGGGTCGGGTGCGGTCGAACTGGATGCGGCTGCGCACGCCCTGTGGGAACAGTTGCGCGCCTGGCGTGCCGCGATGGCAAAGGAAAGCTCGGTGCCCGCCTACGTTGTTTTTCATGACGCGACGCTCGCCGAAATCGCGCGCCTGCGGCCGCAAAGCGACCAAGAACTGGGGCAGATAGCCGGCGTCGGCGCGCGCAAGCTCGAGCGCTACGGCCCGGCGTTGCTGGCGCTGCTGCGCGGGTAGCTGCGGTTCAATCAGCGGTTGCGCCGGAGATCTTCACCGCCTTGGCATAGCGGCCTTCATCGCTTTTGAGCGACGCGGCATATTCCTCAGGCGTGCTGCCCACGGTCTGGATATCCAGACCGGCCAGCTTGGCGGTGACTTCCGGCGATCTTGCCGCCTCGGTGGCGTCGGCCGAGAGGCGCGCGATCAGTTCGCGCGGCGTTCCCACGGGGGCGAAATAACCGATGGTCGGCGCGAAGTCAAAGCCGGGGATGATTTCCGCGACGGCCGGCAGGTTGGGTGCGCTGCTGGAGCGTCCGAGCGAATTGACCGCCAGCAGCTTGATGCGCCCGTCTTTGGCGCTGCCCGCCAGTGAAGGGTATGCCGACCACACCAGCGGCACTTGTCCGGCGATCACCGCCGGCACGCTCTGGCCGGTCCCCTTGTAGGGTACATGCGCCATGTCCAGGCCGAGCGCGGCGCGGAAGAATTCCATGCACAGGTGATGCGTGCTGCCCACGCCTGATGAACCGAAAGTGAATTTGCCCGGGTTGGCCTTGAGCAGCGCAATGGCCTCGCCCAGCGTATTGGCGGGAAACGAACTGTGCGCCGCAAGGTACAGCGGCGCTCGCGCCACCAGTGAAATGGGCAGCAGCTTGGCCGGATCGTAAGGCAGCTTGCGGTACAGGAAGGGATTGATCGCGTGAGTCGAATTGTCCGTCACCAGCAGCGTATAACCGTCCGGGGCCGCATTGGCGACCAGTTCGGCGGCAAGTCCGCTGTTGGCGCCGGCGCGATTTTCGATCACCGCCTGCTGCCCCCAGCGCTCGGCCATTTTCTGCGAGACCACACGCGCCACAGTGTCGGGCAGTCCGCCGGGCGCGTAGCCGACCAGTATGCGCACGGTTTTTTCCGGAAAGCGCGGGCTCTGCGCAAAGGCGAATTGGAACGGCAGCAGTATGGCGAGGAGGACAAACCCTCTGAGCATGGCGGCAAAAATATTCATGAACTCTCCTACTGAGGTAAGCCGGATGAAGCCCGAGCATAACCCCGGCAAAGGCTGCTTGCTCGGGGAGCGGTTGCGAAGACCATCAGGCGGTGATTGTTTCCGCCCCGGTTCCGAGGGTGCGCCAGTCGGTGGTCTTGGGCACGATGCCTTCGAAGGAACGCAGGCTGACATGCGCGGGGCAGGACGCATCGGTGCCGATCGCTTTGCCGCCGTCGCGGAACGCTTTGGCCGCATCCACCATCAGCCGGCGGAACTCGACGATGGCCAGATCGCTGGCGCCAAGGCGGTCACGCGAGCGGTCGACGATGGGTTTCATCGATTCCCACATGACCATGTCCTGGGTGGGTATGCCGTGGATGCCGGTGAAATCGCCGAGCTTCATGGCCTGCCTGTCCTGCAGGTAATGGTTGCCGCGGTGCCGCAACGGTTTGAAATCCACATCAAGATCGATGCCCGGCTGCGCGCCGCAGAATTTCCTCCAGGCTTCCTGATCGATGCCCGGGCCAGTGTCGGACCATGCCAGAAAGTAGAACATGGTGTTGGTGTCATCCAAAGGGATGTTCATCTGCGCCACGTTGTAGAGGTTGTTGGGCGGGATGAGCGCTGTGAAGGGCGCGATGTATACGGTGATGCGCACATAGTCGTGCGAAGCCGCGTTGCTGATCGGACGGCGTATGGCCGCGTAGCGAAAGCCGAAATCGGTGACCTGTGCCTGCAGGCGCGGCGCTTTGTCGGTGGATGGCCGTGGCCACGCGGTGGCGGTGGCTTTGGCGCCATCGACGCGCGCCGGCGGCATTTCGGTGGAATGCAGGCTCGAGCTGTGCGCCGAATCGATGCCGCCCTCCAGTGTCTGCGCCCAGTTGGCGGCGACGCGCATTTTTACGATGCTGATACGCGTTCCCTCCGAGGGTGCCCACGCCGGCGGCTGGAACGCGGGCATCTCGTCTGCCGGCCCCATGTACACCCAGATGAATCCGCCGGATTCTCTGGCGGGGTAGGCTTTGTGACGGGTCTTCTCAGCAAAGCCGCTTGCCGCGGGCTCAGAGGGCATGTCAAGCACCGCGCCTTCGACATCGAACTTCCAGCCGTGATACAGGCAGCGCAGGCCGCCTTCCTCGTTGCGGCCGTACACCAGGGACGGTCCGCGATGGGGACAGTACTCATCGAGTACGCCCAGGCGGGAGTCGCTGTCACGAAACACCACCAGGTCCTCACCCAGGAGGCGTGCGCGCACCGGCGTGCCGTCTGGCAGGGCCACCTCTTCGGCCATGCACACAGGAATCCAGTGGCGCCGCATCAACTGGCCCATCGGAGCGTCGCCCTCGACGCGGCAAAGCAGATGGTTCTCTTCAGTGGTTATCATGGCTCCCCCAGCCCGCTGATATACTTAGGACCCTAAGTAAATAGGCATGAATCCTAACATGATCCCGCTCAAGATCGTGCGCGCCGAGGCGATCGCCGCCGGTATCCAGTTGTTCGAATTGCGCGACCCCTCGGGAGGCGCATTGCCCGAATTCAGCGCCGGTGCGCACCTTACGCTGCGCACGCCGGGCGGTCTGTTGCGCAAGTATTCCTTATGCAATGACCCGGCGGACAAAGACAACTATGTGATCGCCGTCAAGCGCGACCCCGCCGGGCGAGGCGGCTCGGTGGATCTGGTGGATCATGTAAAAGCGGGTGATGCGCTTGAGGTGTCGCCGCCGGAAAATGCCTTTCCCTTGAGTCCCGGCGTAAAAAACTTCATTTTCATCGCGGGCGGCATCGGCATCACGCCGATCATGGCCATGATTCGCCATCTGGCGTCCTCGGGCCTCGCTGGATTCAAGCTCTATTACCTGACGCGCGATGCGGCCTCGACTGCGTTTCTCGACGAGCTTGCCGCGCCGGAATGGAGAAGCAAGGTGACAATCCATCACGACGGCGGCGACCCGGCGCGCATCCTCGACCTGTGGCCGGTGCTGGAGAAGCCGGGGCCGGCGCATGTTTACTGTTGCGGGCCGCGTCCGCTGATGGATGCGGTTCGCGACATGACCGGCCATTGGCCGCGGTCGCAGATTCATTTCGAGAGTTTTGCCGACGCCGAGCAAACGCGTCTGGCGGATAACAAGCCGTTCCGCCTGCGCCTGGCGCGCTCCAACGCGGTGCTGGAAGTCGATTCGCACCATTCCATAGTTCAGGCGATGAGGGCGCTGGGTTACGAGACGCCGACTTCCTGTGAAAGCGGTACCTGCGGCACCTGTCGTACCGTTCTTCTCCAGGGCGAGGCGGAACACCGTGATCTGGTTTTGACACCGGAGGAACAGGCCGGCCAGATCATGATCTGCGTGTCCCGTTCGCGTTCCCCGGAACTGGTGATCGACCGGTGAGCGCGCGCAGGCTGCGTGTTGGTGTGGCGGGATTGGGCCGCGGCTTCACCCTGATGCTGCCCACCTTGCAGCGCGATCCGAGGATAGAGCTTGTGGCCTGCGCCGATCCGCGGGAGGCGGCGCGTCGCAAGTTCGCCGCCGATTTCGGCGCACGCGCGTACCCCAGCGCCGAAGAGCTGTGCGGCGATGCCGGCGTCGAAGTGCTCTATGTCGCCACGCCGCACCAGTATCACGCGGCGCATGCCTGCCTCGCGGCAGCAAATGGCAAGCATCTGCTGATCGAGAAGCCCATGGCGCTGACCCTGAAGGAATGCCGCGCCATGATCGCGGCGGCGCGCAAGGCGCAGGTGCAGCTGCTCGTCGGTCACAGCCACAGCTTCGATGCGCCGGTGCGCCGGGCGCGCGCGATCATCGCAAGCGGCGCGGTGGGCCGGGTGCGCATGATCAATGCGTTCTACTACACCGATTTTCTGTACCGGCCGCGGCGGCCCGAGGAACTCGTCACTGACGCCGGCGGCGGTGTGCTCTTCAATCAGGCCTCGCATCAGATCGATGTGGTGTGCTACCTCGCCGGCGGCAACGCCCGCCGGGTGCGCGCCATGACTGGCGCCTGGGATGCCGCACGCCCCACCGAGGGCGCATACAGCGCGATGCTGGCCTTCGACGGGGGCACTTTTGCGTCGCTCACCTACAGCGGCTGCGCGCACTTCGATTCCGACGAATTGCGCGGCTGGGTGGGCGAGGGCGGCCAGCAGAAGGACCCTGCCCGCTATGGCGCGGCACGCCGGACACTTGCCGCCGCGCTGGATGCGCAAAGCGAAGCGCGCATGAAAAGCGACGCGAACTATGGGGGCGACGCCTATCAAGCAAACGAGAGACCCGCCGCGGCCCATGCACACTTCGGCGAGGTGATCATCAGCTGCGATCGAGCCGATCTGCGCCCGGTGCCCGGAGGCGTGATGGTGTATGGCGATGACGGGCAGCGCCTGGAAGCTGTGCCTTTGCGTGATGCGCCGCGCGCCGAAGTTATCGACGAGCTGTACGCGGCCGTGGTCGACGGGCGGCCGCCGGTGCATGGCGGCGAATGGGCGCAGGCGATCATCGAGGTTTGCCTGGCAATGCGCCGCTCGGCGCAAAGCGGAAAGGAAATTCCATTAAGAAACCAGACCGCCCTGCGGGCGCACTGAGTCCGGTCCTGCGCCATTGGCGCGAAGCGGTGCCCGATGACCGCATCGCGCACCTCGTTAAGGACGTCACGCGAGCGCTGGTGCGCGCGCTGCACGCGGGTCTTGCCGAGCATTCGGTCTCTTTCGGTCACTGGACCTATCTGCGCATTCTTTGGGAGCGCGACGGGCTTACCCAGCGTGAATTGAGCGACGAGGCCGGGGTGATGGAACCCTCCACCGTCACCGCCATCCGCTCCATGGAACAACTCGGATATGTCACACGAGCGCAGCTGCCGGAGAACCGGAAAAACATCTACGTTCACCTGACTGCGAAGGGGCGCGCATTAAAGGCAAAGCTGGTTCCCCTGGCCGAGGAGGTGAACCACATCGCGCTGGCCGGCATCCCAGTGCGCGAGGTGAACATCACGCGCGAGGTGCTTATGGCCATGATTGAAAATCTGGCGGGCCGGGATTAGCCGCCCGGGCTCAAAAAGCCCGGAACCCTCGCTACGGCTATTCGGGTTTAATGTCGGCCTCTTTGATGATCTTGGACCATTTCGCCAGTTCGGCCTTCATCAGTTCAGTGAATTGCTCAGGGGTGGTGCCGGCCGGCTCATAGCCGACTTCGCGCAGTCTTTGCGCCTCGGTCTTGTCCTTGACGATGGCATTGATCTCGCGGTTCAGCCTCGCGATCACCGGCCGAGGCGTACCCGCGCGCGCGACCACGCCTTGCCAGACATCCATGTCGTAGCCTTTCAGCCCGGCGGCTTCCTCCATGGTGGGGATTTCCGGCAGCAGCGAGGAGCGAAACGTGGTGGTGACGGCAAGGCCGTTCAATTTGCCCGACTGGATGAATTTCGTCACGGGGAAAACCGAAATGAAGGTGGCATCGATCTGGCCGGAGATCAAAGCCTGCACGATTTGCGAACCGCCTTTGAACGGCACATGCAGCATCTTGATGCCGGTCATTGACTCCAGCAGCGCGCCACCGAGGTGATGCGAGGAGCCCGAGCCCACCGAGCCGTAGGTGTACTTGCCGGGGTTGGCGCGCGCTAGCGCTATGAATTCCTGGATGGTCTTCGCCGGCACCGAAGGATGCACTGTCATGACGAAGATGGTGCTGACCGCATGCGTGATGGCATCGAAATCCTTGATCGGATCGTAGGGCAGCTTGGGCATGAAGCTCGGGTTGAGCGCATGAATCTGGGCCACGTGCAGGATGGTGTAACCGTCGGCCGGCTGCCGTAGCGCGTACTCGGTGCCTATGGTCCAGGATGCGCCGGGCCGATTTTCGACCACCACGGGCTGGCCCAGCGACTTGCTCAACTTGTCGGCGATGATCCGGGGAGGAAAGTCGGCCCCCGCGCCCGGGGTCGATGGCACGATGTACGTGATCCGGCGCGCGGGGTAGGCAGGCTCACTTTGTGCAAAAGTTAGCGAGAGGTGGATCGACAGGGTCAGACCTAACGCCCCCAGGCACGCAAGGTTTCTAAACATGGTTGTCCTCTATAAGTAGCTGCATTGTCAAAATTCGATGACTCAGCGGTTACGCCCGAAAAGATCGGCAATGCGCAATCCCCGATAAGCATCCCAACCGGCGCCCTCATTGCTGGCGCGCGTGAGCGCCAGCTCAAAAACCACTTCAGCCCTGGCGCCGCGCGTCACCTCCACCATGCGCACCTGGCCGATGCCGCCGCCCGGGTTTTCCAGATAGCGACCCGAGGCGTCGGTGGTGATGCCGCCGAAGTCGGCCAGCACATTGCCGGTCTTCGGCATGAAGGCCGAGCCGCCGACATAAACGGAGAAAAGCTTTTCTTCGCGATGCTTGCCGTACTCCCAGACCTGGCGGACGGTGCGTGCTTTCTCGTCCACCGCAAACTCCACGGCGCGGCTGTAGCTTTGCTCGGGCGGCATCTTGGCCTCGAAGGGGCTCGAGCGGTAGTTGCCGTTGTCGAAACACATGACCGTGCCCTCAGGGGTGACTGTCGCGTCGTGCTGGTGGTATTGCCATTCGATGCTGGCGTCGGGTTTGAGAAGCTTTTCCTTCCATGGAGAGCGCCAGTTGGCATCCGTGCCCAAAATCCATACCAGTTCGCCGGTCTTGCGAGAGATCTTGAGGATGGCGTCCTGGCGGCGGACCGAGAGAATGATGGCGTCGCTCTTCTCATCATAGAAAACGCTGTTGCAATGCGACCAATTGCGTGCCGCGGTGTCGGCGCGCCTCGGATTGCCCTTGAGCAGTCCGCCATAACCGAAGCGATACGGGTCGATGAGGTCGAGCAGTTTCCACTCGTTGACCATGCGGCCGTCGCGGGTGAATTCAACTATTACATCGCCCACCACCTTGCTGGGCTCTCGGGGTGCATTGGCATCCTTGTCGCTGGTGGGGTAGTTGTCGTAAGAGCGGATTTCCAGGCTCGCGGCGAGGATGTTTCCGCAGGGCATCTCGAACACATCGTGGTGAAACTGGCGGGTGGGAATCGCAACGGCGTCGATATCGCGCTGCGCTGCGCCCAGCAGCGCCTGCCATTTGGCGACGATGCGCCCCATTATGTCGGCTTCGAACAAAGTCTGGTTGGGGCCGATGTAGAGGAAATTGCCATTGCGCAAGCGTCGCGGCGCGTCGACGAAATGCCCGGGCTGGTAATACCAGACAACTTCACCCTTGGCGTCCACCGCGATGATTGCGCCAAAGTCGCCAAAACCCTGCGCCTGGTCGGAGGGGCGGCTGGGGAACACGGTGTAGCCAGGTTCCATTTGCGCCGTGTCCGCTTTGAGAACCTTGATTGAGGGAAATACCGCCGGCAGCGGCGCGGTATCGAACTGGATTCCTTCGCACTCAACGGCTTCGCCGTTGGCGGCGCTGGCCGTCACGCGTACCTTGTGGCTCCTGCCGCTGCGAAGGTCCAGCAGCGCAATTTCGTGCAGTGTTTGTTTTGCATTGCCGCCGGAGACCGACCATTGCCGCACGCCATCGTCGATGTGCAGGGTCAACGCGGCAGGGGCACCGGTCAGCGCATGCAAAATCGCGACCAGGGGCGCGCGTCCGCTGGGGTTGACGGTGATTGTGGGTGTTGCGAGAAATTGCAAATTATTGCTCACTGATGCTCTCCTGGAGGATTCTTCTTGGCGGTTGTTTCCGCGGGATGCATTTACCACTTCAATTCCAGTGCCCAACCCAACAGCCGGATTTGCGTCACGCAAGCCCCCTTTTTGATTGTCTATCAGCGCCGGGCAGTAGAAGGAACATGCTGCTGTGCAGACATTGTCCGGTGCAGGCGATTAGTCATCGCCTTCAAGCGAGTGTGACGCGACCGGCAATTTCAGGGGAATCCGGGCCGTAGCGTAGCGCTCGGTACACCCAGTTGGCCACCCCGTCGGCGCGCCACGGACGCCCGAAAAACGGGGATATGTATTCCCATACGACGTCGCCCTCGGGTGTCACCTCGAAAATTCTTCCCCACAGGCCTTCGCAAATGAGGGTGTTGCCGCTCCACAGTCTCTGGCAGCCGCTGATATGAAAGCTGTAGAAAGTGTAGGGAGGCGAACCCTCGTAGGACCAGACCACGGAGCGGCGCTCAGGGTCGAGTTCAAGCACCCTTGAGCGAGGCTGCCCGCCGCCGGGCGCGTTGTATCCGTTGGCAAAGAAAAGCAGGTGGCCGTTCGGCAGCATCTGGCAGTCGTGCTGCCCGCCCCAGCGCGCGTCGTTCATCTCCCAGCGCACCCGCCTGGTGTTGCGATCGATGATCAAAAGCCAGCTGCTGCGGCGCAGGCTCACCAGGTAATCGCCGTTGGGCAGCACGAACATCGCATTGGCGTGGGAGAACTCCTCGCGCCGGTTGAAGCCGTGCAATGGGTATTTCTCGATGTCGAGGTCGCTTTGCGCATGCCACTCCCAGGCCACCTTGCCATCGGGGGTGACCTCGAAAATGGTGTCGGCCAGAATGCCGCCATCACGCATTTCGGTGCCGGGGATGCCGCCGCGCACGCGCGTCTTCGCCGCGTCGCTCATGCGCTCGAAACCGAGATACGCCGTGTTGCCGCCGGGCAGGCGGCGGAAATCGTGATGCTGTCCCGGTGCGTCGCAGGTCCAGATGCGCTTGCTGTTCCAGTCGTATTCGCTGATGAGCCGCATTTGCTCGCGGTCGCGCCCCGCCGCGGGATCGGCTTTTTCGGAAACCAGCAGACTGCCATTGGGCAGCAGCATGGCGTGCCCGCCCTCTTTTCCGGGGACATGCCATTCATGAACAATTTCACCGCGCATGCCAAGCAGGTAGACCGCGGTCGAATGGTCAGGGGCCAGCAAGGTGAAGCCGGGCGTCGCGCGCGATTTGTCCCAGGCCTGAAGGCCGACACTCTGGTATCTCATGGGTTTGCCTCTCTCAAAACCGGGTCATTGTCGACAGGTGGTGACGACTTTCTTTGGATGCATGGCAAGCGCATCAGTCGCGGCGAATGTCTGCGCCTTTGATCAGTTGCCCTGTCATCTCGCGGAAATTCTTGAGGAAATTTGCAAAATCCTCCGACGAGCCGCCAATCGCCTCCACCGAAAAGGTTTTGAGAAAGCGGTTGGCGAAGTTGGCATCGGCAATCAGTGTGTTGAATTCGGCGTTGAGCCTGCGGATGATGGGTGCGGGTGTGCCGGCGGGCACGAACACGCCGTTCCAGCCGACAAAGGCCAGGTCAAAGCCCTGCTCCTTGAGCGTGGGCACGCCCGGCATTTCCGGGGAGCGGGTGTTGGATGACAGGCCGAGCGCCTTGATTTTTCCTGACTTGATGTGCGGTGCCAGAACGCTGGGGGTGTTGAGCAGGACCTGGATCTCCCCGGCGACCACCGCGGTCACGGCGAGGTCGGGTGTCTTGTACGGCACGTGCGTGAAACTGACGCCCGCGGTTTTCTGCAGCCAGGAGAAATGCAGATAGCTGTTGCTGGCATTGCCCCAGGACCCCCAGTTGAGCTTGCCGGGATTGGCCTTCGCCAACGCCACCAATTCGCGCATTGAATTCGCCGAAACGGAAGAGGGCACGACGATCGCGCCACCTGCGGTGGTGCCGATCAGAATCACCGGGGCCAGGTCGCGCGGCGGATCGTACGGAAGCTTGGAATTGAGGAACGGCAGCGTCGTGATCGGGGCTGCCTGGGTAATGCAAAGCGTATAGCCATCCGGCGCGGCTTTCGCGCAGGCATCGATGCCTATCACGCCATCGGCACCGCCGCGGTTTTCCACGACAACAGGCTGGCCGAGGTTTGGCGTAAGCGCTTGTGCGAATGCTCGTGCCGAAGTGTCTGCGGGGCCGCCGATGCCGCTGGGGACGATGATGCGCAGCGGTTTGGCGGGGTAGGTTTGAGCGTGCAATGACTGCAATGTCATCAAGGCAATCACGCATGCCGCGGCAATCGTGCTCGGTATATTAAAGGGCATTGGCATTTCCTCCTGTGATTGTCTGCTCGTCCGAGCGGTACTGATGCGACAAATCCCCACGAGTATCTCCTTTGCGCATCATATCCATCCAATATTGTTTTTGACAGATTACATATCTGATTCAGTATAGATGGTGACGATCTGGCCTGGGCCAGCGGCGCTGCGCCCAGACCAGTGCAATGCAAGAGGGCTTCAGAGGCTGGCAGGCACGACCACGCCGGTTTCCTTCGCGTAGGCATTCCAGGCGGCTACCAGTTCCTGCAGCTTTTCCGGTTCGGCGGCCGAGAGTTCGGTGGTTTCGCCCGGATCGCGCGCCACGTTGAACAGCAGCCAGCGGTTGATCGGAATGTCTGGCGACACGGTATGGACGGCTTTGGGCAGGAAAATGGCCTTCCAGTCGCCGATGCGCACGCCTCGGCCGTAGGCGAGTTCCCAGGCGATTCTTGCGTCGGGCGCATGCACCTCGCCGCACGTGCCGGCCAGCACGCCCGCGGCCGAAACGCCCCGCATGGGTATTTTTCCGGCGGGGCTCGACGCATCGACTCCGGCGAATTCGAGCAGTGTCGGCGCGATGTCCATGACGTGGAGGAAGGCATTGGTCTCGGTGCGTCCTTTGATACGGGGACCACAGGCGAAACCGCAGGTGCGCACGCCGCCTTCGCTGGTGTAGCGCTTGAACAGGAAAAAGGGTGCGGCCTGCGCCTGCGCCCAGCGCGGCCCGATCGACACGTAGCTGGTGGCCTTGCCAAGATTGTCGAAGCGGTTGTCAGCGTGCTCGTTTATCCACTCGCGCCAGCCCGGTGCGGTTTCGCGCAGTGAGCCGGCCGGGCCGTTGTCGGAGAAAAAGATGATTTCGGTGTTGTCGAGACGGCCGGTATTCTCCAGGCTTTGGAGCACGCGGCCGACGGCACTGTCCATGGCGTCGAGCATGGCGGCGTAGATTTCCATCTTGCGCGATTCAAGCCGGCGCTGCGCCGGCTCGAGTTCGTTCCAGTGCTGACCGCCGCGGATTTCGGCCGGCGCTACGGACGCCACTGACAGGCCCAGTTCGCGCATGCGCCCCAGCCTGCGCTCGCGCATTGCCTCGGGGCCGTCGTCGTACACGCCGCGGTACTTGGCGATCAGATCCGGCGGCGCCTGCATCGGCGAGTGCGGCGCGGTAAAGGCAAGGTAAGTAAATAAAGGACGCGGGTCGTTCTTCGCCGCCTGGACAAACTCGATCATTTTGTCGGCGAAATAATCGCTCGAGTACGCGCCTTCGGGGAAAAGCACTTTTTCGCCGTCGAGGCGGTACTGCGACAGTGCGTCATGGCCGGCGGTCTCGGGCGTCTGGTCGGCGCCGAAATGGTTGTGCTCGCCCTGCACCAGCGCAAAGGAGCGCTCGAAACCCTTTTTCACCGGCATGGAGGGGTAGGGTTCTTTCACCCCCAGATGCCACTTGCCGGACATCAAGGTGTGATATCCGGCATCGCGCAGCCGCTCGGCGATGGTGAGGGCGCTGTCGGTGAGATAACCTTCGTAGCCCGGCTGGCCCCGTTGTTCAGGCGTCATTATTTCCACCATGCAGCCCAGGCCGACCTCGTGATGGTCGCAGCCGGTCATCAGCATCGCGCGGGTGGTCGAGCATACCGGCGAGGTGTGAAAATTGGTCAGCCTGAGGCCTCGCGCGATGAGCGCATCGAGCACCGGCGTTTCGGCCTCGCCGCCAAAGGCGCGCAGGTCGGACCATCCCATATCGTCGACGACGATTACCAGTAAATTCGGCCGTTGCCCGGCGGATTCCTTGTTCAAAGAACTCTCCAAAATTAAGCTTCCTCGATCAGCATCGGCCCCGCGCACGGCCCGTATCCGAGCAGCAGGGTACTCTCGCCGGCGTTGTTCGCACCGGCAACCACAACCTTGATGGATTCGGGCATTGCGGCGGCGGGGATAAACGCGTCCTCCGGCAGGCTGGAGATTTCCTCGAGCGATCCGCCGCAGCGCCGCAGTTCGCCGGCGGTGCTGCCCCAGTGCTCATAGAGGAAATTGACAATGTCCTGTTTGCTCCAGCCGCCCTTGGCGATATGCCCTGCGTGTTCCGGTCCCAGCACCACGATGCAGGCGAGGTTCTTGTGGAATCCGCCATCGGTTTGCAGGATCCTGCCGCCCGCGGATGCCGACGCGGTCAGGTGCCCGGCGTAAGACATCGACCTTGCCATGGTGTAGAGCAGTTCTTCGGGCACCTGGCTGGTGCGATGGTCGATGTGCAGAGTGCTCCTCGCCTGCTGGATCATGACGGTGCTGGCGTCGCTTGCGAAGCCGTGGTCGACGTGCATCGGTTGCCAGGGGCTTTCCTCCTCGTTTTCGCCGAAACACAGGTAGATCTTGGCCGGGGTGCCGTGCGTGCTTTGGTCGAGGTCGTGCGGCCTGACGTTGAAAATATTCAGCAGCATGAGTCGCAGAGCCCGTCCGATGGTGGCATTGGCGCGATCGCCCGGCCCGAAAATGTTGTGGGTGCAGTTGATGCCCAGGCGATTTCTTACCGGACCGTTGATGAGGATCGGAAAGGCGCGCCCGGTGGTGCTTTGCGACATCACCGGGCCGATCGTCGCAAAGGCCGCGACAACGGCGATGAAGGTGGGAAAGTACTCCGGCTTGCAACCGGCCATCACCGCGCACGCCGCCGCGTCGCGCACGGTGCAGTCGCGCCGCAGATGCGGCGCGGCGCACAGCACCTGGTCGGGACTGCGCCGTGTCTGTGCGAGGAATTCATTGACGAATTCCTCGATGGGCGGCACGACAGGCAGGCCGTCTGTCCAGCCCGACTCGAAGCAATGCTCTATCGCCCTGCGCGCGCGGCGCAGGTCCTCCGTGGTCAAATCGCCGGCATTCAACAATCGGCTATCGCTTTCTCCGGCCATTACCGCTCCTCCAATCCGCGAATATCGGTGATTCCCAGGATTTCCAGCACCTGCGGCAATGCCTGCCTTGCGCGTTGCTTGATGCCTTCAGCGCCCAGACTGCCGATGGGATTGCTGACCGCGGCGTAGCGGTAATCGGGGAAACCCCGAACCCGCGCCATGGAGCGCGCGGTATTGTGAAAAGAGTCCGTAATCAAGGCCACTGCCTGCAGGCCTCGTTCTTCGAAAATCGTTCCGTCCGCCACACTGGCGGCGCTGCAAGACCCTCAGTCGCCTATGCCGGCCAATATCACATCCGAGCGGGAGACAATCAGGTCGACGATCGGATCGGGGGCGGGCATGGAAAAATTCTGCTTTCTTTCATGGACCAGCGATTTGAGTTTGTAGCTCGCCGCAAGCAGGTCGCCGATGGCAAGAAGTATCGTGTCGGCGTTGATCTTGGAGTTGCTCAACAGGCCCACGCGCACGCCATCCAGAGTCGTAAACCGCCTCGGGGCAAGCTGTTTTTTTTGTTTGCGCGCGCGCTCGGTCGGGCCTTTGGTGGGGTCGAAAAAAACCATGGTGCTGATCTCCTTGTGTGTCGCTGGCGTTGAAACGGCATTATTGAAAACGGATTTTAATCCGGCTTGATGCCTTGCCCGCGTGCCGTCGCGCGCAAATATCCGATTTCGCCAGCCTGGAATCTGCGCAGATCCTGCGGCGAGCCTGAGCGGATCAGAAAGCCCTCCGCCATCAGCCGCTTGAGCCTGCATACGCCCTCAACAGCGCCCGCCGCGATGATTGCACCGGGCCAATGCGCAGCAGCGCCGGGGTCTGAATTTTCCTGGGCGCACTGCCCGGGAATCGGGCCGAGCAGGTAATATCACTTGGTCAGCAGCATTCAACCATAGAGGGAGGCGCGGTATGAGTCAGGCAAAGGGCGTTCGCCAGGTGGGTTTCTTTGACAGTGCCGGCGCGGGCCAGATCATGGTGGACGGCAATACCGCCTACATCGGGCATATCACCGGGCCGGAAGGCACCACCATCGTCGATGTCAGCGATCCAAAGAAGCCCAGGCAACTGGCGCAGTTGACCATTCCGCAGGGCCTGCACTCCCACAAGGCGATCGGCAAGAACGGCATCATGCTGATCAATCATGAGGTTGATCCGGCCGTCAAGGTGCCGGAAATCCGCAACCTCACCGGCGGCCTGGGCATCTACGATGTTTCCGACCCGAGCAAACCCAAGCTCATCACCTTCTGGGCATGCAAAGGCCACGGTGTGCATCGTTTCACGTTCGATGGACGCTATGCCTACATATCGCCGACCATGGACGGTTACACCACCAACATTGTGGTGATCCTGGACCTGAAGGATCCTGCCAAGCCGCAGGAGGTAGGGCGCTGGTGGATGCCCGGCCAGTGGTCCGCCGGCGGTGAAACCCGGCCGTGGAAGGAGCGCGGCGCCACGGAACCTCGCTGCCATCACCCGATTCGCATGGGCGATCGCCTGTATGTGAGCTATTGGCACGGCGGCGGGCACATCCTCGATATCTCCGACATGAGCAAGCCCAAGGCGGTCTCCTCGATCGACTGGAGCCCGCCGCTTCCCTGGCCCACACACTCGTTGGTGCCGATTCCTTTTCCGATACTCGGGCAGCGCTGGATGCTGGTGGCCGACGAGGACGTGGTGCCCAAGGCGCTGGCCGAACCCTGCCTGATGCCGGCGGCGCTGTGGATGGTGAACATCACCGATGAGAAAAAGCCTTTTGTTGTTTCGAGCTACCAGGTCGAAGGGTTGGATGGCAAGGTGCATCCGCTGCAGACCGGTTGTCACCAGCCGGTGGAGCACATTCGCGGCATGGAAGTGCCCTGCGCGTGGTTCAATCAGGGGCTGCGCATTCTGGATATCTCCAATCCGCGCTGCATGAAGGAAGTGGCCTCCTACCTGCCCGATCCGGCGCCGGGCCAAAAGAAGGTGGTCAGCAACGATGTGTTCCAGGATGACCGCGGCCTGATCTACCTGATCGACCGTTACCGCGGACTGCACATCGTCGAGCGCATCTGATCGGCTGCCGGTCTCGAAGACAATCTTTATAATTGCCTTGGCACAACGCCCTAACGGCGGGCGTTGTGCGGCATTAAGGTTATCTGTTTAGATAACTAGTGCGGCTCAAGGTGCGTGCTTCGGCACGGCTCAGAGTGCGTACTTCGGCAGGATCTTCAGCGCATTGCCGCTGTCGATGGCGCGCAGTTCCCCGGGCGAAAACAATCCCGAATCGGTGATGGGAGCGTCGGTACAATAACGGCTTCGCAGCCCGCTACCGGCGGGCTTTCCAATCCTGTTTCCGGCTTTTCGTTTTCCGCACATGTCGACAAGCCTCCTCAAGGACATCTTTCGTCTCGGCTGGCCGATGTTCATCGGACAGATCGCCGTCATGGCCAACGGCTTTATCGACACCATCATGGCGGGCCGGTACAGCACCCTGGATCTTGCCGGCATCG
>CAIOLO010000130.1 GCA_903859155.1 uncultured beta proteobacterium
ACCCTCGTCGTAAGCTTGGAAGGCTTCTGCTCTACCATTGAGCTACACCCGCGGCGGTTTCACATTTCCCGCAACAGATCAGATCCTCCATGCCCGGCACCGGTCGAATACATGTTGGTGGAGGGGGAAGGATTCGAACCTTCGAAGGCAGAGCCGTCAGATTTACAGTCTGATCCCTTTGACCGCTCGGGAACCCCTCCGAACGAAACCGCTGATTGTGCGCAGTTTTTTGCACCCTGTCAAGGATGAATGTGCAATGAAGTCCAGGATCTTTTGTTTGAAAAACAATTATCTAGTCGCAACCGCCTTGGCGGCGTGTCGTATGCTTCTAGAGCAAAGTAAATTGCACAACCAACTCATTGATAATATAGGAATATGAAAAGAACCCCCTTGATTTTGATACCCGGACTACTTTGCGACTCCCTTTTATGGGCCTCCCAGGTCGCAGCGCTTTCGGATATCGCTGACTGCTGGGTTGCAGACCCGACCGGCTCGGACACCGTGAAAACCCTGGCCGCAGAGTTGCTCGACCGCTCGCCGTTTGCAGAGTTTTCCCTGGCCGGGCTCTCCATGGGGGGCTATGTCGCCATGGAAATTATGCGGCAAGCACCGGCCAGGGTACTGAAACTTGCCCTTCTGGACACCAGTGCCCGACAGGACACGCCCGAGCAAAGTGAACGCCGCCTGGCGTTGATCGACCTCGCGCGACGCGGTCGATTTGTCGAGGTTTCAAAGCTGCTGTTACCCGCCCTGGTCAACAGCGCAAGGTCCTCCGACCCCCAAATCGTCGGCACAATTCAAGCCATGGCCAGAAACGTCGGCGAGGAGGCGTTTTATCGTCAGGAATCAGCCATCATCCGCCGTATCGACAGCCGCCCGCATCTTAAGGCGATCCGATGCCCCACCGTGATCCTGTGCGGTCAGCAGGATGCAATCACACCACCATCGCTGCATCGGGAACTTGCCGATGGAATCGACGGTGCACGCCTGGTGATAATAGAGAACTGTGGACACCTCTCAACGATTGAACAACCTGACGAGGTCACCGCCGCCTTGCGTGCCTGGTTGACAGATTGATGCAGCGCGGCACCCGCACCTTTGAGCGGGGTAATCAAAATCGACTGGCACGCATTTTCGCCGCCGATGCATAATGCGTTCCAATGGCATCAATACTTGTAATTGAAGATGACCCGTCGCTGCGCGATACGCTGAGGATCCATTTGAGCTCGGCAGGCTATTCCGTTCGCGTGGCCGCCGATGCCACTGAAGCCATCCGCGCCATTCTTACTGGCGTTCCCGACCTTGTCTTGTCGGATGTCTCCCTGCCCTACATGGATGGATTCGAGTTGCTCGAAGTATTGCGGCGCGACGAAACCACCCGCTCGATACCGGTGATTCTTCTGACCGGCCTGGTGGATGATGACAGTTATCTCAGGGGAATAAAGCTCGGAGCAACCGCCTACCTGACAAAGCCCGTCTTGCGGGATGAACTTCTGAAGACCATTGCCGGCGCATTGCGCGGCGCCGGAAAAAAACCCGAATAGCGCTAAAAATATAGTCTGCAGGCTGACGAACCGCTATTTGCCGCCGTCGCGCAAGGCACGCCGCAATATCTTTCCAACGTTAGTCTTGGGCAGTTCTGTCCGGAATTCAATGTATTTCGGGCGCTTGTAGCCCGTGAGATTGGCATGGCAATGGGCGCGCAAGGTCTCTTCCGTGAGGGCCGGGTCTTTCCTGACGACAAAAAGCTTCACCGCTTCCCCCGAATGTTCATCCGGCACACCGATCACAGCGCACTCCAGAACACCGGCATGCATGGCCACCACCCCCTCGATTTCGTTGGGAAAGACTTTGAGCCCCGAAACCGAAATCATGTCTTTCTTGCGATCGACAATGCGAACGAACCCCATTTTGTCCACCATCGCCACATCGCCGGTGGCAAAAAACCCCCGCTCATCCAGAACTCTCAAAGTCTCCTGCGGCTGATTCCAGTAACCCTTCATCACCTGCGGACCCCGTACACAAAGTTCTCCGGATTGGCCTTGCGGCACTTCGTTGCCAGCGTCGTCGCGAATTTCGATTTCAGTGGAAGGCACAGGGAGTCCGATGGCGCCGTTGTATTCTTTCAGGTCAAAAGGATTGATGGTCACCGCGGGAGATGTCTCCGACAAGCCGTAGGCTTCGACAAGCGTGCACCCGGTTATCTTCTTCCAGCGATCCGCGACGACCTTTTGCACCGCCATCCCGCCACCCATGGAGATACGCAGCGCGGAGAAATCAATCTTGGTGAAATCCGGGTGATTCATCAACGCATTGAACAGCGTGTTGACGCCCGTGATCATGGAAAAACGGTGCTTGCGCAATTCCTTGACGAAAGCGGGGATGTCTCGCGGGTTGGTAATAAGGATGTTGAGCCCGCCAATTTTCATCATCAGCAGGCAATTGGCGGTCAGTGACAGCACGTGGTACAGAGGCAAGGCCGTGATGATTATCTGCTCCCCTCCGCCCTGCAAAAAAGGGAGCACCCAGGCCGAAGCCTGCTCGAGATTGGCCAGGATGTTGCGGTTGAGCAGCATGGCCCCCTTGGCAAGTCCGGTAGTGCCGCCGGTGTACTGCAAAAAGGCAATGTCCTCCTGCCCCATGTTCGCGGGCTTCAACTCGTGCCTGCCGCCCTCTTTGAGCATCGCTTTGAAGCGCACCGCGCCAGGCAGGCTCCAGGCGGGTACCAATTTCTTGACCGAACGCACCACGAAATTGACGATCAGCCCTTTGAAGCCCAGCAGATCGCCGAGCGAGGCCACGACAACATTCCTGACATCGGTTCGCGATATCACCTCGCCCAGCACGTGCGCAAAATTCTCAAGGACGATGATGGCTTCGGCGCCCGAATCCTTGAGTTGATGCTCGAGTTCCCTGGCGGTGTACAGAGGATTGACGTTGACTACCGTGAACCCCGCGCGAAGGATGCCAAACATGAAAATCGGATACTGGAGACAGTTTGGCAGCATTACCGCGACGCGTGCCCCCCTGGAAAGCCCCCTGGATTGCAGCCATGCACCGGAATTTCGCGCCATGACATCAAGTTCGGCAAAACGGATGCTGCGGCCCATGTTGCTGTAGGCGGGCTTGTCGGCGAATGCTTTGGCGCTTTGCTCGAACAGTTCGCCCAGTGACCGGTATTGCTTCCAGTCAATCTCGGCGGGCACTCCCGCCGGATACTGGGCCAGCCAGATCTTTTCCATGAAGCCCCCTCGACAACTTAATTGTCGCCGCCTACCTTACGGAATCTGCCGATGACAGGCAAGTTCAGCGGTGCTTGAATTCGGGTTTGCGCTTTTCGACAAACGCGAGCATGCCTTCTTTCTGGTCCTGGGTAGCAAAACCGGCGTGAAACATGCGCCTCTCGAAGATCAGGCCTTCGGCAAGCGGCATCTCAAACGACCGATTGACCGCTTCCTTGGCAGCCATGATCGAGAGCAGGGAGTACTCCCCGATCTGTGCCGCCGCCGCAAGCGCCTCCTCCAGAACCCTTTCAGGCGCGACCACGCGTGATACCAGGCCGACGCGTTCCGCCTCGGCCGCATCCATAAGACGCCCGGTGAGTACCATATCCATGGCTTTCGCCTTGCCCACGGCGCGCGGCAGACGTTGCGTGCCTCCGGCCCCGGGCAGGATGCCGATTTTCACCTCGGGCTGGCCGAACTTCGCATTGTCCGCCGCGATGATGATGTCGCACATCATCGCCAGTTCGCAACCTCCGCCGAGCGCATAACCGGCGACCGCGGCAATTACGGGCTTACGGATGGTGCGCATTCGCTCCCAGTTGCGGGTAATGAAATTCCCCCCGAACGCCTCGGCATAGCTCATATCCTTCATCGCCGAGATATCCGCGCCCGCTGCGAAGGCCTTCTCGCCGCCTGAAATGACGATCGCCGCCACTTGCGCATCCGCGTCGAATTCGGTCATTGCTTCGCCCAACTCGTCCATCAGGGCATCGTTGAGGGCGTTGAGCTGCTTGGGACGATTGAGGGTGATCAGGCCCACCCGCCCGCGTCGCTCAATCAGGATATTTTCGTAGGGCATACAGAACTCCGTCAGATGACAAATTGCAGTTGGCAAACCCCGCCACGCCGGTTGGCTATCTCAAAACCTGGAGCATGTCGCGGGCGCGCTGGCTGAGCATCATTGCATCGCTCGCCAAGGCGACCAGCGTGAAATTCGCGCCAAGCCAGCGCGCGGCGGTATCCAGATCGTGGGCAAAAATTCCCATGCGGCGCTCGGCCTCTTCGCAGATATGCTGCACCCGTCCAATAGCCGCCGTGACCTCGGAGTGGCCAATCAGCCCCGGCAACCCGATGCTGGTGGAAATGCCATATGGATCGACGAACAAGGCGTTGAAACCGGAGACAGCGGCAATCGCCTCGATTTCCCGCACCGCATCGATATGGCCGATCTGGGGAACGACGACGATCTCCTCGTTGGCATCGTCTATGTAGGTCTTGAAATTCTGTCCGTATCCCTGCGCGCGAACCATGCCGATGGCCCGGTTGCCAAGCGGCGGATATCGGCAGGCGGCAATCGCCCCTTCCACGTCCGCCGCAGTTCGAATGCCTGGAACAATCACGCCGGTCGCGCCGATATCCAGCGCGCGATGGATCGCCTCATTCCCGGCATCAGCAACACGGACCAGGACGGGACAACGCGCCGCCTGCAGCATTCGCTGCGCGGTCAGCGTATCGATAGGCGCATGGCAGGCATCGATCATAAGCCAGTCGTATCCGCACAAAGCCAGCGCCTCGGCAATCTCGGGACTTGGAAACGACAGCACCGTGCCCAGCAAATGCTCGGCATTTCGCATGCGTTCGGCAAAGGATCGGCTTACCATCTTGGCCTCGAACAAATTCCGGGCGCCAGGCATCAGGCGCATTGGCCGGGAAGGACCATTCTAGCAGCCTGATGTGGATCTCTATCCAATGACTCGCACCCACGGACAAGCGCCACCGGCAAACATGGCAATGCGACTGAATCCTGGGCTGTTCGACCTTCAGGGCCATCGCGGCACACGCGGCCTTGCACCCGAGAACACTCTGCCGGCATTTGCCAGGGCGATGAAAATCGGCGTGAGCACGCTTGAACTGGACACTGCATTGACCAGTGATGGCGTGGTTGTCGTGGCCCATGACCGGCGGCTCAATCCGGAGATTACTCGCGGTAGCGATGGAAAATGGCTGGTGGCGCCGACCGCCACCGTGCGCAGCCTGAGCTATGCCCAGCTGCAAACGCTGGACGTCGGTCGCATCGATCCGAAAAGCGAATACTGCCGCCGATTCGCGAAGCAGCAGGGCATGGATGGCGTGCACATGCCGGCGCTCTCCGAAGTGTTCGACCTGGTGAGGCGCAGCGGCAATTCGCAGTTGCGCTTCAATATCGAGACCAAGCTCTCGCCATTGTTTCCCGATGAGGCGCCACAACCAGCGGAATTCGTCGGCGCGCTGCTGTCTTGTATTGACGCCGCCGGGGTCATGGAGCGCGTCACCATCCAGTCGTTTGACTGGCGCGTCCTGCGCCTGGTGCGCGCACAGGCCCCTGCCGTCCCCATAAGTTACCTGAGCGCACAGCAAGGTTCGCAGGCAACCGTTACCAGCAGCGGCGCATCGCCCTGGACCGATGGCATCTCCTTATCGAAGCATGGGTCCGTCCCTCGAATGATCGCTGTCGCCGCGATGACCACGCCGGACGATTCCCTGCAAAAGATTCTCTGGTCTCCGCATTTCGCCGATCTGAGCGAACATTTGGTTATCGAGGCGCATGCAATGAATATCGCCGTGCTCCCTTGGACATTGAACGAACCGGAGGAAATCGCCCGAGCCATCATGATGGGAGTCGACGGCCTGATCAGCGACTACCCCGACCGCGCGCGCGACACCATGGCACGAATGGGACTCGAACTGCCCGCCCCGATTCCGTGACCGGCCCGCCAGCCCGTCCACCGGACAATTGCCAATCAGCCTGGAATCAAGGGCACCAGAAGGTGCGAGTCATATTTGCCGCCGGCATGAATGATGTGCCTGCCGCGGTTGACGGTTTCCGAATGCATGCAGCGTACCCGCGGCAATGACTGGCCTTCGTTGATCGGCCAGGCGGATTTGTCGATCAGCACAATCTCCGCGCCCTGCACCAGCAGAACCAGTGTTTCACCGGCGCGAAAAAGCGTTCCGGAAGGCAGAATTTCGACCTCTGCGGAAACGATTTCGCCGGGTTGAAGCTTTTGCATGCGCTCATGCTTCAACCAGGGTTGCCAGGGAGTCGATTTTTCCTCGTCCAATTCGCGATGCGACACGCGCAACCAGCCGCTGGCGACGTGTCCATGCTCGATATGATTGAGATCGGGGAAAAGGACTTCCTTCCCGCGCCGGTCGAACTTCTTGATCCCGACAAACAGGTCCAGATCATCCGCCCCCTCGGCCGATACCCATAGCTTCAGTTTCATGTTGCCGGTGAGTTCGGTATCGCGATCAAAGGTGATACGGAACTGTGGTCCATACGCTTCACCTTCAGGCCCGGTCGCGGAATAGCTGAGGCGGCCTTCCTGCCCGAGAGCTTGTGTTGCCAGGGACATGTTTTTGACGTCAAGAAACAGCTGGGTATATCGGGTACGCGCAATCGGCCATTCATTCTCGACGCGCGTCATGCCCTCATAAAACCGCTCGCGAACCTCAAGGCGGACTTTCGGCGTATCCAGCCAGTCGTTCTCGATACCCTTCAGGAAGTAATCGAAAAACCGCCTCTGGCGCTCCAAAGCCTCCCGCGAATAATAGGTCTCCCATTCCTTGCGCCCGTGTATCTCAAGCCATTTATGCGCGGCACCCGCCTGTTTGAACCCTTCCAGGGTACCGCGCGTGTGCAGGCCCTGCGTCGACCAACTGGCACATACATACATGGGCATCGCAATCCTGCCAAGATCGGGGATCTTGTCGCGCCAGTAGTCGTCGATCAGGGGATGCTTCTTCATTTCCTCCGGCAGATTCTCGATATGGCAATTCTGCCAGCCCCAGCGGCCGACCTGGGACTTGTACCAGTAGGGATTGAACGCCGTCTCCGGCATGCCGCCGTGGAATGACCAGTCGCGGTACATGTCGCTCACGCCCTCCCAGGGAATGATCGCCTTGCAATGCGGGGGATTCATGGCCGCGACCGGCCATTGGGTCATGCAGAGGTAGGAAACACCATTCAAACCGACGTTTCCGGTGCTCCATTCCTGCACTGCCGCCCATTCGATGGCGTCGTAATAGTCATTGGCCTCTCGCGTAGAGACAGGGTAGAGATCGCCCACGGAATTCGAACTGCCGCGCAGCGCAAGTTTGACCACGACATATTCGAGCGGCACCCAATACCCGGGATCGGGGGATTCGAACGGAGTGAAAGGCGTGGTCTTCACCGAACCGTGGGTGGCAAAGCGATCGTGAGTTTCCCTGCCGTCCCCATCCTTGCCGTAGACATCGGCGGACATCACCACCGGAAACCTGCCCGGTTTGACGGGTCGAAAAACATTGCAATACAACGTGGCCCCATCACGCACCTTGATGGGAACGTCCTTCTCCATGATCATCTTCTGCAAGCCGAATTGCATGGATTTCACCACCAGCTCGTTCAGCCCGGGTTTGACTTCATCGAGCCTGCTTGGCACCCAGGTAAGCGTGCTGACCATGTCATTTCTCCCTTTATCGTCTAATCTCTATTCCAATCGACAAAGAGTACCAAGGTACGCGATTTTCCGTGCAATAGGTCGCCGCGCCGGGCTGGCGGCACAGCGCTGATGCCCCGGGCTAACGCCCGGCCTGCTGGGTGCCGGGGGCGATAAGACGCGGCAGGTACCGCCCGATCGGCGACTGGGAGCGCATCCCCTGGCGGACTTCAAAGGTCAGGTTGGTATCGTCAACCAGAACGCCGTAGTAGAACACCTGCACACGCGGCCCGCGGCTTTCACCCTGAATATTGCCGTACCACTGCGGGGGTGTGTTCGAGAAACGCGTCGTCCTGGAATCGATGTCTTTCCACTGGTAGACCTGTGCATGACCGGCCGATGCGGCGGCAATAAGACCTATCAGAAATATTATTTTTAAAATTATTTTCATATAGGTTGGGCAATTGCTCGAACCGAGGTCACAGCTCCAAGCTCAATCAGGCACGACCCGCGCGACGCGAATCAGAATCAATCCAGGATGCGCGAGCGAAAATTCCACGCTGACGGAATTTACGGCAAAAAATCGGATGACTGAAGAAACATATTGCAAAAAATTGCAAAGTTCCGCACCTCCGGATGCCACAAACAGGTACGCCGACAAAATCAACCACACTCGCAACAAGTCGCCCTCTACGGAACCCCGTCGCCAAAGCACTGAGCCACTGGGCTAGAATCGCCGTTCACCGCGCAGCAAACAAGCACCCACACGCCTCATGGTCAAACCCCACGCAGAGAAAACAGCACCCGCCTCCAACTTCATCCGCGCCATCGTCGACGCTGATGTCGAAGCCGGCAAACACGCATTCCGGCGCTGGGGGGGGAAACCCGGTCCTGCGGCGACACACTCGGGAGCTCCCGCAGACACGGCAGTCATCCGCACCCGCTTTCCCCCCGAGCCCAATGGCTACCTGCATTTCGGACACGCAAAGTCCATCTGCCTCAACTTCGGGCTGGCCCGCGATTTCAACGGCGTCTGCCACCTGCGATTCGACGACACCAATCCCGAAAAAGAGGAACAGGAGTACGTCGATGCCATCATCGAATCTGTCACCTGGCTTGGATTCGGCTGGGAAACCGCCGGAGAAAAGCACCTTTACTTTGCCAGCGACTATTTCGATTTCATGTACGAAGCGGCGGAGCGCCTCATTCTTACCGGCAACGCCTACGTGGACAGCCTTTCGGCAGAACAGATGCGTACGTTGCGGGGCACGCTGACCGAACCGGGCCGCAATAGTCCCTATCACGAGCGCAGCATCGCGGAAAATCTGGCGCTATTCCACGGCATGCGCGAGGGCAAGTTCGCCGATGGCGAGCATGTGCTGCGGGCCAGGATCAACATGACGTCGCCGAACATCAACATGCGCGACCCGGTGATCTACCGGATCCGGCGGGCAACGCACCATCGCACCGGCGACAAATGGTGCATCTACCCGATGTACACCTTCGCCCATCCGATCGAGGACGCACTAGAGTGCATCACACACTCCATCTGCACATTGGAATTCGAGGATCAGCGTCCGTTCTACGACTGGTTGCTGGCCAGGCTGGCGGAGCCCTACAAATTGCCCGACCAAAACGTGCTCGAGGGCATGCTGCAAACGCCCCTGCCGCGGCAGATCGAGTTCGCGCGCCTCAATCTGACCTACGTGGTGCTGTCCAAGCGCAAGCTCATCGAACTGGTCGAAAACAAGGTGGTCGATGGCTGGGATGATCCGCGCATGCCCACCCTGGTCGGCGCGCGCCGACGCGGCTACACCCCCGAGGGGTTCCGCCGGTTTGCCGAGCGCATCGGCGTCTCCAAGGCGGATTCCTGGATCGATTACTCGGTGCTGGAAGAATGCATGCGGGAGCACTTGAACGAAGTCGCGCCGCGGCGTATTGCGGTGCTGGATCCGGTCAAGCTCGTCATCGATAATTATTCGCAAGACAAGGAGGAGACCTGTTCCCTCCCGAACCACCCGCAAAAACCCGATCTTGGCAAGCGCCCGGTACCTTTTTCCAGCGAATTGTGGATCGAACGCGAGGATTTCATGGAAACGCCCTCCAAGGGTTATTTCCGCCTCTTCCCCGGCAACCGGGTGCGCCTGCGCTATGGCTTCGTCATCGAATGCACAGGCTGCGACAAGGACGCGTCGGGAAATATCACCGCGGTACGCTGCAACTATTTTGAAGATTCAAAATCCGGTACGCCCGGGTCGGATACCTACAAGGTCAAGGGCAATATCCACTGGGTCAGCGCCAGGCACGCCTATTCCGCGGAGGTCCACCTCTATGATCGCCTTTTCAAGGTTCCGCACCCTGGCGCGGGTGACAGAAGCTATCTGCTCGATCTGAACCACAATTCAAAAAAGACCGTCGTCGCCCAACTTGAACCGGCATTGCGTAACGCGCTATCCGGCGAGCGCTTCCAGTTCGAAAGGCACGGCTATTTCATTGCTGACCGCACCGATCCGGTCAGCGGCGAACCGGACTTCAACCGCACCGTGACGCTCAAGGACTCATGGGGCGGATAGCAATGGCTGACTCGCGCCTGTCCGCCGATAATGCGGGCATGCCGGCCAATTCAACCGCATCGGGGATGACTTGGCTGCGCGGCCCGGCGCACACTGCCGACATAGTCATTCATTCGGCCTTGAGACCGAGATAACCCGCCAGTTCCGTCACTGCCTTGAGCTGTTCGCGGATGTACTGGTCGAATGTCTCCGGTGGACCGGTGTTCGGCACCAGTCCGACGCGTTCGACAATATTGACGCGGAAAGTCTGGGCATCGAAGGCCTTGCGCAATTCGGCGTTCATGCGCTCGAGCAGTTCGCGCGGTACCGCAATCGGGTAGTGGTATCCCTCCCAACTGCGCAGCGGCAGCTTGATCCCTTCCTCCTCGAAGGTCGGCACGCCTGGGAGCCAGTCAAGGCGCCGGCCGGCGGTCACCGCCAGTGCCTTAAGCTTCCCGGAGCGGATGTGCGGACCGGCATTATTGAACGAGGTAAGCGATACATCGGTCTCATTGGCAACCAATGCCAGAACGTTCTGCGGCTGGCTCTTGTAGGGCACGGCGAAAAAGGGCGCGCCGCGGCTTTTCTTCAGAAACTCCATGTACATGTAACCGGTGCTGTTCACGCCGAAATGTCCCCAGTTCACCTTGTCGGGATACGCTTTTGCATAATCGAGCAACTCGCGCACCGTGCCATACGGCCGGGACGCGTGCGCAACCAAGGCACTGTCGAAAAATCCGGCGTGCATCACCGGCGCGAAGTCGCGCAGCGAGTCGTAAGGCAGCTTCGCGCGCAGCACCCTGTTCCAGATGATCACGTTGCTGGTGGTGGCGCAGAGCGTGTAACCGTCGGGCGCGGCCCTCGCGCAGGCCTCCATGCCGATGATGCCATCTGCTCCGACGCGGTTATCCACGAAAACCGGCTGACCCAGCGATTTCGAGAGTACGTCGGCAAGACCGCGGGCCACCGTGTCGCTGGTCGCCCCTGGGGCCGAAGAGATGAGGATGCGCAGCGGCCTGGATGGCCATGACTGGGCGCTGACCGGCGCCGCGGCCACGCAGATCAGGATCGCAAAAAACAGGGTATGCAAAGCTGTCGGAATACGCATCGCGCAATTCTACGCGCGAGCAAGCCGATTGGTTTTTGAGGCGCGGCCCGCGGGCAGGTGCAACATTCAAACCCGGACGGACGACTTCAGCCGGATTCCCCCTCATCACCGTCGCCGACGAAGCGCACCTCGGTATTCATCGGGATATCGCGGCGCCGGCGCTTGGCCGCGATCCGCCCGGTTTCCCAGTGGTCGCCTTTCACGGCGCGCTTTGCTTCGCGCTCCAATTGCTCGGTCCACGCGCCAAGCGAGTAACCGAACCAGGGCGTCTCGGGTTTGAGCGGGGCCCAGCCCAGATCCTTTTCCCAGATTTCGCGCGCCCGCTCCATGTACTCGCGCTTGGGCAGCGCAACCGGCGCCATGTCGTGCTTGAGCACCGCGTTGATGAGCAGCGCCGAGTCCCGGTCGCCCCGCACGATATCGCGGGGACCGTGGCCTGCCGCCCAGTTCTCCTGGACTTTCAGGTCGAGATGGGGTTTAAAGCGAAACGCCATCGACCACATCACCGCGTCGAGGTTAGCGGGGTCGATGTCGTCGGAGAGCGCAAACACGATCTTGCCGGTGCCCTTTTTGAGCATAGCCGCCGCATACAGTCCCCGCCAGACTTCGGTGTCGAGCGCATCCCGCGCGAACAGCAGGAACATCACCCGGCGCGAACCCGTCAATGCTTCGTGGAATACGACCTTTTTCAGACCGCCAATCTGCAGCGCCTTCAGTTCCTTCAGGTACATCCCCTCCATGGTGACCCGCGTGCGCACACTCGATTCCGAGGGCGCGAGCTGGTTGATGTAGCTCATGAAAATGGCATCCCGGCGACGCGTAATGGCGGTCACTTCCATGAAACAGTTGTATTCCTGCAGGTTGACAAGGCCATGCGATTCACCGAAGGGCGCCTCGGGCTCGAGGTACTCGGTGCTGACATAGCCCTCGATGACGATTTCCGCCTCCGCCGGGACCAGCAGATCGACGCTGCGCGCGCGGACCACATTGAGGGGCTTGCCGACCAGGCCGCCGGCTATGGTCAATTCGTCGACGCCCTGCGGAATTTTCATGCCGCCCACATAGAGCACACAGGGCGGGCCGCCCAATACGATTGCCGCGGGCATCTTTTTTCCGAGCTTTTTCCATTTCAGCCAGTGGGCGTGGCCATCCTTGCCCGATTCGAGCGACATGTTCAGGCCAACGCGATCGCGAGCCTTGACCTGCGCCCGATAACAACCCAGGTTTTGCACGCCGGTGTCGGGGTCCTTGGTCGCATAGAAGGACATGGTGATGTAAGGCGCATTGTCAAAACCCGGCGTGGAAATGGGAATCGGGAACGCGTCCACTCCCTTGCCCGGTTTCTTCAGATCCTTGCCCTCGATGATGATTTCCTGGCAGGGAGCCTTTTTGACGACTCGCGGTGCAATGGGATTGGCCATCGCGCGCGACCACAGATCGGCGATTTCCTCTCGCTTGCAACCCAGGCCGGTGGCATAGACCTCGGCGCTCGCCGCCATCGCGCCGACGATGACCGGCATGTCGTACTTCTTGCCATCCGCGCCATGCACGTTGGTGAAAAGGAAGGCGGCGCGCTCCGCCTCCGGCACTCCGCCGCGATACTGCCAGCGCACCAGCGGGTGCATTTCGGTGTCCTTGTTGATGGGGATATCAACAGTTCTCAGCAGGCCTTTGTGTTTCAGATTCCTTATGTGGTCCCGCAGATCGGGATAGGCGCGCTGGCTCTGCTTCGGTTTTGCGGTCGATTTGGCCTTGGAAACCATGTCGGTTCTGTCTCCTGGGGTGAAACTCGGGGGTCGTTCCGTCGGCTAACGCCGTCAAAGAGCAGTGCGCGCACCGCTTTTGCGCCGGCATGCAGCCGGATTGTCGCGCAAACAGGCCGGGATGGTTATCCAAGCCATGCTTTGCCGAAGCAGACGGCTGTCCGACCGTTCTCGACAGGCGCCTGAAACGCAACGTCTCGGGCCAAGCGAGTCGAAAAAATTAAAGTTTTTTCGGAAATCTGCCGATTCACCTGGGTAGTGCACCCAATCATGCAGCGGGCATACCGAATCCCCCTTGATCCTTCCTCGCTCATCCATGGCTTCTGCAATCGGCGAACTCGATCTGCAAAGCGCCCTTCGACTGCTGCGCCATGCCGGGTATTCCGACACATTGCAGAGTCTCGGCGACGGTCAGGCGCTCACGCGGACGGGACTGCAGACCATAATCGACCTGCTGTGCGAAATTTCACAGCACGACGGATTGACCGGGCTGGGCAATTCGAGGCACTTCAAGATCGCGTTGGAGCAGGAAGTCGACCGCGCCTCCCGCTCTGGAGAGTTTGCGTTGCTGTTGCTCATCGACCTTGATCATTTCAAGGACATTAACGACACCTACGGGCACCAGGCCGGCGACCAGGCGCTGCGCGCGGCGGCACAGGCACTGGCCAAGAATGTGCGTCCGATGGACACCGCTGCGCGCAACGGCGGCGACGAGTTCGCCGCCATTCTGCCCAATTGCCGCCCCGATACCGGATTCATGATTGCGGAGCGCATTCGCGAGCAGGTGGAGCGGACACCGATCGCCATGCCCGACGGGACGAAAATTCAAGTGACCGCCAGCATCGGCGGCGCACATATTTCGCCCTGGAACAAGCACCTGCCCGAAGAGGTTATCGAGAAGGCCGATCAGGAACTCTACCGTGCCAAGGCGCTGGGCCGCAACCGGGTTTCCATGGACCGGGCAGCGCCAACACAGGTGACGTTCGATGAAAGACACCTACTGCTGAATCCTTTCGGGCGGAACGCGAATGAATAGCACACGCCCAGCGGCGCGAATACTGGCGATCACCAGCGGCAAGGGCGGGGTCGGCAAGACCTTCGTGGCCGCCAATCTGGCGGCGGCTCTGGCCAAACGCGGCAGGCGCGTGCTGGTGCTGGATGCCGACCTTGGATTGGCAAATCTGGATATCGTCCTGGACCTCAATCCAAAAGCGACACTCCATGATGCCTTGAGCGGGAAATGCAGCGTCAAGGACATCGTTCTGGCGGCACCGGGCGGGTTCTGGGTCTTGCCGGCGGCCTCGGGCCTCATTGAGTATTCCCGCCTCACCAGCGACGTGCAGGACGAATTGCGCCGCATCATCGACGATCTAAGCGGTCAGTATGACTATCTGTTGCTCGATACCGGCGCAGGCATATCAGATCTGGTTCTATATGTTGCCTCGCTCGCCAAGGAGGTTTTGATCGTCGCCACGCCGGAGCCGGCTTCGATTGCCGATGCCTACGCCACGATCAAGATTCTGGCCCTGATGCAGCAGCGGACTTCGCTCAACCTGGTGTTCAATCAGGCCAGAAATGCCGCCGATGGCCGCAAGCTTACCGAACAGTTGCAGCAGGTCGTCGACCGGTTCGTCAACAGCCAGGGATCGACAACGGTGAAACTCGTGCACCTGGGCCATATTCCCGTCGATCCGGCGGTGAGCGGCGCCGCGCGCAAACGACAATTGCTGTTCGTGGAAGCACCGCAGTCACCCGCAGCAAAGGCCGTGGCCGCGCTCGCAGAGGCGCTGGACTCGCCGTTAAAGGACCGGGGCGCCGCGATCTAAACCTGCACCTGCCCACAGAGCTTTCCATCCGGGACCTTTTCGCGACACAACTCACCATTTACCGTGCTGTGGTTCACGCCATGACGGCGGTCAATGATTTCCTTTGGCAAGCCCGTGGCAGGAACCGCACTGTCGTCGCTCACAAATTCTTCTCGCCCAATGGCGTCGCGTGCCCCCAGGTTCCGTCGTAGTCGCGCTTGGCTGATGCGGGCAGACAGTTGTCCTCTATTTCCCGCACCTTGGCGGAATTCACCACGGTTTTGAGTTGCACCGCGCCGAATCTGCTGGCCCGCACGCTGGCAGCCCAATCGTCTATCGCGGGTTTGCCGCGCTGCTTCAGGTCGTTGAACAGTTGCCACGCAGCCTGCATGCCCGCGGTGGCGCCAAGCACGGGATAAAGCACAATTCGCAGACCGAGCTTTTCGTATTCCTCAGGAGTCGGCGCGGGTTCGGGACCTCCCCAGATGGTCAGCACCGGCGCGGGAATGCGTTCACAGGCTTCCTTTACCTGTTCACGCGATTCGATGGAGTTCAGCCAAACGAAATCCGCGCCGCCTTCCTTCACGTAGGCGATGCAGCGCTGGACCGTTTCCTCGAAGCTGCCGCCCTCGGCGCCGAGGGTGTCGCAACGCGCGCAAATCACGAACTCCGGATCTATTTCATTCCGGGCCGCCACCGCCGCGCGATATTTGCCCACCGCCTCATCGACGGAAATGCAACGCCGTCCGGCACTGGTGGAGGATTTCTTCGGCGCTTCCTGATCTTCTATCTGTATTCCCGCGACGCCGGCGTTGACGCACTCCTGCACGGTGTAATGCACGTTCACTGCGTTGCCAAAACCGGTGTCGGTGTCGACAAAGATCGGGATATTGGTGCTCGAGGCCACATGTCGCGCGTGGTCCACCACGTCGCGCAATCCCAGTATGCCGTTGTCAGGCACACCCAGCAGGAACGCCGACACCTGCGATCCGGCGATAAAGAAGCTCTCGAAACCCGCCATTTCGGCGATGCGTGCGTAGACCGGACTGAAGCCGCCGGGCATCACGGTAATGGTCTTGCGGGCGAGCATCTGGCGAAAGCGGATGCGCTTGTCGCGCGCGGACAGCCGGGCGTTTGCAGTCATAGACAGGCTCCTCGTTCATTTAGGCGCGGCAATTATGCCCTCTCACGGCGCATGTCGCGCTCCTGCCCGCCGGCATTGACGCAACGAAATGCGCGGTGCTAAGGTGCGCCCTCCCTGTGACTCCCGCTCGAGGAAGCCCTCATGATGATTCTCTCCCGTCGCACCGAATTGCCAAGCCGCCTGCCGTGCGCCTGTTGTCCGCCATGGGCCCTGGGACATGCGGTCGATGCGGCAACTCGCGCGAAAGCAAAAGCGAAGGCAAAGTCGGCGGCCCGCTCGGCCTCCAGGGCAAAAGCCAGCCGGCCCGCCGGCCCGGCATCGCCCAACAGCATTGATGTGCACCACCACATCTCCCCGCCTGCCTACATCAAGGCCATCGGCCCGGAGAACATGGTCAACAGCTATCCCGCCTCGCGTACCGCGGCCTACGACTGGACCCCCGCCATGGCCATTGAAATGATGGACAAGGGCGGCACCGCAACCGCCATTACCTCGCTGTACTCGGCCACCTTCCTCGCCGAGCATCCCGAGCGGCGGCGCCTTGCGCGCGAGGCCAACGAGTTTGCGGCGAACATGAAGCGCGACTATCCCGGTCGCTTCGGTTCCTTTGCCGCGCTGCCCATGCCCGATGTCGAGGGCACCTTGCGCGAAATCGAATATGCCATGGATGTTCTGAAAGCCGACGGCGTTTATATGGTCACCAGCTACGATGGAAAATGGCTGGGCAATCCCGCTTTCGCCCCGGTCTGGGAAGAACTCAACCGTCGCAAGGCAACCTTGTACACACACCCGACCGTGCCGCATTTTCTCGAAGACCTGATCGCAGACATTCCCGATACCGCCATCGAGATCAATACCGACACCACGCGTTCGATTGCCGACGTGATTTTTTCCGGCACGGCGGCGCGCTCGCCCGAGGTCAACGTCATCTGGTCGCATGGCGGTGGCACCATCCTGCCGGTGATCGAGCGCTTCATCCGGCTCGCCCAACGCCCGCAACTCGCGGCGCGCATGCCCCGTGGCCTGATGCACGAAGTCCAGCGCTTCTACTACGATGTGGCACAGGTGGCGCACCCGGTACCCATGGCGGCGCTGCGCACCATGCTGCCGCTATCGCAAATCCTCTTCGGCACGGATTTCACCTTCCGCACCGCCAGCGAAATCAGCGCCGGGCTGGCGCAATGCAAACTCAGCGCGCGCGAATTGCGCGCCATCCACCGCGACAACGCCCTGAAACTGTTTCCGCAATTCGCAAGCCTTCCAAAAAAGTGAGTGCATTGCGACACTGTTGCCACCGCGGCGGCATGTCCGGTCTTTAATTCGCTGTCGAGTCGCTCATGGCATATGGGTTTTTTGAATCTGCGGATCCTGCGCAGAGATCATGGCTGATATAGTGTTTTCAGCGCCCGGTGCCAGGTAAAGCCCACGCGCACCGCTTCTAACATTCTGCAATCAAAGGTGGAAAGACATGGGTCAATTTTCAATGGGCCAGCCGGTCCTGCGCGAGGAGGATCCGCGCCTGCTGCGCGGCGAAGGCCGCTACACCGCCGATCTGGAACTGCCGCGCAATACGCTTTTCGGCCATGTGGTGCGCTCCACGCATGCCCATGCCCGCATCGTCTCGATCAATACCGCACAGGCGAAGGAAGCCCCGGGCGTGGTGGCGGTCTATACCGGCGCGGACATTGCCGAGGACAATCTGGGCACCATCGTCTGCCGCATGCCCATGAAACGACCCGACGGCAGCCCGATGCATCAGTCGGGCATGTTCGGCCTGGTTCGCGACCGGGTGCGCATGGTGGGCGACGTGGTCGCCTTCGTTGTCGCTGAAACCCAGTGGCAGGCCAGGGATGCAGCAGAACTGGTCGAGATTGAATACGATCCCCTGCCACCGGTCGTCCTCGCAAGCGAGGCCGTCAAACCCGGCGCGCCGATACTCTGGGCCGACTGTCCTGACAATACCGCCTGGATCTATGAAGCCGGCGACAAGGCCGCGGTAGAGGCCGCCTTCGCCGCTGCCGCACACGTGGTGCGCCAGGAACTCTATATCAACCGTGTCACCAACGCCGCCATAGAGGCGCGCGGCTGCATCGGCCATTTCGATCCGCACACGCAGCGCACCACCCTCTACGGCGGCATCGCCTGGGGTCATACCGCAAGGCGCCTGTTCGCAAATGAGATATTCAATATTCCCGAGCACCAGTTTCGCGTGCTGGCCGGCGACATCGGCGGCTCCTTCGGCTCGAAAGGCAATACCTCCAACGAAAACCTGGTGACGCTGTGGGCCTCGAGGCGGCTTGGCCGGCCGGTGAAATGGATGGCCGAGCGCAGCGAAACCATGCTCGCCGACGACCATGCCCGGGACAACCACGTCGAGGCGGAACTCGCACTCGATGCCGGGGGCCGGTTCCTTGCGGTGCGGGTGAGGACGCTCGCCAACATGGGGGCCTATCTGTATGCCGACCGCCAGTTGTCGCCGGCTTTCTCCAACGTGGGGGGCATCTCCGGCACCTATGTCATTCCCGCCATGCAGGTCACCGTGAGGGGTGTCTACACCAACACCTCCACGACGGCGACCTATCGCGGCGCCGGCAGGCCCGAGGCGGCCTACATCATCGAGCGCATCATCGACATCGCCGCGCAGAGGCTGGGCATGGATCCGCTGGCAATGCGCCGGCTGAACGCCATTCCGAAAATCGACAAGCCCTGGAAAACCGCACTCACCTTCGTCTACGACAGCGGCAACTTCGGCCAGAACCTGGAGGACGCCGCCAAGCTGGCCGATTACGCCGGATTCGACGCGCGGCGCGCCGAATCCGCCAGAGGCGGCCTGTTGCGCGGCATCGGCGTGACCAACACCATCGAACGCTCTTCGCCGCCGCTGCCTGAAACCGCCGAAATCCGCTTCGACGCCACCGGCACACTGACTCTTCTCGTCGGCACCAAATCACAAGGCCAGAGCCACGACCAGATGTACAAGATCCTGCTCTCGCACCTGCTCGGCGTCGATTCCCGCGACGTTCGGCTGCTCGAGGGCGACACCGATGCGTCCCCGTTCGGCATCGGTACCTTCGGCTCGCGCTCGGCCGTAAGCGGCGGCAACGCGGTGCATCTGGCATCGGGAAAGATCATTGCCAAGGGCAGGAAAATCGCGGCACATCTGCTGGAGGCCGCGGAGTCGGACATCGTTTTTGAAAGCGGCAGGTTCGTGGTAGCGGGCACCGACCGGTCAATCGAACTGAAGAAGGTGGCACAGGCCGCCTGCGAACCGCTGAAACTGCCCAGGGGACTCGAGCCGGGTCTGTACGAAACCGGCACCTTCGTCAGCCAACCGACTTTTCCGACCGGCTGCCACATCTGCGAAGTCGAAGTCGACCCGGAAACCGGCAAGGTGGACGTGGTGGCCTATTACGTCATCGATGATGTTGGCACCATCATCAACTACCTGACACTCAAGGGCCAGATTCACGGCGGTATCGGCCAGGGCCTCGGTCAGGCGCTGATGGAGGATGTGCTCTACGACCGTGAAAGCGGCCAGCTGCTCACCGGCTCCTTCCTGGACTACTGCATGCCGCGCGCCGACAATCTGCCCGCCATCGAGGTGCATTCTCACCCCGCGCCCACCCCCACCAATCCGCTGGGCGTTAAAGGTGCCGGCGAGGCGGGTACGGTGGGCGCATTATCCTGCGTCAGCAACGCCGTGATCAACGCGCTGGCCCCGCTGGGGGTGACGCATATCGACATGCCGGCCACGCCGCAGAGGGTGTGGCGCGCCATTCAAAACCGGCGCGAGGCGAAGGGGATTGCGGGGGCGCAGTAACCCAATGACAGGGGACCCCATTGCCACAAAGGATCCCATTTCCCCGTTCTGACGCTTTCCGCTTTTTATTCCGGCTGTATCCCCGCTGCCTTGATGATCTTGCCAAAGATATCGAATCCTGCCATGTACATCCGCAGGAATTCCTGCGGATTGTTGGCGATCACGATCACGCCCATGGAATCGAATTTGGGGACGAGATCCGGCGCTTTGAGCGCCTTGACCAGTTCACCGTTGACACGCGCGAGCAGCGGCGCGGGCATATTGGCGGGTCCGAGAAATCCGAACCAGGAATCCGGCCGCGTGAATCCAGTCAGCGATTCCGAAGTCGTCGGAATATCCGGCAGCACCGACCAGCGCTGCGGATTGAGCACGGCAAGAACCTTGAGTTTGTTCGATTTCATCAGCGGAATCACGTTATTGACGGCGCTGAATACCATGTCAACCTGACCGGTCGCGGTCTCCTGCACCGCCTGCACTATTCCCTTGTAGGGCACGTGCAGGAGGCTTACTCCCTGCGATGATTGAAACATCTCGCCGATCAGGTGAAATGCATTGCCGACCCCGGCCGAACCATAGCTCACTTTGCCGGGAGACTTCTTGGCGTACTCGACCAGTTCTTTCACGCTATTGACCGGCATCGCCGGATTGACCGCCAACACCGTCACCGCATCCACGGCCGCCGTGATCGGCGTGACGTCCTTGCGCGGGTCGTAGGGCAGCTTCTTGACCAGGTAGGGTGCGCTGATGTGCGTACTGACCGTGGTCGAAAGTATGGTGTAACCGTCCGGCGCCGAGCGCGCGACGAACTCCGAACCGATCTGGCCATTGGCGCCGGCGCGGTTCTCTACGACAAAAGGCTGTCCGGTGCTTTCCGCGGCCTTTTGCGCAACCACTCGCGTCATGATGTCCAGCGTCGCGCCGGGCGGAAACGGCACAATGACGCGCACCGGCTTGACCGGCCAGGATTGCGCCGATACCGCGAGCGGCAAAAGGCACAAACCAGCCACGATCAGGCACTTCGCAGGCAGCCGGGGAAATATCATAATGAACTCCTTGAGATTCACATCCAGAGACCAAGAGTTTAACTCGCAATGCGACCGTGGTGAGCTCTCCTGACAGCCAGGCTGAAATCCGCCCGAGGTACTCACTGGCGCATTACGAGAGCAGAATAAGGCCGCAGGACCACGAATCCGGAGACAAGCATGGATCAATTGACCACCCGGCACCACAGCTTCGCCATAGAGTGCCGTTTCGAAGCAGCGCCCGCGCAGGTTTTCAGGGCCTGGGCGGACCCGTCAGTGAAGGGACGCTGGTTTGCCGGCCCGCGCGACAAATGGAAGGAAAAGATCCGCGAGTTCAACTTCAGGGTCGGTGGACGCGAGCGGCTGGTCGGCACCTTCACCGGCGGCGCGGTCTCCACCTTCGATGCCCGCTACCTGGACATCGTTCAGGACCAGCGCATCGTCTACCAATACGACATGTACCTCGACCAGAAAAGGATTTCCATTTCACTCGCGACCGTCGCCCTCAGGTCATCGGTCGCAGGCACGCGCATGACCTTCACCGAGCAGGCGGTATTCCTGGATGGCTTTGACGACGCCGGTGGAAGGGAAAGAGGGACGCGCGCCCTGTTCGAGCAGCTTGCGGAGACCCTCCGGGCGAAGGTTGCCGGCTGATGTTTCGGCTCGTCAATACCTGGCGCAGTTGCCAGATTCAATAACCCAACTGCCCAGCAATGACTGCCCGCCGTGTCTTTATTCAATGATAAGTTTAAGTTATCTCAGCTTTACCCGCTCAGCTGACGGCGCCTGTCCGCGGTCGCCTCGACATCGATGGACTGATCCGCGCGCAACACCACGCCGTACCGTTCCCGCGCAGTTTCGGCGCTGACCAAGCCCTCGATCACGTCCCATTGCACGCGTTCCGGTTCGCGCTCCAGCGGATTTCCCCAACCCCCGCCGCCCGGCGATTGACCGATCACCTGGGCATCCGCCGGGACCGGTTGGCGCATGCCCATGACGTGCTGGTAGCCGGTTTCGCCTTTCTTTTTCAGCAAATAGCCGCCGCCGGTACCACTGTCGCCGCCCCACAAGCCCCACGGCGGGCAGCCCTCGCGGTGCGTGGCGGTGAAGTTCCAGCGGCCATCGACGAAATTCTTCACATGCAGGTCGATGCCCAGGCCGCCGCGCCAGCGTCCCGCACCGCCGGAATCCGGGCGCAGGCGACGCGCCTCGATCATGATCGGGCATTTCAATTCGATGCCCTCGATGGAACCGTTGCGAACATCGCCCTGGCAGGAGGAAACGGCTCCCGATTCGCCGTCCTCGAACGGGCGCCCGCCCCAGCCGCCGCCGTCGATGGTCTGCAGCACGAAGCGCCGGCCGGTCTTGGGATGATTGCCGAAGAAGGTATGCCCGCCCATGTTGGCGTGGTGAGCGGCGGGAGTGCTGTCCTTCATCGCCGGGGCCAGCGCCTTGAGGATCGTGTCCACGGTCAGGTTGATGGTGGTCGACCACTGCGCCATCGGGATCGGATAGCGCGCCATCATGATGCTGCCCTCGGGAATGATGCAGGTCAGCGCGCGGAATCCGCCCTCGTTTACGGGCTCGAGCGGCGCGGTCAACGCCTTGTACGCAATGCGCGGTCCTGCGTAGGTGCGCGCGTTCACCGACACCGGGCGCTCGGGCGAGCTGCCGCTCATGTCCACCGTCATGTGGCCCCGGTCGATGGTGACCTTGACCTTGATGTTGATCTTGTCCTTCGGGTTGATCCCGTCGCCGTCGAGGAAAGACTCCGCCTCGTAGACGCCATCGGTGAACTTTGACACCACATTGCGGCATTTCTGTTCGGCTTCGTCATAAATCTGCTCGAGTGCCGCAAGCACCGTCTGCTTGCCATAGCGCTTGAAAATCTCCTCCAGGCGCCGCACGCCCAGTTTGCAGGCTGCGATCTGCGATTTCATGTCGCCCATCGACGCCTCCGGAAAGCGGATGTTGTCGCTCACCATGCGGTAGAGCATCTCATTCACCCTGCCGCCCTCGTAGATCTTCAGCTGGTCGAACTGCAGCCCTTCCATCCAGGGATCGGGCACGCTCGGCCCCGCGCCAAAACCGGTGGAAGCGCCGCCGACGTCGATCCAGTGCGCGCGCACCATGGTGAACATGATGAGCTCGCCCTCAAAGAAGAACGGCACGTAGATAACCACGTTGTTTAAATGTTGACCTGCCACCGCCTGGTGGTTGGTGAGGATCACATCGCCGGGCTTGAAACCCTCCTTGCCGTAGCGCTTCATGCCCTCGACGATCAACACGCCCAGGTCGGCCACGAAGTGCGACACCCCGCCCACGTTCTGGCTCACCAGGTCGCCCTCGGTGGTCAGGACCGCGGTGCAGAAATCGCGCACCTCGTAGATCATCATGTTGTAAGAGGTGCGCTGCAGGTCGGCGGCCATCTCGGTGGATATCGCCGGCAGCGCGTTGCGGATCACCTCCAGCGTGACCGGATCGAGCCTTGCACTTTTTACCCTGGTGTCCATGGAATCCCTTGATTGGTTGCGAGGCGGGTCAATCACGCCTTCTGGGTTTTGCGATACGCATAGGTTTTATCCAGCCCCTGCTTGTAGTAATCGCCGAAGGTGATGGGCGGATACTTTGCCGGGTTCCCCGGTCCCTGGCAGCTTTCGATGCACGCCACTTTGGCGCGATAGGCGGGGTCGAAGAAGGTCGGCAGGGAGTAGCGCGAACGCTGCGGGTTGTTGATCACCTGGTGCAGCGTCGAGACCCACTTGTCGTTGGTCCAGCGCATCAGCATGTCGCCGATGTTTATGATCATGGCCCCGGGCAGGCTGGGCGCCTCGATCCAGCCGCCACCGCGCTTTCTCACCGCCAAGCCCCCGATATCGTCCTGCGCAAGCAGGGTCAGGCAGCCGTAGTCGGTATGCGGCGGATTGCCGAACTGGTTCTCAGGCCGCGCCCCCGGACTGGCCGGGTAATGCATGATGCGCACCAGTGGAATCGGCTTTTCGTAATATGGCGCGAAAAAATGTTCGTCCAATCGCAGCGCCAGCGCGCAGGCGCGCAACAGATCATTGCCCAGCGAAAACACCTGTTTGAAGTAAGCCTCCATCGGCGTCCTGAATCCGGGCATCGCCGAGGGCCACTGGTTCGCTGCGTGCAGCGGCAGGCCGGCTTTCACATCGGGATCGTCCGCTCCGAGATCGAGGCCGAAGAAAAACGATTCGTTGAGGTTGGGCAGGTACCCCTCGCGGGTCACGTCCATGTATGCCTGGTAGCCGCGCTGTTCGCGAATCCTTATTTCACCCTTGGCCTGCGGCGGCAGATCAAAAAACTCTCTCCCCGCAGCGAACGCCGCATCGGTCACAGCCTGCGCAATGCCATGATTGGCAAGGTAGAGAAAACCAATGGACTCGGCTGCTTCGGCTATGGCGCGCGGTACCTCGGTGCGGCCACGCGCGCTGCCGGAGAGAAACGGTGCGAAATCGATGATCGGAAGGCGGTCCATCCGGCTTATGCTTTCTTCTTTGCAAACTCGAGCAGCGGGTGCACCGAGGCAAGCGCCTCTGCGTTGAGAATTTGCTCCTGCAGATTCACGGCCGCGGTGGCGCCGATTTTCGCGCCGGCGAGGTCGAGAAACTTTTTCGACACCAGCTTGCGCTGATAGGGGAAATCGCACAGCGGCTCGTAGGTGTCGCATTGCGCGGTGAAGCGCCTGCCGTCGGTCAGTTCGATGGTCGAGATCGACAATCCGGCTTTGAGTTCGTCCCTGCCAATGACCTCGATTCGAGCGGCGAGTCCGACCAGGCCAGGGTCCGCCGCGCGCCTTTCGTTGTAGGCCGAGATCGCGTGCGTGTCATCGCCCAGCAGCGTCATCGCCGCGGTTGCCTTCAAGCTGAATTTCATTTCCAGGCCGGTCGTCGGCTGCTGGATATTGCAAACCGCCAGATGCGGCGCCGGCACCTTCAACTCGACACGCTTTATGTCGGCGAGCTGAATCGCATTTTCGCGGCGCAGCTTGAGCAGATTTTCAATGCTGCTGTGCGTCAGCTGGCAGGCCGCATGCTGCTTGTACACGGTGTCCAGGATGAAAAAGCGTCCCTTGGCGGCAAACAGGCGGTCGTCGTGCACGCCGGTTGCGTGCGTGGCGAGAAATCCCTCAGGCGCCTCCAGCGCATCGGGACGCGCGATCCAGTCGCGCCGTGCCAGGTGCCCGGCGATAACTCCGTTGGTGGCCGCCTTGCCGGAATGAAACGGCTTTGACATGGTGCCGCCGGAGGCCAGCAGGCCAGCAGCCTGCGTCGCCGCAATGCCCAGCGCGTGCGCCCATTGCCGGGGATTGAGCCCGAGCAGCTGTGATGCCACTGCGGCCGCGCCAAACGGCACCAGATTGCCGGTGGGATGAAAGCCCTTGCGCAGATAGGGCTGGTTCAGCAGCGTGCCCACGCGACAGCCGGTTTCAACGCCCGCCACCACCGCACGGATGAAATCCATGCCGGAAGCCCCTTGCGCTTCGGCCATGGCCAATGCTGCGGCCACATTGGCTGGCGTGGTATGGCCGCGCATGGCGAGATTGGCGTCGGAAAAATCCAGGGCGTCTGCCATCGCGCCATTGATGAGTGCCGCATAGGCCGTGGAGGTTTTCTCGCCGTGATAAACCACCGTGGCCAGCGGATTGCCACCCTGCTCGCGCGCTTCGGCGCGCAGCATTTCCACCAGAGGCTCGTCCGCCCCGCCGATGGCAATACCGAACCAGTCGAGCACACTTTGTCGCGCGGCTTCGATGACATCACCGGGCAAGGGTGTCGACATCAGCGCTCGCACGTCCTCGACAATGAATGCCGTAATCCCCTGGACCGGCGTGTAGCTGCCAGCCGCGCCCTGTTTTTCCTTTTCCAAGGTATTCATGTTTTCATTCCCTCCAATCAAGAACAACGCCCATCGCATCCCTGGATTCGCAGATCAATTGGTAAGCCCCTGCGGCCTGCGCCACCGGCATTGTGTGTGTGAGCAGCGCCGCAGAATCGACGCGCCGCTGACACACGAGATCGAGTATCAGGCGGGTGTCGTCCCAGTCGGTCCAGTTGCCCGGCACACTGGTGTGCACCGGACGCGTCAGGGCATGCACGCCGATGACATCCAGCCCCTGCTTGTGAACCTCGGTGTAGAAGTCCACGCATCCGGTGACGCCTCGCGTCGAACCAAGCAGCACCACGCGACCGTTTTTGGCGCATAGCCGGAACGCCTGTGGAATCGCCTCGGGCCGACCGGTCGCCTCGACCACCACCGGCGGCTTCACCCCCGCCATCAGGGGATGGCCGGCCGGCAGGTCGCCGGCACCGGAGAACACCGCATCCACGCCGCAATCAATCGCAAACTTGCGGCGCTCCGCCGAAGGATCCAGTCCCAACACAGGGTAGGCTCCCTGCAGTCTGGCAAACTGCGCCGCGCACAGCCCAATGGGGCCCAAGCCGACGATGAGCACCGCTTCGCCCAACTCAACACGCGCGCGGCGTACGCCGTGCAGGCCAACCTTGGCCAGACTGAACAGGGAGCAGGCCTGCAAGGTGCGCGCGTCTGTGTGATCGGCCAGCGGCCAGATAAGGTGATGTGGCGTGAAGCTGGCTTCGGGGGAAAGGGCGGAGTGGTATTGGTCGCGATACTTCTGCGACAGCAGGCCATTGCCGACTGTCGCCGGTAACACCACATGGGAAACATGAGGCTGTTCCGTAACGACCAGCTGTCCGGGTCGGTAACTGCCTACCTTCGCGCCGACCGCGGCGATGCGACCGACATTGGCATAGCCCGGTTGAAACGGAAACCCCTTGGTCCGCGTCATGGTGTTCTCTTCGGCGAGCAGGTGCGCGCGTTCCGTCCCCGGGCTGACCGACGAATACAAAGTCTCTATCAGTATCTGGTCCTCGGCGGGTACGGGTACCTCGAACGTTTCAATCGCGACCTTGCCCACAGCTTCGAATACAACGCGGCGCGACCGGATGGCCTCGGCGCCTCTTGCCAGGGCTTGCACTACTTGGCAGTCCAGTCGAGGACGACGGCAAGCGCCCCGGGAGAATTGCGCACCAGTTCATAGGCGTCGGCCATCTTCCCGGCAGGGAATTCATGGGTGATCAGCGGCCCGCACCGGATGCGACCGTTGGAGATGAGTTTCAGAATAATGGTGACCTCGTCCTCCGCGGTCCAATGCCCGGGCCGACTCTCGTGGGTCGGGCGTGTCCCGGCATGCACACCGATCACGGTGATGCCTTTTTTGTGCACGTCGGTATAGAAATTGACCTCATGGGTTGCCCCGCGAGTCGAGCCCAGCAATATGACGCGACCGTTGCGGCCGCACAGCTGAAAGGCCTGCGGTATCACCTCGGGAAGGCCGGTGGCCTCGATCACCACGGCAGGTCCGGACCCTGCCTTGAACAAACCTGACTTTTCGAAATCGGCGGCACTGGCAAATGCATAATCTGCACCAATCGCTAGCGCGACCAGTCTGCGACTGGCAGTCGGGTCGACGGCGATCACCGGATGCCCGCCGTTCATGTGAGCATACTGGACGCATTGCAGACCGATCGGCCCCAGTCCCAGTATCAGGACCGCCTCGCCCAGTTCGATCCGGGCACGACGCACGCCGTGCAGCGCCACGCGCGAAAAACAGTAAGTCGAGCATTCCTTCAGACGCTGGGAATCCAGGCCGTCGGCGAGCGGAAAAATGGCTTTGGACGGTGAAAACGAAGCGCCAGGCGGCACCGCCGAAGCCAGCTTGCGCTGCGGCCCGCCGGGTCTGGCCGGAAATATCGCGTGCGACAGGTGCGGCAAAGCCGTCGCCACAAATTGCCCCACGCGCAGATTATCGACGCCCGGCCCCACCTGCAAAACACGCCCGATATTCGAATAACCCGGATAGAACGGACCGGGCCTGTCGCGCGTGACTGTGTTTTCTTCGGCAAGATAATGCGAACGCTCGGTCCCCGGACTGATACAGCTGTAAAGGGTCTCGATCAGAACTTCATTTTCAATCGGCATCTCGACTTCGATGGATTCGAAATCGACCCCGCCAGGACCGGTGAAACGAACGCGCCTTGCTTGCATACTGGCTGCCCTTAGTATTGCCTCTGGTTACTCAAACTTCACACCGCGCGCGGTAATGGCATCAACATATTTTCGGGTTCCGTCGAGCCCGGCTTTCAATTCCGCGGCGAAGGATTCGGCCGTTCCGGCAACAATAATGGCCCCATTGGCTTCCATCTTGGAGCGCGCGTCAGGCGCATTGATCGCCTTGACCGCAACCGCATTCAAACGCGTCACCACCGCAGCCGGCATTTTCGCAGGGCCGAGCAGTCCGATGAAACCGGGGCCTGCACGGAATCCAGGCACGGCATCGGCAAGATCGGGAATTTGGGTCAGGTCGGAGGGACGCGGTCCGTTATAGAACGCCAGTATCTTGATCTTCCCGCCGGACATGAACGGCCGGAGTTGCTGCAATGGCTGAAATGAAACATCGATCTCCTGCGCGACCAGCGCCTGCGCCTGCGGACCACCTCCCTTGTAGGGGATGTGTACGATATCGGCGCCAGCCACCAGTTTGAGGGTTTCACCGTCAAGATGCTGCGCCGAACCGATTCCGCTGGATCCGTAGGAAAGCTTGCCGGGAAATTTCTTCGCGTAATCCAGCAACTCCCTGACAGAATTCACCGGCAGCGAAGATTTCACTCCCAGCGCGCTGATGGTCACATAGATCATGGTAATTGGCGAAAAATCCTTGATCGGATCGAAAGGCACATTGGCCGATACCAGGGGGCCGGCGATCAAAGTGCTCGAGGTGGTTGCCAGGAGCGTATAGCCATCTGGCGCGGACTTGGCCACCAGTTCCGATCCGATGAATCCATTGGCGCCGGCTCGATTCTCAAGCACGATGGGTTGACCCAGATCTTCACTCATCTGGTTCTGCATCAGGCGGATGGCGACATCAACGCCTCCCGGAGGAAAGGGCACGATCATGCGGATTGGCTTGCTCGGAAAGGTTTGCGCCAGGGCGGGTAAAGCGAAAGACAGAAGCGCCAGTACCGCCACAACACGGATATCTGCATTGGTTTTCATGTTTTTTCAAACTACGATTGAACGAATTTGATTCTGAGCCGCAATTTCGCAAGCTGTCAATGCAGAAATGCGGAATGCCGTGCATGCTATCGACCTCCGGTCAAAGTGCTCGTGAAAAGGAACAACGCATGAAACTCAAAGGCAGAACCGCCATCATCACCGGCGGATCCGGCGGCATCGGCAACGCGATAGCCAAACGTCTCGCCGCCGATGGCGCCAACATTGCCATCGTTGACCTGGTCAATGCCCAAGCCGCGGCGGCTGAATTGACCGGTGCAGGCATCAGGGCCATTGGCTTGACGGCCGACGTCGCATCGGAGGCCGATGCGGCGGCCGCGGTTGAACAGACCGTGGCCACACTCGGCGGTATCGATATCCTGGTGAATAACGCCGCCATGACTGCGCCGCCACGACCTTTCGAAGAAATCGGTGTCGCCGACTGGCGCCGCATGATGGAGGTCAACACCCTCGGGCCCTACCTGATGTGCCGCGCCGTGTCGCCGCACCTGCGGGCACAAAAATACGGCCGCATCATCAACATCGCCTCTGATACCGTGCACCTGGGCGTTCCCTACATGCTGCATTACGTATCGAGCAAAGGCGCTCTGATCGCCTTCACCCGGGCTCTGGCGCGGGAATTCGGCAAAGACGGGGTCAACGTCAACGGCATCGCGCCGGGATTCACATTGAGCGAGCGCATCGCAAAACAGCAGGACCGTGTCGAATTGTTCCGCCGTGAGCAGTTCAAGGCCCTGGCAATCCAGCGCGATGAATTCCCCGAAGACCTCGCCGGCATCGCCAGTTTCCTGGCCAGCGAGGATTGCGCTTTCATGACCGGCCAGACTGTCGTGGTGGATGGCGGCTACGCCATGGTCTGATGGGCAGAGATCAGGTCTTGCATTGATTTATACACGCCAGACCTGACTCCAGGTTCAATCCAGTTTGTATTTGAGCGTCTCGAGAATCCCCTGCACATAACCGATTGAACGCGCCGCCGCACCCGGGCCGTCGGGCATGTATTCCATCGGCTCCACCGACATGTCGCCGCCATAACCGCTGGTCGCCAGCGCCGTGAAAATCGGCGCGAATTGAATTTCGCCCTGACCCGGCCCGCGCCGGTTGCCGTCGTTGATCTGCACGTGGCCGATCATGCCGGTGGGCACCCAGCGCTCGATCACCTGGGCCAGCGACTCGCCCTCCATCTTCGAGGCATGATTGCAGTCGAGCATGGTGCGCAGCGCCAGATTGCCGATGGCGCCGACCATCGCCGCAGCCTCGGCGATGGTATTGATGACCGGCGTAATTTGCGCCGCCAGCGGCTCGATGCAATAAGTCTGGCGGCACGCCTGGGCAGTGGGCGCTATGGCGGCGAAACAGTCCTGCGCCCGCGCCATGGCAATCTCGCGCGTCTCCCCCGGCGCAACCACACGCTGCGAACCATGCACCATGTAGCCGGCGCCAAGGTCGGCACTGAGCTCGATCAGGCCACGCATCACATCGATGGTCCAGGCGCGCACCCTGTCGTCGGGCGTGGTGATCGACAGGCCCTTGGGCGCTACCAGCAGGAAGTGCAGGCCCATGATGCTGATGCCCGCATCCGCTGCGGCTTTGCGCAATGCGGCGCGTTCGGCCGGACCCAGCTTGTGCGGCTCCTCCGAAACCGTGTAGGGCGCCAGCTCCAGCCCGTCGTAGCCGAGCGCCGCCGCGTATTCGCATTGCTGCGCAAACGGCATAGGTTGCAGAACCTCATTGCACAAAGCTAAACGCATCAATCCTCCGAATAATTCTTCAATCAGTCATTGCGGTTTGGCGGGGTAAGCCTGCGACTGAGCTGCCGGCGAGACCACACAGGTGGTGCCGCAGACCAGGACGCTGACAACAATTTTCATGATTCGAGTCCTATTAAACCCCGTTATCATGCAACGAATTGAGCGCCGGAGCGTGAAAAACATGAACGCAAAGCAACATTCACCTGGAATCACCGAACACCTTATCGGTGAAGTCCGCCAACTCGCCGGCGCGGCGCTGCCCGATGACGCGCTCGAGGCCGCACGCAACAGCGTGATGGACTGGCTGGGCGTGACCATTGCCGGCGCGGACGACGCCATGGTTCACAGTCTCATTGCGGCGGCTCGCGAGCAGGGCGGCAGCGCACAAGCGAGCGTCATCTGGCATGGCGAACAAACCTCGGCAGCGTTTGCCGCGCTTATCAACGGCTCCGCCTCGGATTCTCTCGATTTTGCCGATTCCAACCAGAACATGCGCGGCCATTCGACGCCTGCGGTCGTGGCCACGGCGCTGGCGATGGCTGAATCACGCAAACTCTCCGGTCTGCAATTTCTGCGCGGCGTGATTGCCGGCGTGGAGGCCGAGTGCCGCGTGGGCCTGCTGGTGCAAAAAGGCCTCAAACCGGGCTTTCATCCCACCGGAAACATTGCGCCTTTTGGCGCCGCCGCGGCGGCGGCGTGGCTGCGTGATCTTCCCGCGGAACAATGGCCGCATGCGCTGGGCGTGGTGGCCACACAGGCCTCCGGCCTGCACAACTCCGGCGGCACCATGTCCAAGCCGTTTCACTCGGGAAAGGCGGCAATGAACGGCGTGCTCTCGGCAAGCCTTGCGGCGCATGGTTTTACCGGCCGCCCCAATGCCATCGAGGCCTCCGAAGGTTTTCTCTCCACGCATTCGGATTCGGTGGGCGAAGAGTTGATGCGCGCGGCCGATGGACGCTACCTGATCCTCGATACCACCTTCAAATCACACGCGGCCTGCGGCCTCACCCACGACACCATCGACAACATCCTGCAAGCCAAGCGCGAGCACTCCTTGAGCACCGACATGATCAGCCACATCGACATCGACGTTCCGGTGCTGCATCTGCGCGTATGCAACATTCAACAGCCGGCCTCCGGCCTGCAGGCCAAGTTCAGCCTGCGTGTCGTTGCCGCCATGGCGCTGCTTGGCGAGGACACCACCGACATCAACGCCTACACCGCTGCACTTGCCGCTCGCCCCGATTTGGTGGCGCTGCGCGAGCGAATTACCGTCAACGGCCGCAGTGAATTGTCCAGTGCGTCGCTCGCCAATATTGAACTGGCCGACGGCAGACGCATCAGTGTAAGTAGCGATGCCCGCAAACCGGTGCGCGACCAGGCGCTCAAGGGCGAGGCGGTGAGCAAAAAATTCCTGCTGCTTGCCACTCCGGTGCTGGGCAGACAGGCCGCAGAAAGCCTGCATCGCCTCCTCGCAACACTGCAGCATCTCGAGTCGATCAAACCACTGGTCGACGGTGCGGCCAAGCGCCCTGCGGCAATCGCCCCGCGCCTCAAAGGGTAGGCGACAATCTGAACCCGGCGGCCCCCTTGACTCAGATCAAGGTGGCCGCTTTTTTGCGGGAGCAGACTTGAGCGACTACGCAACCGCTCAGGAGGGCGTTTGGCAGCCAAATCCGCAAATCGTCCGAAGCCGCAACGCCGAACCAAGCCAAAGTCGGAGGCGGCGGTCCCCAAGCGCACGAAAAACGCCAAGGCCCCGCCCCTGCCACTGACTCCCGTTACCGTGGCGCCGGTCAGATCGCGCAGGGCGCGCCGTGTGGCGCAGGGAGATATCGCACCGAGTCTGAAGCCCGAAGCGCTTGTGAACTACACGGCGCGGGAAGCCAAAAAAGCCGCTGATGGCGCCCACCTGGCCAGTGTTCAATCGATTCTTGACAGCAAGCTAAGCGGCAGCGACAAGGCCAGGGCTCTGCGCACCTTGCTCGATGGCGCCTCCAGCGATGACCTGGCAGCGATCAGGCACAGCCTGCTGGGACCGGACAAAACCGACGCGACCGCTCCCTCGTACAACCCTGACGAAGAACTGTCCGATGACTGGCGCGACGGCGGGTATCCGTACAAAAACCTCATGCTGCGCCGCAATTACGAGCAGCAGAAATACCGGCTGCAGGTTGAATTGCTCAAACTACAGGCATGGATCAAGGCGACCGGGCAGCGCGTGGTGATTCTGTTCGAGGGGCGTGACGCGGCAGGCAAGGGCGGCACCATCAAGCGCATGATGGAACACTTGAACCCGCGCGGCGCGCGCGTTGTGGCGCTGGAAAAACCGACGCCGACCGAGCAGGGGCAATGGTACTTTCAGCGCTACGTACAGCATCTGCCGACCGCCGGCGAGATTGTCATGTTCGACCGGTCCTGGTACAACCGTGCGGGAGTTGAACGCGTCATGGGCTTTTGCAGCAACGCGCAATATCAGGAGTTCATGCGTCAGACACCGGATTTTGAACGCCATCTTGTCAGGAGCGGCGTTCATCTGTTCAAGTTCTGGTTCTCGGTCAGTCGCAAGGAGCAGCTGCGCCGCTTCAAAGAGCGCGAGAATCATCCGCTCAAGCAATGGAAGCTGAGCCCGATAGACAAGGCATCGCTCGACAAGTGGGACGAATATACCCGGGCCAAGGAAGAGATGTTCTTTGAAACCGACACCGCCGATTCCCCATGGACGGTGGTCAAGAGCGACTGCAAGAAGCGCGCGCGGCTCAGCGTACTGCGTTTCATACTCTCGGCGCTGCCGTACTCGAACAAGGATGCGAAAGCCGTCGGCAAAATCGACAGCCTGATCGTCGGGCGCGCCCACGTTGTCTACGAGCGCGGAGAAAAGACTTCGGTGGCAATGCCGACAGTCGAGTAATCCCGGCGCCGCGCGACTCACGCTTTCCGCGCCGGCGCTATACTCCGAGATATCCGCGACCGGCAAGCGCCACAGGTAACAGGTCAAACCGCTCTTGATCCGGCCATCGCCGCGCAACTCCAGGTACCGCGCCGGCACATAGCTATATCCGCGCAACCATGATCAATAGAATTCTCTTCCTGCTACTGCTAGCCGCGCTGGGCACGGTTGCTTATGTCTACTGGGAACGCTCCACGCATGTTCGCAGCACCGACAATGCCTATGTCAACGCCGAAGTCGCGCAGATTTCCGGGTTGGTGGCCGGACGCGTTATCGCGATGCACGCCAAGGACAACCAGTTCGTCAAGAAAGGCGACGCACTGTTCGACGTCGATCCCGCCCCCTATCGCGTGGCGGTGGAGAAGGCGCGCGCCCAGGTCGCGCTGGCCAGGCAGGGGTCAACGCAAGACGGCGCCGAGGTGCGCGCGCTGGAGGCGGAACTGGCCCGCCAGAGCGCCGAACTGGATAACGCGGAAATCGCCAAGGCACGCGCGGAGAATCTGGTCGCCAAGGGATTCCTTTCGCGCCAGGCAGTTGACGACGCGGCATCCAAGGTAATCAGTGGCCGGGCCGGTCTCGAGCAGGCCAGGGCGCGAGTTGAAAAGGCCCGGGTAATGATTGCCCCCGCCAACTCGCAGTCCCCCGCCGTGGCGGCAGCGCTGGCGACTCTGGCGCAGGCGCAACTGGATCTTGACCGGACGCGCGTCGCGGCACCGCAGGCGGGTTGGGTGGTCAACAAATCGCTCACCGCAGGAACCTCGGTGAATCCCGGCCAGGCTTTATTCGCCATCATCACCGACAGGAGCTTCTGGATCGACGCCAATTTCAAGGAAACCGAATTGCCCGGGTTGCATCCAGGGATGCCGGTGGAGATTCAGGTCGACATGTATCCCGGAAACAAATTCGCGGGACACATTGAGAGCATCGGCGGGGGCACCGGCACGGCGTTTTCGCTGCTGCCACCGCAAAACGCCACGGGCAACTGGGTAAAAGTGGCCCAGCGCATACCGGTCAAGGTGCGCTTTGACAGCTACGACCCCCTGTTCATGCCGCGCGTGGGCGCCACCACCACCGTGACCATACGGTTGAACTGAGGCCTGCCTCGTGGCCGCAGCCGCCCCTGCCATCGCTGGCGCAGGCAAAACCGAACGGGAAACCCTGGGTGCCCAGACCGACCGCTGGCTGCTCATCATCGCGGTTATGGCCCCGACGGTGATGATGATGCTCTCGAGCACCATCGTGAATGTGAGCGTACCGGTGATGTCCGGAGAACTGGGCGCCACCAACGACACCATCAGCTGGGTACTCACCTCCTATATGGTGGCCATGTCCATCGTGCTGCCGCTCACCGGCTATCTCAACGACAAGCTCGGACGCCGCAACTACCTGCTGTTGTCAATCGCGGGATTCGTGCTCGCATCGGTGCTTTGCAGCATGGCCACCAGCCTGGTGCAGATGGTGTTGTGCCGCATCCTCCAGGGGCTCTCAGGAGCGGCCTTCGTGCCACTGTCACGCACCATCGTCGCCGATGCCTACCCTCGCCATCAGGCGGCCAAGGCCATGGCGGTATGGGGGCTGGGCGTGGTCGGCGCCCCCATCTTCGGACCCACCCTGGGCGGGTACCTCACCGAGACCTTCGGCTGGCGCTGGATTTTCTACATCAACATTCCGATCGGCCTGCTAGGGTTCCTGCTTGCCGCCCGCTTCGTGCCGGAGACGCCGACCAAGTCGCGGCGCATGGACTGGCTGGGCCTGGTGAGCCTCGCCCTTGCGGTGGGCGCGCTGCAACTGGTCCTCGACCGCGGCCACCGCGACGACTGGTTCGAATCCGCATTCATCTGCATAGGTGTCGGTGTGGCCATCGTTGCCTTTGCGGTGTTTCTGTATCACAGCCTGCGGCCCAACGAACAACCCATCTTCGACGTGCGCGTTTTCGGCGACCTGAATTTTTCCCTGGGGTGCCTGGTGATGGGAGCCACCGGCGTGGCGATGTTCGGCGGAAACTTCCTGCAACCGCTGTTTCTGGACAACCTGCTCGCTTATCCGGCCATGACCGTGGGACTGGTGCTGATGGCGCGCGGCGTGGGAAGCCTTGTCAGCATGAGCCTCTCCGGCAAATTTGCCGATCGCGTCAGCGCAAAATGGGTGGCCCTGCCCGGTGTGCTCATCGGCCTCACCGGTTCGCTCATGATGACCCGCTACAGCGTGCAGATTGCGCCGATGGATTTGCTGCTGCCGCTATTTCTGCAGGGCGTCGGCATCGGATTGATCTGGGTACCGGTATCGGCACTGGCGTTCTCGACCATACCCCCCGAGAAGTCCGCAGAAGCCTCGGGGGTCTACAGCCTGGTGCGTTCGGTCACCTCGGCGATGGGCGTGTCCATAACCAGCACCCATCTCGCGCGCGAAATCGAGACTCAGTGGAGCGTGTTGCGAGGCCAGATCAATCCCTACAACCCGGCGGTGCAGGCGTACCTCCAGCCGCTCGACCTGCATTCGCAGGCACAAAGCATGGCGCTGCTCGCCAGCGCCGTCGCGACCCAAGCGAAACTGACCGCGTTCGTCAGCGGTTTCTGGCTCATCGCCGCCAGTTTCGCCGTGATGATCCCGCTGGTGCTGCTGCTGAAAAACCGCGGGCCGCGGCGACGCATGGGCAAAGCGACCCTGCCGGAATGAGCCCGGCATAAAACCGACGGGCAACGTTCAGGCGCGGTACCGCGGGCAAAACCGCGGTCCCGGCCCGAATCTTCAGCGGCGCTGCTTCTTCGCCACCGCCTGGACCGCCTGGTAATCCTCGCGAAGTTGCGGATTCACATTCAGGATTGCTGCCGCCGAGGCGCTGACCTCGGTGAGAAACCCCTGCTGATCCGCGGGAGACAAGGCGATCACCTCGCCGCCGTTTTTCTTCCAGGTCGCGGCGATGCGCCCGATGTCCTCCACGCCCCAGGTCGAGAACAGCGCCTCGGCCTTGCGCGATTCGTCGCGCACCATGGCTTCGAGATCAGGACCCAACGACTGCATCCACTTGCGGTTGACCAGACCCGTGGCCACCAGAAACGAGCCGGGCAACTGCGTCAGGCCCTTGGCGACGTCGAAATACTTGAAGGTGGTGAAAATCGAGAATCCGGCGGTCATGCCGTCAATGGTGTGGTTCTGCATCGCGGGCAGCGCCTCGCCAAGGGGAATGGAGAGCGGCGAGGCGCCCAGGCGCTTGAACGGCTCCATCTGTATCGGCGCGCCGCCGGGGGCACGCAGTTTCTGGCCCTTGAAATCCGGCAGGCGGCGCACCGCCTTGTGCGAGAGCAGCATCAGGGGACCGTTGATAAACATCACCAGCGGTTCGACACCCTTGCTGGCACCGAAGGTGGCGAGGCGCTTGCGCATATCCGGATCGGCGAACACGCGCTGCGCGTGCTCGATGCTGTCGAACAATCCGGGGGCGTCCAGCACCTGGAAGCGCGGCTCCAGCCCCACGATGAACCCCACGGCGGGCAAGGTCACCTCGATGGTGCCCATGGCGACACCCTCGACCGTGGCGGGCAACTGACCCAACTGGTTGGCCGGATACAGTTCAACCTTGATCTTGCCGGCGGAGCGCTGCTCGACGCCGGCCTTCATTGCTTTCATCCACTCATGGGAAACGTCGTTGATGGTAGGCGCGGAGAGCTTCATGGTGAACTGCGCCATCGCCGGCACGGCCGCCGCCAACATCGCCGCCAATGCGGCCGATCCCAGAATTGCAGATTTCATTTTCATCGCTTTTCTCCTGTTGATTAATGCTTTGCCCGCAGGCGCTGGCCGGATTATCGCCCGAGAAAAAGATCCACGCCGACCAGCGAAATCCACGGTATGTAAGTGATCAAGCCCAGCGCGATCAGGTATAGGAACACGAACGGGATGATCCCCCGGTAGATATCCTCCAGTTTCAGGCCCAGCACCGATTGCGCCACGAATATATTGATGCCAAAGGGCGGGTGGAACAGGCCGATCGCCAGGTTCACCATCACCACGATGCCAAAGTGCACGGTGTCGATGCCGGCCGCCTTCACGATCGGTATCAGCAGCGGGCTCAACAGCAGGATCGAGGACAGCGGATCCAGGAAGCACCCCACGCCCAGCAGCAGGATATTGATTGCAATGAGCAGCATCCACGGGGAATAGTCGACCGATTGCAGCCACTGCACCAGAGTTGCCGGCACCTGGTTGACAGTCAGCAACCACGCATACACGCTGGCGCAGGCCACAATCAGCAGGATCTGCCCGGTGAACAAGGCCGTGGTGCCCGCGGCTTCCATGATGTCGCGCCAGCCCAGTTCTCGGTAAATGAAGCGCGTCACAACCGCCGCATAGATGCAGGCGACCGCGGCGGCTTCGGTCGGCGAGAATATGCCGCCGTAGATACCTCCCAGAATGATGAACGGCGCCCCGAGCGCCCAGACGCCGCGGCCGGCGGCGCGAAAGAAAACCCTGACGTTGAAAGCCTCGCCGGCACCGATATCATGCCGCCAGGCGTACCAGATCACATACAAAGTCAGGATACCGGCAATCAGCAAGCCAGGCAGGATGCCCGCCGCATACAGCCGCGGCACCGATTCCGAGGCAGCCGCGCCATAGACGATCATCGGGATGCTCGGCGGGATGATGATGTCGATCGCCCCAACCGCGGTGATCAGACCGGCAGAAAATGTTTCCGGATACCCGGCGCGGCGCATGGCCGGATACATCACCTTGCCCACGGTCACCACCGTGGCCGCGCTGGCCCCGGAGATCGCGCCGAATATCGCCGAGGTGCCCACCGTGGTGACGCCCAGACTGCCTCTCACCGAGCCCACGCCGGCCTGCACAAAATCCACCAGACGCTGCGCCACCGAGCCGCGCCCCATCAACTCGCCGGCATAGATGAAGTAAGGCACCGCCAGCAATGCGAAGGCGTTGACGCCACCGAACAGGTTCTGGTGTAGCGCGGCCAGCGGCACGTTCATGAAAAACACCAGCGCCACCGTCACCGCGGACAACATCACCAGAAAAATAGGGAAACCCAGCAACAGCAGGATGACCGGCAACACCCCCAGCGCGAAGCTCACAGTGCGCCCTCGCTGTCCGCCGCGGGGCCGCGTTCCGGGGGATAAAAGACTTGCCACAGGTGCCGCAAGGCAATCAGCAGGATCAGTCCAAATCCCAATGCCACGCCGCTGTGGGGAATCCACATCGGCACCTGCGCCACGTCGCTCAAGCGATTGAGTATGAACATGGTGTAGGCATACTGTCCGGAAAGGAACAGCACCACGCCTGCTAGCACGATCATACATGCCAGTTCCAGCAGGCTCACCAGCTGCCGCAAGCGTGCCGGCAGCATCTTGAACAACAGGTCCATGCGCAGGTGCATGTGCCGCCAGCTCACCACCACCGCACCCAGAAACGCCATCCAGATCATGATGTAGATCTGCACCTCATCGGCCCAGATGAAGGTCTGACCCAGCAGGTATCGACCGACCACATTGACAAAGCTCAAGGCCACCGCGGCCATGAACGCAATGGCCAGCATGCGCTCTATCCAGAAGGAGAGCCGTTCAAAGAAATTGTCCATATTGTGAATTGGAGACCGCGAAGGAACTGGAGGTGTCCGCGGATTCTACCCGCCCTGCCTGCGGCGGGGGGTTAAACGCGCCGCGACGCCGCCACGTCCGGCCTGCCTCTCCGGAAGTAATCGCGTATCCTGCGCGCCTTTGACTCTGGCGTTGCACCGCGCACCGGACCGATGACCCAAAACGCTCATTCACCCAGCGCTGTGCTGAGGCTGCGCGATTTCAGATTGTTTGCCTCGGCAACCTTCATGACGGCGGGCCTGCAGCAGATGCAGGCGGTCGCCGTGGGTTGGGATCTGTATGAACGCACCGGTTCGGTGCTGGCGCTGGCCTGGATAGGCATAGCCCAGTTTCTGCCGGTGGCGCTCCTGTTTCTGCCCGCGGGGCAGATTGCCGACCGTTTCGATCGCAGGCTGGTCATGGTCGCCAGCCAGGCCACCTTCGCCTGCGGCTCGATAGGCCTGTCGATAGCGGCGTTGACCCTTGCCGAGCCCGTCTGGATCTTTGCCTTCCTGTTCCTCACCGGCATCGGCCAGGTGCTCAACCGCCCTTCACGCGACGCGCTCTTGCCGATGCTGGTGCCCGCCCCGCTGATACCCAATGCCCTGGCGTTTAATTCAAGCCTGTTTCAGGTGGCCTCGATTGGCGGTCCCGCGCTCGCCGGCGTGCTGATTGCCTCGGCAGGTTCAGCCGCCGGGGTCTACGTCATCAATCTGGTGCTCTCGGCCATCACCATGGTACTGGCGCTGGCGATTCGCGCCCGTCCCGCGGCGAGCGGCACGCGCCCGCCGCTTACCGTGGAGGCTCTGTTCGCCGGCGTCAGGCATGTCATCAGGACGCGCCTGATTCTCGGGGTGATGATTGTTGATTTGTTTGCGGTGCTGTTCGGCGGCGTGTCATCGCTGCTGCCGGTATTCGCCAAGGACATTCTGCATGTCGGCCCGGTGGAACTGGGCTGGCTTGCCTCGGCGCAGGCGCTGGGCGCGCTGGTGATGGGCGTGACCCAAGGCATGCGCGCGCCCACGCGCAACGCCGGCAACACCTTCATCGTCGCCGTGGCCTGCTACGGATTGGCCATGGCAATCTTCGGCTTTTCGAAAACCTTCATTGTTTCCTACGCCGCGCTGGTGCTCGCCGGCGCAATGGACAATTTATCGGTGGTACTGCGCCATTCGGTGGTGCAGATCTACACGCCTGACGAACTGCGCGGCCGCGTCTCGGCGGTCAACCGCGTTTTCGTGGACAGTTCCAACCACGTGGGCACGATCGAATCGAGCGTGCTGGCCGCCTTGACCTCGCCCATGTTCACCGCGGTGGCCGGCGGCGTGATCACCATTGCCGTCGCCGTGATCGCATGGCAGCGGTTTCATGAGCTCAGAGAACTCAAGACCCTGGCGAAGCCCTGACATCCAACCCGGAGACCGCCACGGTGGTGTCCGGGATCTGCGTCCGGCCAGTGCTAGAAAGTCACTCCGTCTCCCGGTCGCGCCTCCACGGCGTAGCCGTTGATCAGCACGCCCACCAGTGTGTAATGCGCGACCAGCGCGATCATCTCGATGGTTTTGCGCTCACCCCAGGCTGCCTTGGCACGATTGAAAAGATCCTCGGGCAGGGGCTTGCGCGTGCCCGCGAGTTCGCGCGCGAACTCGACATATAACTTGTATTCCTCCGGAAACGACGCCAGCGGCGCTTTGTTGCGGATAAGGTCGATGACCTCCGGCGCAACGCCCAGTTCCCTGCCGCGCGGTTCGTGCCGACCCCAGCCAAAGCGGGCCTCGCCTTCGCGCACGACGCACAGGGTGACGAACTCGCGCTCCTTCTTAGACATGGTTGCGTCGAAGCGGAAATAACTCTCCAGTTCTGCCACGCGCCGGGAGAGCTCCGGCGCATGCATCATCACGTTGAAATGCCCCGTCGGGACATTGTTCACCTGCTTGATACGATCGTCCCAGACGGCCTGTCCGGCAGCATCGAGCGACTCGCGGGTGACGACGGAAAAACGCCCGCTGTCGGGCCTGACGGTGTTATCCATGGATTCTCTCCAGATTAAATTGCGGGCCATTATAGGGATTCGCGGCGGTGAAGATAGCGGTCCGGAAATCTAGGCCGCGTTCCGGCAGATGCGCCGGGAATCCAATACCATCAGCCACTCGATCGGATACAAGGGGGGGATCATGGCAGGGAAATCCATACGGCAGGCGGTGGCAAAGGGCAGGGCAAAACCCACATCAGGCAAAAAAAAGGGCGCGGCGCTTCGCAAACCGGTGGCCACCCGATCGGGCGCCAAGCGCTCACCGGGAAAGGTCCGGCTCACCATGTTGACCGGCGAGTATGAAATCGTGCGCGCGCTCAAGGACGGCACGGTCAAACCCAAGGGCATCGACCTGGTAATCAGTGAATTTCCCGGCACCGAGTACATCCACGGCCAGGTAGAAAGCGGCAAGGGTTGCGACATCAACGAGTTCAACGGCGGCGCGTATGTGATCGCCAAGCAGCAGGGGCGCGACTTCACCTCGCTGCCGGTGTTCCTGCACCGGCGTTTTCGCCACGGCTTCATCTACGTCAACAAGGCCAGGGTGCACAAGCCATCGGACCTGATCGGCAAGCGCATTGGCTCGGGTTCGATGGGGGCGGCAGCCAATTACTGGATGCGCGCCTACCTCGAAGATGCGGGCGTGCCCTTCAATTCGATCACCTGGGTGTACGACCGCGAGGACGGCGCTTCGCGCGCCACCCGGCCGGGCGTGAAGATCGAACAGGTACCAAAGGGTAAGAACGTCGAGCAGATGCTGCTGGACGGAGAAATCGAAGGCATGATCTCGCCCAGCATCAACCGCATGATCGACGAAAACGATCCGCGCGTCGGGCGCCTCTGGCCCGACTACAAGAAGGTGGAGAGCGACTACTACAAGCGCTCGGGATTGTTTCCCATCATGCACGTCACCACCATCCCCATGGAGATCGTGGCGAAATACCCCTGGGTGGTAGAAAGTCTTACGCTGGCGTTCGAAGAAGCCAAGCAACTTGCCTTCCAGCACCTGATCAATCCGCGTATCGTGCCACTGGCGTTTTATCGCAGTGCCTGGGAAGAGCAACGCGAGTTGCTCGGTCCCGATCCCTGGGAGTACGGCATGTCGGAGCGCAATCAGAAAAACTACGGCTCACTGGTGCGCTACGTGCATGACCAGCTGCTCACCGGTCCGACGCAGACGCTGCAGGACCTGTTCCCGAAGGAAGCCTTCGAGATCAAGCTGCCGCTGCCGGTGTTTCATAAAACTGTTTACGGTTTCTGAACCGGGAGGACACATCATGCCGCGCATGACTGTCCAGGGCGCCAGCAGCAGCCACAAGGTGGTGGGCAATGGGAGACATTGACACCGGGCGGGCCGCATGAAAAATAGTGCATCACCGTTGCTTGGCTTCACAGCCCTGATTTCCCTGGCCTCTGGCATGGCCATGGCGCAGTCTTATCCTGCCAAGCCAATACGGCTGGTGGTGCCATTCGTACCGGGCGGCGTGGACATCACCGCGCGATTGCTGCAACCGAAAATGCAGGAAGACCTCGGCCAGCCCATCATCATTGAAAACCGCCCCGGCGCGGGCGGCGTGACCGGATCCGTGGCCGTATCAAAGTCGCCACCGGACGGCTACACCCTGCTGATGGCAGCCTCTGGCACGCTCATCTCCTCGCCATTGCTCGCGAGCAAGCCCGCCTTCGATCCGGTCAACGATTTCTCGCCGATCACCGTGGTGTTCCAGGCGGTGAGCACGCTGGTGGTCAACGCGGCCTTGCCGGTAAATTCGGCCAAGGAATTGATCGACTACGTGCGCCGCAATCCGGGCAAGATCGGCTTCGCCAGCCCGGGCATCGGCACCAACCAGCACATGGATGGCGAGGTGTTCAAGGCCACCGCGGGACTGGATATCTTTCATGTGCCCTACAAAGGCTTCGGCCCGTCGATTCAGGATCTGATGGCCGGACACATACAACTGGGCTTTGTGACCTACGCGAACATCCGCGGGCAACTCGCCATGGGCAAGGTGAAAATCATCGCCGTGGGGGACGCGAAACGCTATTCCGCCCTGCCCGATGTACCCACCATCGCCGAAACCCTGCCCACCTTCCAGCGCGTACCCGGCTGGAGCGGCGCGTTGCTTGGACCACCGGGACTGTCAAAGCCGATCGTCAACCGCCTGCACGGCGCAGCCCTGAAAGCCATCAACAGCCCCGAGGTGCGCGCCAAGCTCGACGAAGGCGGCTCGCTGGTGATGGGCATCACGCCGGAGGAATTCACCGTGTTGCTCAAGACCGACCTGGATCGCATCGGGAAGATCATCAAATCATTGGGTATAAAAGTCGACGAGCCTTGAACTCTGCTATTCCATATTTGAAATCGCATTTTAATGTAAAAGCATGTAATTATTCGCGATAGATAATTAAATTCAATGAATTATTACCACGGAGATGGTCTTTGAATCGCCCGCATCGCATCGACGTCCATCACCATCCCTCACCGCCCAGCTACATCGCGGCGCGCGATCAGCGCAACCGTTCCTCGGCCTGGAAGCAGGAACGCTGGAGTCCCGCCCGGTCACTCGAGGACATGGACCAGGGCGGCGTGGTGACGGCGCTGCTGTCACTGCCGCACCCGGTTGGCATCTGGCCCGACGACAGGGAACAGGGTCGGCGCATGGCACGCGAGTGGAACGAGTACATGGCGCAGATGGCGCACGATCATCCGGGCCGCTTCGGCGTCTTCGCCGCCCTCCCCATCCTGGACATCGAAGGCAGCCTGCGTGAAGCCGAGTACGCGCTCGATACCCTGGGTGCCGAGGGCATCGGCCTGATGACCAACATCGGCGAGCGCTGGCTGGGCGATCCGCACTATGCGCCGCTGTTCGAGGAACTCAACCGCCGCAAGGCGGTGATCTACACCCACCCGATCGCACCGGCTTGCTGCGCCGGCATGCTGCCCGACCTGGGCGATGCCACCATCGAGTACGGCACCGACACCACGCGCGCCATTGCCCGCATGATGTTCAGCGGCTCGGCAGCCCGCTACCCGGAGATCCGCATGATTTTCTCCCACGCCGGCGGCACCATGCCTTTCCTCGCCGAACGCCTGATCCGCGCACCCTCGCTCAGCAAGGACAACCTCGCCGCCCGCGTCCCGAACGGCGTCCTCTACGAATTGCAGAAGTTTTATTACGACACCGCGCAAGCCGCGCAACCTTACGCCATGGCCTCGACCCGCAAAGTAGTGCCGGTGTCGCAACTGCTGTTCGGCACCGATTTTCCCTATCGCACTTCGAAAGAGCATGCGCTGGGGTTGTTGACGTGCGGATTCAATGAAACAGAACTGCGGGGGATTGAATGCGGCAACGCGGAGAAATTGATTCCGGGACTGCAGCCACAAGGGGATATTGTGGATTCCGGCCAACCGGCTTAACGTAGGAACCTATTTTGCGAGAGATCCCCTCCCTGAGGGTCAACTGATCACCTCGGGATGGGGGCTGAAAACCAGCCAACAATGCACCGGGCCACGGTGCTCTTGTGCCAGCCGAAAGGAACATTAGCCATGCCAGCATTCCTGATTGCCGACATCGAAGTGACTGACCCGACCGGTTACGAGGAATACAAGAAGGGTGCCTCAATCACGATCGCCGCCTACCAGGGCCGATACCTGGCGCGTGGCGGCGCCACTGTGGTTCTTGAAGGCGACTGGTTGCCAAGTCGCGCCGTCATCATCGAGTTCCCGAGTGCCGACAAACTCAAGGCCTGGTATGCCTCGCCGGAATATGCGCCCCTCAAACGCATACGCGAGCGCACAGCCAAGTCCCGCATGCTCATCATCGAGGGCTTGTGAATTCAAGCCTGTGGTTGAATCTTTGAATTAGTTTCGAAACCGTCTCTTATGCCAGGAGGAGGCCAGCATGAAAACAATTGCCATCGAGGAACACTTCACCACGCAGGGCTATCAGGACCACCTGCGCTCGCGTTCCGCCTACCCTCGCATCGAAACCGTCACCGACGAGAACGGCGTGAAGACCGAGCGCCTCGCACGCAACGCCAGGAGCTCGCGCCCGCTCACGCCGCGACTGGCGGGAAAGCTGCTCGACCTCGGTCCTGCCCGCTTCGCGGAGATGGACCGCGCCGGCATCGATATGCAGGTGGTGATGCTCGCCGGACCGGGCGTCGAGGATCTGCTCGACACCCCCAGCGCGAACGCGCAGGCACATGACATCAACGACGAACTGGCCGCCGCCTGCAAAAAGTATCCCGATCGACTCGCAGGCTTTGCCACGCTTTCATATGGGGACCCGGAAGGCGCGGCCAGGGAGCTGCAACGCTCGGTCACCCAGCTGGGCCTGAAAGCCACCAAGATCAATTCGCACTACGAGGGCGAATACCTGGACGAAAAGAAGTACTGGCCGTTGTTTGAAGCGGCCGAAAACCTCGGCGTGCCGATTTACATCCACCCCAAGGAGCCTCCCAAGGGCATGCGCGATCTTCTGGGATATCCGGTTCTGGGCGGAGCGATGTGGGGTTTCCAGGCAGACGTGAGCCTGCACGCGCTGCGCCTCATGTGCGGCGGGGTGTTCGAGCAGTTTCCGAAGCTCAAGATCATCCTCGGACATCTGGGCGAGGGCATCCCGTTCTGGCTGTGGCGCATCGACAACATCTGGTCGCGCAGCGCCAGGAAGTATCCCAAGCGTCCGCCGGGCGAATATTTCCGCGAGAATTTCTACGTCACCACCAGTGGCATGTTCGGTGTGGAAGCCTTCGACTGCGTGTATCGCGTACTGGGCGCGGACCGCATTCTTTACGCCGTGGATTATCCCTACGAGATCATCGACGAGGGCGCGAAGTTCATGGACGCGGTCAATATTCCCGACGCTGACAAGGCCAAGATCCGCCACCTCAACGCCGAAAAGCTGTTGTCGCTGTGATGATCGCAACCCGATTCCCGCAGGCGCTCATGGCCCGTGAATATCAATGGAGCAATTGAACATGGCAAAAAGCAAGGAAAAACCCTCGAAAGCGGCAAAGAAGAAACCGGTGGCGAAAAAACCCGCAGTGCGCAAGGCTGCCGCCAAATCGCAACACAGCGCAAAACCGGCAATTGCGCGCCGCTCGCCGGGCAAACTCAAACTCACCATGATGACGGGCAACTATGAAACCGTGCGCGCCCTGAAAGACGGAACGGTCCAGGCCAAGGGCATCGAACTGATCATCGGGGGCTATCCGGGTGGCCGCGATATCCACACCAAGGTGGCCGTGGGCGAGGGCTGTGACATCAACGAATTCAACGGCGGGCAATACTGCATCGTCAAGGACAAGGGGCGCGACATCATCGGCATTCCGGTGTTCCTGCACCGGCGCTTCCGCCACGGTTTCATTTTCATCAACAAGAATGCCGGGATCAAGAGCCCCAAGGACCTGATCGGCAAGCGCATCGGCATGAACTCCTATGGACCGGCGGCGCATTACTGGATGCGCGGGCATCTGGAGCATGATTTCGGCGTACCGCACCGCTCCATGACCTATGTGGTCGAGCGACCGGAGGATGTGACCTCGATGGATACGCCGGCAGACCTCAAGTTCGAACTGCTGCCCAAAGGCAAGGACGTCGAGGAGATGCTGCTCCATGGCGAGCTCGATGTCATCATGGCGCCGGGGGTTCCCAAGGCGGTCGCCGAGCGCGATCCGCGCGTCGGCCACCTGTGGGACAACTACGTCGATGTCGAGCGCGATTATTTCCGCCGCACCGGCATCTTTCCGATCATGCATATCACCACCCTCCCGATGGAGATCGTGACCAAGTATCCCTGGGTGGTGGAGAGCCTGACGCATGCGTTCGACGAAGCCAAGCAGCTCGCGTTCAAGCGGTTGGCCAATCCGCGCATCGTGCCGCTGGCGTGGTTCCGCTCCGATTGGGAAGACGAGCGCCATTTTCTCGGTCGCGACCCCTGGGAATACGGACTTTCCGACATCAACAAGAAGAATTACGATCTGCTGGCACAGTTCGTGTACGAACAGGGCATGACCCAACGACGCATGACGCTGAAGGATCTGTTCGCCAAAGAGGCCTTCGAGCTCGAACTGCCCTTGCCGCTGAAACATCCGGTCGAATACGACTTTTAGTCCGGTCCGGGCAAACAGGTCACGATCCATGTCCGACACGTTTGACGGCGCGGTGTTCCGCAGAGGCGATCCGGGCTACGAGGAGGCACGACGCGGGCAGATGTGGAACGCCTGCGTCCCGGCACGCTTTGCGCAGGTCGTCGTGCACGCAGGCAGCGAGCGCGATGCTGTCAATGCGGTTCGCCTGGCTAAGCATGAAGGCCTGCGCATCGCAATACGGTCCGGCGGCCACAGCTGGGCGGCGAATTTTCTGCGTGATGGCGGCATGCTGCTCGATCTGTCGCGACTCCAGGAATGGAGCATCAATATTCACGCCCGAACCGCCTGGGTCCGGCCCGGGGTCATCGGCAGCGACCTCAACCGGGCGCTAAAAGCACACGGCCTTTTCTTTCCCACCGGTCACTGTATGAGTGTGGGTCTGGGCGGGTTTCTGCTGCAGGGCGGCTTTGGATGGAACTCAAGGCTGTGGGGCCCCGCCTGCGCGAGCGTAACCGCTGTCGACGTAGTTACCGCGGATGGCGAACTGTTGCATGCGAATGCGACGCAGAACAGCGAGATCTATTGGGCCGCACGCGGATCGGGTCCGGGATTTTTCGGCGCAGTCACGCGTTTTCACCTGGCGCTCAGGCCGCGGCCCAAAGTCATGATGAACAGCACCTATCTTTACCCGGTTGAGCTGCTCGAAGAGGTGTTCGGCTGGGCCGCGGCAATCCGCCCGCGCCTGCCGCGCAACATGGAACCGCTGCTATTCCTGCGCCGCGACCTGTTCGGTCATGCCGGTCCCGGGATTCTGGTCATGGGCCCGACCATGGCAGACAGTCGCGAGGAAGCGCTCGCGGCACTGGCGCTACTCGAGACCTGTCCGGTGCTGGACCGGGCGCTCAGGCGAGAAGTCAATGTGGAGACTGAGATCGAGGAAATGATTGCCGGCGGCGAGGAAATGCTTTATTGGCCGAACCGGCGCTATGCCGCGGACAACATGTGGACTAACGCGTCTGCCCGGGAACTGCTGCCGGAAATGCACCGCATCGCCTCGACCCTGCCCGGCGCGCCTTCGCACATGATGTGGATACTCTGGGGCCCGGCGCTGGATCTGCCGGACATGGCATTCTCGATGCAGAGTGACATCTACGTCGCGCTGTACTCGGTGTGGGAGAGCCAAGCCCAAGACGCGGTTCATCAGACCTGGGTGCGCGATCACATGAAGGTGCTGGAACCTCTTGCCAGCGGCATACAGCTTGCCGACGAGAACCTGGCCGCGCGCCCGTTCAGGTTCATGTCGGAGGAGAATTTGAAGCGGCTGGATAGGTTGCGCGCAAAGTACGATCCGCAAGGGCTGTTTCACAGCTACATGGCATTGCCCGCATAACAGGCAGGGATCGCAGCGGCGGCGCGGAGGCCCACGTCTGCGCCGCAATCCATACGCAAACTATAATGCGGGTGTTAGGATCGCGCGGCACGCGCCAGTCGTCAAGGGGAGGATCGGACATGTATGACACTTCAAGCAATGCGTTGCGCCGGAAAATCGTTCTGGGCGCCGGTGCCAGTGCATTGATCGCACCGTTTGCCGGATTCGCGCAGGGCATCTCGGGCAAACCGGTGCGCATCATCCTCGGCCAGACGGCCGCCACGACGCCGGATCTTGTCGCGCGATTGCTTGCGCAACGGCTGCAGGCAAAATGGAATCAGCCCTTCGTGGTTGAGAATCGCGGCGGCGCCGGTGGCGCCATCGGCCTTGACGCGGTGTCCAAGGCACCGCCCGACGGCCACACCATCACCGTCAATGTCAATTCAACGCTGACGCTGCCTCTTTTTTTCAAGATAGACTTTGACATTCTGACCGGCTTTACACCGATCACCATGCTCGCGCAGAACCTGTTTGCGCTCGCCGTGCATCCTTCGGTGCCGGCGTCCAACCTGCGCGAGTTCCTCGATTGGGCAAAAAAAAGCGGCACTGTTATCAACTATGGTTCTCCCGGCAACGGCACGCACCATCACCTCATCATGGAATCGCTCAAGCTGCGCACCGGCATTGAGATGACGCACGTTCCTTACAAAGGTTCGGCGCCTGCCTTCACCGACCTCATCGGCGGACAGATTCTGGCCATGTTCGTACCCATGGGTACAGCCATTACCCTGGGCGGCGGCGGCAAGATTCGTGTGCTGGGCGCATCGGGACGTGAACGCTCGCCGCTCAACCCCAATCTGCCATCACTGCATGAGCAAGGCATGACAGGATTCAACTTCTCAGCATGGTTCGCAGCCTGGGGGCCCGCAGGAATGAGCGGCGAACTGGTGGCGAAGTACCGGAATACCCTGATTGAGATTCTGGCGGAAGCCGACGTCAGGGACAATCTCGCCAAGCAGGGGGTGTCGGTGCGCACCAGCACACCCGATGAATTGACGCGCGCCAACCGCGAGGACTACGACATGCTCGCCAAGCTCATCAAGGAGGCAAATATCAGGGGTGACTGAGCCACGCCGTCGGGCTGAAAAATCCGCTCAGCCCGATTTTGCCAGCAGGCTGAAATGTTCCACCACGGGCTGGCCCGCAAAAAATCCGCCGACAATGGTGCGCCACTCGGCGAAGGCGGGGGAGCCGCGAAAATCGACGGTATGGGATTCCAGCGTGTCCCAGAAAATCATGAGCAGATAACGCTCTGGCGACTCGATGCCCTTGTTGACCTTGTAACCGTTGAACCCCTTCGCTTTCGCGATGACGGTTTCCACGCCTTTCTTTATCGCAATATCGAATTCGGCCTGCTTTCCCGGATGGATCCGGATATCGGCTAGTTCCAGCACCATGATGAACCTCAAGTATGATCGGATCGCCGATATTATCGCGAAGCCATGCTGCGCCCGCTGCATATGTTTTTTTTGCCTAAAAGCGCGGCAGTGCGGTGGCATCGAACTTCCGGCGCGGCGGGACTTCCGGTAGTCAGGGCGTCATCTTGCGGCAACGACATTGAACACGGCCGTTAATCTGGAATACCTATGGCCCTAAAAGCAACCATATTCAAGGCACAGGTCCACATCGCCGACATGGAACGCGGCTATTACGCAGAGCACGCGTTGACACTGGCCCGGCATCCCTCGGAAACCGACGAGCGAATGATGCTGCGCATTACGGCATTTGCCGTCAATGCCCACGAAACCCTGGAATTCGGCAAGGGGCTGAGCGACGAGGATGAGCCCTGTCTATGGCAGAAAAGCCTCACCGGAACGATCGAGCGATGGATCGAGGTCGGCCTTCCGGATGTCAAGCGCCTGCGCAAGGCCTGCGGACGCTCGCGTCATGTTTGCGTGTATGCCTATGGGCGCGGCGCCGGGATCTGGTGGCGTCAGAACTGCGAGGACCTCGCCCGCCACGACAATTTGGTTGTATGGACAATCGGCGTTGAGGCAACCCAGGCGCTGGCTGCGCTGACAGAGCGCAATATGAATCTGCAGTTCACCATCCAGGACGGGGTGATATTCGCCACTGACGAAAAACGCTCGGTACAAATCGAGCCGCAGCTGTTAAAGCGCGACACAACGTAAGCGGGACAAAGTCTATTTTGCGGCGGGACTCACAACTTGAGGAGGCGCCTTGAGTTCCGTTTCCATTTTCATATTATCCAATGGCGTTCCGGTGGAAAGCACTGAGGGCGACGCAGCGTGTGACGTATCCCCGGTTTGTCCCTCGGCGGTAGAGCGGTCAATCGTTCCCGACGAACTTTGACGGCTCTGTTGAATTTGAAAAACTATGGGATTGACGTTGGATCTTGGCGTGATCTGCCAAAGCAACCAAAGAATCCAAAGCACGCTGATAAAAATCACCGTCGCCAGAAACCTCCAGAACAGGTTCGATCCGAAACTGACTCGCGGTGCTGACTCTGCATTGTCGAGGACATCTTCCGTCACGCCAAAACCCCGCATGAATATGCAACAGCCCGAATGATACAGGCGCTGGAATCGATGATGTCCCAGGGTATTGCACGGGTATTCCTAGCCATGCTGGTTGGCGCGAACCGCACGCGCACGGAGGGCGGTCTGTTCGAGGCTATTTGATTTTCGCCCGGCGCGTGAACCGGAGGTTGGGCAACATGTCGGTGCGTCATACGGCTCGCGATTGTTGAGCATCCAGGATCGCGAGAAACTTGTTTCCGACTGCGTCCTATGCATACTCGACTAACTTTGCGCCCGAACGTTTTCCGGGCTCCGACGCATGCCTGAATTTGGAGACCATCGGGTCGGACGGCAACCGATGCTTCTCACCCTTGCTAATTCGCTGCTCCCTTGGATTTCATTGCCACACAATTGGCAGCGGCAATCATTGGGAATCGACGCCCCGCTGCCAATGCCAATCTTGTCGAATCGGAACTGAACAAGCTTCCCGGCACCACAAGTCAGTGTATTGGCACTGCCAGGCCGGAAAATTGATTGCTCCGGTGGAACTACGGATGATTCAACGCTTTTCTCCAATATATTTCGGCAATCCCGACTGAAATCTGCACCATTTGACATATTTCGGATAAAATCGGCAAAAAACAGGTATTTATTGAATTTTTCAACGTATTTGGCAATACCGTTTCCAATGATATTTAACAGAGGTTTTATTCGCTGCAATGCACAATTCCTTGTTTTTTCACCGATTTGCGCCAAATTTTTGGCGCTGCGCGCACTTCAGTTACGGTTCAAGCACACAAAATTGATTGCCTGCCACGCACTTTGGGCTGGACCAGATCGAAAATCACGCGTATAAGAAGCTTGCAGGAATTTGAGGGAATGGGATTTTCATCCGTTGTGCACGCTATGGCGTTGTCGGCAGGTTGTAGTTCTTCATCCTGAAATCTCCGCGTCCGGGCGAAAGCCCAATCTTTATTTTTTTTGGGATAAGAGTAATGGCCACAGGCACTGTGAAATGGTTTAACGACGCCAAGGGTTTCGGTTTTATTACGCCCGACGGCGGCGGCAAGGATCTTTTTGCGCATTTTTCCGCAATCGGAGGCAGCGGTTTCAAGACACTCAAAGAAAACCAGAAGGTTTCCTTTGACGTGACTACGGGACCCAAGGGCGACCAGGCGACCAACATCAAGGCGCTGGACTAGCATATGACTTGCGCGTTGCGCCCAGGTGACTGGGCGCGACGCGCAGCATTGCTGTCTGGCGTTGAGACGTACGGTTGCCTCTGAACAGTTTGCTTCGCGCATCCTGTTCATCGTCGCTTGCTGCGCATACCAGTTAAGGTTCCGCTGGGGTGTGTTTTTGTTCGCCCGTAGCTCCTCGCATGCACTGAATCAACTCAGGTTTTCGCTTGGTTTCGCGACAGCCGGAAAATCGATTCGGGGAATTCTTTTCGCCGGGAAAAGCCCGCGTGGAAAATTCCAACCTGCTCCGCCGTCACTTTCTACGCTCGGCCACCCCGCACCTAATTGGTGCTCTGGATTCCCGCTTGTTTTACCACCCGAATCCACTTTTGCCGCTGCTCATTCGCCCACGCGCCAAATTCCTCTGGTGTTCCGCCAGCCGGCATCAAACCCAATGCTTTCATTTTCGATTGCACGTCGGGCACCTTGATCAGTTCGTTCAACATGCCGTTTGGCAGCACGACGACATCCCGAGGCGTGCCTGCCGGACCCATCAGACCGGTTCCCGAGGTGGAAGTCATGGCGGGCAATCCAACTTCCGCCATGGTCTGAACTTCGGGAATATCCTGGTGCCACGAAGCTCCGGTCACCGCGAGGGCACGCACTTCGCCGCTGCGGATCCTTGAGCCCGCAATGTCGAACATCATATCCGCCTCGCCGGACATCACTGCGATCAGTACCGGGTATATCAGTAGGGCCTCCCGCTGCAGAGGGAACGATGATGCGCACGGGTTTCTGCGAATAGGCTTGCGCACGGCCGTCGGGTGCACCGGCAAAGACCATCGCTGCAACGATGGCAACGGCTCCGAGCATCCGGAACTTCATGAGTGCTGCCTCTTTACTCCAAAAAGCGTCCTGATTTTCAGTCAGTGACATGGGACCATGTGTCAGTCCGGCGTGCTTCGAGGCGTTTAATTCGCTTTGGCGCGCTCGGCCGCCTGGCGCCCGGCAATACAGCCAAACACGGCTCCGGAGATCAGGCCGCTGCCGCTGCCGTAGTTATGATAATAAATGCCACCCACCAGTTCGCCGGCTGCGTACAGGCCGGGAATTGATTTTTCGGCCGTATCCTGGACTTCGGAGCGGGTGTTGATCATGAGCCCTCCAAAGGTAAACGTAATCCCGCAGGTGACCCCATAGGCGTGATACGGTGGCTTGTCCAGAGGCTGTGCCCAGTTGGACTTGTTAATCGCCAACCCTTGCGTACAAAGCCCATCGCGAATGTTTGGATCGAAAGGAACATTAGGGCGAGCCGCCTCGTTATAGGCTTTGACCGTTTCGAGAAACTTGCGGGCGTTAACGCCTTCGAGTTTCGGCGCCAGTTCCTCGAAGGTATCCGCCTGCACCTTAGTCATGCGCTTGATCCGGTAGTCCTCGCGCAAGAGGTGCGTGGTCTTCTGGTCGAACACCTGCCAGGCGAACTGACCCGGCTGCTTTAGCACTTCCCCGCCGTATTTGGCGTAGGTGAAGGTATGGAAATCCGCGCCCTCGTCGACAAAGCGCTCGCCATTCGCATTGATGTAAATGCAGAATGGATACTGGTGCTTCTGAAAGCTGTCACCCACAGTCAAATCGCCGAATGGCGGTGCGTTCATGTCCCACTCGGTGGCATGGCAGCCGGACCAATGTCCGGTGGGCATGGCACCGATGGCCAGCGCCATGTTGATACCGACGCCGGTGTTGTATTTGGTGCCGCGTACCTTGGCCAGATCCCAGCCGGGACCGAGGTAGCGCGTGCGCATTTCAGCATTCGACTGGAAGCCACCGCAGGCGAGGACGACTGCCTTGGCACGAATGAGCGTTGTCTTGCCTTGGCGCTTGGCCAGAACACCCTTGACGCCGTCATCATCCTGCAGCAGCGACAGAGCCGGCGTTTCGTAGAGCACCGGAATGTTTTCACGCTGCAGGCGCGCGTGCCAGGCCTTGACCAGTTCGGCCCCACCTCCCCAGACCTGCACCGCGCCGCCGCCCCAGAACTTGAAGCGGTTGTTGTGCTTGAACCCATGCACGCCGTAGGCAAGCTGGAAGCGCACGCCCTTGGTCTGCATCCAGCGGGCTGTCTCGAAACTCTTGCGGATCATCACCTCGGTGAGGTCGGGATCCGCGCGGTACTGAGTGAGCCGGCCCATGTCATCAAAATACTGCTCCTCGGTGTAGGTATCGAGGTCGATGTTGGCCATGTCAGCATCAGTCAGGTCGGGGATAAGCTGCCGAACGTCATCCACGCCGTTGTATACCGTGCGGAACATTCCTCCGGTATAGGTGGAATTCCCTCCGCGCTGATCCTCGGGTGAGGCCTCCAGCATCAGTACCCGCGCGCCCTTTTCGTGTGCGGCCACGGCCGCGCAGCAAGCGGCGTTGCCCGCCCCGACGACAACGACATCGGTTTCCATCTCATTACTGCTCATCAGTTCCTCCTCATGCACCGCTGTGCGACGGATATGTCGGCAGCGGATTCATAAATCGCGGCAAGTCGCCAATTGTGGAACCCCGGATCTTTGTGTTCAAGATCGAGTACTGGATACGGGATCCTGAAGCTGGGCCGAGAGCCAAGGGAATTCCGCATCGTAGGCATTCTCGAAAGCAATCAATTCGCTGCCGTAGGTATCGGTCACGGAAACCTCATCCAACCCCTTGACCAGGCACATCTTCTGAATACCGCCAATGTCGAAAGCGAAGGACATGCTCTCGGCGATGACCTTCTGCTCAAGCAAATCGACCGTGACCGTCGCACCCGGTCGCGGCAGCAAATACGCGAACAACTTGTCAACGTCACCCTCTGCGAGTCTGATGGGCAACAGCCCACGCTTGAAGCAGTTATTGAAAAAAATGTCGCCAAACGACGGCGCAATCAACGCCCGCAGTCCGAATGACCACACCGACATCACAGCACTCTCCCGCGAAGACCCTATGCCGAAGTTGCGCCTTGCCACGAGAATCTTCGCCCCCTGATAACCGGGCTTATTGAAAATGAAATCCGGATTCGGCAGATCATCAGTAAGGAATCGACGGTCATGAAACAGGACACGCTCGTGCCCCGGCCCTATCGGCAGTTTGCTAAATCGGCCGGGAACGAGCTGATCGGTATCCACGTTGGTTTCATCAAACGGTATGGCGACGGAGGTCAGCCGGGTGAAGGATTCGGCCATGATCAAATCTCCGTGAGATTGCGGACGTCGACGATGCGACCTGTCAGGGCCGCGGCTGCCGCCGTCGCCGGGCTTACCAGATGGGTGCGGCTATCGGGACCCTGCCGCCCCTTGTAATTGCGGTTTGAAGTCGAAGCGCAACGCTCCCCGGGAAGAACAATGTCCCCGTTGACACAGGTGCAGGACGAGCAACCGGAGTCGCGCCATTCAAACCCGGCCGCAAGGAAGATGCGGTCAAGGCCTTCCTCCTCCGCCTGGCGCTTCACCGAGCGCGACCCTGGCACCACTATCGTCGGAACGATTGCGTGTCCTCTCCGGGCGATGCCGGCCGCCAGTCGAAGATCCTCGATGCGGGCATTGGTGCACGAACCGATGAAGACGCGGTCGATCGGTATTTCCGACAGCCGCGTACCCGGCTTCAAATCCATATAGTCAAGCGCTGACTGCATCGTTTCACGACGCATCAAATCGGGTTCGTCGAGGGGATCGGGTACCACGTCGTTTACTGCTGCGACCTGCGAAGGATTGGTACCCCATGACACCTGCGGAGCAACCCGTGCCGCGTCGACTTCCACCTCTCGGTCGAAGCATGCACCGGCGCCGGTGGCCAGCGTCTTCCAATAGGCGATTGCTTTTTCCCATAAGGCGCCAGTCGGCGCGTAGGGTCTGCCGGCAAGGTATTCGAAGGTCGTGTCGTCAGGTGCAATCATGCCACCGCGCGCGCCTGCCTCGGTGGTCAGATTGCACAGCGTCATGCGCTGCTCCATCGAGAGCGCACGGATCGCAGGACCTGCATATTCGATGAAATAGCCGATACCACCATCATTGCCGATGGCGCGAATGATGCAGAGCGCAAGGTCCTTTGCTGTTGCCCCCGGACCGAGCAGGCCATTGACAACGATCCTCATGCGCTTGGGCGTTTTCTGCCACAAAGTCTGCGTCGCCAGGATATGCGCTAGTTCGGAAGAACCTGTACCGAAGGCAAGAGCCCCGAAAGCACCATGCGTGCAGGTATGCGAGTCGCCACCGACGATGATCATTCCCGGCAGCGTGATTCCGAGTTCCGGCCCGACCACGTGCAGGATGCCCTGAAGCGGATCCTCATTGCCAAACAGAGTGAGGCCCTGTTCGCGGGCATTACGCTCCATCTGCGCAATCTCATTGCGGTTCTCGACAATTTCAATCCCCGCCAATCCCTTTTCGCGCCCCACGGTCGGCACATAGTGATCGGCGCAGGCAATCGCATTGCGGGGCCGGCGGGCGCGCCGCTTCATGGCGGCAAGACTGCGGAAGGCGTGATTGGCCCCTTCGTGAAGCAAAACACGGTCGATGTAGATCAGGGCCTCGTCCAGCTGGCGGGTGACTATATGGCGCTGCCATACCTTATCGAACAGTGTGTCGCCCACTATAAGCTCCCTGGAATCAGGCCGATCGGATTGATTTCGCTGCGATTGCTGCCACGGTAACCGGCCTGCCGATGAATGTTGTCCGCATTCTCTATTACGCACATTGACTTAGATCAAAGCGCACCCTTCAACGCCTGGACGAGCGGCAAGACGTGCACACAATTGTCTTCGCGTATCGCAAGCGCGCAACAGGTCGCGTGCTCTGAATCCGACAAACAGCTTTTCGCGACTCAGGCGTGAAAAGCAGATTTCGCCGTAGTCATCGCTGCGAGCGACGCACATGACTCAGATCACTCGCGGGGAGTTGCGCGAGACCAAGGCCAGCAGTTTGATCGGTAGCTTGCAACGGCTGGAAAACCACGACTTAGTTGGCCACGATCCCGACCATCATCCCGGGACCGACCTGGGATTGATGCTTTACCAGGGGCTGCTGCCCCAAAAGTGACGGGCGCTAATCCAGCTGAATTCCCACCAAAGGCACCATCCTGCGGTACAACTCCAGGTCACGCTTCATGAGCGCGGCGAATTCCTCCGGCATGTTTCCAAATACCTCCATGCCGCCGGCGCTCAAACCCTTTATAACGTCCGGTGCGTTGAGCGCCTTGACGATTTCGGCATGCACGCGCGCGAGAAGGGACGCATTCATTCCTGCCGGCCCATAAAACCCCAGCCAGTCCGCAGGCCGCTCCACCCCGGGCAGCGCCTCTGCGATGGCGGGAACATTCGGCAACTCGGCTACGCGCTTTTCCCCGAGTATTGCCACAGCTCGAGCGCGTCCCGTTCTCACTGCCGCCATACCCGAATTGTTACTGAGCAATGCGACCGGCACCTCTCCCGCAGCGACTGCCTGCGCGGCCTGCGCGCCGCCTTTATAGGGCACATGCACCATGCTCACGCCCGCGGCGAGCTTGACGATTTCACCCATGAAATGAAATGACGAGCCCACGCCCGTCGTGCCGTAGGATAATTTTCCGGGATTCATCTTGCCGTATTTGATCAACTCCTCGAACGAACCGGCGACGAACGCCGTGTTGACCAGCATGATGCCCGGCTGGGTAACCGCAGCCGTAATTGCCGTGAAATCCTTCAAGGGATCATATGCCGCATTGCGGGAACTGAACACTATTGAGCTCAGTATGGCCGACGAGGTAATCAACAGCGTATAGCCGTCAGGCACGGCGTGCGCTACGGCTGCAGCCCCGATCGTGCCACCTGCCCCGGCGCGATTCTCGACCACGACTGGCTGCCCCAGGGAATTGCTCATTTTCGGCGCCACCAAGCGGGCAACTATGTCGGTCGAACCTCCCGGCGCATAAGGCGAGATGATACGGATGGGCTTGAAAGGATACGGCTGCGCGATTGCGGCCGATGCCACCAACAATAAACCTGCAGCGAAGCTCGCTTTTACCGACATTTATCTACTCCTTCCTGACCTCGCGCGCGGATCTACAGCCCCAGCAATTCCATGCCATTTTTGCCCAGAATACCGTCGATCGATGCCTTGTCCAGATCAAGCTTTCTGATGACCTCGATGTATTCCTTCATGCCTTTTGGATCATCGACAAAATTGGGAGGGTAGTCCGTACCGAAAAGCAGGCGTTTGGGACTGATGTTGGTCAATGCGCACTGCACACTCTGCAGTCCAATTTCGCGACCCGCCATGTTGAAGTAGAGCTTTTGGAAATGCTCGTTGAACCTTTCCAGGTAGGGTTCGCTGATAAGCGGCTTGTCGTTCCAGAATTTCGCCCCCCAAAAGCCTATATAACGATCCAAGCGTTCCTTGATTGACGAAATACCGCCCCCGAAGTGGCCAATGATGAACTTGAGTTCAGGGAACTCTTCCAACACGCCTCCAAGGCAGATTCTGGAGGTGGCCAGTGCAAGGTCAAATTCCCTGACTATGGTCCGGTTAAGGTCGTAAGGCGCATTGCAGGCGTCGAACCCCGGTGCAGCCAGGGAAACATGCACGAATATGGGAACCTTAAGCTTCAGGACCTTTTCATAAAAGGGCCAGAACGCATGGGAATCCAACGCCTGCCCGTCTTCCTGCGCCCTGATGGTCACTCCCTTCATCCCAAATTCCAGGACAGCCCGATCAAGCTCATCCAATGCCGCCTTGCCGCGCAAAGGCAGAGTGCTGGCAAAGCCGACGAGTCTCGTCGGGTACTGCCTTATCACCTTTGAACAGGATTCGTTAAAGAGCTTTGCCTCATCAAGGTCATCGAGATTTTTCGAAAGTACTGCCATGTCGATGCCTGCCATGTCCATGTACTTTAAATGCAACTCGATATCATGGTCGGCATCGTACAAAGGCCGTATTTCCTTGCCCTCGGGTGAAAACATGCGAACGACCTGGCCCTTCTTACCGCCCCGCTTGGTCCAGGTCTCTATGGGTGTGTAATGGTGTTCAAAATCGATGATCATCAAAACTCCATGATTTGTTACATCAATGGCGCTGGAAGTCGGCCAGCGTGGAACATGCCATGTTCTTCGTGATCTTCTTGCAGCGCCTTGACCTAGATCAAGGCCCGCCAAGCACACCTCAGGACCCTGACCTGCCCACCACTGTTTGCAGATAAGCGGTTCGCGCATGCTTTTCCATTTCCGCCAATCGCCTGACCTCGGAATAAAACGCGCCCATGTCGCCACCGTGATTGTTGATCAGCGCTGAAAAGGCCGGAACGTAATCGGCATATACCGCGATCGAAGCGAGCAACGCATTGTTCGCGCCTTGGGCGAAAAAGCGGTCATATCCGGCGAAACCGCCCCAGGTTTTCTTAAGCTTTTCATAGTCGCGTTGCAGGATGTCGAACTGGCGTGATTTGCCATCCCTTTTTTCCGTCTCGCCCGCCGCGGAGGCATAAAGTCCGGCGAGTATGTCGCGATGATGAATCATCAGTGCAATGAATTCGGCGCGACGCCGCTGCGATACGGCCCAGCGCCGCTTTTCTTCACCCGCCTGCGCCCCGTCCTGCCTTTCAAGCCAGCGACGAACGCCCTCCAGCTCGACCGCAACCGCAAAGGATTCATTGAACTGAGTATCGTCGCGAACGTACACCACCTGATGCGCCAGTTCATGAAACACAATACGCGCGACCTCTCCCTCCGGAAAACCGACAAACGTCGAAAGCACCGGATCGTCAAACCAGCCCAGCGTAGAATATGCGGATACGCCACCCAGGTAAGCGTCTAACCCCTCATCGGCAAGCTGACGCGCATAGGCACGTGCGTCGGCTTCTACATAAAAACCGCGGTAGGGAACGCAACCCGCGAAGGGAAAGCACGATTCTGCACCGCGCACGGAAAACTCCGGGGCGGCAAATACGTTCCATATCACGTAGGCGCGGCCCAGATCGGCATAGCGGCGAAAGCTCCCGTTGTCCGGCAATGCGAGTTCGTGGCTCGCAAAATCACGCATACCCGCAATCCGGTCCAACTGGACGCGCAGGGCTCCTTTGGAACCTGGATCGGCGATTGCATCCTCAAATGACGTTGCGCGACGCATCACTTCCAGATGCCCGTCGATGGCCTGAAAATAATAGCCGACCGTATTGCAGCCCGAGACGCCAAGCAATGCGCAGATTGCCGGTACCGCAAGCGCCTTCATTGCATGCCTGTTCATTTCAGAAACCTGCCGGTCTTCAGGAACAAAGTCGCCTGCCGCGCCACCTCTGCGGATATCAGCATCATGGAATGACTCACATGGAGCACGATATGATCGCGCAGACCGGCTATCCGCGTTTCCTCTACGGTAACGACGCCATCGCTCGGACCGTCGAGGGAGGTAAACAACGACCCGAGACCAAACGCATGGTCGCCGGCAATTGCGCCGACTTCGAAGTTTCCCGGGACCGACTGCGAAAATGGCGCCAGCCACAGATCCCGGCTGCTCCCCAGCACCCCCCCCCAAGGCTGGCTGTCCAGTTGCCGCGCCGCCTGACAACCCATAGCAGGCGTCCCGAGCAGCAGCGCCCGACCCATTCGTTCGCCGGTTGCATTCTGGAGATAGCGAAGAATGATCACACCTCCCAGGCTATGACCCAGCAGGTGAATCCTGTCCGCTTCGACTTTGACAACCGTCTCGGCAAGGGTGGCCACGTGCGTTTCGGGTGAGTCGCTCATCGAGTGCAATGTCAGCGACTGCGTACCGAATCCCGCCTCGCTTAGCTCGTCCTCAAGCCACTTCATCGCCCAAGGCCCCATCCACAACCCATGAAGAAGAAGCACCACTTGTCTAGTTGCCATAGGTCATCTGACTGAACGCCGCGCTCGCGCCGAAGTGAAGGAAGAACGTAGCAGTACCACACTGCACAAAATGGGCAGAGGCGCGAGCAGCAGGTAGCAGGATCCGAAACCGCCCAACGCGCCGACTCCAGCGCCAAACAAGGGTGCGCCGAATACGGAGCCGGCAAAGAAAAAGGCCTGAACGCCGCTGGTCATGCCTGCGACTTTGCCTTTGGGGGCGAGCCGCGCAATTTCCGCCAGAAAGACCCCATTCCACCCGACCGCACTCATACCCCAAAGGATTGCCGTCAAGGTCACCGCCCATATTGGCCAAGCCAGCGTGAAGAACCCGCCGGCGATGCAGCAACCACCCATCAAAAAGCCCAGCCCTGCCAGAACACGTCGGGGTTTTCCCGTCCGGTCCGCCACCCATCCCCAAAAGACTCTGCCCAGGACACTTGCCAATGACATTGCCGAAAACACCGCGCCGGCGGCAAGGAGACTGAACGAAAGTTCGAGATGCAGATAGGTCACGAGAAAAGTCGTGACGGCGAGTTGTACAAATGCGAATACTGTTGCCGCGCCAACCAGCTGCAAGACCCTGGGATTACCAAGGATCTCAACGAAGGATTCGCGCACGCCCGAAAATACGATGGGCGATTCTGGATGCAATTCGCGATCAAACAATGGATAAAATGGTTGCAATACCGGCAACAAGACGAGCGAGCCTAACGCTGTACACAGCAACGCCTGCTGCCATGTCATTATCAGCAGCAACGGGGGCAACAACACGCCGGCGAGCGCCGCACCCATCGGCACGCCGGTTTGCTTAACGGAAAACATCATTGAGCGCACCTTCGGCGGTACCGCTTGGGCGAGCACCAGCGAGCTGACCGGATTGACTACGCCATGTGCAGCGCCCGAAAGGATCGCATAGGCAATTACGGGCAAGATATGTCCGCTCGCGCCGGTGGCAAGTGCGATTGCGATCAACAAAACACATGCACGCAAGGTCGCAACCGGACCATAACGCCTGGACAAAGCACCACTTAGCAGGCCAGAAACAATAGCGGAGGAAAAAAATATTGAAACAAGAATACCGACGCGCGATGCCGGCAGGCCCAGATCGGTCGCAGAGACCGGCGCGAGAATCGACGTCACCGAGAAAGCAAATGCCGTCAGTGTTTGCACCGCTGTCGTCATGGCAACGGCGCCGAATACCTGCCCCCGGTTGAGCGCAGCGGTCACGCTGCTAGTGGCATAAGAATCACTCGACTTCGACGCTGCAGCTGACGGCGAAGCTGGTTTGACTGGTGCCGCCCCCGAACTGCGGCGCTGTCACCGCATCCTGCGCCTCGCCAGACAGGACGACCTGCGCCCGGGGAACCGGGAGACCACCGGCGGGATTGATACTCATCCTGCGTATCCTGTAGCTGCGAGCAACCAGGGCGCCGCGCACAAACTTGGCGCCTCCACCTGAAGATCAACTGTGTTGCGCCTTGTCGGCGCCACCGGCGGTCGACCCAGTGCGAAGCCGGAAATGGAGAACGGCAGCACGGCATGACAGATCAGCATGATCTGTCCAACGGTCAGCGCGCCAGGCGGGCCATTTCAACCCGGAAAAGGACTGGTTTGTTGAACGCATTGGTCCAGACCATGCAATAGTCGCGGGCAACCTTCGGAGTGAACCCCCCTGAGCCCAGAGCCTGGCGATCGCGGCGCATTTCCATTATGGTCTTGCTGCCCTCGACATATTGAATATTGAAATCGATGAGCGCGTCTGCGCGATACCAGTAGCGGATTATCTGGTTCTCATTGAGCGCGAAACATTCCTTATGCGCCGAGGAACTTGGCAATGTCTTGGTCAGCACGCGAATGTTTTCCTGTGCTAACAAGGGCATGGAAAGCAGTGTGCCCGCCATAAAAAGAAACGCACCAAAAACCAGCAAACCAGATTTCATGGTCGTATCTCCGTTGATTATTTTTTCGCCGGTTCGCTGCGATTGTCTTTCGCCGCACCGCTCTTCAACATGCGCTCAAAATCTGCCGACTCATCCTCAAATGCCTTGCGTGCGATCGCCAATTCCCTCCGTGCCTTGTCAAGCGACGCGCCGCCTGCTTCACGGCGCTTTCGTGCCGCGTCGAGTTGCTTTTGTACGGCCAGTTCCTGGTTCCTGGTTTCATTGAAATCCAGTTCCGCACGCTTGAACTTTTCCTGATTTCCCTCCAGTTCACGGCGCAAAAACTCGAGCCGCTGCTGTCCTTGCGCGACCTTGTTGTCTCTGCTTGCCGTTCGCTCCTCTATCGGAGCCTGTGCAATGGCGGCCGCAGCAGCCAAAACGCCAAGAAAAACCAAAAGCCTTATCATCACGGTATGAGGGAATTTTGCATGGTTGTTTCTTGGAATTCTACTCCACGACAGCTGCAGACCGCCTCGACCGGCCCCGTTGTCAAACATTTGGCCCGCATGTTGCAAATCACTTCACAGGAACTGTCCGATCATGAAAATTGCCGTCCTTCACGACTATGGCGACATGTTTCGCCAGGCACGTGCTTTTGGCAAACTGGAAGGCCACGAGGTCAGCATCCACACAGGAACCGAAACGGATCCCGCCAGCCTGGCAAAATTTGTTGGGGATGCTGAAGCGCTGGTTTTAACCCAGCAACGGGTCAAAGTACCGCGGGCAGCCATCGAATGCATGCCAAAGCTCAAATTCATAGCCCAAACCGGAAGGAATGCCTACCACCTGGACATCGACGCCTGCACCGAGCGGGGGGTGATTGTGTCTATTGGCGGGGCACCCTCGGGAGGCGGGAATTTTGCCTCCACCGTGGAACTGACCTGGGGGATGATCATAGCCGCGTGGCGACATTTGCCGTACGAAATCGAGCGCCTGAAGCAGGGCCACTGGCAAAGCACCGTGGGTACCAGTCTGTGCGGCAGGACCTTGGGAATATACGCCTATGGTCATATTGGAAGTGCCGTGGCCAAAATCGGCCGGGCCTTCGGCATGAAGGTTGTCTGCTGGGGCCGCGAAGGTTCGACCGCCAAGGCGCGCGCGGATGGCTTTGAAATAGCGCCAAACCGTGAAACATTCTATGAAGGCAGCGATGTGATCAGTCTGCATCTGCCTGCCAACAAGGACACCTACGGCATTGTGACTGCGGAAGACCTGGCACGGATGAAACCCACCGCCATGATTGTCAATACCAGCCGCGCGCCGATAATCGGTAAAGGCACGCTCGCCGAAGCCTTGAAGAAGGGCCGTCCCGGTTTTGCCGCTGTCGATGTCTACGAAGTGGAACCCCTTATCGGGGCGTCTGACCCTCTGTTAAAGCTGCCCAATGCGCTGTGCACGCCGCACCTGGGTTACAACGATTTCGACGCTTTGGAAAAATTCTACGAAGGCGCAGTGGACCGTCTTCTGGCATTCGCTGCAGGCCATCCGATCAGCGTACTGAATCCCGAAGCGCTTTCAAAACGATAGGGAACAAATCGAAGGGCTTTAGCGACCCAACGGGCGCATGACCTATTAGCGCATCCCCTGGTCGTGGAATATCTGATCCACAAGGCGTCCGCAGCAAGCTGCCCGGTGCTGGTGCTCGACATATCCACTATGCACGTCCGGTGGCGATGTCTTATATTTCAGACAATATCATTCCATAAGAACATCGGGAGAATTTCCATGAAATTGCAAGCTCGCGTGAAATTGATGTCGACACTGCTGGTCTGTACCCTGTTTGCATCGGCGATTCAGGCATTTGCGCAAGGCTATCCCTCAAAGCCAGTGAAAATCCTAATCGGCACACCCCCAGGAGGTCCTGGCGACACTGCCACTCGTGGCGCAGCCCAGGCATTGAGCCAGGCAACCGGTCAGCCTTATGTAGTGGAGAACCGCGTGGGTGCGGATGGTTTGATAGCAGGAGAAGCAGCCGTTCGCTCCGCGCCGGACGGCTACACCCTTTACGTGGCGGATTCGTTCGCGATCTCTCTCAATCCGGTAATACGCGCGAAAATGCCCTATGACCCCGAAAAGGATCTGGCGCCAATTGCCTACTTTGGAGCTTTGGCATCGTTAATACTTGCACATCCGTCAGTACCGGCAAACAACCTGGTTGAGCTGTTGAGTCTGGCCAAAGCCAAGCCGGGAAGCATCTCTTTTGGCACTTTCGGTCTTGCCAGCAGTTCGAATCTCTATGTCGAATTGCTGAAAAATGACCGGAATGTCGTTTTCCTCAATGTGCCCTACAAAGCGGCTTCGCTTGCATTTCCGGCTATGCTGGCTGGAGAAGTAAACGTGGTTTTGTTCGCCGTCGGACCGGCGGTCGCACAGGTGAAAGCGGGTAAAGCCAAAGCACTTGCTATCGTCTCTTCGAACCGCAGCCCGTTGCTTCCGGATGTGGGGACCATGAAAGAGAATGGCGTTGATATCGACATTCAAGCCTGGTTCGCCCTTTTTGCACCGGCAGCCACCCCACGCGACATCATTTCTCGAGTGAATGCCGAGGTAGCGAAGGGGCTGACCAACAATCCGGAGGCCAAGGCAAAATTCCTCACCTCCCAGGGAATTGATACCTCGGCACCCGCGGGCGCCTCGCCGGAGGTGTTCGCAAGGTTTCTAAAAAAGGAACGTGAAAACTATGCAGAGGTCGTCAGGCTGACCAAAGTCAGGATCGAATGATGCCGATCGGCTGTGCGCTATCGCGATACCGTTTTATTTCAGCCTCCTTTAGCCGATTCCCCTCTGGTCAGGTCATAAATGGGTATCGGATCCCGGAATCCACGTATGGTTGCCCGGCGTTCATTGGTGAACCCGATGCCTATGCTGCCGGTCAACTCGTCGCGCACTGATTCTGACACCACGATGGAGAGGCTTTGTGCCATGCTGCACAATCGCGCCGCGAGGTTGACCGTCCTGCCGATCAAGGTGTAGTCCAGATGCTCGGTTGAACCCAGGTTGCCGAGCACCGCCTGGCCCTTGTTGATTCCTATGCCCATCTGGTGAATGCGTATGCCTTCACTGGCCAGTCGCTCCCTGGATGCTTCGAGCATGTCCAGAGCGCACTTGCAGCACTTGTAGACCATATCATCGCCGTCGAAAACAGCCATCAACCCATCCCCGGAAAACTTGTCGACATATCCACCGTACCGGTAGACCAGCGAAACCAGGGTTTCGAGGTGGCCGCTTAGAACATGCAACAGGGCCTCTGGTTCCATGTCCTGGCTGAGTTCGGTAAAACCGCGAACGTCAGAAAACAGAATGCAAACATCCTGTAGCCTGGGCGCAGGAAGCACCCCTGTCTGCGCATATATCCGTGCAATCTCCTCGGTACGCGGCGAAACATATCGCTGCAATGACAGACTCATCATCCGCTCCTGGTTCAGGAACTGGGACCTTTGAAGAAGATTGCGCAACCGCGCTCGCAAGACAACAAAATGAATCGGCTTGCTTATGAAATCGTCGCCCCCGGCGGCAAGCGCCTCCTCCAGGGCGTTAGTCTCATCCATGGAAGAAATAAACATAATCGGCGTGTTGCGATGCTGTTCCATAGACCGGATGATCCGACACAGCTCGATACCGCTCATGGCCGGCATGTGAATATCCAGGATAAACGCGTCGATGCGGTGCGCATGGATTACGGCCAGGGCCTGCTCACCACTACCCGCCTCGAGGGCGTTTACCCGCGCGCTGCGCAGCAACCCGGACAACAGCACGCGCAGCACGCCCATATCGTCGGTGACTAAAACATTCTTGCCTTCAAGAATATCGTCCATTGCGACTCGGTCAGTCAGTGGGTCGGAGCCCATCAGGGGTTTGAATCGCCGCCACCTAGCGCCTCTGTGAAAACCGCCAGACGGTCGTATCGCCGGCAGTGCCAGCCGGTCTTTCGCTAAGTTGCTATCGTAATGGTGGGCCCACCTGGACTCGAACCAGGGACCAAAGGATTATGAGTCCTCTGCTCTAACCAACTGAGCTATAGGCCCGAAATCTTGCCAGGGGCGATTATAGCCGCGACGCCACCTCATTTGCGCCGTGCTTACGCAAGAATCAGTTCGGTACGAGCCGAATCCGCATTCGCGAGCCCGGTACCTCAGGTAGCGGCCCGGCTCACTGAGCGCTTTTCCCGCATCGTGACCAGTTCCTCGGCCGCTGTTGGATGTATGCCAACTGTCGCGTCGAACTGCTGCTTGGTCAAACCCGCTTTTACGGCGATGCCTATACCCTGGATTATTTCGGGTGCATCTCCACCAACCATGTGCGCTCCCAGAACGCGCTGCGACTTTGCATCCACGATAAGTTTCATCATAGTTCGTTCATCGCGACCCGATAAAGTCGCCTTCATGGGTCGAAAGTCGGCCTGATAGATTTCCACCTGATCGCAGCTCGCGATTGCCTGCGCTTCCGTCATTCCGACGGTGCCGACCGGCGGTTGGCTGAAGACTGCGGAAGGGACGTCGTTATGGTCAATTCGTACTGGCGCGCCGCCACCGAATAGCGTAGTTGCCACCCCCAGCCCTTCACGAATCGCCACCGGCGTCAGCGCGATGCGATTGGTAACATCTCCCACGGCGAAAATGCCTGGCACCGAGCTGCGGCCATACTCGTCTACAACGACACCTCCGTCGTCATCAAGCCTGACACCTGCTTCCTCCAGCCCCAGACCCTTGGTCGCCGGACGCCGGCCGGTTGCGTACATCACCGCATCGCAATCGATTGTTCGTTCTGCCTGCCCATTCAGAATCGTCGCACGGAGTGTTCCGTCAGGCAGTTTCTCAACACCGCGCACATTGGATCGAAGTTCAATATCGATCCCCTTTTTTCCGATTTCCCGCGAAAGGTGGGCTCGAACGTCTTCGTCGAATCCGCGAAGAATCTGGTCTCCACGATAGCTCACCGTGACCTCGGAGCCGAGTCCCCGGAATATCCCCGCGAACTCGACGGCGATGTATCCACCACCTACGATCAATACGCGGCCCGGCTGCACGGCAAGCTCGAATGCCTCGTTCGACGTAATGCAATGCTCGATACCGGGAATTTTCGGAAGATTCGGCCAACCGCCCGTTGCCACCAAAATGCTATCCGCAGTGACCTGACGATCTCCTACCTTAACTGTATGGGTATCGATCAAAGAAGCCCGGCCGCGATGGACCGTTACCTTCGAGTTCTCCAGCAGCTTGGAGTAGATTCCTTCAAGGCGTGCAATCTCGCGATTCTTGTTCGCTATCAGAATGGGCCATGAAAAGCTGCTGCCGGATACGGTCCAGCCATAACCCGACGCGTCTTCGAAATCCTCATGGAAATGGGAGGCGTAGACCAGCAGTTTCTTTGGAACACAGCCGCGGATCACACAGGTGCCGCCCACCCGGTAGTGTTCCGCGATGGCAACCCGCGCGCCAAATGCCGCCGCAACGCGGCTCGCGCGGACTCCACCGGAGCCGGCGCCTATTACAAACAGATCATAGTCAAACTGGGGCATGGCCAATGTAACAGGATAAGAGATCAGCTACCTGCCCTGATCACGCAAGGTTAGGAAACACCCACCGCGTCCGCAACAATAATCCAGCATCTGCGGCGCGCACGCCACGGCTGGTGCCGATACCATGTGCACAGACATGACCGCCACCAGACGGCGCATCTCAGTTATTGTCCAAAAAGCTCTTCAACCGCTCAGAGCGCGACGGATGGCGTAACTTCCTCAGTGCCTTTGCCTCGATCTGGCGTATGCGCTCACGAGTGACATCAAACTGCTTACCGACCTCCTCAAGGGTATGGTCGGTATTCATTTCAATGCCGAAGCGCATGCGCAGCACCTTGGCCTCGCGCGGCGTCAGAGAATCCAGAATGTCTTTGGTGACTTCGCGCAGACTCGCGTACATGGCCGCGTCGTTGGGCGCCAGGGTCGCGTTGTCCTCAATAAAATCGCCCAGATGGGAGTCGTCGTCGTCGCCGATCGGGGTCTCCATCGAAATGGGTTCCTTGGAGATCTTGAGAATCTTGCGGATCTTGTCCTCTGGCATCTCCATCTTTTCCGCGAGCGTCTGCGGATCCGGCTCCAAGCCGGTTTCCTGCAGAATCTGGCGCGAAATGCGGTTCATCTTGTTGATGGTTTCGATCATATGCACCGGAATCCGGATGGTGCGCGCCTGATCCGCTATCGACCGGGTGATGGCCTGGCGGATCCACCAGGTGGCGTAGGTCGAGAACTTATAGCCACGTCGATATTCGAATTTATCCACGGCCTTCATCAAACCGATATTGCCTTCCTGAATCAGATCCAGGAACTGAAGGCCTCGATTGGTGTATTTCTTGGCGATAGAGATCACCAGGCGCAAATTCGCCTCGGTCATCTCGCGCTTTGCACGGCGCGCCTTTGCTTCTCCGGTGGACATCTGCTTATTGATGTCCTTGAGATCCTTCAAAGGAATGCCAATGCGCTTCTGTATTTCCACCAACTTGTGCTGCTGCTCGAGAATATTCGGCTCGAACCGTGCCAGCGTGGGACCGTACGGGCGGCCCGTCAGCACCTCGTTCTTGATCCAGCGGGCCGACATTTCATTGCCGGGGAATACCTTGATGAAATGCGGGCGCGGCATCTGGCCTTTGTTGACGCAAAGGTTGAGGATGGCGCGCTCGTGGCGGCGAACCTCATCGACCATGCCGCGCACGGTATCGCACAGGCGTTCGATGATTCTGGCGGTAAAGCGGATATTGAGCAGTTCGGCGGAAATCTGATCCCGCACCTTGATGTATTCCTTGCTGCGATGTCCGTGCTCGAGCAGCGCCTTGCGCATTTTCTCGTTCAGTCGGCGAATCTTGCCAAATCGAAGCAACGAGTCCTGCTTGAGCTGCAACAAGCTTGCGGCCAGGGCCGCTCCGCCGTCGTCCTCGTCTTCCAAATCCTCGTCGATATCCTCTTCTTCGACGACCTCCTTGATGGGGTCTTCCTTGGCGTTCGGGTCGATCAGGCCATCGACCAATTCGTCGATGCGCATCTCTTCGCGCTCAACTTTGGCCGAGAGCGCGAGAATTTCCTGAATGGTGGTCGGGCAGGCAGAAATCGCCTGGATCATGTGCTTCAGGCCGTCTTCGATGCGCTTGGCGATCTCGATTTCACCCTCGCGGGTCAGCAATTCGACCGACCCCATCTCACGCATGTACATGCGCACAGGATCAGTGGTCCTGCCAAACTCCGCATCCACATTGGTTAGCGCCGCCTCCGCCTCCTCTTCCGCGTCCTCATCTGCGACGGCCTGTGGTGCGTTTTCAGCGATCAACAGGGTCTCTGCGTCGGGAGCCTCGTCGTAGACCTGGATTCCCATGTCGTTGAACGTGGTGATAATCGCCTCGATCTGCTCGGCATCAACCATGTCGTCGGGCAAATGGTCATTGATCTCCGCGTAGGTCAGGTAACTGCGTTCCTTGCCTAGCTTGATCAGATTTTTAAGCCGCATGCGCCGCGCTTCGGCATCTTCGGGCTTCATATCCGCGCGCAACAACAATGCGCGCTCGGCTTCACTGTTGCGTTTGGACGGACGACCGCGCCCCGAACGCAGCTTCGCGATGTCCTGAGCAACCTTGACCCGCGCCTCCGCCAGCTTCTTTTCTTCCTTTTCTTTTAGCGCCTTAGCCTTTGCGTCTTCTTTCGCTTTTTTTGCCAATTCTTTTGCCAACTGCTTTTCCATGCGGATACGTTCTTTTCCTTTTTCGCGCTCCGTGCGGATTTGCGCACGTTCCTTTTCCCGGATGGCGCGCTCACGTTCGCGTTCCTTGGCGATTTGATTTTTTTCGCGGAGCTTTTCGGCTTTTTTGTGCGCCTTTTCGCGCTCCGCGACTGACTTGACTTTTTCCTTCTCCCGCTTCGCTAGTACTTTTTCGCGCTCCTTCTGCATACGCGCCTTTTTCTTAGCCGCATGCTGCAGGGCTATTTCCCGGGCCCGCGCGGCTTTGGCCCGGTCTGCATTCGCACGAACCTCCTTTGCGCGCGGCGTCGCCGGGGGATTACCAGCCTTCTTTGTCACCAATCTTGGTGCCTTGGCGTTATTTCGTGAGGCCGCGCTCCTGCTGACATTTTTGGTGTCACGATTCGCGCCTGCCTTAGACTTGGATTTGCCTTTCACCATGATTCGTCCCGGAGTGGAATTGGTGGGGAGGAAAAACTGCGTGACTTAGTCATTCAAATAGCAAAAAATCAATAAAGCCAAGCAGCTGCGGGGATAGCCGAAAATTATATCATGACGTTTTGTTATCCGGCACCCTTTTAAGAATTGCGAACTCCTTGATCAGATTGGAATATTCGGCTCGCTCGTCGCCGGACAGTCCGCCGGACTGACTCTTCTTGCTGAGGTCATCGAAGCGTCCTTGCAACCGCCCGGCCTGCAGACGCTGCAAGGCGTGCCGAAACTCTATTTCCATGTCTTCGCCCTCGATCTGCATGTCCATCAGGCTTGCCTGAGCTTCCACCAGTATCCTCGCGTGAGCGGTCGCTTTGAATTGCTCGATAATCAACGCGCCAGATGCCTCTGGCGCAGTACGTGCGTATTCTGCTAACGCCATCAGGGCGCGGCTTGCCGCATGCTGCAGGTCTAGCAATTCGAGCGGCAGGTCAAGGACCAGACGGGGTTGGTTCATCACGCACCGCAACAGCAATAGCTCTAGAGTCCCGTCCACGGGTGCGCGCGCGCTTCGGCTATTTTTTGGCGCCGAATTGCGACGGGGCTCGAATCTTCTCGAAGTGGCAATATCGGTCAGGGTCCCGGCCTGCTCGTAGGTCACGTCCGCAGCTGTGCCAAGTTGCTTGAGCAACTGTAGCTGCAAAGCCGGTGAGGATATGCGCTTCAAAAGTGGCTTTGCATCGGCAATCAGCCTCGAACGTCCCTCGAGGCTGGTCATGTCGACACGACTACGGAGTTCGGCGAGCAAAAACTCCGAAAGGGGACGCGCCTCGGCGAGGATCGCCTCGAATGCCTTGGCACCTTGCGCGCGCACAAAACTGTCTGGGTCGTCTTCGTTCGGGAGAAACAGGAACCGTACTGCCTTGTTATCCGCCAAAACTGCCAGCGAAACTTCGAGCGCGTGCCAAGCGGCACGACGCCCGGCGGCATCACCGTCGAAACAAAAAACGATTTCATCGGTCTGGCGAAAGAGCTTTTGAACATGCACGCTGGAGGTCGCGGTGCCCAAGGTTGCCACTGAAAATTCTATGCCGTGCTGCGCTAGCGCGACGACGTCCATGTAGCCTTCGACAACAATGGCCCTCCCGCGGGTACGAATGGCGCCTCGCGCCTGAGACAATCCATAGAGTTCCTGGCCTTTTTCGAATAAGGGGGTTTCCGGAGAGTTGAGGTATTTCGGCTCTCCTGCACCCAGGACACGACCGCCAAAGCCAATCACCGATCCGCGTTGATTGAGAATCGGAAACATGATGCGATCACGGAACCTGTCATACCGCCGCCCGCCTTCAGCGTCGATGACCAATCCCGCCTCTTTCAGCGACTTATCGGCATAATCACTGAAGACCGTCTGCAGGTTCTGCCAACCTGGGGGTGCGTAACCTATGCCGAAGCGTGCCGCGATTGTTCCCGTCAGTCCCCTACCCTTCAGGTATGCAATGGCCTGCGGCGAAACCTTGAGTTGCTCCCGGTAATAGTCGCTGGCTCGCTGCAGGACTTCGTAAAGATCCGGACCGCCGGAATCCTTTGTGCCGCTTCGCGGTTCGTAGTCGGGCATCTTCATGCCTACCGATTCCGCGAGGTCCTTGACGGCATCGACGTAGCCCAGCCCTTGATACTCCATCAGGAACGATATGGCATTACCATGGGCGCCACATCCAAAGCAATGATAAAACTGCTTGCTGTGGCTGACAGTAAATGACGGCGATTTTTCACTGTGAAACGGACAACATGCGGAGTAATTGGCACCACCTTTTTTAAGCGGCACATAACGCTCGATCAGGTCGACGATGTCGATGCGATTGAGCAGGTCCTGCTTGAAGGAATCAGAAATCACACAGATGCCGTTTCGATGCCGGAAAACCCTGACTGTTGACGCCAATTAGGTCTTTATAAGCCATATTGCAGCTTACGCAAAGTCACCGGGACCGACGGGGAATCTGCCGCGACGACCTAGGGTTTAAAGCGAACCGCGTCAGATTTTGACTTCCTCTTGGAATTTCAGCGGTGAGCAGAGGTTCGTGTATCAACTCCGCCTAACCGGCGAGTTTTGTCTTGACCAGCGCAGAAACGCGACTCATATCGGCTCGCCCTGCCAAGCGTGCCTTTAGCACACCCATGATTTTGCCCATCTCCTTGGCACTCGCGGCACCAATTTCGGCAATCGCATGGTCGATTTCGGTCGATATTTCGTCCTCGGAAAGCTGCTGCGGCAGATACGACTGCAACAAATTGAGCTCGTAGGATTCCACATCGGCAAGGTCCTGGCGCTTCGCTGCCAGATATTGACCGATGGAGTCCCGGCGTTGCTTGATAAGTTTCTCGATGATGGCCAACACATCGGCATCGGCAAGTATCACCCTCTCATCGACCTCTTTTTGCTTGAGGGCGGCCAGCAGCAAGCGAATGGTCGAAAGCCGCTGCGATTCCCTGGCCCGCATTGCGGCTTTCATGTCTTCGGTAATTCGTTCCTTCAGCGACATGAGTTTGTAACCAATCGAATACTCAACCCGAACCACTCCGGCAATAGTCGCGGCAGAGAGTCAAGGTAGACATCAAACAGCAAATGCGCAAAAGCGCAAAAGCGAACACGGCGCGAGGAGAAGCAGAAATCTCTGCTCACTCAATCGCGCCGCCCCGTACCGGCCGAACTTCCGTCTAAATCAATACAACTTCGGCGGCAGGGTCTGACTGCGTAATCGTTTATAACGACGCTTGATTGCAGCCGCCAGCTTGCGCTTGCGCTCTGCAGTGGGCTTTTCATAGAATTCCCGGGCACGCAACTCGGTTAGCAACCCAGTCTTCTCAACCGTGCGCTTGAAGCGGCGTAACGCTACTTCAAAGGGCTCGTTTTCCTTGACGCGAACTGTCGTCATGCGGCTTTATCTCCAGAACCAAATGCGGAAAAGGCGCGGATTCTAGCACAGCTTGTGGGTTCAATGGCCACTGGCGAACGCCACCGAATTCCCAGCCCTCGGCCGTACATGCTGAGCGCAGGCGCACGGGGCATAATACCCGGAAAACTTCAAGTATTTGATAGCGAAGGACAAAACCTTGCTGGTGCTAGGAATTGAAACATCGTGTGACGAAACAGGCGCTGCTTTGTATGACAGCGCCTCAGGCCTGCTTGCCCAGGCACTTTATTCGCAAATCTCCCTGCATGACGAATACGGAGGCGTGGTGCCGGAGCTTGCCTCGCGCGATCACATACGCAGACTCCTTCCGCTGGTCAGCGAAGTCTTGTGCCAGGCACGTCTGCGCCTGCAGGATCTCGATGCCATCGCCTATACCCGCGGACCGGGTCTTGCCGGAGCGTTGTTGGTCGGAGCAAGCGTCGCAACAGCGCTGGCCATGGGATTGGCGATTCCCGCAGTTGGTATCCACCATCTCGAGGGACACCTGCTTTCCCCGCTGCTCGCGAGTAACCCGCCCTCGTTTCCTTTTGTCGCATTGCTCGTCTCCGGTGGCCACACGCAGATTATGAAAGCCATTGAAGTCGGTCGCTATGAACTCCTGGGGGACACGCTCGACGATGCAGCGGGCGAGGCCTTCGACAAGACCGCAAAACTCCTCGGTCTGCCCTATCCCGGGGGAGCAGCGCTTGCAAAGCTTGCCGAAAGCGGGTCAGCAAGCCGCTTTCGACTGCCCCGCCCAATGATGGATTCGAAAAACCTTGATTTCAGTTTCAGCGGCCTGAAGACTGCGGTGGCAATGGCCTGCGCGGGGGTTAATCTCGACGATCAGGCTCGGGCGGATATCGCGGCATCGTTCCAGGAAGCGGTTGTAGATGTGCTTGTCGCCAAATGCGTCAATGCCATGGATTTGACCTGCATGAACACGCTAGTGGTAGCTGGCGGTGTAGGCGCGAACGCGGCTTTGCGAAGCGCCCTGGATGCTGCGGGAGCAGGAAATGCGTTTTCTGTTCATTACCCAGCCATCGAATATTGCACGGATAACGGCGCCATGATCGCATTGGCTGGAGCATTGCGAATGACCAGTTGTGCTCAAACCAATCTTCACCGTGACTTTAACAGCAGGCCTCGCTGGGACTTGGCCGACCAATAGGCAAATGCGGCATTGCCGGGGTTGCCCTCCCTCCTACAGGATTCCCCCATTCGGCGGATCGTCATCGCCCGTTTGGAGGCTGCGCGCCACCGCCAAACCGACCCTCGGTGCCGGCAAACAGGCGCCCAATATTGGCCCGATGGCGCCAAATCAAAAGCGCAGCAATGAAAATGACCGCAATAGCCATCAAATCAATTTTAAAAAGCAGCAGATATGCAAAAGGCGCAAACAGCGCCGCGATCAATGCTGCCAGGGACGAAATACGGAAAAACACGAATATCAAAACCCACGTGGCTATGGTTCCAAACCCCAACCAGGGATGAATCGCCAGGAGTATTCCTGCCGCCGTCGCCACGCCTTTGCCTCCTTGAAATCGGAAAAACAGTGGCCACAGGTGACCAGCAAAGGCCGCCAGCGCAACCGCCGCGACCACGCCGGAATACAGGTCGAAATGCTTTCCCATTGCCTGTGCAAGCACTAAGCAAAGCCAGCCCTTACCCGCGTCGCCGATCAGCGTCAATGCAGCAGCAGCGCGTTTGCCGGTCCGCAAAACGTTTGTCGCACCAGGATTTCCAGAGCCATAGTTGCGCGGATCCGGCAAACCGAAGATGCGACTCACTATAACGGCGAATGAGAGCGAGCCGATCAGGTACGCGCAAATGGCAATAGCAATTTCAATCATGGGGATTAATCTTTACGCAGGACGCCGCGAACAGCGACACCATACAATAGAATGTGCAACTAGCGGTCAATGTGGCACCCATCCCGCCCAAATCTATTCTGCGGAACCCAGATGGACATTGTATTTATTCGTGAACTTCGCCTGCCCGCGTGGATTGGACTCTACAAACACGAAAAAGTCGCGCAGCAGACCATCGAACTGGATATTGAATTCGGACTGCCAAGCGACTCGGTTTTTAAAACGGGTAAGGTAAAAGACACCATAGACTATGGCACCGTCAGCGAGAGAATACGGTCGATCCTGGATTCCGAGCGATTTGGGCTGGTGGAATCCCTTGCGGAGTGCATAGCAAAACTGCTCCTCGATGAATTTCAGTCGCCAAGGGTCACGATAACCGTGACGAAACTGGGCGTTCTCAAAGATGCAAAACGGGTGGGAGTCCGCATCGAACGCAGTTCCAGATAGGAACGATTCAACGGTCTGAATTGATGATCCGGCAACCAACAACCCCAGATGCGATCATGGCGATTCAGGCGTATCGATGCGAGGCAATGTTCTGCCCCATCTTCAAGACATGGCATCACCCCCTCGGATGATGTTTTGCGTGCAGTGCCTTGAGCCTCTCTTTGGCGACGTGAGTATAAATCTGGGTGGTTGATATATCCGAATGACCAAGCAGAAGTTGCAATACCCGCAAATCCGCCCCATGGTTGAGCAGGTGCGTCGCGAACGCATGCCGCAGTGTGTGGGGGGAGGGCTTTTTCCCAGGGATCGCGATCGCTGCTCGCCGCTTTAACAGGTACCAGAATGCCTGGCGAGTCATGCAATTGCCGCGGGCGGTCACAAACAGATAGTCACTGGCGCGACCCGCCAATATTTCCAGCCTTGCGTCACGCTGAAAGCGATCGATCCAACTGCTCGCCTCTTCGCCAAGCGGCACCAACCGTTCTTTCGCACCTTTGCCCAGCACCCGAACCACACCGGTATTCAGATCGACGCAGGATAGCTTCAGGTTCACCAACTCAGATACGCGAAGCCCGCAGGCGTATATGAGTTCGAGCATCGCGCGGTCCCTGACGCCGCTGGCGCTCTCAACATCCGTTTCGGCAAGAAGCGCTTCTACGTCCGCCTCGCTCAAAGTCCTCGGAAATCTCTGCCCCGTCTTGGGAGAATTCACCCGGATTGTCGGATCGAGGGAAACCCGTCCCCTTTGCAACGAGAATCGATATAAGCGCTTTAAGCTGGAAATAAGTCTTGACTGGGTGCTTTTCCGAATGGCGACCTGCGCGGACGCGCGGTGAGCAAGATACGCGGTTATATCCTCCTCTGCAGCTTCAACCAGGCTCTTGCCGCGGGCATGAAACAACCACTCGCCAAACAGGCGCAAATCCCGCCGATAGGATTCGATGGTGTTCCGTGACAGTCCATCCTCGAGCCAAATCGAGTCACAAAACTCGTCCAATAGCCCGACATTTGGTTCGCTGTTCACCATGTTGCACGTTCACGATTCAGCAACCAGCACTCGACATTTATGGGAGCACTCACGCCGCGGTGCGCGAATTGCCAAGCGGGTTTCATGTGATGGCCGAAATTCAAAATCGATTCCCCAAATTGCGCTTCCCATCAGAGAATTGTTTGCAGGCAAAGAGGAAGTCGGTATAGGTACGGTTTCTCCTCGCGCATGCAAGGATACCGCCTGCCGGCTTTGAGGTGACGCCTCCCCTGATACAATTTGGCATCCATTTCGCCAACCGAACCTCTCCTTAGGGAGACCACTCAAAAATGAACAAACCCTTCGATTCTCTCCCGGCAGAAAAACTTGCCTACGTTCGTGCAAGAACAGACAAGTATTTCACCAAATCCCGAGAAATTGTGGAGCGCTTCGGGGACCGCACCGTCACCTATGGCGTGTTCCTGCGGCATGGTGTCATTTGCGCTGCGAACCCGGCCATTGACTTTTTGCGACAGTATTACCCATCGGATGCGACCCCGCTGCGGATTACCCGCTTGTATGAAGAAGGAGCTTTCGTACCCGATCAAAAGCCGATATTTACGTATAGCGGATCGTTTGCGGCATTGGTTGAACTTGAAACGCTGATCCTTCAAAGAACAGGTGTTGCGTGCGTTTGTGCCTATAACGCCTACAAGATGGCGATGAGCCTGAAAAAGATCGGATTCATCGACATGCATGCCCGCCATTCATCTGGGGACGATTTTTCGCTTCTGGCCGCCTACGGTGCATCGGTGGGTTCAAGAATTGCAAAACTGGGCGGGGCAATTGGATTCATCGGCTGCTCGCAGGATTTGACGGCGCATTTCTACGGCCAGGACAGGGGCGTCGGAACCATGCCGCACGGACTGATCGGTTATTCAGGATCAACGCTTCGCAGTGCCCAGATGTATGTAGAGACCCACCCGGCGGACAACCTGACGGTTCTAATCGACTACTTTGGCGCCGAGTACACCGATGCCATCGAGCTTTGCCGCTGGTGGTACAACGAGTACCTGCCCGGAGATCCATCGGGTTCACGAATGCTGAGTCTGCGCCTGGATACGCACGGCGAACGCTATGCCGAAGGGCTTACCTATGATCACTCGGTGGAAATCGTCGCCGACTGGCTGCATGTACCGAACGAGTACGAAGCGGTGCGATACGTCATGGGCGAAGAGGCCTTCGACGCCGACAGCTTGAATATCACCAAGGACAGGGTGCGTCGGGTTCTGTTCGGCACCGGCGTATCCGTTGCGAGCGTGATCCATCTGCGCAAGCTTCTTGATGCCAACGGTTTCAATGCCTGCAGAATCGTAGGATCGTCGGGTTTCAACCTTTTCAAATGCAAGATGTTCGCGAATGCTCGTGCGCCGCTGGATGTAGTTGGGACCGGATCATTTATACCTGAGAATTTTTCAGACACCTTCGCGACTGCCGACATCTACATGTATGACGGCATTGCAAGAGTCAAACTTGGGCGCGAAAAGTTATTTCACGGATTGAAGCCCTGAGTCAACGCCCAGGCCATAAGCGCGGAAGTCGCGCCCCCGTCAGTTCCACCAACACTTAAAATCCTGGAGAAGCGGGGGGCGACTCTTCAAGCCCCAGGGGTCTTAGCGCAATGACGCATTTATGTGCTCAAGTACGGCCGCACCGGGACAAAGTTCCCTTGCGGTGAGCTTGTTGAGAGATACGCTTACCGTATTCAAATGCACGTGCAGATCCTCTGCCTCGCGATCAAGGTAAAGCAAACCTGTCAGAACCTCGCCCCTCGCATGGTGCTGTCCAATCTGGTCAATCGCCTTGAGGCGATCGGTCGGGTCATATTCCGGCCGCGTTTTTCGAAGCCGCATTATGGAACCATCGTGTTGCGGCACATCAATCACCTCCCCTTCAGCGTAATCGACGCTTATCGCGTCGCGTGACGGCCAGAAATCCAGCCGGTTTACCGAATCATTGTGTTCGCGAACATAGTCGTAGCTCTTGGTGCTGCCCGGATGATTGTTGAATGCCACACAAGGGCTGATGACGTCGATGAAGGAAGCGCCAGGGTGCGAAATTGCGGCTTTGATGAGTGGCACCAACTGCTTCTTGTCGCCTGAAAAACTGCGCGCCACAAACGTCGCGCCAAGTTGCAACGCCAGGGAAGCCATGTCGATGGGTGAATCGCTGTTGACGATGCCGCGCTTGGACTTGGAACCCTGATCTGCGGTAGCCGAAAACTGGCCTTTGGTGAGGCCATAAACACCATTGTTTTCAACTATGTAGGTCATGTTGACGCCGCGTCGCATGACGTGCGCGAACTGCCCGATCCCGATCGACGCGGAATCGCCATCACCTGAAACACCCAGATACACCAGGTCGCGGTTCGCCAGATTTGCACCGGTAGCCACCGAGGGCATGCGACCGTGCACGCTGTTGAATCCGTGGGAATTTCCCAGAAAATAATCGGGCGTCTTGGAACTGCAACCGATACCCGACAGTTTGGCGACTCGATGCGGCTCAATATTCAATTCCCAGCAAGCCTGGATGATGGCCGCAGAAATTGAATCGTGCCCACAGCCTGCACACAAGGTCGAGACTTTTCCCTCGTAGTCACGCCTGGTATAGCCGACTTTATTGACCGGTAAAGTTGGGTGGTGAAGGCGGGGTTTGGTGAGATAAGTCATGTCAGGCAGCCTTTCCTTTTTTAAGCGGCTTCACATTTAGCAGGCTCATGCGTTCGGACACTTCCTGCAGGATAAAGCGCGCCGTAATCGGCGTGCCATCATAGTGAAGTACCGCCATCATTTTCGCCGGATCGACATTGAGTTCATTTACCAGCAAAGAGCGCATCTGCGCATCCCGATTCTGCTCGATGACGAAGACCTGATCATGTTCGGCGATAAATTCGGCGACTGCTTCGCCGAACGGAAACGCTCTTATTCGAATGGTGTCGAGCATGACGCCTTGCTCGTCAAGTGTATCCATCGCTTCATTCATCGAAGGGCTGGTCGAGCCGAAATAAACGGCACCAATCCGGGTTTTCTGTTTCGCGCGCCTCACTATGGGTTGCGGAACCAATTCCTTTGCCGTTTCGAATTTGCGCAGCAGGCGCCGCATGTTGTCGACATAATCCGGTCCCTGCTCAGAATAACGAGCGTAGTGATCTTTCGTCGTTCCCCGGGTGAAATAAGACCCTTTAGTTGGATGGGTCCCGGGCAGTGTCCGGTAGGGAATTCCGTCACCGTCGACATCAAGATAGCGCCCGAATTCCTTGCCGGCTTCGAGTTCTTCGGCCGTCATGACCTTGCCTATGTCGTACTCGCGGCTGTCCTCCCACTTGAATGGTTCACACAAACGGGTGTTCATCCCGATATCCAAATCCGTCATCACGAACACCGGCGTCTGCAGTCGATCCGCGAGATCTAGTGCTGTCGCAGCAAACTCGAAGCATTCTGTCGGATCCTCCGGAAAAAGCAGCACATGCTTGGTGTCCCCGTGTGACGCGTAAGCGCAAAGCAGCACATCGGATTGCTGGGTTCTGGTCGGCATCCCCGTTGAGGGGCCACCTCGCTGTACATCGATGATCGTCACCGGTATCTCGGCGAAATATGCAAGTCCTATGAACTCCTGCATCAGCGAAACCCCCGGTCCCGAAGTAGAGGTAAATGCTCGTGCCCCGTTCCAGCCAGCGCCGGTCACCATCCCGATAGACGCCAGTTCATCTTCGGCCTGGACGACGGCGAACCGGTTCTTTCCGGTTTCCTTGTCAACGCGCAACTTCTGGCAATATTTCTGGAATGCCTCCGCAAGCGAAGATGAAGGCGTAATCGGATACCAGGCACAAACGCTGGCCCCTCCGTAGACGCAACCCAGTCCGGCGGCAGTATTGCCGTCGATGAAAATCTTGTTTCCGACTCTGTCCGCACGCCTGGCCTTGAGACCAATTTGGCCCTTGAGGTTCTCTTGGGCGTAATTGAAGCCCATCTCAAACGCGTTGACATTGGGTTTAAGAAGCTTCTCTTTGCCCTTGTATTGTTCGCCGATCAACTCGGTTGTCGCCTTGGGATCGATCTCCATCAACGACGACAGGGCACCCACATAAACTATGTTCTTGAACAGTTGGCGCTCGCGAGCGTCCGTGTAGGAAGAATTGCAGATTTGCGTCAAGGGAATTCCAACGATATGAATGTCGTCGCGGAATCTCGATTGCGGCAGCGGTTTGGTATTGTCGTAAAAAAGGTAGCCTCCCGGCTCGATCTCTTGCAAATCTGCCGCCCAGGTTTGCGGATTCATCGCGACCATCAAGTCAACGCCTCCCCTGCGTCCGAGATAGCCTTTCTCGGTGACGCGAACCTCATACCAGGTCGGTAATCCCTGGATATTCGACGGGAAAATATTGCGCGGGCTTACGGGAATGCCCATCCGCAGGAAAGACTTCGCGAACAATTCATTGGCGGATGCGGAACCCGACCCATTCACGTTGGCGAATTTGACGACAAAATCATTAATGGCTTCTATTCGTTTCATTTACGGTTCTCGTGCGTTATTGAAGCAGGAGGATCTTGTGCCCACTGCAATTACTCAGCCCTGATGGCTCTTCTAAATGCAATAGATGTCAAGCATGGTTGGAATATAGTCGTTCTGCAAAATCGTTTTCTTCCGGGCAATCAGCCAATTGCCCTCCTGAAAAATCAATTCATACTCCGCGCGGCCGAAAAAAGCGTGGCTTTCATGCATGCGAGGGAAGTACACATGACATACCCAACTGGAACGCAGCCTAATCTGATCCTGATGTGTTTGCTTTTCTTCTATAGGCAGGCAATTCGAAATAATGTGAGCAGTTCTTGGCATCGGGGTCGAAGCTGGCGAACGACGCGAACGAATACGAACTATCCGATCTTCCAATCCCGCCCGATTCGCATAAAAAATATGCGATAGCTCGGCCTGCGGATTGCTCGTCAATTCCTCCTCGTTTTTCCAGGATGGAACCCAATATTCACAGTCTGGAACAAACAGGGCAAGCCACTGGTCCCAGCGCTGCTCGTCCAGATAGGCCGCCTCGCGATACAGCACCTCAATACCCGCATTGAGGTTGTCGCGTTTGTCACCGCTTAAAATATTGCCCATAGGCACGCCTTTCGTCCCGCCCAACCTGCTTCCAGCCCATTCAAAGTCAGATGCCCAGTCCGAATGGGCCTTGGGAACAGCCCTGTACACGCTTTTCGTCCGCGGACCCGGCCGATAATTTGAAGTCTTGCCGCCCCTAGCTGCTTGGTTCTCCCAGGCCTCTTCAGGCGGCCTTACGCGCAGGTTCATTGTGTCGTTCTCGACACCCTGGACCTGCCGGTGTCAATTCAAGGTAGAACTTCTGCATGTCCCAGGCACCGGTCGGGCATCGTTCGGCGCAAAGGCCGCAGTGGAGACAAACATCCTCATCCTTGGCCATGATGCGGCCGGTTCGCAAGCCTCCGGCAACATAAATTTCCTGAGACAGCGTCTTTGCCGGGGCGCTTAGGCGGGTGCGCAGATCCTTTTCTTCGCCATCCACTGCGAAGGTGATGCAATCCATGGGGCAGATATCGACGCAAGCGTCGCATTCGATGCATTGCTTGGACGTAAATACCGTTTGCACGTCGCAATTTAGGCACCGCTGAGCTTCCTTGAAGCCCAGCTTGGTATCGAATCCCAACTCTACTTCGACCTTGATGTTCTTGAGGCTTAACTTGGTGTCCCGGTGGGGAACCTTGTAGCGCTCATCTGGCGCTATTTCGTTGTCATAACTCCACTCATGAATACCCATCTTTTGGGACATGAGGTTAGCCATTGGCGCAGGCCGATTGCGAACGTCTTCTCCATTGCATAGTTTATCTATGGATATCGCTGCGTCGTGTCCGTGAGCCACGGCCCAGATGATATTTTTCGGGCCAAATGCCGCATCACCACCAAAAAATACTTGCGGTATTGTGGACTGCAAAGTTGTTTTGTCGACTACGGGCATATCCCACTTGTCGAACTCCAGACCTAGATCCCGTTCGATCCAGGGATAAGCGTTTTCCTGCCCGACAGCCACCAGAACGTCGTCGCACTCGTAATGAGGATCCGGTTCGCCGGTCGGAACCAGGCTGCGCCGCCCCTTGTCGTCGTAAACCGCTTTGACCTTCTCGAAGGTAACCCCGGTCAGTTTGCCGTTTAGGTGCATGAACTCTTTAGGGACGAGATAATTGAGAATTGGGATGCCTTCATGAACTGCGTCTTCTTTTTCCCAGGGTGAGGCTTTCATCTCCTCGAATCCTGAACGCACGATGACCTTGACATCGTCGCCCCCCAGGCGCCGCGAAGTTCTGCAACAATCCATTGCGGTGTTTCCCCCGCCCAGGACAATGACACGCTTGCCGATCTTGTCGATATGCCCAAAGGAGACTGAGGACAGCCAGTCGATTCCTATATGGATGTTCTTGGCGGCTTCCTGCCGGCCGGGAATCGCAAGTTCCCTCCCTCGCGGAGCGCCAGAGCCCACAAATATCGCGTCGTACCCGTCAGCCAGCAGTTTTTTGAGACTTTCAATTCGCTTGCCGCCACGAAACTCTATTCCCAGCCCGGCGATATAACCAACCTCTTCGTCGATAACTTCCTCTGGAAGACGAAAGCGCGGTATCTGGGTTCGAATCATGCCACCCATCTTTTTGTCACCGTCGAACAGCACGACCTGATATCCAAGCGGCGCCAAGTCCCGCGCTACGGTAAGCGAGGCCGGCCCGGCACCTATACACGCTATCTTCTTGCCATTCTTTTTTGCGGCGGGTTTTGGCAGTTGCGGACGAATATCTTCCTTAAAATCCGCGGCAACCCGTTTCAATCGGCAAATTGCCACTGGCTCGGGTTTCTCACCATTATTTTCCTCAACACGACCGCGCCTGCATGCTGGCTCACAGGGTCTGTCGCAGGTGCGACCGAGAATTCCAGGAAATACATTAGATTTCCAATTGACCATATAGGCTTCGCCATAGCGGCCTGCTGCAATCAAGCGAATATATTCCGGCACCGGCGTATGGGCTGGGCACGCCCACTGGCAATCAACGACTTTATGAAAATAATCCGGCGCGCCGATATCTGTTGGCTTCAAAGCGATTCTCCTGCGTTTTCGACTGGAACAGCACCTTGGTTGCTACCAATACACCGAAAAACAATGGGCTAACAGTGGTTTGTCGGGTCCGAGGCATTTCGAGTGGCGCACATAGTACCGTTTGGAATCCTCGCTGAAAAGCCTGAATAGGGGCCGTAACGCCGACTCCCACCAGTATTACCTCCCTTGGCGCAAATTCCGGGGATTTCGGGCTACGAAACCCGTCCGCTGCCTGGTGTTTCCGGAATGTGCGCGCCGCTATTCCGCATTTCGCCGACAAATGCGCGAACCCCCGAAAGAGTGAGGCTGGTGCCGGGTAGAGGAATCGAACCCCCGACCTTCTGATTACAAATCAGCTGCTCTACCGTCTGAGCTAACCCGGCACAACGCATAATTATACGTGTCGCGAATGCACTAAAGGCCAAGCGTCTTGCGCAGGAACAGAATCGGCTTACGGAAGAGGTAATAACCGAGCGATACTTCTTCGGCATAGACCTTGGCAGAGCCTTTAAGGCCTATCCGGGGCAACGCAGATCCAGGCACAAGTTCCGCCTTCACATTATAGGCTAACGAATTATCCGGCATGAGCGTGGCTTCATAGCTGGTTTGCGTGATCGTGGCCTTCAGGGGCGACAATGGGTCGATGTTGAGTATCACGGTTACCTCGCCGCCCACTTCAAGTTGCACCGCATCATCCGGCGAAACATGAATCGATATGAAAACCAGGGACGGATCCGCGAGGGTCATAATGCGCTCACCGGGTTGAACCGGCCGCCCGCGCCATTCCTCGGTGTCGTTAAAAATGGCAATTCCACCTTGTGGTGCCGTAATACGAAGCAGTTTGAGCAATTCGGACAGGTAAACCACCTCTGCGGCCTTCTCCTTTATCCGTCCCTCCAGGACATTGATCTCGCTGCGGCTCGCCTCATCTCCGAAAGCCTTGTTGACCGCTCTCTGGTAGTCCGCTTTGGTAATCTCCAGAGCTTTTTCGGAGACCGCGAGCCGGTTGCGCGTGGAAGTGTCATCCAGCACCGCCAAGAGTTGATCGGCTTTGACAGTCTCATTGGGCTGAACTTTGATTGATTCGACAACACCTTCGACCGGCGCTGTGATATGAAACGGTTTTCGCGGGGTTATTTCGGCCGGTGCAATTGCATTCAATCTGATTGTCACAAACGTCAACATTGCGATGACGACAACCGCTGCCCCGGCCAATAACCTGGTGGACTGGTGTTCTACCCAGCGCCTTACCGGTTTGTGCGCCTGTTCCCAACCCCAATAGGCAAATGCAACCGACAGCGCCATCCACTGTGCAACAGCCTGATCAGCCTCAGAAAATGGTTCTGTACGCGAAAAGAACAACCCCCCAAGCCTTTTCCCCTGAGGACTAATCAAAGAGCAGTGGAGCAGATTTTCATGCACCCATTCCGCCCCGTCTTCAGAGATGGACTTGGGCAAACTATCTAGGGTGACGACGCTCAGAGGCGCCGCATTCTTCGCCCCGATGAAGTGCCTAATTGCACGGTCAAACCACAGCGCGTAAGGCGATTCGGAGCTGACTTCAGCCAACCCCGATACCGCCGCAATCGAAATCGCCGATCGCACGTCGTATTGCCATACAACCGCCTGGTCAAAGCGCAGGACATGAAAACTCTCGTTCGCCGCGACAAAAACCAGTTCGCGAAGCGAAGTGCAGCGTTGCAGCTTCCGTTGAAACTCCAGAAGTTCTACAGCAACGCTGTCCGGATTCAGCTTCGGGTCAACTGTCATTAATTTTTCGGTCGTCCGGGAAACATTACCGTCCCAACCATTCCAGGCAGCAACCCCTGTGGCGGACCGTCAAAACGCGCCTCAAGTTCGAGTGACTGGCTGACCCCTTCGACTCGCGCGTTGAGTTTAGATATCTTGGCGCGATAAGTGCGCCCATTGTCACTGGATTTCACCACCACGGGCGTACCGACCCGAATCCAGCGCGACCATGCGGCGGGCACGAAAATCTGCGCTTTGAGCGCATCTGGATTAACCAACTCCAGCAATGGCTGGCCGGCGGTCACGCTTTCGGCGGTCTTAATCCGCAGTTTCACAAGACTTCCAGAAAACGGCGCCATAACCTTGCAGTAGGCAAGTTGTGCCTGACGGAGACTTATCTGGCTCCTGGCTTTATCCACCGCAGCGGCCGCCAAAGTCACCTCCAGCTCTCCCGCCGCACCAAGCGCCTGCAAACGCATTTTCGACAAATGAGATTCTCGCGCCCCCCGGTGTTCGGCTTGCGCGGTTTGAAGCTGCGCCTCCTCGCTTTCGCAATCGAACTCAAGCAATAACGCACCCGCCTTAACCACATCACCCAGGCCGTAATAGAGCTTTTTGATCTTGCCCGCCATTTGACTCGACAAAACGGATTCCTCACCGGAACCAACCAAGGCAGAGATTTCACGTTCCTCCAGCGTCGTCGCCTGCTCGAGAAGATTGCTCAAGGTAGCGCTGCTCATTGGCGGGGCAGATCTAACCGGCGGTGATGCTTTTTCCGTCGTGGCAGCCGGCGATTGGGCCAGAACCCCGACACTGAACAGGAGAAACACCGCCGCCGCATGCGTCCTAATATTCAAATTCATTCTCTTGGGCCTCTACTCGCGACAGTCGGTTCAATTCTGAATTTGCGAGCTGCTCAGTGGCACGCAGTTGCAAGGGCTCCTCTACATCCAGATAATTCCGGCGAATAGGCCCGACACGCTCCTCGATGCTGGATAATAGCTTCAGACCCCCCCCCTGCGGGAGTGCTCTACCCACCTGCAACTTTGCCCGGCCGGCCTGCAAACGCCCCAAAGGTCCGAGAACCCGATAGGCTGCCCCTTCGCCAAGGGTCTTCCACTGCTCCAGGTCCACGGGATCGCTTAGCGTTGTCTTGAATTCAGATCTGAACTGGATTGATTGGTTTTGCGAATCCAACAGCGTGACCTGCAGTCGCGCCTGGCGGCCGCCATTGCGAAGCGGGTCGACCTCAACAACGGCATTAACCTGCAACCGCGCATCTGCACTTGTCCCGACTTTAATCTTCGAAAGGTCAAAAATATGGGCTATTGATCTGCGAAACTCGCTTGAAAAATCCTCAGGCACCCCGGAAACCTCACCAATCATAACCGGCAAGTCGAGCCCTGAAACCCTGGGAGAAAAATGCGCGCCACGCCATCCTTCGATTGAATCTTCAAGTTTTTTGGCAAGGCTGTCCACTTGATGGCCGTCAAGCTCTTGAGGAAGCGCATCCAAACCTATCGAATTGTAAATTCGGCCCAAAGCCGCCTCAAGACTGGAACCGACGATATCCCTGTTGATCCGACTGACCATAAGACGCGCTTTCGCACGGATCAGTTCGAACTCGGTTTCGGTGCCAACCTCCGTGCCGGAACCAAGATATTTGACAATTTGATCATCGTCTCGTGTCGCATCGTCCCATACCCTGAACTCGTGCGCCAAAAGGCCATAGCGGACTGCCGCGACACGCGTTTGCGTCATCACGGCCATGGCCATGGCAAGGCGCCGCGCCTCGTCAAATTGTCTCTGCACCTCGGCGGTACGATTTACCGCAGGAAGTGAAAAAACCTTTACCAGATTAAACGCCACTCCCAATCCAGCCGATGTCCAGGTATTGTTGACCAGAAATCTGTTGCTGTCATAGTTTCTGGGATTGAGATTGATATTCAGAGTTGGAAATAATCCCAGCAACGATTTTTGAATCTCACTTTCAGTAATTCTCGCCTTGTAAATCTCCTCACTAATCTCCGGCCTGTTTTTCAACGCAACAGATTCCAACAGATCCATATTAGCGGTCAATTCAAGCGCCCTTTGCGCGCTTTCCTGGGGCGCTACTGCCACCTCCGACCCAGGGGGCATGCCGATGAGGGCCGCCAATTCAACCCGCGCCTGAGCCAGTTCCTGCCTTCGCAGACTGATCTGTTGCTCCAGATCCAACAATGCCCGACGCAACGACGCGGTTTGCAATGGCGGCAGAAGCTTTCGGTTTTCGATGATTTTGGATCTCTCTATCGCCTGCTCCACCTCTTCGATGATCGATTCAATCTGGGGCAGCAATCGCTGGGCTGCTTCCGCCCGCCACCAGGCCAGACGAACATCCTGGACAAGATTCTGCAGTGCCTTGCGCCGCCGCTCCTCGAAAATCAGACTCTGGTCGGCCAGCTGTTTGGCGCGGTAGTAACTCAAGCCGAAATCCAGGATATTCCAGGTAAAGCTTATATTGGCATTATTGGTGGTCCGCTCGGTCGATGTTGAAGGATTGGCCGCAATCGCACCATTGCTGAAACCGTATCCAAAGGAATCATTGTTGCGCGTGGAATAGCCTGCGTTCAACGTCAGCTTTGGCAGCATGTCGAACTGTGCGACATCCAGTTGACCCAGCGCTGCAGCCTCTTCATACAGCTTGGAGCGGTACTCGGCCTGGTACTTTATGGCTCGACCCGTCGCTTGGAACAGAGTCAGCGGCTGGGTAATGGGCTCTTGATTTGCGAACAGCCGCTCACGGGACTCTTCCGCGAGGCGATCTTTGATTTCCCGCGATACGGGTGTGGGAATGACAGCACAACCCGAAATAACAGCTAACACCGCGAAAATCACGGCCCAGCAGTTTCCGCGAGCAAACATTTTCTTTCTCAAGATCAATTGCTTCCCCGCAGCCCCTCATGTTCGCCCAAGGCGAGTTGATAATCTGTTCAGCGAGTAATCGCACTTAAGGGCTGATTTTATAGTGATTTCACTATCTCATGCCGAAGTACGTTTGGTCGGTTTGGCGCTATTACCCAGAATCTTCGCAAGAATTGGATCACGCGTTGCTTTTGCAGCCTTGATTTGTTCCGCAAATGGCAGCGCACTGCGCTTGACTGACTGCTTGTCACCCCGAAGGTTCGCCGACTTGCCACCGGCGTCGTCAACAGAGTCCGCTGTCTCCTCATCCGCCGCAACGCGACGCGAGGGTAAATCGAGCGAATCCACGCTACCAGTTGCTGTGCCATCCTCAATGCTGGTTGCTCCCTTGGCACCTGCTCCATCATCAGTCGCGCCAAGATCCAACTGGAAAATAATCGATGCTTCACGCCCTTCATTATCATAGGCAGTAATCAAAATATCGACAATCGACCTTCCATCCGGTGCAATACCACGGAAACTGCCTGTCAGGCCGTCAAAACTCAGCCAACTCGGCAAACTGCTTCCGTCAGCCAATTGCGCCTCAAGTCGGACCACTGCAGAAGAGTCTGTGTGTGCAAACGCGTCCCTGGGAATTACAAACTCGGTCGCGCCACGCGCCTCCTTGATGCCGCGATAAATGAACAGCTTCTCGCCTCCCTTAGTCTGATCTTCGCTGAGGGCAGTACGCGTTGTATCTGCTTCGCCGATTCTGGCAACAGGGTAGCCTGTGACTTCGACATCAAGGCGTATAAAACTCGCTGCAGAAATTGCTTTTGCCGCTTCAGGATCGAGAAACGCTTTTTCCGTAGCCCCAGATCCTGATTGCGGCTGGCTAGCTTGCACCTTGGCATCGAATTCCGAACTCTGGTCGGTCGGTAGCGCTGCAGCGGCGCCATTCGCGGAAATAAGTTCTCCTCCGGAGCGCAAAAGCGATGCTGAGATCTTGGCCGCATCGGCGCTTTGCATTGCCGATGCACTCTTCGAAAGAGTTTGTACCGGATCCCCGCTTCCTGCCGTCACTCCCAACTGCAGTGTGAAATTTGCACGGGCCTCTCGCGCTTCAGTATCGCGTGCAATAACCACCACATCTACCACTGCATTATCACCGGCCGGTGGCGTTCCGCGGAATGTCCCGCTGACCGCGTCAAACTTAAGCCACGCAGGAAGGGCTTCACCGCTCGCCGTAACTGCTTCAAGTCTGACCACTGCCGAAGAATCTGTATGCGCAAACGCCTCCTGCCCGATCTGGAAACTGTCTGTACCGCGCGCGTCCTGAACTCCTTGAAACACGAACAACCGCTGCCCTGCCTGCCCCAATTCGGTACCCGCCAACTCCGCTCCCGCGTTACCGTCGGCAACACGCATTACCGGGAACCCGCGATCTATCGACATAGAATCAAAAGGGGGAGGCGTCATCAAACTCGCGACAGGCGAGGGCGTCCCCAATTCCAAGGTAAATACAACAGAAGCTTCGCGGAACGCATTGTCACGGGCGAAAACCACCACCTCTATAGCGGCAGTCTGCCCAGAGGGTGGTGTACCGCGGAATGTGCCTGTCACAGCATCAAAATAAATCCATGCTGGCAAGGGATCCCCGTTGGTCGTTCTGGCCTCCAACTTCACCAGAGCGCCCGGATCCGTATGCGCGAACGCTTCCACTGGCAATTGGTATGCCCCAACTCCTATGGCCTCCTTGACACCTTCAAAAACAAACAGGCGGTGATTGTCCACCGCCGTGCTGCTCTCGAACGAAGCATTTGCAGTGGCGGATACAACCCGGGCTACAGAAAATCCAACATCAGACGTCCCCACAACGGTTGCCGCCTCACTCCCCTGACCCCGACCTCCCGAAGCAACCGGGGAGTCGAGTGCGGCAGACATTTCTTCGGGAAGCAAAGAAACGACTGTCCGGTCAATGGTAAGAGTTGCACCTGGCGCAGGCAAAGCATTTAGATCCACCGCACCCAAAACAGACGACGGGATAACTTGTGAAGAAGCCGGTACGGTGCCAGCTGCAGCTGGTATCAGCCCCGCCCTTACGTCGCCGCCTAGCAGATCGACGGGTTGATTCTGTAACCCCGGATCCACCAGTACCCGCGTGCCCAACACGCTGCTTGTAGTCGGACCAGTCCCCGCATCGGCAATTGCTACCGAAGCAACCTGGGCGGCGGCTGAAGTAACTGTCAGAGTCGGTGCCACTGGTGCCACCACCGTCCCGTTGGCCGCGTTCTCAGCCACCGTGTTGGGCGCCGCGTTGTTGTCAGTCAACACCACCGGGTTGTCCGCCACATTGCTCACC
>CAIOLO010000131.1 GCA_903859155.1 uncultured beta proteobacterium
AAGCGTTTCGCAGATTGCGTGGTCACCAACATATTGGAGCACTCATCCGCGTGATGCGTCCTGTTCCTGTTCAACTGAAAAAGGCCGCATAATCAATTCCGCCACCGGCTCAAACCTTCAACTGTGAGCGGGACATCGTCCCCTGCAAAGTTGACAACTGTTTCGCTTCAAACAAATCCGAACATTATTGCCGCTCTTTCTGGCAACTCCGCAGATGCTGGTATCGTTTCAGGAGTACAGGCAGCGGCGGCCGACGCCGCGGGAAACGCGAAAATTATTGGTTATGTTGGTGATGAAACGGAATACAACTCTCACGTTATATATGCTTCACGAACAGCGATTGAGCGTCGTCGTGAGGTTGTCTTATCCGTTCTCAAATCTGCTCTAAGCGGAATGCGTCAATATGACGAAGCGTTTCAGCGGCGGAACAGCAATGGCCAACTTATTCGCGGTCAAAATGCTGGCAAATTCTTGCAGATCATTTCCAAATACACCAAGGAACCTCCTGAGAGCATAGAGAAGGCGCTTACCTATATCCTGCCAGACGGCGCCATCAATGCGGTTGAGATTGAACGACACGTCAAGAATTGGAAGTCAGTTGGGTTAGTCAATCAAAGCCTCGACTCGACTAAGGTTGTTGATCTTTCAATCTGGGCCGCAGCTACACGCTAAGGTGCCTATATTTGTAGGTCATATTAGATACACGCTTTTGGGCAATGCTGTATGGAATTGATCATTGATGTTCGCAATCATTTTTACGGTACGCTGTTAGCGCTTAGTGGCATCCAACTGACAGTAAGTTCCGGGGGGGTGGTAGCGATTATCGGACCGTCCGGATGTGGCAAGTCCACTTTGCTTGGAATCGTTGGCGGGCTGCTCAAGCCTACCGATGGGCTTGTAAGTAGTCGTGGCACAGTTCCCGACGGGTGCCTGAACCCGTTGACATACGTGTTTCAAGATTTTTCGCTTCTCCCATGGATGACTGTATCTCAGAACATTTCATTCGTTCTCGATCATCATTCGCTGTCAACGGTAGAACAGCAGCGCCGAGTCGCAGACGTCATCAAGCAGATGGACCTTAGTGACTTCGCCCATGCTTTCCCAAGGCAGCTATCGGGCGGTATGCGTCAACGGGTTGGGATCGCGCGTGCGCTCGTGGTTCGTCCCGCCGTGCTTCTCATGGACGAACCGTTCTCCGCATTGGACGCGCAAACGCGTGATCTGATGATTCAGGACTTTCTCGATCTTTGGGTGCGGGAACGCATTACAACCCTATATGTCACCCATAATATTGACGAAGCTGTTCGATTGGCAGATCAGGTGGTTGTCCTGTCTCGTCGGCCAGGTCGTATAAAAGCCGTGGTTCCAATTGAAATCCCGCAGCAAAGACGGCAAGAGATCGAATTCGCTCCTAACCTGTCACGCTTGCGAGATGAACTCTGGTCTCTTATAAGAGACGAAGCTATCACTGCAAATCGGGAGTTTGCCCATGATTGACGCGCCTTATGTCGCACCGGTATCGTCTCTGGCAGGTTCGTCGCCCATTCCTTTTCGTGGCGCCGGCTTCCTTCCCGCAGACTCGCCTAAGCCAATGTTGTCTTGGATAGCTACCATGCTGGTTCTTTGTATCTGGCAAATTGCTTCATTGCTGGGTTGGGTTAGTCCGACTTTTCTACCAGGACCCATCGCGATCCTCTCTGCGCTTGGGGACTTAGCGATCTCTGGAAAGCTCTGGACTGATGTCTCTGCCTCACTGGTTCGCATTTTGGTGGGCTGGAGTCTTGGAACTCTGGCGGGGTTAATTATCGGTATTTCGCTGGCCCTGTTCGCGGTTGCCCGTTCGATCGGGGTTCCGCTGATTTCAGCGCTGTTCCCGGTTCCTAAGATCGCGTTACTTCCGCTTTTTATAATTTGGCTGGGGATCGGAGAGGGTTCAAAAATATTTACCCTGGCGCTTGCGGCCTTTTTTCCCACGGCAATATCGACATACACCAGCATAGACTCTGTTCCCCGCAACACGATCCGTATGGCTCAAAGCTTTGGAGTGCCCATCAAATCCATCATAGCTCGCGTTCTAATCCCTGGGGCGTTACCTGGTATCTTTTCTGGTATGCGTATCTCCACTGCATTGACATTGATCGTGTTGGTCGCTGCCGAAATGATTGGAGCGAACGAGGGTATAGGTGCTTTTGTGATCCTCTCAGGCACCCTAATGCGCAGCGATCAGTTGCTGGCGGGGGTGGTAGTTCTCTCGATACTTGGGCTCTTGATTGGGACTGGTATATCTGCATTAGATAGAGCTTTCTTAAAATGGCGATAAAGTTCGATTTAAATATTTACTGCGCTATGGCCAGTGCAGTAAATCCTAGCTGAGCAAAGACCCCTGGGGTTGCCCGCCAAGGCAAGATGCTTACAATACGAGCAGACCACGGAATTCGAAATTGTCATCAATCGCAAGTCAGCCAAAGCGTTGAGCCTGACCATCCCGCAGACGCTGCTGATCGCTCTGAAAAAGTGATCGACCTATTTTCCGTGAACGACCGCTTTGCGGGACGAGCTACGTCCGCTTTGGGTAGAGAGTCCCCCAGAGCAACACAAACTCGTAGCCGAAAACCGGCCGTGAAAATTCAGCTGCCCTGGAACTGACACTGGTCAAATGGTGCAGTCGGCCAGGAAGATACGCCCAAAGGCCAATCAAATCCAAGTTCCGACGGACCGGTTTGCTGCGATGACCGGCCGTTGGACAACCATGCCTTGATTTTGCATGGACGCACCCAGTGACGGTAGTCCGAGCCGGGACGCGGCCTCAGGTGATCACCTGAGACAACAATCAGGTGATCACCCGAGGCAACAATCAGGTGGTTACGGGCTGCAACAATTCGAGAGGCAGATCAGGGTGGGCGCCGTGAGTTCGATTTGAAAGCCTAGCCCCGGACGAGCCGCTGACCTTGGTCTAAGCGGGCATAATGGGCGCTTACCTTCTGGGGGGGTAAAAATATTCTAGGGAGTATGAGTATTCGCTGCAAACAACTCGTTTCGCTTGACCTTGTTGGCTTGACCAACGCAGCCCTGGACGAGCAGGCGTGATCGCCAGGCTTCAAGCGAAGCGAAAGACCTGGCCCGCCTGGATTATCTTAAGCGCTGGGGTGCTAGCGAGCATTCTTGCCAGTTATATGGTCAGGCAGGATATCGAGAAGGTGGCGGTACGCCAGTTTGCCCTCAGTTGCGATCAGATCACTCTCAAAATTCAGGAGCGCCTCGGTGCCTACGCGATGATTCTTCGCGGCACCGCCGGTCTGTTTGCCGCATCTGGAACGGTGACCCGTGGAGAATGGCAAGCTTACGTGGAGAAACTACGCGCCGAAGAAAGCATCCCCGGGGTGCAGGGTATCGGTTTTGCGCAAGTCATCCCGCCTGGGCGGCTGGAAGCGCACATCGGCCGTATCCGCGGCGAAGGCTTTCCTCAATACAGTGTTCGCCCATCAGGCGGACGCACCGTCACTACGTCCATTATCTACCTGGAACCCTTCCGCGACCTTAATCTGCGCGCGTTCGGCTTCGACATGTACTCCGAGCCGGTCAGACGTGCCGCGATGGACCAGGCGCGCGACAGCGGCGATGCGGCGCTGTCCGGGAAGGTGGTGCTGGTGCAGGAGACCGGCAAAGATGTCCAGGCCGGAACCCTCATGTATGTTCCTGTCTACCGCAACGGGACTTCGCTGGACTCCCGCGAGCGACGGCGGGCGGCGTTGATCGGTTGGACTTACAGTCCCTACCGCATGAACGATCTGATGCTGGGCATGCTCGGCGACCGAGTCGGCGAGATGAGAAATACCATCGATTTGCACATCTATGACGACGCCAACGCAACGCCTGCCGCCTTGCTCTTTGACAGCCGGCTCGAGCAGGCCTTCGACGAGCATTCGCTGTTCCACCAGCAACGCAAGATCGGCTTTAACGGCCGCCAGTGGCTGCTAGCGTTTGACGAAAAGCCGGCATCGTCGGGCATCAGCTACACGCCTGCCTGGTCGACCCTGATCGGTGGTATTGCACTGAGCGGCCTGATGTTCTGGCTGATGCTGTCGGTGATCAACACGCGGGCTAACGCCATGCGCATAGCCGCTGAACTCACCGCGGAGGTCCGCGAGCACGTTGGGCAACTGAATACGATTTTCGAGCTCAGTCCGGACGGTTTCGTCTCCTTCGATAGAGACTTCCGCGTCGCGTACGCCAGCCCCGCCTTCGCGCTCCTGACTGGCTTGCAGGGGCCCCAGATAGTGGGGCTGGATGAAGCAGAATTCTCCGCGCGATTGGCGCTTGTCTGCACCGAGGAGGCACGCTTCCCCGGCGTGGCGGTGGTGCGCGCACAGCAGACCTCCGGTGTCCCTGCTCGGGGCAACCAAAGCGAACAGCGACAGCTCATTGAGATCGGCGGCGCTAACAGGCGTGTGCTCGAGTTCGCCATCCGCCTCTCCGAGGCCGCTACCGTGTCGCAGATCCTCTATTTTAGCGACGTTACCCATGAGACCGAAGTCGATCACCTGAAAAGCGAATTCATCGCCACCGCCGCACACGAATTGCGCACCCCGATGGCGAGCGTTGTTGGCTTCTCCGAATTGCTGAAGACGCAAACCTTTGACGAGGCGACGCAGCTCGACCTGATCGACACCATACACCGCAACGCGGGCTTGATGTCTACGATCATAAACGAGCTGCTCGATCTGGCGCGCATCGATGCGCGACGCGGCAAGGATTTCATCTTCGAACCGGTGAATATGCAGAAACTGGTGCTGCAGATTGCGGCCAACTACATGCCCCCAGAGGGGCGCGATGCGCCGCTGCTCGATTTGCCTACGCAAACATTATGGATGCGTGCTGATTCCAATAAGATGGAACAGGCGCTGAGCAACGTCATCTCCAACGCCTACAAGTACTCGCCCAAAGGCGGCGTGGTGCGCATCGCACTCGCCCCGCCGGGCGACGGCAAGAATGAAATCGGCTTGCGCGTAATCGATCGGGGATTGGGCATGAAACCGGAGCAAGTGGCGCGTGTATGTGAACGCTTCTATCGCGCAGATTTCTCCGGAAAGATTCCCGGCACTGGCCTCGGCATGAGTATCGTCAGCGAAATCCTGGATCTGCATGGAGGGCGCGTTGAAATCACCAGCGCGCCTGGCATCGGCACCGAGGTGACGCTCTGGATTCCCACCGCAGCAGCTCCGGAGGGCGACTGCTAAGCGATTTTCAGTTTGGAAGGAGGCGCGATGGAAGATGCAAACGAACATGGCGGGGAGCAACCGTTGCTAGAGAAATGCATAACTCCTGAAGAGATCCTGCAGCGCTTGAACGAACTGACGAAGCCCTATGCAGAAGACATCGTCGGCATATCTCTGTACTGCAACAAAGACACTGCGGATCGTATCTTTTGCGGTATCAATGTGAATGCCAATGCCCAGGCAATTGCCTCGGCGATTGGCGGTGACGCTAATGGAGATTTGCTGGTATCCCGAGAAATTCGTCCGACATGGTCGGATTTTCGTTGCGTTAACAGGGAGGGCGCTACACTCCTTATGTCAGTCTGCAGTATGTGTTGCACCAATCCAGCAAAATCCTGAAGCGGGCCAGACAGATTTCGACAAATGGTGCAATCGGCCATGACCTGCCGCTACCGAACCGGCAAAACAGAGCCACTGAAGTGGCGGTTTGCTGCAATGACCGGCCATTGAAAAAAATGCCTTGATTGTGGACGTGCGCACCCAAAGAGCGTAGTCCGGAACGCGACCTCAGGTGATCACCTGAGGCAACAATCAGGTGCTTACCAGACCCTCAGATCGTCGCACCAAAGGCCATGCGCTTCGAAACGGGAATTTTGCTCGGCAATCCAGGCGCTGTGCGTCTTTTCAAACTGTGCTTTGCGCTGCCTCGGTGTCTTGCCCTGCGCAGCAGACTACAGCGCTTCAAACTGCTGGGCGGACACGATGACGGTGTCAATGCGCCCATCTTTTTCAACGTAGACCGCCTTTGCTTTGGCCTGGGCGCAGTGGCGCCAAACCGGTTCTTGGCCTGGGTGGCGGTAACTCGCATGGCATGGCTCCAACGATGGATCGTTGGCCATTTTAGCCAAAGTTCCAGGGCCTTGCCCCGTGCTTGCTTGCAAATCGAGGTGATCGGCAGGCCGAAGTACTTCAACCACTATCCCTGACGCTGGACCCGCGCCGGCAATAAAGAATAGGAAAATCGAGTGCGACACGAAGAATGATGAGTAAATCGATCGCGCACGTAAGATGCGTGAGTCGATAAAATGCCCTGGCAGGTTTGTTTCGAGGTTTCACATTCCCGCACAATTACCGATTATGTTGAATCCGCCAGGGACAATCTGCCCGATCCCGGGTTTGTTGGGCAAACCGCTCTGCCGGGTCTGATGGACCGGGCCAGGCATGCCAGAATGGCTGGCTTGGAGTCCGCCGCCATATCCATGTAGATATGGCGGTCAGCTCTTAAAGTATTGGCTGCAAGGCCGATACCGGAGGGATACTCTAAGGTTGTCGATTGCGAACGCCCCGTGGTCTGCGCGGTGTGAGGCGCGCTCGGCTCTGGCGCAAATGTTTTTTTGGGGGGGGACAAGAGAATGAAACCTGGGATCGTCTGGATCTTTTCATGCATGATGTTGTGCCTGGCGTCGGCATCGATCCAGGCGCAGGATGCGCCCTACCCCAGCCGCCGGATTCAATACATCCTGCCTTCGCCCGCCGGCGGTCCGAACGATTTTGTCGCGCGCCTGTTTGCCGAGCGGCTGGGCAAATCGATGGGACAGCCCATCATTGTCGAGAACCGGCCCGGCGGATCCTGGACCATAGGCACCGAATATGTGACCCGGCAACCCGCCGACGGCTACACCCTCCTGCATGTGTCCGGGACGCACATTCTGAATCCCAGTTTTTTCCCCAAACTGCCCTACGACCCGATCAAGGATTTCGATCCGGTCACCCAGGCGGTCGGCATGACCTTCATGCTGACCGTGCACGCGGGGCTGGGTGTCGCCAATATCGGCGAATTCATCGCGCGTGCGCGCGCCAATCCGGGCAAACTGACCTACGGTACGGTGGGGGTTGGCTCCTCCCACCATCTTGGCGCCGAGTTGTTCAGTTCCATGACGGGCATCCGGATGCTGCATATTCCCTACAAGGGAGGGCCGCAGATCACCGCCGCATTGCTCTCGCGTGAAATCGACTCGACCTTCATCTCGCTGTTTCCGGTGCGCAAACTGGTGCTGGCCGGTGAATTGCGAGGCCTCGGCCTGACCACCCTGCACCGGTCGCCGCTGTTGCCGAACGTTCCCACCATCGCCGAGGCCGCCGGACTGCCGGGTTACGAAATGGACGTATGGCAGGGCCTGGTGGTTCGCGCCGGCACGCCGCGGCCGATCATCACCAGGCTCTATCGCGAAATCGGCACGGTGTTGAAAAATCCGCAGGATGTCGCGCGCATCACGGAACTCGGACTCGATCCGGTGGGATCGACGCCCGAGCAGTTTCACGAAATGATGAAAACCGACATGGCCCGGTGGGCCAAGGTCATCAAAGAAGCGGGCATCAAGGCCGCCGAGTAGCGAATTGCCCGCTTCGACGCGGGACACCGTCTGTCCGATCTGCATTCATGACACCTTTGGGGGGGTAACTTGTGAAGCGTTCCGCAATCGTTGTCCTGCTCGCCGTACTCGCAATACCAACCAGTGTTCTGGCGCAAAGCTGCAGCGGGAGTCCGGTGACCGTGCAGATCCTGGGTTCGGGCGGACCCCGTATCAACCCCGACCGCGCCTCGACCAGTTACCTCCTTTGGATTGGCTCACAGGCGAAGGTTCTGATCGACGCCGGCGGCGGGGCGTTTTTGCGCTTCGGCCAATCCCGGGCAAATCTTGGCGACTTGTCCCTGGTGGCAATCAGCCATCTGCATCCCGATCACGTCTCCGATCTACCCGCTCTCTTGTGGACGGGCCAAAGTAGTCGCAAACAGCCGTTACCGATCACAGGCCCTTCCGGCAACGAGGGTGTGCCCGCGTTGCCAGCATTCCTCAGCCGCCTGTTTGATTCGAAGCTGGGCGCATTCCAGGTACTCGGCCCGACACTGGGTGGCCCGCCGGTGGCGGGTGCGGAGGGCGGAATTCGCCTCGAGGTTGGCGTTGCTGATGTGGCGAAGCCGGAGCCCACCGTAGTATTCGACAAGGATGGCTTGATGGTGACGGCGCTGGGCATCCCGCACGGCGCGGTTCCAACCCTGGCCTATCGGGTACAAACACGCAATGTGTCGATCGTATTCAGCTCCGATCAGACCGGCACCAATCCAAGGTTCACCGACTTCGCCAAGGGAGCGAATGTACTGATCATGCATATGAACATTGCTGCGGGCGCCAAGAGTCCTTTGCATGCCTCGCCGGGGGTGGTGGGTCGTATCGCCCAGGAAGCGGGCGTTGGACGTTTGCTTGTCAGCCATATCAATCCGGGGTTCGATCTTGATGCAGCCGTCGCGGAACTCAAGCAGTCCTATACCGGGCCGCTCACCGTCGGCGCGGATCTGCAATGCACGCCGGTGCAGTGAGCAGTTTCGTAAGCTAATTGGACCAGGCGTTCTCATCAACAGTCATGTTCGAGGAGTAAAAGCATGTCGATCAAACGTATGACCGGGAGAACTCTGGCGGCACTTGCTTTTGCCCTCTGTCTGGGTGCACAGGCGCAATATCCGCTGAAACCGGTTCACCTCCTTGTCCCCAACGGGCCAGGCGTGTCCACCGACCTGCTGGCGCGCACGCTGGCGGACAAACTGCCGGGCATCTGGAACCAGGCCGTCGTCGTGGAGAATGTTGCCGGAGCCAGCGGCATCATCGCCTCCGAGCGGCTCGCCAAATCGGCGCCAGACGGCTATACGCTGATGGTGCACCCTGCAGGCGTGACCACCTTTCATCCTGCGCTCTATGACAAGCTTCCCTACGATCCGCTGGTGGATTTCGAGCCGATCACGCTGCTCGCTTCACCGGGAATCTGGATCGTGGTCAATCCGTCGGTCCCTGCCAATAACGTCAAGGAACTGGTCGCGCTGGCCAAGGCTCAGCCGGGAAAGCTTGCCTACGCAACGGTCGGGGGCACCATCGGGTACCCCTATATTTCTTCGGTGCTGCTCAAAAATACCGCAGGCATCGACCTGACCTACGTGCCGTACAAGGCCGGCAATCAGGCGGTGCCGGATCTGTTGGGCGGACGTATTCAGCTCATGTTCGATTCGGTGCCCACCACGCTCAATCAGGTGAAGGAGGGAAGGTTGCGTCCGGTGGCGTTTCTCGGGCCGAAACGGCATTTTCAGGCACCCGATATCCCTACCATTGCGGAGGCGGGTTATCCGGAAGTCACCGGCGAAGGCTGGAACGGCATGAGCGGCAGGAAGGGAACGCCGGGCGCCATCATCAGAAAGATCTACACCGATGTCGTCACGGTCATGCGCATGCCCGATGTGGCCAAGAGGATCGCAACGGCGGGCATGCAGATCGTGCTCAATACGCCGGAGGAGTTCGACGCGCAGATCCGCACCGAGACAGTCAAGTGGGGCAAGGTGATACGCGAGAACAAGATTCGCGGCGAATAACAATGAGAGCCCGGTTTAGACTGAAATTCAGTGTGGTTCGGGAAACACGCTACATGCGAAACAAAGTTCTGTGCAATGTCTGCACGTTGGTCGTGGCGATTGGCGTGCTTGCGGAAGCCGCTGCGCAGCCATATCCGTCCAAGCCCATCCAGTTCATCGTCAACAATTCCCCCGGTGCCGGCACCGACCTCGCGGCGCGTCTGGTGGCCGATCGGCTGAACAAGAGTCTTGGCACCATCATCGTGGAGAACCGCGCCGGTGGCAGCGGCGCGATTGCCATGGAATTCGTCAAGAAGGCCGCGCCTGATGGCTACACCATTCTTGCTGCGGCCGACGCCGCGGCACCGCAAACGAATCTCATGGTGATCTCCAAATATAAGATCGGCGGCGGGTAAATCTGTCGCCGCCTGTCAAAAGCAGCTGCGCGGGTTTTATGCCGGGCGGTCCTCAATTCGTTGTCGATTCGTTACTATGGTCAGATTCGACCTGACTGGCATCGATGGCCGCTATCTTTTCGGAGTACCTATGAGGATTCCCCGACTGGCCGTTCTGTGTTTATGCTCTGGCATGTGCGTCGCGCCAAACGCGCTTGCCCAAAGCTATCCGGTTAAACCAATCCGGCTCATTCTTGGGGTGGGTCCGGGCAGCGGCGTGGAATCCACCGCGCGCCCGGTGACCGTGAAGATGGAAGAGACGCTCGGACAAGCGATCGTCATCGAGTTTCGACCGGGTGCGGGCGGGGTCATCGGCGCGGAAGCGGTGGCCCGTTCCGCTCCGGATGGCTACACCTTGTTCTATACCATCCCGGATCCGATCGTCAGGCGGCCGGCGACCGCGGCGGTGCCCTACGATCCTCTCGCCGATTTCACCCCGATCACGGTGATGCTCAAATCCTACGTGATTCTGGTGGCCAATCCTGCGTTTCCGCCAAAGGACATTCGCGAACTGATGGATTACGCAAGACGCAATCCGGGCGCGGTGAATTATGGAACCAACGGCACCGGCACCGGCCATCATCTGCTGGGCGACCAGCTGACGCGGGTGGGGCAGGTCAACATGATCCATGTGCCATACAAAAGCGGCGCGCCGTCGCTCCTGGCCGCTGTCACCGGTGAAGTGCAGGTGGTGATATCGGCGGCCGGTTCGGCGATGCCGTTCGTGAAGTCCGGAAAGCTCAGATTGCTGGGGGTCCTGGACGACGAACGTTCACGCGCCCTCCCCGACGCGCAGGCGGTCATCGAAACATTGCCCGGTTTCATGGCAACGCCGAGCTGGCTGGCATTTTTTGGCCCCGCCAGAATGCCCCGAGCGATTGTCGATCGGCTGCATAAGGCGATCCTCCAGGCGGCCAACCTGCCTGAGGTACGCGCGCGCTTCGATCAGGTTGGCCAACAGCTTGTGGGCAATACGCCGGAACAGTTCGCCGCCGCGATCAAAAAGGAAAGCTCCGATTACAAGGCCTTGTTGACGGCGTCAGGGATCAAGCCGGAATAGATATCAGGCGATGCCAGGGGCTCAAACCTGCCAAAGGAAGCGCTCGAGCTTGCGGGCGCGGACTGCAGTCTCCTGATTGGCGCCGATCGGGACGCGCCGCCAAACGATCCGATGCCCGCTATTCGAACTTGATGTTGGCGGTTTTGATGACGCGGGCGTAGGTCACCGCGTCGGCTTGAATGCGCGCGGCGAATTTTTCCGGAGTCATGACATAAGGGTCTGTCGCCTCGTTCAGCATCTTTTCGCCGATGTCTGGCAGGGTAATCACGCGCGCGAGGTCCGCCGAGAGCCGGTTTATGATTGCCTTGGGCGTGCCGCCGTGCACCTGAACCCCGAACCACAGCGTTGCTTCGAAGCCCGGCAGGCCGGCTTCGGCGAATGTCGGCACCTCGGACAGCGCGGGCGTGCGCTTCTCGCCTGAAATGGCGATCGCCCGCAGCTTGCCGGACTTGATGTAGCTCAGAGCCGCGGCCGGGGCTGTGAAGGCGAGCTGCACATGACCGCCCATCTGGTCGGTCAAGGCCGGACCGGCCCCCTTGTAATTCACCTGCTGCGTGTTGATCCCCGCCATCATGTTGAGTAGCTCGGAGGCCAGGTGGGTCGTTCCTCCGGCGCTGACCGTGGCGTAATGGAACGCCCCGGGGTGTGACTTGGCGAGCGCTATCAACTCCTTGAGGTTGTTCGCCGGCAGCGAGGGGGTGATCGTCAGGACCTGCTCGCTATTGTAGAGGGTCGTGACCGGCGCAAAATCCTTGACAGAGTCGTAGGGAAGCCGCAGGAACAGCGAGTTGAGCACAAAGGCGCTGGTCGACATCACAATGGCGTGCCCGTCGGGCGGCAATCTGAGCAGCGCTTCGTGGCCGATGACGGTATTGCCGCCGGGGCGGTTCTCCACGACCACCGGCTGGCCCCAGATCTCGGAGAGTTTCGGGCCGATGAGATGCGCCACCATGGTAGTGCCGCCACCGGGAGGAAAGGGAATGATAAAGCGGATCGGCTTGCTGGGATACGACTGCGCAAGCACATTGGTGACGGAAAACGCAAGAGCCAGCAATGCGACAACGTGAAACTGCTTCATGATTCGCCCTCCCCTAGACAGATCGAAACCAGCACCCTGGTGGCAGCTTACACCTTGCGCGCAAGCACCGATCACCCCGTCAACACCAGTGGGGAGGCAATCTACGCCGGCGCGGGGAAAAGCACTTGAACTGGAGCGGCTTGTCGTGCGGCTCAGATCAACCACGAGCCGCAACTGACAGGACGAAAAAAGCAGGCTTCTGAGCGTCGGCTTACAGAGGTGAAGAATCACTCAACAGACAGGCTCGAATGGCCGCAGTTGGAATGCGGATTCAACCGGTGGATGCAACACACTAGAAACTGCGTAAGCAGAAGGAGTGTTGCAGATGAAGCAAAGACCGGGGATCTATTACACGGAAAGTCAGAAGGCGTTGAGCAATCTCAGCGCAATTTCACGGGGCCGCATTGATTCGCGAATGGGCGAATGCAATCGGTGAAATCCGCCTGTAACGGCTCCGACTACCTGTTCTCCGGTACTAAAAAATACCGGGTGCCGGGAATTTTTCTTTCGTGGGGTAATGAATACACTTGACTTCCTGAGTTGAGGAGCCGAACACGATGAGTCATTGGTCGCCCAGTGTTTCCCGGCATCTGTCGCACGACTTCTGCATTAGGCGCTGTTTGAACCGCCGCTGTGTGTGTGGGCGGGAGCCGGTCGCTGCGCGAGTTCAGAGCCGTGGCAGCCGCTCCTGCCGCAAACGTCCGTGTAATCGCAAGGAAATGATCAGGTAAGCAGTATTTCTCCCCAATCCCCACAACGGAAAGAACATCCATCATGTACAAGAATATTCTGGTTCCCACAGATGGCACAAAGCTTTCATTCTCCGCGGTAGCCGAAGCTGCGAAGCTGGCAAGGCATTTTGGTTCAAAGCTGGTGCTGTTCTTCGCTGCCCAACATCCTAACTTGTCCCCTGTCAGCGAAGGATTCTCTGCGCCAGGACGAAGTGAGGAGAGAGAGCATGCCGTGAAGGCAATGAAAGCCGAGGCAGAAACGATACTGGCTTCAGCGGCAACCAGCGTGAATCTTGAGGGCGTGAGGGTCGACCGGCAATTCACAGTAAGCGATCATCCTTATGAGGCGATCATAGACGCGGCGAAGATGTTCCAATGCGAGGTCATCGTCATGGGTTCCCATGGTCGAAGTGGAGTCTCTGCTGTGCTGCTTGGCAACGTCACGAACAAGGTGCTTGCCCATTCAACCATTCCGGTCTTGGTTGTGAAGTAGAGACGGCCGCGACGGCCTGGCAGTTCTTGAATTCGCATCTGGCCACCAACCGGCCCGCGAATTCGCACCAATGCGGAGTCGAAATGCGGCCAGTACGCCGCCTGTGAAGATATTACCCTTCCCTGATCCGGGTAAGAAGAACCGGCACGGTTGCACGTCTGACGACCCCTTCTGCAACGCTGCCTAGCACCAGGTGCTCGAAGCCACTGCGCCCGTGTGTGCCGATGAAGATCAGATCAGCGGCCCATGCCGCGCCCTCTTCAACGATCGCTGCCGCGATGCGCCGAGTACCCGCGCTCACAAGAGCGGTTGTCACCTCGACTCCAGAGCCGGCGCTTGCCTTTTCGGCGTCTCCAAGTATTGCCTCACCCTCAAGGCGCATGGCGGCAGTCAGGTCGATTTGGCCCTCGGCGGTACTGTGCTTGACCGGCTCGTAAATGGTTAGCAGGCGAACCTTTGCGCCTTGTTCTTTGGCGAGCGCGAGCGCCTGCTGAATCGCAACGTTCGATGTCCTGCTGCCGTCTACGGGTACGAGAATCTGTTTGAACATTTGGGTCCCTCCATTTCCAGGATTCTTTGGTGCCGGGGACAAATTGCCCGATCCCGGGTTTATTGGGAAAGCGCAGTCAGCCGGCTCTTGAGGACGTCGACTTGGCTCCAGGAATTGAACTTCCGGCGAGTTGCCGCCGATCCTGCGCTCAAAGAGGGAACCTCACTGACGCCAGCGTCCTTGCGGACGCTGGACTGCCGATTTCAATGACTCTGAACGACGCTAGCCGACAATCGCCAACCAGGGAAGGCCGATCAGCAGAAGCACTGCAATGAAGATCAGGCCGAAGATCCCACCCAGGCGCCAGTAGTCGGCCGATGGCAGGTAGCCCGAGCCGTAATAGACCGGCGACGGGCCTGTGGCATAGGGTGTCTGCACCCCCATGATGCCCAGCGTCAGGCACAACAGCAGCGCGAACTGGGGCATGTCCATGCCGGGGATGGTCGAGCCGACGCCAAGCATGACGGGCAGCAGCGCCGTGACGTGAGCGGTGACGCTGGCGAAAAGATAGTGCGTGAAATAGAACACCAGCACCAGCACGACCATCGCGGTGAACGGCGTGAAGCCGCTCATGTTCGCGGCAACCGATTCAGCAAACCACTTGACGAAGCCGACCTTGTTCAGGCCATCGGCCAGGGCAACCAGGGTTGCGAACCAGGCCAGGGTGTTCC
>CAIOLO010000132.1 GCA_903859155.1 uncultured beta proteobacterium
CGCGCGCGAGCAGTCCGGGGGTGTGCCCGGCGTTTACGTAAGTGAGGATCCCCGCATCCAGGTCGAAGCGGTACAGGGCAAGCGTGGCGAACGAGGAAAGCGCGATCAGTTGCGGCGTCAGCGCCTGATGTATGGCATTCACGATCTGGGCCGGCGTGGGCAGCGCGCCCGCCGCGGCGACCAGCAGACCGGCGAGCGCGTCACTGTAGGCGGTGGTGATCGCAGCGCCCATCAGCGCCGCCTGAACGCCCTTGCCCATGACGTCGCCCACCAGCACTTCAAAGCAGCCCGGGCGGTATTGGCGCAGGGTGTAGAAATCGCCGTCGATGACCTGCGATGCATCGGCATACGCGGCCAGCCATGCACCCTCTATCTCTTTGGGGACTTCGCCCAGCAGCAAAGTGCGCTGGATGCTGGAGCCGGTCTCGATTTCACGGTGCCGCGCCTGCCACAAGGCGTCGGCTGCCTGTTTGCTCGCAGTAATGTCTGTCTTTACCGCGATGAAATGCGTGACCCGCCCGTCCTCGCCCCTGAGGCCCGATATGGCGGCATCCTCCCAGTACAGCTCACCGCTCTTTTTACGGTTACGCAACTCGCCACGCCACTTGCCTCCGGCGGAAATGGCACTCCATATCTCGCGGTAGGTTTGGGGCGGCGTCTGCCCCGACTTGAGGATGCGCGGGTTGGCGCCGAGCACCTCGGCAGCTGCGTAGCCCGTGATCTGCTCGAACTGGGGGTTCACATACTCGATGTTGCCATTCCGGTCGGTGATCATGACCGCGGTCGGGCCCTGTTCAACCGCCCGCGCGAGCTTGCGCACCTCGGTATCGGCCTGCTTGCGTTCGGTGATGTCTTCATGCACGACGACGACGCGGGCCGCACCCTCACCCGAGAAGCGCGTTACCCGGCACTGGAACCAGCGCGCCCCCGTGGGAGAGTCGCAGAGTTGCTCCACTTTAAATTCATCGCGCTCGCCCGATATTATCGAACGGATGCCAGCCGCCATTTCCACTGCGCCAGCCACGTTCGCACCGGTTGCAGCATCGCAAACGGCCAGATAATTCACGCCCTCGGAGACTCGATCCAGTTCGCACTCGTTGTCCCGGGCGAATCGTCGCCAGCTTCGGTTGACGGCGATGATGGTCCCCTTCTCATCGAGGATGGCCAGGTTGGCCGTAAGCGCATCCACCGTCGCACTCGCGAAGCGCTCCGATTCATGCAACGCCTCCTCGCCCTCCTTGCGCCCTGTGATGTCTATGCAAAAGCCGGCCAGGCTATGCGGCTGACCCGCGTCATCGCACACCAGATCACCATGACCGGCAATCCAGCGTATGCCCCCTCCGGGAAGAACCACTCGATACTCTTGGACAAACGACTTGCGATCACGGATTGCTTCTGCTATCTCCATTTCAGCTTTTTGTAGATCCTCTGGATGCAAGGCCGCTTTGAAAGTCTCGTAGCTTGCTTTGTTGTTGGAGGCGTCCAATCCAAACAAACGGAAGAACTCAGTCGACCATTTTGTCTCCCCGGTCTTAAAGTTCCAGCTATATGCCCC
>CAIOLO010000133.1 GCA_903859155.1 uncultured beta proteobacterium
GCAACCGGTGGTGACATTTCTCTCGCATGTGAAATCGGGCAAGGTGCGGGTGCTTGCGGTGATGCTGCCCAAACGCTGGGAGGAAATGCCCGACGTCCCCACCATCCAGGAGGTGGTGCCGGGATTCGAGAAAGCCCCCGGAGGCATCGGCATCTGGGGGCCGGCCAATCTGCCCGGCGCCGTTGCCGGCCGGATTCAGAGCGCGCTTGCCATGGGCCTGCGCCAACCCGAAATTGCCGAGCGCCTGAAATCGCAGGGCCTGATCCCGATCGGCAACACGCCGGCCGAGTTCGCCAGGGAGATCAGCGAGGGCGTGATCATCAACGAGCGGTTGGTCAAGGCGTCCGGGGTGGAGATACGATGAACGCGTGATATCGGCCTGTCGGCGCCTGGTTCCTGAGCGGTGTTGCCTGGCATTGCCTGCGTTGAACGCGCCAACCTGCCGGGCTGCGGAATTTGCAGTGACGATATTTTTTCCCGATCCCGAATTGCGCGTTTATCGTTTGACCGGCGCGATATTTATTCCATGATGGAATTGAAATGCCTGCTTATTAATTGCGGAAAATAGAGAAATAAAATAAAAGTTTAAAAATATCGAGAGAATGCGAAGGCCGCTTCAAATCCACTTCGCCCTGCGGAAGCGGTAAAAAAGATAGCCGTCCAGCACCACCATCAGCGTGAGAGCGAAGGGATAGCCGTAGACCCAGCCCAGTTCCGGCATGTGCTGGAAATTCATCCCGTAGATGCCGGCGATCATGGTGGGCACGGCGACCAGGGCGGCGTAGCCGGCCAGGCGCTTGGTGACCTCGTTCTCGCCGATGGTGATCAGCGACAGGTTGACCGAAATGGCGGTGGTCACCATTTCGCGCTGGGCATCAATCGACTGGTTGATGCGCGACAAGTGGTCGTGGACGTCGCGGAAGTATTCCTGGGTATCGGCGCACAGGCTGGGCACGCGGCCGCCGTGCAGCTTGCTGGTTCCCTCCAGCAGCGGGGCGACGGCGTGCTTGAGCAGCATCAGTTTTTGCTTCAGGTCATACAGCGATTCGACGTTGACGCGGCCGGAGGCATTGGCAAACATGCGCTCCTCGATGTTCTCCAGTTTCTGTTCCAGTTCGTCGAGCACCGGGAAATAGCGGTCGACGACGGCGTCCATCAGCGCGTAGAGGACGAAACTCGCACCCTGCTTGAGCAGATGCGGTTCGCGCTCGCAGCGCGCGCGCACGTCGGCAAAGCCGCGCTTGGCGCCGCTGCGGACGCTGAGCGCGTAATTGGCGCCGATGAAGATATCGACTTCGCCCAGGTGCAGTTCATCGGCCTCGATTTCAACGGTCTGGATGACCACGAACAGCGAGTCCTCGTACTCCTCGATCTTGGGGCGCTGGTGGCCGTGCTGCGAGTCCTCGACCGCGAGCGGGTGCAGGTCGAATTCGTGCTGCATCATCGCCAGCTCGCCGGGGTCGGGCTCGGAAAGCGCCACCCAGACAAAGCAGTCTCCGCGGCCGACGTATGCGCTGATCTCGTCGGGCTTCAAGTCGGCGATTTTTCTTCCGTTCTGATAGGCCGCGCAATTGACGAGCATGAGTTGTCTCCCTGGCGCAATGATAGCAACGGTGATGGCGCCATGGCGCGTAAAGGCGTTGCGAGCGGGTAAAATTCCCGCTTCAAACCCGGGAGCCCTCCTTATGCCCGCGATCAGCCGCCGTACTTCCGCCCCGGGCACCGAGAATGCCTTCGTGGTGCTTGCCCAAGTCAATGCCCTGCAGCGACAGGGCAAGGACATCATCTCGTTTTGCATCGGACGGCCGGATTTTCACACTCCCGTGCACTTCCAGGAGGCGGGCGCGGCGCGCATGGACGAATTGATCCGCCGGCGGAACAGATGATCTGGACCCCCCATGTCACCGTGGCTGCGGTGATCGAGCGCGACGGGAAGTTCCTGCTCATTGAAGAGGAATCCGACGGCATCCATGTCTTCAATCAGCCGGCCGGCCACTGGGATCCGGGCGAGACCCTCACCGAGGCTTGCGCACGCGAGGCACTGGAGGAATCGGCCTGCCACTTCGTGCCGCGCCACCTGGTTGGCATTTACACATGGCGTCATGCGCCATCGGATACCACCTATCTGCGCTTTGCCTTCTGCGGCGATGTCGAGGGTTTCGAGCCGGGGCGCTCGCTCGATACGGGCATCCTCCGTGCCGTGTGGCAAAGTCCCGCGGAAATGCGCAGCCATGGCGAACGGCTGCGCAGTCCGCTGGTATTGCGCTGCGTGGAGGATTATCTGGCGGGCAGGCGCCATCCGCTGGAACTGCTGGCGCAAGTGGCCTGAGACAGCTTCCATGAGCGCCGAGCGCATTGTTGTCGGCCTGTCAGGCGGGGTGGATTCGGCCGTGTCGGCCCTGCTGCTCAAGCGCGCGGGCTACGAGGTCGTCGGTCTGTTCATGAAGAACTGGGAAGATGACGACGATGATGAATATTGTTCGACCCGCGTGGACCTGGTCGATTGCGCCTCGGTGGCCGATGTCATCGGCATCGATCTGGAGGTGGTCAATTTCGCGGCGGAGTACCGGGAGCGGGTGTTTGCGGGTTTTCTCGCCGAGTATTCCGCCGGCCGCACCCCCAATCCGGACATCCTGTGCAATGCGGAGATAAAATTCAAGGCGTTTCTCGAGCATGCGCTCGCCATGGGCGCGCGGCGCATTGCCACCGGCCACTACGCCGGCGTGCGCGAAACTGCGGCGGGCTTCGAATTGCTGCGCGCCGCCGACCGCACCAAGGACCAGAGCTATTTTCTGCACCGCCTGAACCAGGCGCAGCTCGCGCGCGTGCTTTTCCCCCTTGCCGAATTGAAGAAAACCGAGGTGCGCAGGATTGCCGAGGAGGCCGGCCTGCCGGTGCATGCGAAAAAGGACTCCACCGGGATTTGTTTCATCGGCGAGCGGCCGTTCCGGGAGTTTCTCAACCGCTATCTGCCGAAACAGCCCGGCCCGATGCGTACGCCCGAAGGCCGGCGGGTAGGCGAGCATATCGGCCTGGCCTTCTACACCATCGGGCAGAGGAAGGGCATAGGCGTGGGCGGGATGAAGGGTGGCACCGAGGATGCCTGGTATGTGGCCGCGAAGGACCTGGCGAAGAACGAACTGCTGGTCGTCCAGGGGCACGACCATCCGTTGCTGCACCGGCATGAACTTGGCGCTGCGGATCTCTCCTGGGTGAGCGCTACCGCGCCGGCAGTGGCAGGGGCATACTCCGCGAAAACGCGTTATCGGCAGGCCGACACGCCGTGCCGCGTAGCATTCATCGGGACGCAGGCCATGCGGCTTGAGTTCGACGACCCGCAATGGGCGATAACGCCGGGACAGTCTGCGGTGCTCTACGCCGGCGAGGTCTGCCTGGGTGGCGGCGTGATTCAGTGAGAGGCTGAGGGGACCGCGATGCCTGCCCGGGTTTGATGTCCGGGTGTTGAACGGCTCGCCGTCGTACTGCGGTCCTTATCCGGCGTATTGCGGATTTATTCTTTTGGCAGGGTATCGGCGAAGGAGGGGCGCTCTTCGAGCTTCACCATCAGTCGCGCCAGGTTGGGCTTCGATTCACGCCAGGACAACTCAGGGAAGCGGAAGGCCAGCCAACCCAGGCAGACGCCCACGGAAATGTCCGCCAGCGTGTAGCCATTGCCGGCGCACCAGGGGTTTTCAGCGAGGTCCTGCGCCATCATGCTCAGGCCGGCCGCCACTTTTTTCTGCTGGCGGTCTATCCACGCGTTGCTACGCTCCTTGGCTGGACGGGCGCGCTCGCGCCTTACCAGCACGCCGGCATCGAGTACGCCGTCGGCCAGCGCTTCCCAGCGGCGCACTTCGATGCGTTCGCGGTTGTCGGTGGGGATGAGTTTTCCGCGCGGAGATGCGTTGTCCAGAAACTCGACAATGACGCGGGAATCGAATATCGGCTTGCCATCCTCAAGTAGTAGTACCGGCACCTGCCCGAGGGGGTTGCTGTGCCAGATTCCAGATTTATCGCCCCAGGGATCCAGCGCCTCGAACTCGTACTCCATCTTCTTCTCTGCGAGCACAATGCGCACCTTGCGGGCAAAAGGACTGGCGTCACTACCTATAAGTTTCATTTTTCTGATCTTGCGGGGATGATCTGAACTGCTTGGCTGGACGCGGCCAGCAACCGCGCAGATGCGAGGATTGTATCACGCGACCGGTGCGCCTCCGTCACTCGGGTTTCATGCCAGCGGCCCGAAACTTAAAGCCGAATGCCGAACAGTTTGGCGGCATTTTTCGACAGGATTCGTTCCTTGGTCTGCTGGGACAAGCCTGGCGCCTTGGCAATGAAATCCGCACCATTCCACTTTTGCGCGAAATGGGGAAAATCGGTTCCCATCATGATTTTGCTGTCGCCGACCCGCTCGACCAGGAATTCGAGCATTTTGTCGTCGTAGAAGACGGTGTCGTAGTAAAAACGCTTGAAGTAGTCGGAAGGTTTGCGCGTTGCTTTGCCACGGGTTTCCGGCCGCGCGATGTAGCCGATGTCGGCGCGGCCGTTATAGAACGGCAGATAGCCGCCGCCGTGGCAGATCAGAATCTTCAGCTTGGGAAATGCATCCATCACGCCTTCATAAATGAAGGAGGACATGGCGAGCGCTTCTTCCAGCGGCTGGGCGATGGTGTTCCACATGTAATATTTCCCGAGGCGCTGAGGGTGGGTGAAGCCGTCGGGATGGATGTAACAGGGCACGCCAAGCGTTTCGAGTTCCTTCCAGAACTTCCATAATTTCTTGTCGCCAAGTTCAACATTCTCGACTACCGAACCGATGATAATGCCGCGCAGGTCGAGATTGAGCACGCAGCGGCGCAGTTCCTTGATCGCGAGGGTGGCATCTTGCATGGGGACCGTGCCGACGCCGACGAAGCGGTCCGGGTATTTGGCGACCGTTTCGGCGACCAGGTCATTGTTGTGCGCCGCCATCTCGAGCCCGGTCTTGCCCTCGGCCCAGTAGCAGCCAGCAGTGGGGCTCGACGAGATGACCTGCATGTCGATTCCCATCGCATCCAGTTCACGCAGCCTCAAGGGCATATTGCGCTGGCGTTCGCGGACATAGTCCATGTGGCGCTTCTGCGCGGCGATCATTGCCTTGCTGACGCCCGATGTCGTGACGAATCCGCCGCCGGTACGGCCGGCCGTCTCACGGATGAATTTGCCGACCACCGGGTCGCTCATATGGGCGTGAACGTCGATGGCAAAGGGCCGTTTGGGCCGCCCGACCGCGGGGGCTCTGGTTATCGCTTTGACCATGGATGCGGATTTCGCTGTCGTCGTTGCGGCCATCGGAGCCTCCCAAGAAACGAGCAATTTACCCCTCTCAGGATATTCCTTCCAGATGATTGTTTTGAAGAGAATTCCATTGAGGGACTGTTGGGCCTTGCAGCGTCACCGCACACGACATCAAGTGGCCCGCGCCTCGTTTGATCTAAATCAACATTTCAGCTTACTGCCAGAAGAAGATCATCTCTTTTCCGGTGGGGGCGGCTGCGAAACGTATTCATTTGGTTGTGCCTTCCGAATACCATCAATCAAGGGAGTGGATCATGAAAATCACCAAAATTGAGTGCAGTCCGCTTAAGTACCCGTTAAGACACGCCTGCCAGGGGGATACACCGGTACAGAAGAAACGCAGAATGGGTTTCGGGGAAGTGCCCAAGCTGGTCCCGATCGTCATTGTTCAGCTTCATACCGATGAGGGAATCGTCGGAATAGGAGAGTCGGGAGGAATCACCAGTCTTTCTTATATGCCGGATACGGTGCCTTCAATAATTGAGGTCATTACCGAGTATTTTGCGCCGCTTATCCTCGGAGAGAACCCTTTCAACATAGACAAGATTGTGAGTGCCATGGAGAAATGCTCACGGGGCAACTACCTGGCAAAGGCGGCCATCGACATGGCGCTGCACGATATTGTGGGTAAGGCCTTGAAGATTCCTGTGTACCAGTACCTGGGTGGGCTTTCCGCGGAGAAGATCCCTGTGCACTGGGTGCTGTCAGCAGGAAGCTGCGATGAGATAGTGCGGGAGGCGCAGGGTGCGATTAAAGCGGGCTATCGCGCTCTCAAACTGAAGGTCGGGCTCAGCACGCCTGAGCAAGACCTGGGAATTGTGGAAGCCGTGAGGAGCACTGTGGGCAGCGACATAAAAATTGGCATGGATGCCAACGCGGCGTGGAACTATCATCAAGCGCTGCGTTTTCTAACCGCAGTCGAGAAGTATGACATCCAGTTTGTCGAGCAACCTACCGCATACTGGGATATCGAGGCATTGGCCACACTGCGCCGTCATATTCATATCCCAGTCATGGCCGATGAGTCTGCCTGTGGGACGGCAGAACTGATTCAGCTCATAAAGCTGGAAGCCGCCGATGCCTTCTTGCTAAAGGTTCCCAAGGCTGGCGGTCTGTTGAGGTCCAAAATGTGGGCAACTATAGCCAGGGCTGCGGGCAAACCGCTGGTCATCGGCGAAAAGATTGGCTTGGGTATCCAGATTACGGCACTGGTGCATTTTGCCTGTTCCACGGATTGGATGACATCCTCAGGGATTGAACACGGCTTGGGTGCCGGGCTGGCGGCCAGCCACGGTGGATATGAGCTTGGCCCGGCAATTAAAGACGATGTGATCGTAAGCCTACCCATATTAAAGGGTGGCTATATTTATCCACCTACGGGTCCGGGACTCGGAATAGAGCTGAATATGGAGACCATAGAGAAGTACCGGACGGGGCCGAATGTGGTGAAAACGTCGCAATAGAAATCAAGGTGTCACTGGGAGGCGGCGGACCTGTCCGAGGTGATCAAACGCGCCAACATCGAGCCCGAGTAGTCAGTCAGGGAGCCCAAATGCAGCGCGGGCGGGCATCGGCCAGCTGCTGCCTATCGTCCTGTTGTCCCGCGCAGAATAAGCAGCCCGTCGACGGCCACGACACCTTGCTCCTTGATGATGAGAGGATTGATCTCCGCCTCCGCAACCGGCAGATTGGGCAGGCACGCCAATAGCGACATCGCATGGACAGCGTGGGCAAGGCTGTCCGCGTCCCCGGGAGGCGCACCGCGGAAGCCACGAATCCGCACCAGGCCCCGGACCTCGGCGATCATTTCGCGCGCATCCGCGACGCTCACGGGGGCGAGGCGCACTGCGTAGTCGCGATAGATTTCGGTAAGTATCCCGCCGGCACCGAGCACGACGATAGGGCCGACGACAGGGTCGTGCTTGAACCCGAGGATCGCCTCGGCCAGGCCCTGTTCCATCGACTGCACCAGCACGCCATCGATACATGCATCGGGTCGGGCAGTGCGAACTTGCTCAATGAGCCCGGTTGCGGCGATTCGCAATGCCTCGGGCCCTGTTATTCCGAGAGCCACACCGCCGACGTCGGTCTTGTGCGTGATGTCGGCGGAGAGGATCTTCGCGGCCACAGGATAAGCGAGCGTGCATGGCAGCGCCGGATCACGCAATACCTGCGAGGCAGCGCAAGGAATCCCGAGTGCCCTGAATACCGCATAGGCTTCTTCCTCGTTCATCGATTTGTCGCCACGCGCGGTCAGCATCGTCTCGACCCGCGCGACGGACTGACCATCGACTGCAACGGCCGTTGCAGGTGCTCGCCAGTCGCAATACGCCCGGATCGCGTCGGCACAAGTCTCTGGCGCGCGGAAACTGGCGATGCCGGCTTTTTCCAGCAGGCGATGTGCCGCTTCGGCGGGCGGCCCTATGAATACAGCCAGCGGCTTGCCACGCGGCTGGACATCGACAATGGGGTTCACGACTTGCGTTGGATCGTAGTACGCACGCGGACTCGCTACGGCCAGGACCGCATCGCAGTGATCCGAGGTCATCAGCGCCGAGAGTATCGTCTGGAAACCCGTGCGTGCGGAACCCATCGTGGTATCCGTGAGGAGTGCATCCGATATCGTGATGCCCTCCGCCGCCAGGCGCGCGATCACCTCCGGCGAGGGTGGCACAACATCGATTCCCAACTCGCCCAGTCGATCCACCACGGTAGCAGCGGTGCCCCCGGAACCCGTAAGGGCCGCCACGCGCGCTCGACTGGCCGGTTTATGTCCCCTGACAAATGTCGGGAGCTCGAGCAGTGTTTCCATTGCCGACACGCGCAGGATGCCGTTGTGACGCAAGTACGCATCGATGCACTCCCGCGACCCGGCCATTGCGCCGGTGTGCGAGTGCGCGAGCTTGCGTCCAATAGCCGAGCGGCCGAGCATGTAGGCGATCACCGGCTTACCCGCTTCGAAGGCACGGCGCGCCGCCTTTGCCAGGGTATCGGGATCGCGCACGGTCTCGAGGAAAAGAAGAATCGCGGAGGTCACAGGGTCGTCGACGAGCAGATCAACCAATTCACCCACCGTGATGTCGCACTCATTGCCGAGCCCGACGAGCTTGGAGAAGCCGATGCCGCGCACGTGACCGCGTCCGAGTATCGAGCCGAGCACTCCTCCGCTATGCGATATCACCGCGAGGTTTCCCGGGATGAA
>CAIOLO010000134.1 GCA_903859155.1 uncultured beta proteobacterium
GGCGCGCTGCTGGTCTGCATGGTGCTCTACCTGTTCCTGGCAAACCTGCGGGCGGCGGCCATCGTTGCCGCGGTCATCCCGCTGGCGCTGCTTGCCACCTTCATCGGCTTGCAGCTCGTGGGCATTCCGGCGAATCTTTTGTCCCTTGGCGCAATGGATTTCGGCATCATCGTCGACGGCGCGGTGATCATCGTCGAGCATATATTCTCGCGGCTGAGCGCTCTCAGCGATCATGTGGACCGGCGCAGCCGCCTGTCGGCGGTGATGAATGCAACCATCGAGGTGGGCCGGCCGACGCTGTTTTCCATGCTGATCATCATATCGGCGCACATCCCCATTTTCACGCTGCAGCGACACGAGGGCAGGATCTTCGCCCCGATGGCCTGGTCGGTGACCTCCGCCCTGGTCGGAGCGCTGGTCCTCTCGCTGACGGTGGTGCCCTTCCTTTGCCTGTGGCTGCTGCGAGGCAAGCTGCCCCATGGCGACAACCGGCTCATGCTGACTTTGAAGTCTCTTTATGAGCCGGTGCTCTCCTGGGCGCTCACCCACCGCTTTCCGGTGCTGGGCATCGCAGGGATCGCCCTCGCCGCCAGCCTGGCGGTGGTGCCCAAACTGGGCAGCGAATTTCTGCCCGAACTCAACGAAGGTTCCATCTGGGTCAATGTGGCGATGGAATCGAGCGTCAGCATCTCCGCGGCACAGAAGATGGCGCAACGGCTCCGTGACGTGCTGCGTTCGGTGCCCGAGGTGCGCTCGGTCTACTCCAAGCTGGGGCGTCCTGAAGACGGAACCGATCCCAAGATTGCCAGCCAGATCGAGCTGCTGGTGGACCTCTATCCGGAAGAGGAATGGAAGCGCAAGATCAGCAAGGGTCAGGTCCTCACCGAACTCGATCAGGCGGTCCAGGCGCTGCCCGGTATCCAGGTTTCATTTTCGCAGCCGATCCGCGACAACGTGCTGGAGAGCATTTCCCAGGTGGACGGGCAGATCGTGATCAAGATTACCGGCGACGACCTGGACAAGATTCACGACTATGGCACGCAGGTGCTGAACGAAATCCGCGGCGTGCAGGGTGTCACGCGCGCCTTCATCGACCGCGATGGACAGCTTCCCCAGTTCCGCGTCGTCATCGACCGGGCGCGGGCTGCGCGCTACGGATTGCGGGTAGGGGACATCCAGGACACCATCCAGACCGCGCTGGCGGGCAAGACGACAACCTTTTTATGGGACGGGGAGCGGCGCTTCCCGATCAATATCCGGCTGGGCGACGCCGCGCGCGACCTGGCGCATATCTCGGACATCACCATCGCCACACCCAATGGCGCCTTCATTCCACTCTCTGAAGTGGCGTCTTTCCAGCTGGCCAGCGGCGCGATGAACATCGCGCGGGAAAACGGCAGGCGGGTACTTTCCGTGGGTGTTTTCATTCGCGATCGCGACATGGGCAGTGTCGTCGCCGACATGCGCGCGCGCGTCGACAAAACTGTCAAGATGGAGCAGGGCTACACCATGGCCTGGGCGGGCGAGTTTGAAAATCAGGAGCGGGCAATGGCACGCCTTGCCTGGGTGGTGCCGCTGTCCATCCTGATCATCTTCCTGTTCCTGTTCAACGCATTCGGTTCGCTGAAAAGCGCGCTGCTTATCATCGCCAATATTCCGTTTGCGATGATCGGCGGCATTTTTGCGCTGCTCATCACCGGGATTCCGCTGTCGGTATCGGCGGCCATCGGCTTCATCGCCCTGTTCGGGCAGGCGGTGCTCAACGGCGTGGTGATGCTTTCCTATTTCGGCCAGCTGCGAGAGCGCGGCGAAACCCTCCTCGAGGCGGTGCGCAAGGGTTCGCTGGAGCGGTTGCGCACGGTGCTGATGACCGCGCTCCTGGCGATGCTGGGATTGCTGCCGATGGCACTCTCCTCGGCCATCGGCTCGGAGACGCAGAAGCCGCTAGCGGTCGTCGTCATCGGCGGCCTGATCTCGGCGACCTTCCTCACGCTGATCGTACTGCCGACGCTGTATCTGTGGATCAACGAAAGCCACGGCACGCGCGCCGACCGCACACTGCGCCGCGGCAGCTGATCCTGCCCGTTCTTATTTGAGCGGCACCGTCAGCGGATCATAGTTGTAGAGCCATTCGGCGCGCTCCTTGGCCGGATTGCGCTCGATGAACGCGCGCTTCATTTCCTCGGCATCGACGATGTGGTAGAGCCCGCCGTGTTCGGTGGATTCCTCGACGATGCGCGCGGTGCGCGCAACGCGGTTGCGCTGGTACAGCTCGATGGCATCGGATACCGTCGCGCTGCCCTCAAGGGCTCGCGCGAGCACCGCCGCGTCCTCGATCGCCATGACCGCGCCCTGCGCCAGGAACGGCAGCGTGGGGTGGGCCGCATCGCCGAGCAGCGTGGCGCGCCGGGTGGACCAGTTGAACACCGGCTTGCGGTTGTTGAGCGCCCAGCGGTAGCACTCGTTGCGGTCGGCCGCGTCCAGGATCGCCTGGACCTTCGGGTGCCATCCGGCGTAATCCGCCTTGAGTTCTTCCCAGGGCCGCCGCTGCGTCCATGACTCTTCTTCCCACGCAGCGCGCTCGGGTATGCCGACGAAATTGAGCACCTCGCCCGAGCACAGCCAGTAGACCACCGCATGATTTTTCGGCCCGCACCAGACCACGCCCACGCGCTCCATGATGTCGGCGGGGAGGCGGCTCCTCGGGACAATCAGCCGCCAGGCCACATAACCGGTGTAACTCACCGGGGTCTCGCCGACGATCTGCGAGCGTATTGCCGACTTGATGCCATCGGCACCGATCAGCAGATCTCCATCCCAGCTGGCGCCGCCGGCCAGCTGCACCTGGACGCCGGAGGCGCCCTCGGTGTAGCCGGTCACCCGCGCACCCAGGGTGATGGCATCGGGGTTCAGGGCCCGCACCGCGTCTGCCAGGATGCGGTGAATGTCGGCGCGATGAATGTGATAGTAAGGCGCGCCATGGGCCTGCTCGTGCGCGCCGGCAAACGGGATCTTGTGCAGCAACTCGGCGGTGTCGTAGCGCCGGAACTCGTAATCGCGCGGCCTGACGGCCACTTTCTCCAGCGCCTCGCGCAAGCCCAGGTCGTAGAGCACCTTCACGGCGTTGGCGCTTTGCTGTATGCCGGCACCGACTTCGCCCAGTTTGGGCGCCTGCTCGAGCACCCGCACCTCGAAACCTTTTTTCAAAAGGCACGCCGCAGCGGTGAGGCCGCCGATCCCGGCACCTGCGATAATCACTCTGGTTTTTTTCACAATGGTCTCCCTCGATTCCTGACGGATTTTCGTTTGTGCCAGCAAAGACTGAATTGACTAAAATCCAGGCGCAGCCGCCCGGCGGAGCGCAATCCTACACTCTCGAACCACCCAAACCAAACCATGGTGAACCAATGACGACAGCAACTGTACGCACCGAGTCCGCGGAAACTTTCGAACAGATCCTGGCCAGGGCCAATCTGCAGCCGTTATGGGATCGTTATGACAAACTGTTGACGGCGGAGCCGCAGGTAGCCGACACCGCCATGCACTGGCGCTGGGCCGAGATGCTGCCGTACATCGATCGCGCCGGGAGGGACATCCCCATGGACAAATCGGAGCGCCGCGTGCTGATGCTCTCCAACCCGGCATTCGACGGAAAGCCCTTTGCCACGACCAACCTGTTTGCCGGACTGCAGATTCTCAATCCCGGCGAGCGCGCGCCAGTGCACCGTCATTCGCCTTCGGCGATGCGCTTCGTGCTCGAGGGCGAGGGCGCGGCGACGGTCGTCGACGGGCAGCACTGCGACATGCTGCCCGGCGACCTGATCTTGACGCCCAATTGGTGCTGGCACGAGCACCGCAACGACAGCGCCACGCGCTGCATCTGGCTGGATGCGCTGGACCTGCCGCTGACCGCCTCGATGGGCGCGGTATTTTCCGAGCGCGGCCAGGCCTCGGCCGAGCGCAAGGCGCTCTGGCATATCGAAGACAACGCCTTTGCCAATGCCGGCCTGCTGCCCGACACCAGCGCGCCGCGCAATGCCTATTCGCCGATGTTCCGCTATCCCTGGACGCGCACCGTGGCCGCGCTCGAACAAGCGCCGGAGATGATCGACGGCTCGCGCCGTGTTCGTTATGTCGATCCGACCACCGGAGAAGCGGCGATCCCGACACTGGATTGTTATGTCTGGCAACTGGCAAGAAACCGGACAACCACCACCTTGCGTTCCAGCGCCAATGCGGTGTTTGCGGTGGTCGAAGGCGAGGGCAGTTCCGAGATCGGCGGCCGCACCCTGCACTGGCAGAAGAACGACGTGTTCACCGTGCCGCACTGGACCTGGGCAAGCCACCGGACAAGCGGCACGGCGCGCCTGTTCTACTTTACCGACCGGGAAGTGCTGCGCCGCCTCAACTGGCTGCGGGAAGAAACCCGCGCCGGCTGATTTGCCGCAGTGGTCAAGCCGGCCGCAGGTCCCGGATTGACGCCTCGATTCGAGAGCTGGTGCCGCCTGCCGCTGCCTTAGCGCCAGGCGTCGATGGAGACGGTCCCCTTGTTGTTGCGGGTGCCTTCATAGATTTTCCAGGCTCCCTGGGTTTCCCCGCCGGTGACGACAATGTTGATTTCGTCGGCGCTGAACATCTTCAGCAGATCATCCGGGGCCGCCTTGAGGTTGGTCGCATACGGCTCAACTCCGGCGACCGCGTGCGGCAGCAGCAGCGTCTGCACCCATTGATCGTCCCAGTACTCGCGCGCCGGCAAGGTGGCGTTCTCCGCGATCCAGTCGATCAGCTTTTCCTTGCTGGTGAATCCCAGGTCGGTGAACAGGCGCGCGACGATCGGGTCCATCACCAGCAGCGGCGATTGCCGCGGAGCGCAGGCAGCAAACACGCGCTTGAATTTTTCCTTCCAGGTCTCGCGCGGCCCGAAGCCGGCCTGGGTATAACGCCCGCCTCGAAACACCGACACCGCACTGTCGTTCTTGCTGAAACCATAGCGCGTATGCAAAGGCTCCCAGGGGCTTTTTTCCTCGTTCTCGGGGAAAGTTGCGCTGTAGTTGTACCAGTTGCCCAGTGTTCCCATGTAGCTTTCGCCGGGCGTCGACCCCCCCTGCAGATTCTGCGACAACAGATTCCACGCGCGGCCGATGGTCGCGTTGGCGTGGTTGAACGGCCCCATCGCCCCGATGCCGGCGTTCATGCCGATTTCGTTTCGGATCGGACCATTCACCACGCCGATGCCGGAAAAAGATGTGGTGCTGCTGGAACGAGCGGTCATGCCGGTGGAGGCCATCGCGAGGATCACCGGCAGGTACTCGGGCCGCGCGCCCGCCATCACCGCATTGACCGCCACCTTTTCGACCGTCAACTCCCAGAACTCGCGAAACTCCGCGGGCCGCAGACGCCCCACCACCTTGTCCGGCGCGTGGCTGGTGCCCTTCAACATCGCTGTGACCCGTTCTTCGGTAGGCAGGATGATCGGCAGGTAGTCGGTAAAGTAATTGTCGATGAAGAACTGGCGCAGATTTTCCTCGGTGTCCGGTTCGAGCAGGCGCTGGCGTGAACGATCGAAGGACATGCCCTTCAGATCTTCGCCGCTCAACGGTCCTGACAAGCCCTCGATCACCTCCTGCATGAACGGGCGTTTGGAAACCGGGTCAATCCCCTCGATATAGGCGCGCAAATCGGCAGCGGAGCGGTCCACCACGGGTTGCGGCACGTAGGCCTGACGCGTGGTGGGCATGCCGTTGGCAAGTGCGGTGGCCTTCGCCAAGCGGGCGAACACATGGGTGTGCACCGCAATGGTGGGAATCCCGGCCTCTTCCAGCGACATGGCAAGCCCGACGACCGTCGGGGAACAGGTGCTTCATAAACCTACGCCGAGTATCGCGGCGTCTCCGCTGGCGACAACCTTGGCACGCATCTCCGGGTCGTCCACCCAGCTCTGGCGCGGCTTGATGATGGTGGTTTTGACCGCCGGCAGATGCCTGGCGAACCAGTCGCGCAACTCGTTCATGAACGCTTCGGAATTGTCGAACAGGCAATCCACCAGGAAGATGTTCTTGCCATCCATGTTCTCCAGGCGCGGCGCGAGGCGCTTGCCGGTGACCTTGGGCGGATAGCCGCGCGGATCGTGAACTTTTATTTTTTCGGCCATGAAGTCCTCGCTACGAAATTTTTCAAGCTTGCTGCGGCAAGTATGCATCAAAGCAGCGGGGGCCTACCACGGTTTTGCATGCAAACCGGCGGAACCTCCTCTATTCTTGGCTCTGCAAATCTAAACCAAGGGGAAGCCACCATGCAAAAGAGCTATGTCGAAGGAACCTGGGAGAAGGCGCGGGCGTTTTCACCCGCGGTCATTGTGAACGGCGGCAAAATGATTTTCGTCGCGGGCCACGGCGGATTCGTCGACGACAGCGGCAGGTCCCTGGCGGGGGACTTCGGGGCGCAGACGCGGCAGACGTTCATGAATCTCGAGGCCACGCTCAGGCAGGCCGGGGCGTCCTTGAAAGACCTCGTCACCATGACCGTCTTCATCACCGACTCGCGCTACGGCAAGCAGTTCACCGACATCCGTCTGGAAACATTCCGGGAAAACTTCCCCGCCAGCGCGCTGATCACCTGCGACGGTCTGGCCCGGCCCGATATGCTGGTTGAAGTTCAGGGAATCGCCATGCTCGGCTGATCCGGCGCGCCGACGTGTGTCATTGTTCCTGCACGGAGCTCATCCGAGCGGGTTTTCCATTTGCAGTTGACCCAGATCAAACGCGCCGGCACGCAAGTCTGTTCATATTCCCACCACGGAAGTTATGCTTCAAAAGCAGTGTTCGGCAGCCGCTGGAATGGCGTTGCCGCGTTCCCCAGATTGCCCGTGCGCGGGCCGATGCAAGGGTGTGAAAACGATGTCCAATTTCGAGATCGTCAGGCGAGAAGATTTCTCAGAAGTTACCTATCTGCTGGAGGTTCGCCATCCGCTGATGGCGAAAGCCGCCAAGGCCGGCCAGTTTGTCATCGTCATGCTGAACGAGCATGGCGAGAGAATCCCATTGACCATCGCCGATTACGACCGCGTCAACGGAACCATCACACTGGTCATCCAGGCGGTGGGCAAGACAACCCGGCAGATGCAGCAAGAGTGCCAGGTCGGCACCAGCCTCTATGGCCTGGTCGGACCGATGGGTATTCCCAGCCCGATCAGCCACGCGAAGAAGGTGATGTGCGTGGGCGGCGGCCTGGGCGTTGCCCCGATATTCCCCCAGGCGCGCGCCTTCAAGGAGGCCGGCGCGTATGTGATAGCAGTGCTCGGCTTCCGCAACAAGGATCTGGTCTTCTGGGAAGACAAGTTCAGAGATGCCTGCGACCAGCTCATCCTCTGCACCAACGACGGTTCGGCGGGGATGAAGGGCCTGATCACCGACGGCATCCAGGTCGCCCTCGAGGGCCACAGCAATATCGACGAGGTCGTTGCGATCGGCCCGCCGGTAATGATGAAGGCCTGCGCCGAAGCGACGCGGCCGCACAAGATCAAGACCATGGTGAGCGTCAACCCGATCATGGTCGACGGTACCGGAATGTGCGGCGGATGCCGGGTCAAGGTGGGCAACGAGGTCAAGTTTGCCTGCGTCGACGGGCCCGACTTCGACGGCCATCAGCTCGACTTCGACGACCTGATGTTGCGCCTGCAGCGCTACACCAAGGTTGAAAAAATGGCCTCCGAGCGCTGGTCCGAGAGCTGCCGCATGACCAAGCAGGTGGGTCCGAGCGCGCTCGACGGAATGCTGCCCGGAAAGGGCGTGCAGAAAGACCTGCTCGAGCTGCCGGATCCTTTCGAAGAAGTGCCTGGAGGCTAGAACGCCCCGATGCACGCTGCCTGGCGATCGCGCCCCACGGCGCGCGCCGATCTGACCTTTGCTTAGCCAATTGAGAGTAATTCGATGGCCACAAAAAAGAAAACGATACGTACTATCCCGCAAGACCGCACGCCGATGCGCGAGCAGGATCCCCAGGTGCGGGCGAAAAATTTCGAGGAAGTCGCCTGCGGCTACAGCCTGGAGGATGCATCGCGCGAAGCCGAGCGCTGCCTGCTCTGCCCTGACCAGCCCTGCGTCGCCGGCTGCCCGGTCGGCATCGACATCCCCGGATTCATCAAGAAGATCGGCGACAAGAATCTGCGCGGCGCCTACGACGTGCTCACCGGCACGAATCTTTTGCCGGCCATCTGCGGCCGCGTCTGTCCGCAGGAGAACCAGTGCGAAGGCGTATGCACCGTCGGAGAATCGCTCGAAGCGGTGGCCATCGGCCGACTGGAGCGTTTCGTCGGCGATACCGCGATCAAGGAAGGCTGGGTCAACATCCCCTACATCGAACCGAACCGCTTCAAGGTCGGTATCGTCGGCTCGGGGCCGGCCGGCATGGCCTGCGCCGCAGACATGGCCAAGGCCGGCTGCGACGTCACTGTCTACGAGGCCTTCCACCAGCCCGGCGGCGTCCTGCGCTACGGCATACCGGATTTCCGCCTGCCCAATACGGTAATCGACGCGGAGATCAGCAACCTGAAGAAATTCGGCGTCAAGTTCGAGTGCAACACGCTGGTGGGCCGGTTGTTCACGATCGAGCAGATGATCGACGAACTGGGCTACCACGCGGTGTTCATAGGCGTGGGTGCGGGATACCCGACGATGCTCAACATTCCCGGCGATTCGCTCAACGGCGTGCTCTCGGCGAACGAACTGCTGACGCGCTGCAACCTGATGAACGCCAAGGAATTCCCGAACTTCGACACGCCGCTGCCTATAGGCCGACGGGTCGCCGTGGTCGGCGCCGGCAACACGGCGATGGATGCGATGCGCGTGTCGCTGCGCCTGGGTGCCGAAAAGGTCTACTGCATCTACCGCCGCTCGCGCACCGAGGCGCCGGCACGTATCGAGGAAGTGCATCACGCCGAGCAGGAGGGCGTCGAATTCCACTGGCTGTGCAATCCGGTGGCAGTCCTCGATGACGGCAAGGGCAACGTGCGCGGCATGCGCTGCGTGCGCATGGAACTGGGCGAACCGGACGACTCGGGCAGGCGCCGCCCGGTTACCGTCGCCGGCAGTGAATTCGATTTCGAGGCCGACGTGATCGTCTACGCGATCGGCACCAACGCCAACCCGATCATGGGCCAGACCTCCCGGGTGAAGCTCAACAAGTGGGGCTATATCGGCACCGACGGCAGCCTTGCCACTTCGGTGGCGGGCGTGTTTGCCGGCGGGGACATCGTCACCGGCGCCGCGACCGTGATCGAGGCAATGGGCGCGGGCCGCAAGGCCGCGCGCAGCATGAAGGCCTACCTCGGCATTCGCGACGGGGAGCTGCCTTATCTGTCCGCAAAGCAGGGCGGCACGGACTCGCTGTTCGGAATCGACCTCAGGGAGCGGAACTTTGCGCGCGTGCGCGTCAAGCAGGATTCCGCCGCCATCAGTACAACGACACAGGCATAGAAGCGGCAATCACAAAACCATGACCTCCACCCTACAGAAATCCGCCGCGAAGGCACCACGCCAGGCGCGCAAGGCAACATCACCGACCTCCGATACCACACCGGGCACAGCGCCGGTCATCACGCTGAAGGAACATATCGTCGAGATCATCAGCGACTCGGGCGAAGGCGCGCAGAAATGCGGTCAGTCACTCGGGTCGATCGCGGCGCAGATGGGCAACGGTATCTGGACCACTGAAATCATTCCCGCCGAGATCCGTCCGCCGGCGCGCAGCGTAGCCGGGGCGAGCGGCAACCGCATCCGCATCGGGGCGGGCCAGGTCACCAACGGCGGCGATGAAACCGACATGGTGGTGGCGTTCAACGAGCAGGTGCTGCTCGGCCGCGTGCGCGACAAGGCGCTCAAGCCGGGGTGCACCATCATGCTCGAGAGCATGTGGCGTTTCCACAAGGATGACAAGATCGTCGCCTCCTATCTCGAGACCTACCAGCGGCTGGTCGATGCCGGATACAAGGTCTACGAGATTCCGATGGAGGAGGAGTGCCGCAAGCTGGTCGCCGACGCCAGGCGCGGCAAAAACATGTTCGCCCTGGGCATGCTGTGTCACATCTACAGCCTCGATCTGAATCTGGGCGTGGCCCAGATCGCCAAGACCTTCGGCAAGAAGGACCAGAGCGTGATCGATTCGAACGTCATGCTGCTCGAGGCCGGTCACAAGTGGGCCGCAGCCAACCTCGATTTCAAATACTGCATCCCCGGGGTGCGCTCGACCGTGCCACAGATCGTGGTCGACGGCAATACCGCAATTGCCCTGGGTGTGCTTGCCTCGGGAATGGAAATCTGCGCGATGTATCCGATCACGCCGGCCACCTCGGTCTCGCACTACCTGTCCGACGCATTCGAGAAGGTCGGCGGAATCGTGCACCAGGCCGAGGACGAGATCGCCGCATGCGCTTTCGCCATCGGCGCGTCGTACGCGGGCAAATGCTCGGTCACGGTCACCTCGGGTCCCGGGTATTCCCTCAAGCAGGAGGGGATCGGCCTGGCGGTAATGGGCGAGATCCCGCTGGTGGTGGTCAACGTGCAGCGCGGCGGCCCGAGCACCGGACAGCCGACCAAGGTCGAGCAGGGCGACCTGATGACCGCCATTTTCGGCAGCCACGGTGATGCGCCCAAAGTCGTCATGGCGCCAAGCACCATCGAAGATTGCTTCTACTCGATAATCACCGCGCGCAAGATCGCCGAGACCTTCAATATGGTCGTCGTGGTTCTGTCGGACGCCGGCCTGGCGACCTCGCAGAATCCCTTCCCGCGCCCGGTATTCAAGGAATCATGGCTCGCGCCGCCGATCGACCAGAGTCCGATTCCGGAAGGGGGCAAACCGTACGACTGGGATCCCACCACCGGCCTGGCGCGGCGTTTCATACCCGGCCAGCCCGGCGGCATGCATACACTGACCGGCCTCACGCACGATCGCGACAGCCATGTCGCCTATGACGCGGAAATCAACGAACAGACCCTGCATTCACGCAGCCTGAAGCTGGCCGCGCTACAAAAGACGCTCAAGGCACCGCCGGTGTTCGGCGATGCGGAGGGAGACCTGCTGATCATCGGCTGGGGCAGCACCAAGGGCGCGATCGAAGAATCGGTCGAAGCGCTGCGTGCGGAGGGCAAAAAAGTTTCATCGATGCACCTGCGCTTCCTCAACCCCATGCCGCCGGGTATCAAGGAGGTGATGCAGCGCTTCAAGAAAGTCATGACCATCGAGGGCAACTGGAGCGACCGTCCGGATGACTCGATCATCGACGAATCCAACCGGCGCTATTCCGCCCTGGCGATGCTGCTGCGCTCGCGCTATCTGGTGGATGTGGATTGCTGGAGCGAGGTCAAGGGGCAGGAAATCAAACCGGGCACGATGCGCCGCGTCATCGACGAGAAGCTGAAACAGCTGAAACACTGATACACAGAGACGAGGTACAAAAACCATGAACATGATGTCCGCCACCGATTGCCTGCTGCAAATGTGCGACGAGCAATTCGACCTGGAAGATTACCAAAGCGGCGTGCCACGCTGGTGCACCGGCTGCGGCGACAATGCCATTCTCACGGCGGTGCAGCGGCTGTGCCGCGACGAGGGCCTGCGGCCTGAGAAGACCGTATTTGTCTCGGGCATCGGCTGCTCCAGCCGCTTTCCGCACTACATGAAGACCTACGGATTCCACGGCATCCACGGGCGGGCGCTGCCGGTGGCCGAGGGCGTGAAGATGTCCCGCCCCGACCTGAATGTATTCGTCAACACCGGCGACGGCGACTGCTGCAGCATCGGCGCGGCGCACTGGATCCACGCGCTGCGCTACAACATGAATATCACGGTATTCCTGCACGACAACCAGATCTACGGGCTGACCAAGAAGCAGGCCTCGCCCACCTCGCCGATCGGCACCAAAAGCAACACCACGCCGCGCGGCTCCTACCTCGAGGCGCTCAATCCGCTCACGGTGACACTGGGCGTGCAGAACGTGTCGTTCGTGGCGCAGGTGGTCGACTGGGTACCCGAAGTCCTTTTCGATGTGGTCAAGGCGGCTTTCCACCATCGGGGGCTGTCCTTCGTGCGCATCGTGCAGCGCTGTCCCGAATGGCTGCCCAAGTCGCTCGACCCGTGGCTGCACGATCCGCAGCGGCTGCTGTTCCTCAACCACGAGAAAGGCCTGCAGGCCAGCGAAGGCCTGTCACGGCTCTACAAAAACCAGATCATCCACGATCCGTCGGATCTCAGCCGGGCGCGGGATATTGCCTCGAGCATCGATCCGATCCCGGTCGGGATTCTGTATCGCAACCCGGAGGTTCCCTGCTACGAGGACCTGCGCAATTCCGGGATGCTGCGCACCACTGCCATGGCCAAATCCGGGCTCAACGCGGAGTTCGACAAATTCACCGTATGGCCGGAAGCGGAGCAGGCGCAAGCCGCATGAACAGTCGCGGCGCGCTGCGGGAACAATCGCCGCGCGCCCCCTTTGAAACACGCAACTGACCAGAACAGCAGGCTGACCACAACATGGAAGACGCACAACAAGCGCACGTCGCATTTTTTCTGACAGGCCGGCGGCCGGCCGACCAATTGGACGCCGTCGACGGGCTGAACCTGCGCCCGGCACTGTTTGCCCGCTACCGGACGCTCACCGAACTTCGCTATGACTTCCCGCTGGTGCTCGCCGACGGCGGCTCCGGGGAGCCCTTCGCCGAATCGCTTTCCGGACTCGTCGACGCCGCGCTGAGCGGCTTGAGCGGCAGCGAGACCGAAAGGGCGAGAAAGCACGTCCTGCGGCTCGAACAGGAAATCCGCAAACTGGTCGCAGGCGGCGCCGGTGGAACACTGACAACGCTTTGGGACAAGGCGGCAGACGCCCTGGGGCGCGGCACCGACAAAGCGCTCGAGGACAGCCTGAAGCGCGCGCGCAAAGGCATCAAGCTCGATGGCGAGCTCACCGACTGCGACGAGGCCATGCCTGCGCGCCTCATCCGCCACGGCTGGAGCAGCGTGCAGCAGCACAAAGCTGCCGCCTTCGGCAAGAATATAGCCAAGCTGAATCTCAAGCTCGCAGAAATTCTCAGGTCCGATTTCGAGAGTTCCGCGGCGGGCCGCAGCGCGAAAAATCTCCGCGAATCCGTCGGCAGCGCGCATGACGACACCTTCGACTTTGCAGCGATGTCGCGCATGCTCTCCACCTCGCTGCCGAAGAACGCGTTCCCGGAAAGCCGGCGGCGGCGGATAAGCCAGCTGCTCGATGTGCTGGGCTCGCAGCGGTTTTTTCCGCTCCCCGATGCCAGCGGCAACGGCAAGGGCGCGAAAGCCTATGAGTTCTTCTTCGACAGCTGCGCAGCCGCGCTGGTTGCCTTGCGCGAGCGCATGCCCCGCGTGGTCGAGCTGGCCAGGGCCATCGCGATCGCCGAACTCGAGATCGACGGGCAATACAACGAGGCACGGCATGACGCGCTGTTCGAGCAATTCGGCGCCAACGGAATGGACCCGCAGGACCTCGCCCCGTTTCCCGACTATCTTATCTGCATGAATACCGCGAAGCTGCAAGCCGCCGAGCACGCCCAGCTGATGGAGATCCTGTCCTCGGGGCTGCCGATCAAGGTGTTGCTGCAGACCGACGATATCCTGAAAGAGTCGGCGATCGGCGAGGGCAATCTCACCTCCGGCATGCGCAGCCGGCAGATCGCCAACATGGCCATGGGCCTGAACGAAGTGTATGTGCTGCAGTCGAGTGCCTCGAACCTGGCGCGCTTCCGCGACCGGATCCTGCGCGGGCTCGCGTATCGCGGTCCGGCACTGTTCAGTGTGTTCTCGGGTGCCAGCGGCAAGGCCTCCGGCCTGTCCGCCTATCTGACCTCGGCCGCGGCGATGGAGTCGCGCGCCTTTCCGGCCTTTGCCTACGATCCCTCCGCGGGCCCGAACTGGGCTTCGCGCTTTTACCTCGATGCGAATCCGCAGGTCGATCTCGATTGGCCGGTGCAGGCCTTTGACTACGAGGACGAGGATCACCAGAGCGTGTCGCAGGACCTGGCTTTCACGCTGGTCGATTTCCTCGCCTGCGACCGGCGCTACAGCAAACACCTGGCGCGGGTACCTCGCGCAAAGTGGAACGGCAGCATGATCGCGGTCGACGAGTCCCTGACCGGCGAAAAGCGCGGTCTGCCGGAAAAGGTGCCCTGCCTGCTGATGGTCGACGCCGACAATTCGCTGCAGAAAGTGATCGTCGATGACCGCCTGATCCGTGAAGCGCGCCGCTGCCGCGAAATGTGGCACAGCCTGCAGGAACTGGGCGGAGTGCACAACTCACACGCCGAAACACTGCTCGCACGCGAGAAGAAGGCCTGGGAGGAGCGCATGCATCAGGAAGTCGAGTCGCACCCGCAAGCCTCAGCCGTAGCGGCGCCGGCGCCGGCTCCTGCTGCCGCGGCTCCCGCAGCGAGCGCCGCTGCTGTCCCTCCTGCAACCGCAGCACCCGCGAGCGCAAAAGCACCAGCACCGGCACCGGTCGAAGCAGAGCCCGAAAAATCGCCAGACGACGCCTATATCGAGACGCCGCGATGCTCCACCTGCAACGAGTGCACCCAGCTCAACGACAAAATGTTCGCCTACAACGAGAACAAGCAGGCGTATATCGCCAATGTCGAGGCCGGAACCTATGCACAACTGGTGGAGGCCGCCGAGAGCTGCCAGGTGTCCATCATCCATCCGGGCAAACCGCGCAATCCGAAAGAACCCGGTCTGGAGGCGCTGCTCAAACGCGCCGAACTCTTCCAGTAGCAGGCGCAACCCAACCGGTCGACGGCGCCTGCGGGCACCGCGCCGGCTGCCGCTTTCAGCTGGAGGCGACCACCTGGTTATGGCCGCCGTCCCATGCCTGGCGCAACGCCTTCCCGGCGCGGCCGAGGAAGGCATCGAGGTCCTCGCCGCTTTGCAATTCGGCAACGCCGAAGCTCACGGTGACCGGCACGCCGGGCGGTTCGGTTACGTCCTTTTCAAAAACCTTTCTCATCCGTTCCGCCGCTGACACCGCCTGCGCAAGGTTGGTATGCGGCAGCAGCACGGCGAATTCCTCGGCGCTGGAACGGGTCACGATATCGGTGGGCCGGGTCAGCAGGCGCAGCAGAAAACCGCAGCGCGCAAGCACCTTGTCGGCGCTGTCCTTGCCGTGTTTCGCACCGACATCCCCGAACCGGTCAGGTCCGGCCACCAGCACCCCAAGCGGTGCGCCGGTGCGCTGCACGCGCGTCAGTTCGGTCGCAAACACCTCGGTGAGGCGATCGCGATTGCCGGTGCCGGTGAGTTTATCCAACTGCGCGACATTGACAACCTGCAGCTGGCGTTGCGCCTGCCTGCGGGCATTCGTCTCGGCGGCGCCCGCCGTATCCGCGGGCGCGGACGCCGCGACGCCGCCTTCGGCCAGCACGCACAAGCCAAAGGCGGAACGCCACACCCGGCCGCGCATTTCGATGACTCCGCCGCCGCCATCGTTGAATCGCATGGTACCCATGTAGACCTCGCCATTGGCAAAGGCCTGCGCGGCGTTCAGCTCCTGAAATCCAGGTTTGCTGAAACAGCCGGCCACATCGGCGCCAATGCGCAGGGCCGTTCGGGCGCCGAGCAGGTGCATGAAACCCGCGTTGGCTTCGAGCAGTAGGCCGCGCGAATCGAGCACCGCGGCCAGGACGCTCAGCAACGGTTGCAGTTCCCGTGAAATTGCTCTCATTCGATGGCTCCAGTTATTCCGTTCATCATCGCCATGACGGCGGGCACGCAATCGGGGAAATAGACGGGACTTACCCCCGTATAATAATTGCAATCGTCGCCCGGCTGCTGCCGATAAACTGGCCGCACCGCATAGACTCGAAACGTCCGGAATTTCCATGCCTGCACAAGGCCAATTCAGCCGCGCGTCGCCGCGCCGCCTTTCCCGCCGCGTGCGAGGCGTCCTCGCCATCCTGCTTTTTGCTGCTGCGGCCATCGGCGCGGCCGAGTACGGCTACACGCGCAGCGTCACCGAGGGCCTGCTGGCGAGCATGACCTCACGCTTTGGTTCCGAGGCGCGCGCACGCCTGGGCGGATGGGTGGAGTTCGGCCGCGGCGAGACACGGCGCCCTCCCACCGCGGAATCGGTCCCAGGCACCGAAGGCCTGCAACGAATCAATTCCTTCCTCAACCGCGTGCCTTACTATGAAGACCTCGTGCACTGGCGCGTCGATGACTATTGGGCTACCCCCGCCGAGACCATTGCCAGCAATGGCGGCGATTGCGAAGACTATGCGATCGCCAAATACATGCTGCTGCGGGAATTGGGCGTGCCGCTGGCCCGCCTGCGCATGGTGTATGTTCGTGCCGGCAAGGCGGCGCAGGCCCACATGGTGCTTGCATACTATGCGCAACCCGACGCCGAGCCGCTGATATTGGATAATCTCGAGGACAGGGTGCGGTCGGCCTCCAACCGCCCGGATCTTTCACCGGTCTACAGCTTCAATGAGGAAGACGTCGTGCTTATTGCCTCCGGCCAACGCACCACACCGCAACAGATCCGCAGCTGGCGCGCGCTGCTCGACCGGCTCAATGCCGAGGGCCTGCTGTGAAGCTCGGACGCCTGCTGTTCGGCGGCCTGGCGGCGATCTTCCTGCTGGTGCTCGCGGGCGTGGAAACCATCCACGTGCAGATCACCCGGCACGCGCTGCAACTGCAACTGGACGCGCATGCGAACGAAACCGCCACCGCCCTGGCGCTTTCGCTGGGCACCCTGCTGAAGAAACCCGACACGGTGCTGGCGCAAACCATCATCAACCCGGTGTTCGACCGCGGCTACTACCGCTCCATCCGCTTCGTCAGCATGGACGGCAGCGACATCGTGAACCGCGAACTCACGCCGGAAACCCAGGGATCCCCCGAGTGGTTCCGCAGCGCCTTTCACCTGGACGATCCGGTCGGCCAGGCGCTGGTCAGTTCGGGCTGGAAGCAGCTCGGACGCGTGCTGGTGCGGGCGCATCCGGAACATACCTACCGGCAATTGTGGGATACGGCCACCGGAACGCTGCTTTGGCTGTGCGCGCTGTTCGCGCTCGCGCTGGTGGCCGCGTGGCGGCTGCTGGTGGGCATTCTGCGACCGCTGGAAGCGGTGGAGGCGGCGGCCATCGAGATCGGCGAGCGGCGCTTTCCGGAGGTGCGCGTCACCGCGCGCACGCGGGAGATCGCCAGCGTGGTATCCGCCATCAATGCGCTGAGCACAAAATTGCGCGAGTCGATGGCGCACGAGGAGGCGCGCGCGGGACGCCTGATCCGCGAAGCCTATGAAGACCTGAGCACCGGCACCCTGAACGCACGCGGCTTCGCGCAACGCGCCGGGGCGCTGCTGGATGGCGAGACCGACATCGGCAGCGGCGCCATCGTCATGCTCTCGATCGCGCACCTGGACGACCTCAACCGCGCCGAGGGCATTGCCGCAGGCGATGCCCTGCTGTCAGCATTCGGGGCGGGGCTGATCACTTCCTGCTCACCTCTGGGCGGCCTGGTCGGACACGACCGCGGCGCCAGCTTCCTGGTGCTGCTGCCGCATGTGGAGCGCGGCCAAGCCGAAGCCTGGGCGCGCCAGGCACTGGGCCTGGCCGACCCGCGCACCCCCTGCACCGCCGGCCTGGGCTGGTTTGACGGCGCCGCAAGCTTCGACGAGCTGCAGTTGCTGGCACGGCTGGCGCACTCGCAGGCGCGCCAGAGCGGCGAGGCGCTGCGTGCGCTCGATTTCAATGCCGGCATGTCGGGAAGCGCGCAGGACTGGAAGACGCGCATCGAGTCTGCCTGCGACGGCGGACGCATCGATCTTTACGGGCAGAAGGTGGAATCGCTGCCGCGCGCACGGGTGCTGCATGTGGAGGTCACCTCGCGCCTGATCGAGGCCAACGGCGCGGAGATGCCGGCCGCACTGTTCGTGCCTATCGCCAGCCGGCACGGCCTGTTGCCGCGGCTGGACGCGGAAGTGGTTACTCGCCTGCGGCCGCTGCTGGCGAGCAATGCCACGCGCCGCGATCTGCTTGCCGTCAATGTCTCGGGGGCCAGCCTGCGTGATGCGGGTTACCTGGCCACCGTTCGCGCGCTGCTCGCTGACAGAAATTGCGATGCATCGCGGCTGGTGTTCGAAGTGAACACCCAGGGCGTTGCGGTGGATACCAAGGTAACCTCGGATTTTGCCGCACTGGTGCGAAGCGCCGGCGCCGAACTCGCGCTGGACGACATTGAGCTCTCGAGCACGACCTTGCTGCTGGCGCGCGATTTGCTGCCGGTCTACGTGAAGCTTGCCCCCGCCGCCACCCGCGATCTGGCCAACCACGCCGAGTCCCGCTACCTGGTGGAATCGGTGGTGGCGCTGCTCCGACCGCTGGAGATCGCGGTGCTCGCCAAGGGCGTGGAGGACGAATCTGCCATCGCGGTGCTGGAAACCTGCGGTGTCAGCGGCTTCCAGGGTTACGCGGCAAGCCGGCCCGCTCCGCTGAAAATCTGATCACGGCCCAATTCCGGCGGCGCCGCCCCGCACCGGACGACACAATTTGATTCTGTTGAACCGGCAGCGTAATGCTGCAGCGGCCTTGCCGCAGACTCAGACAGCGGCGAGGAATTTCTCCAGCGCATCGCCGAACGCCTTGGGCTGTTCGACAACCGTGAGATGGCCCGCCGGGCTGAGCATTTCCAGACGCGCCCCCTTGATCATCGAATGCATGGTGTTGACCATGTCTTCGGTGGCGGAGGAATCCTGCTTGCCCGAGATCAGTTGCACCGGCAGATCGATCTTAGCCAGCGCCTCGCGGTAGTTCAGATCGCGGATGGCCTTGGCGCAGCCGATGTAGCCCTGCTTCGATACGTTCTTGAACATGGCCTGGATGCGGGCCACGCGCACCGGCTCCTTTACCGGATAGCTCGCTTCGAACCAGCGCGACACGGTGAGGGCGGCGATCGCCTCGGTACCGCCTTTTTCGACGATCGCAATGCGCTCGTCCCAGGCCTTCATCACCGGCGCCGGCACGTCGTAGCGCGCATTGGCCGCAATCAGCGACAACAGGCGCTCAGGATGGTGGATCGCCAGGCCCAGCCCGGTCTGTCCGCCGATGGAGATGCCGCAAAAGTGCACGCGATCGATCTTCAGTGCGTCGAGAATCGCGGCAACATCGCCGGCGAGCTGGTCCTGGGAATAGGCGCCCGGAGGTGCCGAGGTGCCGCCGTGCCCGCGCGTGTCGTAGCGCAGGATGCGGTAGCGATCCTGGAAGCGCTCGGCCAGCTCGTCCCAGAGTTCCAGCGTGGTGCAATGCGAATTGGAGAACATCAGCCAGGGCGCGCCCTCGCGACCGTCGATACGAACGTTGAAGGTGATTCCATTGGCTGCGATCTGCATGCGATGCTCTCTTTTGGGTGACGGGGAAGGGCAGCCGGAGTGCTGCCGCGAAAAATTTCAAGGCGTAGAATGTGCCCGCGATTTTAAAGGAGATTGGCATGGCAACGTTTGTCGTCGCGCATGGCGCATGGTCGGCCGGCTGGGCTTGGAAAAAAATGCGGCCGCTGTTGCACCGATTCGGTCATGAGGTCTTTACCCCGAGCTACACCGGACTCGGCGAAAGGGTGCATCTGGCCAGTCCGGACACCGATCTGGAAATGCATATCGAGGATCTGCTCGGTGTGCTCGATTGCGAGGACCTGCGCGACGTGATCCTGGTCGGCCACAGCTACGGCGGCATGGTGGCCACCGGCGTCGCCGACCGCGCGGCGCAGCGCATCAAGCGCCTGGTCTACCTGGACGCCTTCGCACCCCGCAATGGCCAGTCGCTGTTTGACCTGGGCAAACCGGACGGCGGCAAGCTGCTGCGGCCCGGCGAATGGCGCATCGCGCCCAATCCGCCGCCGCCCGATACGCCCGCCAGCGACATCGAGTGGATACTGCCGCGCCGCTTTCCGCAGCCGGTGAAGTGCTTTGAACAAAAGCTGCGGCTCTCTGGCGCCGTCGAGGCGCTGCCGCGCACCTACATCTATTGCACCCGCCCCTCCCCCAGCGACAGTTTCCGGCAATTCGCGCAGCGCGCCAAAACCGAGCCCGGCTGGCAGTACCTGGAGATCGATTCAAGCCACAACCCGCACATCACCGCGCCGGGTACGCTCGCGCGCATGTTCGACCGGATTGCGACCGGACGCTGGCCGACCCCGGTGAAGGCCTCGCGCTGAAGGGTCGTCAACACGCCGCGGCACGGTGGCCGCGGCGTCAGGCGGGCGTAAAGGTATAGACGTCCATCGCCAGCACCGAGCCTTCGACGGCGTCGTAGGTGCGCAGCGGCAGTGCGCCCGGGCCGGCCGCACCCAGGGTGAAAAACAGCGGCATGAAATGCTCGTCGCTGGGATGGGCGCGCACCGCGTGCGGGGCGCTGCGAACATAAGCGATCACCGCGTCGTGATCGCGCGCCATGATGCGATCGTGAACCCAGGCCTGAAATTCGATCACATAGGGGGCCGCGCTGTCATCAAGGCTGCGGCCCCATTCGCGCAGATTGTGGGTCATTTGTCCCGAACCGATCAACAGCACGCCCTCGGCGGCGAGCGGGGCCAGCGCCGCACCCAGCTGATAGTGGTGGCGCGGACCCAGCGCGGTCTGCAGCGACAACTGCACCACCGGAATATCGGCCGAGGGAAACATGTGCAGCAGGATCGACCAGGCGCCGTGGTCCAGTCCGCGCCGGTCGTCGATGGCTGCGGCGATCCCCGCGCCTGCCAGCAGCGAGCGCGCGCGACCGGCCAAATCCGCTGAGCCCGGCGCCGGATAGCGCAGGTGGTACAGGGGGTCGGGGAAACCGTAGAAATCGTAAATGGTCTGCGGATGCGCCACGCCGGTGAGCGCCGGCCGGTCGCTGTCCCAATGCGCCGAGACCACCAGAATCGCGCGCGGACGCGGCAAAGCCTGCGCCAGCGCGCGCCATGCGGCGCCGACGGCGCCCGGTTCGAGCGCGTGCATTGGCGAACCATGGGAGACGAACAGCGAAGGAAGTACGTTTGCTGCCAAGATTACTCCGGCTGAATACCGGCGGCGCGCACCAGCTTTGCCACCAGTGAAATATCGCGCTTGATGGTGGTCCCGAAGGTATCTCCGGGCACGGTTTCAACGACGATCCCCGCGGCCAGCAGCTTGGCCTTGATGGCGGGGTCATTGGCCGCCTTGATGATTTCAGCCTCAACGCGCCGCGAGATTGCCTGGGGAAGACCCGCCGGGCCGAAGTAGGCCATCCATCCGGCCGGCCGGTCGTAGCCGGGCAGGGACTCCCCGATGGTCAGCACCGCGGGCGTTTCACTGAAGCGCTCGTTGCTGTTGATGGCGATGAGCTTGGCCTTGCCGGCCTGGATCATGCCGGTGAACGTACTGACTGTGCCGATGCTCACCGGCGTGCGTCCGGCCACCAGATCCTGCACCGCCTGCGGGCCGGTCTTGTAGGGCACATGCACCCAGTTGATGCCGCTCATCTGCTCGATCATCAAGCCGGAGAGGTGATGGGTGGTGCCGATGCCGGTGCTCGAATACGAGACCTTGCCGGGATTGCGCCGGGCGTAGTCGACCAGTTCGGCAAAGTTGTTTGCCGGAAACGCCGTCGAAGCCACGACCGCGGCGATGGCTTCGCCGACCTTGGCGATCGGCGTGAAATCCCGGTTGGTATCGTAGGTCATTTCCTTCACCAGAAACGGCCGCATGATCATGGTGCTGGTGGAGGCAAACAAGAGCGTATATCCATCGGGTGCGGCGCGTGCCACGGTGTTGGCGCCGAGCGCGCCGCCGGCGGCGCTTTGCACTTCCACCAGGATCGGGGCGCCCAGCGCCGGGCCCATCCGGTCCCCCAGAGCGCGCGCGGTGAGGTCGCCGCCGCCCGATATGGTCAGCACCAGCCGGATCGGCCTGGCCGGGTAGCTTTGCGCCAGGCTGAGCATGGGCGTGGCCAGCAAGACCAGCAGCGGAAGAGACCAGGGTGATTTTTTCATTGCTCTGTTTCCCGCAAGAAGCTGAGATTGATTCGCGAGCGTGATGCTCAATTCGACGGTCTGCCTTGCCATGCGGTGCTCCTGTCAACAGAAGGCTGCGACATGATATCCGGGCGGGGAGAATTCGATTGTGCCTATCGACCGGGTGCGCTGCAGCAAATATACTTCGCTTTCGCCGGAATTCCAGCAACGCACCGAAAATCCCGTCAAACTCAATACCGGTGAACGGGAAACCGAACTGCCGTGACAGATGCGCGCCGGCCATTGGGGCGGATTGGCGCGCCTTGCAAATCTTCACAGGTAAAAACGGCAAGCCGTAACGCGACAATCATGAACAACCAATGAGGGAACGCCATGAAGATTTTGTACTTTGATGATTTCAAGCTGGGTGTGCTCAAGGGCGACGCCGTCGTCGATGTATCGGCGGTGGTCAAGGACATCCCGCATAGCGGGCCGCATGACCTGATCAACGGACTGATCGAGCATTTTGACCAGTACCGCAAGCGCATCGAGGACGCGGTAGCCGCGGGTAAGGGCGTGCCGCTCTCCAGCGTGCGCATCCGCCCGCCACTGCCCAAACCCTACAACCTGGATTGCATGGCGGTGAATTTCATGGAGGACGGCACGCGCACCGAACCGGCGCCCATCAACGCCTTCCACAAATCTTCCAACTCGGTGATCGGCGACAGGGACACCATGGTGCTGCCGGACGTGCCCGCGACGGTGTTCGAAGGCGAGGCCGAGATGGCGCTGGTGATCGGCAAGCGCGCCCTCAACGTCAAGGCGGCCGATGCCATGGACTACGTCTTCGGCTATGTGAACTTCATCGACGGCTCGGCGCGCGGGCTGCCGCCCTCGGGCAACAGCTTTTACCAGATGAAATCGCGCGAGACCTTCGCACCGCTGGGCCCGTTCCTTGTCACCAAGGACGAAATCCCCGATCCGCAAAAGCTGCAGATCAAACTGTGGAACAACGGCGTGCTGCGCCAGAATTTCAATACCAGCGACATGGCGCACAAGATCCCGCGCTGCGTCGAGTTCGTCAGCTCGCTGCACACGCTCGAGCCCGGCGACGTGCTGGCCACCGGTACCAACCACCGCGGCCTGCACTCGTTCCAGGACGGGGACAAGATCGAGCTGGAAACCGAAGGCCTGGGGCGCCTGCATGTCACGGTGCGCGACGAGCAGAAGCGCACCTGGGAACGCGAGACGCGCCTGGAGAGGCAGAACAAAGGCCTCGACCCGATCGCGCCGCAACTCAGCGGCAAGTACCTGAAGACCTGATCCGCGACCGAGGCAGGATGAGGCGGGCCGGCGCGGATACGGCCCGCCGTCAGTGGAGAGCAGCAGATGAAAACGCAGTTGATTTCGGTATTGCGGGGATGTTTGATTGCCGTGGCGTTGCTGGGCGGAAGCGCCGACCTCATGGCGCAGGCCAACTGGCCGACGCGACCGATTCGCTTTCTGGTGGGCAATTCCCCGGGCGCCGCGCCCGACATCGTCGCGCGCATCCTAGCCGACCAGATGTCGCGCGCGCTGGGCCAGGCCTGGGCGGTGGAGAACCGGCCCGGCGCCGACGGCATGATCGCCGCCGAAGCGGTGGGGCGTTCGCAGCCGGACGGCTACACGCTGCTGCTCGGCTCGCAGGGCCCGATGGCCATCGACATGCACCTGAAGAAAACCGTACCGGTCGATTCGCTCAAGGACTTCTCGCACATTGCGGTGATCGTGGACGAAACCACCGGCATGGCGGTTGCCGTGCATCCCTCGCTGCCGGTGAAAACGCTGGCCGAACTGGTCACCTACGCCAAGGCCAATCCGGGCAAGCTCTCGTTCAGCACCACCGTGGCCTACGGCACCATGTTTGGCGCCTGGCTGGCAAAAACCGCCGGCGTCGACATGGTCGAAGTGCGCTACAAGGTGGCCTCCCAGGCCGTTCAGGATGCAGTCTCGGGCAGGGTGCAGGTGGCGTTCCAGTCACCCGCGGCGCTCGGCGCCCAGGTCAAAGCCGGCGCGCTGCGCTTCCTGAGCGTGGCCACCGCGCGGCGGATTGCCGATTGGGGCGAAATCCCCACGGTCGCGGAGACCTACGCGAATTTCAGCATGCGCGGCTTCATGATCCTGGCGGGGCCGGCCGGCATCCCCAAGGAGATCGTGCAGCGCCTGAACAAGGAAGCCGCCACCATCGCCAAAGACCCGAAGTTCATGCAGGACCTGGCCAAGATCTACTGGTACAACTTCGAGGGCGCACGCACACCCGAGGGCACCTTCGAGTTCGTGCGCCGCGAACGCGAGACCTGGGGCGCGTTCATCAGGAATATCGGGATCAAGCCGGAATAATCTGCGGCACCGGGAAGGCGGCATAAATTAGATGAAATTGTTATTTAAAGACAAGCATTGACGTATATTTATCGACAAATTAAATTCATAAATGGAATAATAATGAAGCCAAATGGCGGCGCATCGCCATATGTCCTGGCGAAAAAATGAGCTCGTCCAGCGCAGAAGGGAGAATTGAAAATCAAGGTGTTGCGCGTATTGTGCTGGTGATCGGCCCCGCTTTCGGGGTCTTAAAAAGCCCATATAAGAGCCTACTTCTTGTTAGCGCCGCATGAACGTATCTGAGATGCGAGTGAATGGCTCCAAGCCCCAGTCCTCCGACCAACACCATGTGGCCTTCTACCTCGCGGCAGTTGCCTGCGGAATTTGCCTTCTGTTACTGGGCCTAAATCCGAAGAGCGGTCAGGATGGTACTCACAGCGCTGATGCCGAGCTTGGAATTTGGGTAATGATTCTGGTGGTTCCGCTGGCTGCTTTGCTGCCATGGTCGGTTGGCATGGAATTGTCCCGGCGTTATCTGAGATTGCCTCCCCTGTATGTTTCGCGGCTCCTAGGCGCTGTGTATGCGCCGTTCTACTGGTTGTGCTTCAGATTTGGATCTGACGTAGTTATCGTATCTGGAATACTCGCGTTCCCTCTATTGCTGGCTGTTGGGGCAGGAGTGTGGTTTAGACGCGCCGCTAACCGCTAGCCGGTCCAAGACCCTCTGCGAACCAGATCGCTACCCTCGTTTGGGGCAGTGCTGCGAAGTTCGAGATGTCTGGAGACAGTATCGACGCGGATGACGGCCAGTGGAAGCAGCTGACGCTGGTTCACTCCGGCGACAGGAAGCACCGAATTGAGATTGCACCCGTTTCCTTGAATCCCCTGACGTTGCAAATATCGTCAGATGACAAGAAAAAAGCCCACGCCGTGGCTTTTTTTCTGGCAATGGAAACGCAGGGGCGGATTCCAAAAAAATAACTCCCAACCCTTACCTATACCGAACCTTGCGCATAAGGCGTGTTCCGCGCTCCCATTAGTGCGCGTATCATTTCGCTCATGAGTCCGACTGTTTTCCGCGAAGGTGGGTTTCGTTTTTACTTCTTTTCACGGGAAGAATCGAGAATCCATGTGCACGTTCAAGGCCAGAATGGAGAAGCCAAATTTTGGCTTGATCCCGTGATTGAACTTGCACAAAATGTCGGCCTTTCGCAGCGTGAAATCAACGAGGCACTTCGATTAGTGCAGGAGCACCAGAATGACATCCGCAGCGCCTGGAATAAACACTTCCCCGGTTGAAGTAACCAATATCTCCAAGCATGGCTTCTGGCTTTTGCTTGAAGATGAAGAATTGTTCCTGCCATTCTCGGACTTTCCGTGGTTTGAAGATGTTCCGGTCAGCAAGATCCTGCACGTTGAGCTTCCATCTTCAAACCACCTGTATTGGCCGGATCTGGACATTGACTTGGCCGTTGAATCCATTCGTCATCCGGATAAATTTCCACTTGTCAGCAGAGTCGGCGCCTGACACCCGCTTGCTGCGATGCCGGCCGGCGCGCCTGAACCGCGTCGTTAGAAAACGGGAGGAATCTTGGTACCCCCGCGCCCAGTCGAAAAAATTGAGTGCGAAAAGCCGACGCGCCGTTTAGCTGTTCTCATTGACGCGGACAATGCACTGGCCTCCGTCATTGAGGGACTTCTTGCTGAAATTGCTCGGTTCGGGGAAGCAACCGTAATGCGCATCTATGGCGACTTTACAGCCACATCCATGCGTTCGCTGACGATTGAATCTGCTGTTCCCACCACCAGGAGAATGTGATGTCCGAAACCGATCTGTCCAAAGGCCGCCAGATGCGCCGCAAGCTGCTGGGTGACGCTTACGTCGACCACATTGCGGCGACGACCTACAAAGACCCGCTGATGCAGAAGTTCGTCGACCTCGCCAGCGAGACGGTGTTCGCGGCGCTGTGGACGCGGCCGGGGCTGGATCTCAAGACGCGCACGCTGATCACCGTGGTTTCCGACGTGTCCACCGGCCGGGAGGCTGAGCTGGAGATCCACCTGCGCATGGCGCGTCGCCAGGGCTGGACCGAAACGGAATTGACCGAAGCGATCCTGCACTTGCTCGGCTACGTGGGTGCGCCGCTGGTACGCGATGCGATGCTGGTGGCGACGAAGCTGTTCGCGGCATTGCGCGCCGAAGGCGAAGTCGCCTGAGCCGGGCATCACAGCCGATTAGCGGGGGCCGCGGCATCAACTTCTGGCATCAACCTTTTGCAACAACCTCTGCCAACAACCTATAGAAACCCTGGCACATGATGAAAGTAACCATCTACGGCATCAAGAACTGCGACACCATGAAAAAAGCTTTCACCTGGCTGGAAGCGCAAAAGATCGACTACCACTTTCACGACTACAAGAAAGACGGTGTGCCCGTCGATCGCCTCAAAGCATGGGCCGGGCGCGCCGGCTGGGAGAAGCTGCTGAACACGCGCGGCACCACTTATCGGAAAATTCCCGAGGCCGAGCGCGACAATCTCAATGAAGCGCGTGCGCTGAAACTGCTGGAGAAGTACCCGAGCGCGATCAAACGGCCGCTGGTGGAGGCCGGTGCGAAACTGCTGGTGGGTTTTGACAGCGCGGAATTCGCGCTGTCGCTGAAGCAGTAAATTCCGCGCGACTCAGCGCCGCGGCGCGGTGGGCGACCACAAAGGCAGATGCGTTCCGGCGCGGATGACCGAATACTTGAGGAAGAAATCGCCTATGGCCGAGGCCACGCCGACAAAGGCCATGACATCGTGCGCATGCAGGGAATGCCAGCCGGAGGACACCAGCCAGGCCGGCACCGCAACGCCGACCGCCAGCGTTCCGATATAAAAGTAAACGGCCATATTGCCGGCCAAAAGCGTCCGCACCGAACCGCGCGCCGCCTCATTGCCGCTGGTGAACGCGCCATGCATTTCGATCGCGAACAGCACCGCCACCGCCGAAGTCACTGCGATCCACATCCAAAGCAACTGCTGCTCCAATCCAGCCTCCGGGGCGCTGAATGCCGCCACCACCAGCAAAGCCGCCACGCCGCCACGCAAGGCATGGCCGATGTACAGCACCGGGTGCAGCGGCGAATTCCAGAACGGAATCGCCTTGGAGCTGGTGTAGACGAATCCCATGTAGCCGATCAACGTGATCATGCCGAAGAAGGCCAGCACATAACCGGTCTGGGCAATGATCGAGCCGGCGCCCCAGGGCGACATAGGAAGGAGTTGCGGCACCAGATACAAAAAGCCACCGGCCAGAAACAGGCCGCCTGGCGCACGGACCCAAAGCGCGCCGGGGCTACCTGCTGCATGGGTGATATCGGCTCGCATTGCGAAAACCTGGCTGAGTATATCACCGGCCTTAAGATCAAGGCCTTGTGCGCGGATCTGACCACGTTCGTCAAGGGCCGGACACTGGATGATGACGGCAGCGTATTGCTACGTTTCGATAACGGCGCGCGCGGGGTGCTGTGGGCCAGTCAAATTGCCGTGGGCGAAGAGAACGCGCTGGCGATCCGGGTCTATGGCGAAAAAGGCGCGCTGATCTGGCGCCAGCAGGATCCGGACACCTTGACCATCCACTGGACGGACCGCGCAAACGAAATCCGGCGGCGCGGCACGGGCTTTGTCGGGCCGGCCGCGGCCGCGGCGGCGCGCCTGCCGGCAGGACATCCGGAAGGATTTCATGACGCCTTCGCCAATCTCTACCGCCGTTTTTACGATGCGCTGGAGGCAAACACTGAAGGGCGAAAGATCAAGGAAC
>CAIOLO010000135.1 GCA_903859155.1 uncultured beta proteobacterium
GGAGATGGTGATGCCGGGGGACAACATCAAGATGGTGGTGACCCTGATTGCCCCGATCGCCATGGAGCAGGGACTGCGTTTTGCCATTCGCGAGGGCGGCAAAACCGTCGGTGCCGGCGTCGTGGCCAAGGTTATCGAGTAAGCTGCGAACCGCTTGATTGCGTGACGTTGCTTTGGGTGGCGGGGGAGTTGCGCGGAGTGTTCGAAGGCCAATAGCTCAACTGGCAGAGCGTCGGTCTCCAAAACCGAAGGTTGGGGGTTCGATTCCCTCTTGGCCTGCCAAGACAAACAAGGAAGGACGGGAGCGGCTTAGAAGCCGCGATGACCGGACAGATGTCAGACAAGATTAAAGTTTCTATCGCTGTACTTTGTGTGATTGGCGGAGTGGTGGCCTATTACCTGCTCTCCTCCAGTGCCACGGTGCTTCGCTTGGTAGCCCTGATGGCAGGGATTGTTGCGGGTGGCGCGGTCGCATGGTTCAGTGCGCCGGGTCAACAGTTCTTTGCCTTTGCCAGGGAGTCGGTTACAGAGACAAAGAAGGTCGTCTGGCCGTCGCGCAAGGAATCATTGCAGACCACCGGCGTGGTTTTCGCGTTTGTCGTCGTCATGGCGGTATTTCTCTGGGTCAGCGACAAGACTCTGGAAGTGCTGCTCTATGACTTGATTTTAGGTTGGAAGAAGTCATGACCATGCGCTGGTACGTCGTACATGCCTACTCCGGATTTGAGAAAACGGTGCAGCGCACTTTGCTGGAGCGAATCTCCCGGGCGGGAATGCAGGAGATGTTTGGCAAGATACTGGTGCCGACCGAAGAAGTGGTGGAAATGAAAGGCGGACAGAAGAATATTTCCGAGCGGAAATTTTTCCCCGGATATGTTCTGGTCGAAATGGACATAACCGACGAAGCCTGGCACTTGGTCAAGAATACGCCAAAGGTGACCGGATTCGTGGGTGCTGCGCATGGCAGGAAGCCCCCGCCAATCAGTGAAAAGGAAGTCCAGGCCATCATGCACCAGATGCAGGAAGGCGTGGAAAAACCCAAGCCCAAGGTTTTGTTCGAGATCGGCGAAGCGGTTCGGATCAAGGAAGGCCCATTCACCGATTTTCATGGTTCGGTCGAAGACGTCAATTACGACAAATCCAAGCTTCGCGTGTCAGTGACGATTTTTGGCCGCGCGACACCTGTCGAATTGGAATTCGGGCAGGTAGAAAAGGCATAGAGAAATCCCGGTGTGACGGGCATTCAGTCCGGCGCGCCGAGATTCAGGCAAGTGGTTGTTGAACCGGGGAGGGCGCAAGCCCGATCGTACCCAATAGGAGAGAGCCAGCATGGCGAAGAAGATAGTCGGTTATATTAAATTGCAAGTTCCCGCGGGCAAGGCAAATCCCAGCCCGCCAATAGGTCCGGCGCTGGGCCAGCGCGGCCTTAATATCATGGAGTTCTGCAAGGCGTTTAACGCGCAGACCCAGAAGGTCGAACCGGGACTTCCGCTTCCGGTGGTGATTACCGCGTTTGCGGACAAGAGTTTCACCTTCGTCATCAAGACGCCGCCGGCCACGGTCCTGATCAAGAAAGCTGCCGGAATCGAAAAAGGCAGCAAGGTTCCCCACCTCGAAAAAGTCGGCAAGATCACCCGCGCGCAGGTTGAGGATATTGCAAAGGCCAAGATGCCCGATCTCACCGCTGCTGACCTGGATGCGGCGGTGCGCACTATCGCGGGCAGCGCCCGTTCAATGGGAATTACGGTGGAGGGCGTGAAATGAGCAACGTTAGCAAACGCTCCAAGACTTGGGGTTCACTGGTCCAGCAGAACAGGTTTTACCCTATCGCCGATGCGCTTAGTATTGTCAAGAAAGCCGCAACAGCCAAGTTTGACGAGTCTATCGATGTTGCGGTCAATCTTGGCATCGATGCGAAAAAGTCCGACCAGACGGTCCGCGGGTCGGTGGTGCTCCCGGCGGGGACCGGCAAAACCGTGCGAGTCGCGGTGTTTGCCCAGGGGGAACGTGCTGAGGCCGCCAGGTTGGCGGGTGCGGATATTGTCGGAATGGAAGATCTTGCCGAGTCGATAAAGGGCGGAAAACTCGATTTCGACGTGGTGATTGCCAGTCCCGATGCAATGCGTGTGGTCGGACAACTCGGCCAGATCCTCGGTCCCCGCGGTTTGATGCCGAATCCGAAGGTCGGAACGGTAGCGCAGGACGTTGCCGGTGCCGTAAAGAATGCCAAGGCGGGGCAGGTTCAATATCGGGCCGACAAGGCCGGAGTCGTGCAGTGCACTATCGGCCGCGCGTCTTTTACGCCCGAGCAGTTGAGCCACAACCTGACAGCGTTGGTCGAAGCTCTCAACAAGTCGAAACCCAGCACCTCAAAGGGCATATACCTGAGAAAGGTCTCGGTTTCGAGCACCATGGGCCCCGGGGTACGAGTGGACGTGGGTTCGTTGATTGGCGCATCGCAACAATAATGAAATGTTTCGTGGGCGAAACTGGCCGGGATTGACGGCTGCTCGTCCATGATGTTTGGCTTTGGGCCGTCGGCGGGACCGTTGACTTTTTGGTCAAGCAGGCGGGTTATCAAAGACCGTAGGAACCGCAAGGTTTAATCGAGCGGTTCGGACTCAGGCAGAAGCGAACGACGCCAGCAATGGCCGGATTTGTGGCAACCAGTGGCCGGATCGAGGTCCTACGCAGATGGCGTGCCCGAAAATGAAGGATTTTCCTGAATTGCAAGGTCGCCGTTTTTATTGCAGTACACAAATGCAAAGCGGATGGCACAAGACGGTGCGATAGCAGTGAATCGTCGTCGGAGTGTGCTTTTAGGTTTGCTATGAATGGAGGTAGACCTTGAGTCTCAGTCTGGAACAGAAAAAGGCCGTTGTTGCCGAGATCTCCGCAGAAGTCGCGAAGGCCCAGGCAATTGTGGTGGCCGAGTATCGTGGTCTGGGGGTTGGGAACATGACAGCTTTGCGCCGTGAGGCGCGTAAGTCGGGCGTGTACCTGCGTGTGCTCAAGAACACCCTGGCGCGTCGCGCGGTAAGCGGGACTCCGTTTGAAAAGTTGTCCGAGCAGTTGACCGGACCGCTGATCTACGGCATTTCCCCCGATCCCGTGGCAACCGCCAAGGTGCTCAACGAGTTCGCGAAAACAAACGATAAGCTGGTCATTCGTGCTGGAGCCATGCCGAACGCGGTGATTACCGCGAAAGAGGTCAAAGCTCTTGCGACCATGCCTTCCCGTGAAGAACTGCTTGCCAAATTGCTGGGCACCATGCAGGCACCGATCGCTACATTTGTCCGCACCTTGAACGAGATTCCCTCGCGATTTGTGCGTACGCTGGCGGCCGTGCATGACCAGAAGCAGAGCGCAGGCGCGCAGTAACCACTAGCCCACACACACCAATTTGAACTAAATCGATTCAGGAGAAATGAAATGGCTGTAGCAAAAGCAGAAATCATGGACGCAATTGCAAATATGACGGTTCTGGAACTGTCACAACTCATCAAGGACATGGAAGAGAAATTCGGCGTGTCCGCCGCTGCCGCCGCAGTTGCGGTTGCCGCACCGGCTGGTGGCGGTGCCGCCGCCGCCGCGGAAGAGCAGACCGAGTTCACTGTCGTTCTTACGGCATGTGGCGACAGCAAGGTCAATGTCATCAAGGCGGTTCGCGAAATTACCGGATTGGGTTTGAAGGAAGCCAAGGATTTGGTGGACGGCGCGCCCAAGTCAGTTAAGGAAGGCGTCAGCAAGGCGGATGCCGACGCGATTCTGAAAAAGCTGGTCGATGCCGGCGCAAAGGCTGAAATCAAGTAGGCATTGCAAGAGCGATCCGACCGGAGGCGTTGCCTCCGGTCGGATCTTTACCTATGAACTGACGGCTAGATGAGAGTATCCGGAGTCTATTTTTCCGGTTTTTGTCATCTGTTCTTTTGCTTCTGACATGGAGTTTCCATGAGCGCAGTCGCCTATACTTCGACCGAGAAAAAACGCATCCGCAAGAGCTTTGCCAAGCGGGCCGGCGTTTTGAACATACCGTTTTTGCTTGCTACCCAACTCGAGTCCTTCGCGTCTTTTCTTCAGGCCCAGGTGCATCCGGACCGCCGCAAGGCACAGGGATTGCAGGCCGCGTTCGGATCCATATTCCCGATTTCCTCGCATTCCGGGAATGCAAGGCTCGATTTTGTTTCCTATGTGTTGGGGGAACCGCCCTTCGACGTAAAGGAATGCCAGCAGCGCGGGATGACTTTCGCCAGTCCATTGCGGGCCAAGGTTCGCCTCACGATAATGGACAAGGAAGCTTCCAAGCCCACCATCAAGGAGGTCAAGGAGCAGGAGGTATACATGGGCGAAATTCCGCTCATGACGACCACCGGATCATTCGTGATCAACGGCACCGAGCGGGTGATTGTTTCCCAGCTTCACCGTTCTCCTGGCGTTTTCTTCGAACATGATCGCGGCAAAACGCACTCTTCCGGGAAACTGCTGTTCTCCGCCCGGATCATTCCCTATCGCGGCTCCTGGCTCGATTTTGAATTCGATCCAAAGGATTTCCTGTATTTCCGTGTCGACAGGCGCCGCAAGATGCCTGTCACCATACTGCTCAAGTCGATCGGCATGACCCACGAGCAGATCCTTGCCGCTTTTTACGACTTTGAAACCTTCCACTTGGGCGATGCCGGTGTGCAGTACGAACTGGTGCCCGAGCGCCTGAGAGGCGAAGTCGCAGGATTCGATATTGTCGACAAGACCGGCAAGGTAATCGCCCAAAAGGACAAGCGCATAACTGTCCGGCATATCAGGGACATGGAAGCCGCAGGCCTGAAGCGCATCGACGTTCCAGAAGATTTCATGATGGGACGCGCAATAGCGCACGACATCGTGGATACCTCGACCGGGGAAATCCTGGCCAAGGCCAATGATGAAATTACCGAGGAGCTTTTGACCAAGCTTCGTTCAGCCAAAGTTGCTTCATTTAAAACCCTTTACACGAACGATCTGGATCAGGGCAGCTACATATCGCAAACGCTGCGAATCGACGAAGCCGCTGACCAAAGTGCCGCGCGCGTGGCGATTTACCGGATGATGCGTCCTGGCGAGCCGCCTACAGAGGATTCAGTGGAAACCCTGTTTAACGGGCTTTTCTACTCGGAAGATCGCTACGACCTGTCAACCGTCGGACGCATGAAATTCAACCGGCGTGCGTATCCGGAGCGACTCGATGACAAGGCGCCGCCGTGGTTGAGTAATTTCTACAAACGCGTCGGGCCCAAGGACTCGGAAGGCGCAAGCACTCTGTCCAGCGACGACATTCTTGCCGTTGTCGGCATCCTGGTGGAGCTTCGCAATGGCCGCGGCGAGATCGATGACATCGATCACCTGGGAAATCGTCGCGTTCGATCGGTTGGCGAACTGGCGGAAAACCAGTTCCGCGCCGGACTGGTGCGCGTGGAGCGCGCAGTGCGGGAAAGATTGTCGCAGGCAGAATCAGACAACCTGATGCCGCACGACCTGATCAATGCCAAACCCATTTCGGCGGCGATTAAGGAATTCTTCGGCTCCAGCCAGTTGTCGCAGTTCATGGACCAGACCAATCCGCTTTCGGAAATCACCCACAAGCGCAGAGTTTCAGCGCTCGGACCGGGCGGCTTGACCAGGGAGAGAGCTGGCTTCGAGGTCCGTGACGTCCACCCGACCCACTATGGCCGGGTATGTCCGATCGAGACGCCGGAAGGTCCGAATATTGGTTTGATCAATTCGCTGGCCCTTTTTGCCCGTACCAACGATTATGGATTCCTCGAGACTCCCTATCGAAAGGTGTCGAACGGCAAGGTCACCAACGATATCGATTTCCTGTCAGCGATCGAGGAGGCAAATTTCGTCATCGCACAGGCAAACGCACAATTGGATAAGAGCGGACACCTTGAGGATGGATTGGTGTCGTGCCGCAGCCACAATGAATTCATGCTCGCCACGTCGGATCGGGTGCAATACATGGACGTCGCCCCCGCACAGATCGTGTCGGTTGCGGCGTCATTGATACCATTCCTTGAGCACGATGATGCCAATCGCGCGCTGATGGGATCGAACATGCAGCGGCAGGCAGTACCCTGCCTTCGCCCCGAGAAGGCCCTGGTGGGCACCGGGATCGAGCGCACCGTGGCGGTTGACTCCGGGACGGCGGTCCAGGCCTTGCGCGGCGGTATCGTCGACTACGTCGATGCCAGCCGAATTGTCGTTCGGGTCAACGACGAGGAAACAGTTCCCGGTGAAGTCGGGGTGGATATCTATAACCTCGTGAAGTACACCCGATCCAACCAGAACACCAATATCAACCAGCGGCCGCTGGTCCGTGTCGGCGAGAATCTGTCCAAGGGTGATGTGGTCGCCGACGGTGCTTCCACGGACATCGGTGAGCTTGCGCTGGGACAGAACATGCTGGTCGCGTTCATGCCTTGGAACGGTTACAACTTCGAGGACTCGATCCTGATTTCGGAAAGGGTGGTTGCGGATGATCGCTATACCTCGATACACATCGAGGAATTGACCGTGGTCGCACGAGACACCAAGCTCGGACCGGAAGAAATTACTCGGGATATATCGAACCTTTCCGAGGCACAACTGGCTCGCCTGGACGAATCCGGCATCGTGTACATCGGCGCCGAAGTCGAGGCGGGTGATGTGCTCGTCGGCAAAGTGACGCCCAAGGGCGAGACGCAACTCACGCCGGAAGAAAAGCTCCTGCGTGCGATTTTTGGCGAGAAAGCCTCGGATGTGAAGGATACGAGCCTGCGCGTGCCATCGGGTATCTCCGGGACTGTGATCGATGTCCAGGTATTTACCCGTGAAGGCATCGAGCGGGACATGCGTGCCCAGCAAATCATCGACGAGGAACTCAAACGGTACAAGAAAGACCTCGCCGACCAGATGCGGATCGTCGAGAACGATACTTTTGACCGAATCGAAAAGCTGCTCATAGGGAAGATCGCCAACGGAGGCCCCAAAAAGCTGCCCAAAGGCACCAAGATCGTCAAGAGTTTCCTCGATACGAACGAGCGTTATCACTGGTTCGACATCCGTCTTGCCGCGGACGAGGCTGCGGCTCAGCTCGAAAGCCTGAAAGACAGCCTGTCGCGCATGCGTGACGAATTCGACAAGGCTTTTGAATCCAAGAAAAAGAAGCTGACGCAAGGTGACGAATTGCCGCCCGGCGTTCAGAAAATGGTCAAGGCCTATGTCGCCGTCAAGCGCAGGCTCCAGCCCGGGGACAAGATGGCAGGACGCCATGGCAACAAGGGTGTCGTCTCCAAGATTGTTCCCATCGAGGACATGCCTTACATGGCCGATGGCACCCCGGTAGACGTGGTTCTCAATCCTCTGGGCGTGCCGTCCCGGATGAACGTTGGCCAGATTCTTGAAACCCACCTTGGCTGGGCGGCCAAGGGGTTGGGTATAAAGATAGGGAAAATGCTCGAGGCAAACGCCAGGGCTGCGGAAATGAGGAACTTTCTGACCCAGGTGTACAACACCAACGGCAAGGTGGAGGACCTCGAGTCGCTGAATGATGACGAGATAATCGAACTATCCGGCAATCTGCGAGGTGGAGTGCCCTTTGCCACCCCGGTTTTCGACGGAGCCTCGGAAGAGGAAATCAAGCAGATGCTGGATCTGGCGGGCCTGCCGCGCTCAGGCCAGGTGACCTTGCATGATGGGCGCACTGGAGATGCATTCGACCGCACGGTTACGGTCGGGTACATGCATGTACTCAAACTGCACCACCTCGTTGATGACAAGATGCACGCCCGCTCGACGGGGCCATACAGTCTGGTCACCCAGCAACCGCTCGGCGGAAAGGCGCAGTTTGGCGGGCAGCGTTTCGGCGAAATGGAGGTGTGGGCGCTGGAGGCATATGGTGCCGCCTACACGCTTCAGGAAATGCTTACGGTCAAATCAGACGATATCGCAGGGCGCACCAAGGTCTACGAGAGCATCGTCAAGGGCGACCACAAGATCGATGCCGGCATGCCGGAGTCGTTCAACGTGCTGGTCAAGGAAATTCGTTCGCTCGGTATCGATATTGATCTCGAGCGTTTTTAAGCAAAACAGATCTTTGTATTTTTTGGATTTCGTTTCGGTCCATGCCAGATTGGAGTGACAAATGAAAGCACTGCTGGATTTGTTCAAGCAGGTCACGCAAGAAGAAGAATTCGACACGATCAAGATCGGAATTGCATCGCCCGACAAGATTCGTTCTTGGTCTTTCGGCGAAGTGAAAAAACCGGAGACCATCAACTACCGCACATTCAAGCCTGAGCGAGACGGACTTTTCTGCGCAAAAATATTCGGACCGATCAAGGACTACGAGTGTCTTTGCGGCAAATACAAGCGCCTGAAGCACCGCGGTGTCATCTGCGAAAAATGCGGCGTGGAGGTCACGCTTGCGAAGGTCCGCCGGGAGCGCATGGGTCACATCGAACTGGCCAGTCCCACCGCCCATATCTGGTTCCTGAAAAGCCTGCCATCAAGGCTTGGCCTGGTACTGGACATGACGCTGCGGGATATCGAGCGTGTTTTGTACTTCGAGGCTTTCGTGGTAGTGGACCAGGGCATGACGCCCCTGAAGCGCGCCCAGCTTCTGTCCGAAGACGACTATCTGGCGAAGGTCGAGGAATTCGGCGACGATTTCCAGGCGATCATGGGTGCCGAAGGCGTGCGCGAGCTGCTGCGCTCCATTGACGTGGGTCACGAGATCGAGACCATCCGCAAGGATCTCGAGGAAACTGGCTCGGAAACCAAGATCAAAAAGCTGGCCAAGCGTTTGAAGGTGCTTGAAGGTTTTCAGAAGTCTGGGATCAAACCTGAGTGGATGGTCCTTGAAGTGCTGCCGGTACTTCCGCCCGAATTGCGACCGTTGGTGCCGCTGGACGGCGGACGCTTCGCGACCTCCGATCTGAACGATCTTTATCGCCGCGTTATCAACCGCAACAATCGTTTGAAGCGCCTGCTGGAGCTCAAAGCGCCGGAAATCATCGTTCGCAATGAAAAGCGGATGCTGCAGGAGGCGGTCGATTCGCTGCTTGATAACGGCCGTCGTGGCAAGGCAATGACAGGGGCCAACAAACGACCGCTCAAATCATTGGCAGACATGATCAAGGGTAAGGGCGGACGCTTCCGGCAGAATCTTCTGGGCAAGCGCGTCGATTACTCGGGAAGATCGGTGATCGTCGTAGGCCCGCAGCTGAAGCTTCATCAATGCGGTTTGCCCAAGAAAATGGCCCTGGAGTTGTTCAAGCCATTCATCTTTCACAAACTGGAAATACAGGGCATAGCCACGACCATCAAGGCTGCAAAGCGCGAAGTCGAAGCCGAGACCGCAGTAGTCTGGGACATTCTCGAGGAAGTCATTCGCGAACACCCGATCATGCTGAACCGGGCTCCGACTCTTCACCGGCTGGGAATTCAGGCATTCGAACCGGTTCTGATCGAGGGTAAGGCCATACAGCTGCACCCTCTGGTCTGTGCTGCGTTCAACGCGGACTTCGACGGCGACCAGATGGCAGTCCATGTGCCCTTGTCGTTGGAGGCGCAGATGGAGGCACGTACGCTGATGCTTGCCTCGAACAACATTCTGTCGCCGGCCAATGGCGAGCCGATCATTGTGCCGTCCCAGGATATCGTGCTGGGCCTTTACTACGCTACGCGGCAGCGCGTGAATGCCCGTGGCGAAAACATGTCGTTCATCGACATTGGCGAGATTTCCCGTGCTTACGAATCAGGGCAGGTAGAGTTGCATGCGTCGATCAATGTACGAATCCGCGAAACGGAGTTTATCGAGGGTGAGAACTCGCGTGACCGCCGCGAAAAGCTGACCCGCTACAAAACCACAATCGGGCGAGCCCTGCTCTCGGAAATCCTTCCGGCTGGCTTGCCATTCGAGCTAATCAACAAGGCATTGAAAAAGAAGGAAATCTCCAAGCTGATCAACGCCTCATTCCGCCGTTGCGGATTGCGGGAAACGGTAATTTTCGCTGACAAGCTCATGCAGGCCGGATTTACTTTTGCAACGCGCGCGGGGATTTCCATTTGCGTTGATGACATGCTGATCCCCGAGCAGAAGCACAGTCTGATTGCCGCGGCCGAAGCCGAGGTCAAGGAAATCGAGCAGCAGTACACCTCGGGCTTGGTAACCGGCGGGGAGCGTTACAACAAGGTTGTCGATATCTGGGGCCGCGCCGGCGACCAGGTCGGCAAGGCGATGATGGACCAGTTGTCGGCCCAGAAGGTCATCGACCGTGAAGGCAATCTGGTAAAGCAGGAATCATTCAATTCCATCTACATGATGGCCGATTCCGGCGCGCGCGGATCGGCTGCACAGATCAGGCAGCTCGCCGGCATGCGGGGTTTGATGGCCAAGCCGGACGGCTCGATTATCGAAACACCGATTACGGCGAATTTCCGCGAAGGGCTGAATGTTCTGCAGTACTTCATTTCGACGCACGGCGCTCGCAAAGGTCTGGCAGACACCGCATTGAAGACCGCAAACTCTGGCTACCTCACGCGTCGTCTGGTGGACGTTACGCAGGACTTGGTTGTAACCGAAACCGATTGCGGGACCAGCAACGGGGTTGCCATGAAGGCCCTGGTCGAGGGAGGCGAGGTAGTCGAGCCACTACGGGAGCGCATACTGGGTCGCGTGACGGTCTCCGACGTCCTGCATCCGGAAACGCAGGATGTGCTTTTTCCTTCAGGGACCCAGCTTAACGAGGACGAAGTGGAAACGGTCGAGGCGCTCGGCGTGGACGAGGTCAGGGTTCGCACACCTTTGACCTGCGATACCCGTTGGGGGCTTTGCAGAAAGTGCTACGGACGTGATTTGGGCCGTGGCACCTTGGTCAACACCGGCGAGGCGATTGGCGTAATAGCGGCGCAATCGATCGGCGAGCCCGGGACGCAACTTACGATGCGTACCTTCCACATCGGTGGAGCGGCATCGAGAACTGCGGTCGCCAGCCAGGTGGAAGCCAAGTCCAATGGCATGGCCCGGTTTAACCCGCAAATGCGATATGTGACCAGCCCTAAAGGGGAGAAGGTTGTCATTTCCCGTACTGGCGAGGTCCTGATTACCGACGATAACGGGCGGGAGCGCGAACGACATAAGGTACCTTATGGCGCGACGCTGGCCGTGGCCGACGGGATGGCGACTAGGGCCGGTCAATTGCTGGCTACCTGGGATCCGCATACCCGCCCTATCGTCACGGAGTATGGCGGTGTGATCCGATTCGAGAATGTCGAGGAGGGTTCGACGGTCCAGAAGCAGATCGACGAAGTGACGGGGCTGTCCACACTGGTTGTGATAGATCCGAAGCGTCGCGGGACGGCCAGCAAGGGGTTGCGGCCCCAGGTGAAGCTGCTCAACGAATCGGGGGAGGAAGTCAGGATTGCCGGCACCGACCATCTTGTCAACATTACCTTTCAGGTTGGGTCACTCATAACCGTGAAAGACGGGCAAAAAGTCGAGGTTGGCGAGATCTTGGCACGTATTCCCCAGGAAACCTCCAAGACACGCGACATCACGGGCGGATTGCCGAGGGTTGCCGAGTTGTTTGAGGCGCGTGCGCCCAAGGATGCCGGCATGCTTGCGGAAGTGACGGGAACTGTCTCCTTTGGCAAGGATACCAAGGGCAAGCAGCGGCTGATCATCACCGATGTAGATAATGAGGCTCACGAATTCCTGATTGCGAAGGACAAGCACGTCATGGTGCACGACGGCCAGGTCGTGAATGCCGGTGAAAGCATTGTGGATGGTCCGGCAGATCCGCACGACATCCTGCGCCTCCAGGGTGTAGAGGCATTGGCGAGATACATCATCGACGAAGTACAGGACGTCTATCGTCTGCAGGGCGTGCGCATCAATGACAAACACATTGAGGTGATAGTGAGGCAGATGCTCAGGCGCGTACAAATCGAAGAACCGGGCGATTCCCGTTTTATCACCGGCGAGCAGGTGGAGCGGGCCGACGTGCTCGAGGAAAACGAGAAACTGGAAGCGGAAGGCAAGAAAGCCGCGACCTACAGCTACATGCTCCTCGGGATCACCAAAGCCTCCCTGTCAACGGATTCATTCATTTCCGCGGCATCTTTCCAGGAAACCACGCGCGTACTCACTGAGGCTGCAATAATGGGCAAAAAAGATGAGCTGCGTGGCCTCAAGGAAAACGTCATAGTCGGACGGCTGATCCCGGCGGGTACCGGCTTGGCGTACCACACGGCCAAAAAGACGGTTCCGGCGCAGGCCCTGTTCCAAGATGCTGAGGCGGCCGCAACGGAGAGTGAAGCACAGATTGAAAGCGCCTAAAAGGGTAACCAAGCCGGAGGGCTGTTTCGGGTAGGGTTATCCCGCCTAGTCTCGAAGGGGGGCGGACGGGTCAGCTGGATCGCCCGACGTTGTTGCTACCGAGTATCAAAGACAATCGGATCGAGGCCTGTTTTGGAGCGTTCGGTCCGGTTTTCTTAACTAAATACCGCCGTATCGCTTGACCAAGTGGTGGGATACAGCGTAAAATCTTCGGTCTTTCATTCTTGTCGGGCGGCCACTTCCGCCAGGTGGGCCGTCCGTGTCTTTTGGAAGTCTTAATAATGCCAACTATCAGCCAGTTAGTTAGAAAAGGTCGGAGCAGTATCCCGACAAAAAGCAAGGTTCCTGCATTGGCCGGGTCGCCGCAAAAGCGCGGTGTATGCACACGTGTCTATACCACCACGCCCAAGAAGCCAAATTCGGCCTTGCGGAAAGTGGCCAAGGTACGGCTGACGAACGGGTTTGAAGTCATCAGTTATATCGGTGGTGAAGGACACAATCTTCAGGAACACTCTGTGGTGCTGATTCGGGGTGGTCGTGTCAAGGATCTGCCTGGCGTTCGATACCACATCGTGCGCGGTTCACTGGATACACAGGGTGTCAAGGACCGCAAACAAAGCCGTTCCAAATATGGCACCAAACGGCCGAAAGCGGCCTGAAGCAACCGATAGGAAGCGAACGTCATGCCCCGTCGTAGAGAAATACCTAAACGTGAAATTCTTCCCGATCCGAAATACGGCAATCAGGATGTTGCCAAATTTGTAAACGTACTGATGACTCGCGGCAAAAAGTCCGTCGCCGAGAGCATTTTGTACGGAGCCTTTGAATCGATCAAGACCAAGTCCGGCAAGGACCCTCTTGACATATTCAGCCTGGCTTTGCAAAACGTCAAACCCGTGGTTGAAGTCAAGAGTCGCAGGGTCGGCGGCGCCAATTATCAGGTTCCCGTCGAGGTCAGGCCGGTCCGTCGCGCCGCATTGTCGATGCGCTGGATTCGCGAGGCCGCTTCGAAGCGCGGTGAAAAGTCAATGGGTGCACGTCTGGCCGGAGAACTTATGGAAGCCGCCGAGGGTCGTGGTGGCGCGATGAAAAAGCGCGAAGAAGTGCATCGCATGGCAGAGGCCAACAAGGCATTTGCTCATTACCGCTTCTAATTGGATTAAAGACGTGGCCCGCAAGACACCCATTGATCGTTACCGGAATATCGGTATATCGGCGCATATTGACGCCGGTAAGACGACGACCACGGAGCGGATTCTTTTCTACACGGGTGTCTCCCACAAAATTGGTGAAGTTCATGACGGTGCGACCGTCATGGATTGGATGGAGCAGGAACGTGAGCGCGGCATAACGATAACTTCGGCCGCGACAACCTGTTTCTGGAAGGGGATGGACGGCAATTTTCCGGAACATCGAATAAACATCATTGATACGCCAGGGCACGTTGATTTTACGATCGAAGTTGAGCGCTCCATGCGAGTTCTTGACGGGGCCTGCATGGTCTATTGCGCGGTTGGCGGTGTGCAACCGCAGTCTGAAACCGTATGGCGCCAAGCGAACAAATACAAGGTTCCACGCCTAGCCTTCGTCAACAAAATGGACAGGACGGGCGCGAATTTTTTCAGAGTCTATGACCAGATGCAGACGCGCCTTCGTGCGAATCCGGTAGTTATTCAGATACCGATCGGCGCCGAGGAAAATTTCAAAGGTGTGATTGATCTGGTTCGCATGAAAGCGATCTATTGGGATGATGCATCCCAAGGGATGAAGTTCAATATGCGGGAGATTCCTGCGAACATGCTGGCATCGGCCAAGGAGTGGCGCGAAAAAATGGTGGAAGTCGCCGCCGAAGCCAGTGAAACGTTGATGACCAAGTACCTCGATGGCGGTGAGCTTTCCGTCGCCGAAATCAAACTGGGCCTGCGCATCCGTACGGTTGCCTCGGAAATCGTACCCATGCTCTGCGGTTCAGCGTTCAAGAACAAAGGCGTGCAGGCAATGCTGGATGCAGTGATCGAGTATCTTCCGGCGCCGGGAGACATCGCGGCAGTAAAGGGTGAAAAGGAAAATGGCCAGCCGGCCACCCGCAACGCCCGCGATGATGAACCGTTTGCTGCGCTGGCTTTCAAGATAATGACGGACCCGTACGTGGGTCAACTTACGTTTTTCCGGGTCTATTCCGGTGTAATCAATTCCGGCGACACGATTTACACCTCGATGAAAGGCCGTAAGGAGCGCATTGGACGATTGCTGCAAATGCACGCCAATCAGCGCGAGGAAATAAAAGAAGTACGTGCGGGGGACATCGCCGCTGCGGTGGGCTTGAAGGATGCCACCACTGGCGAAACGCTTTGCGATCCGGACAACGTGATCACGCTCGAGCGCATGGTGTTCCCGGATCCCGTTATTCACGTGGCGGTGGAGCCCAAGACGACAAGCGATCAGGAAAGAATGGGAATCGCGCTCAACCGCCTGGCGCAGGAAGACCCCTCGTTCCGCGTTCGCACCGACGAGGAATCCGGACAGACAATTATCTCCGGCATGGGTGAGTTGCATCTGGAAATTCTGGTCGATCGGATGAAGCGCGAATTCAGCGTTGAGGCCAATGTAGGTGCCCCGCAGGTAGCGTACCGTGAGACCATCAAGAAGCAATCTGGCGATGTCGAGGGCAAGTTCATCAAGCAGTCTGGCGGACGCGGACAGTATGGACATGTCTGGATGCGCATTGAACCCAATCATGGTAACGGATATGAGTTCGTTGACATGGTCAAAGGCGGATCGGTACCGCGCGAATTTATTCCTGCGGTGCAAAAGGGCGTGGCCGAGGCACTGCAGGACGGGGTGCTGGCCGGCTTTCCGGTTGTTGATGTCAAAGCAACGCTGTTTGACGGTTCCTATCACGACGTGGATTCGAACGAGAATGCGTTCAAGATGGCGGCGATATTTGCGTTCAAGGATGGCGTCCGGAAGGCATCCCCTGCGATTCTGGAACCCATAATGGCGGTTGAGGTCGAAACGCCCGAGGATTTCATGGGCAACGTGATGGGCGATTTGTCCTCCCGGCGAGGGGTGGTTCAGGGAATGGAGGATTTGCCGGGGGTAAAGGCCGTCAAGGCTGAGGTGCCGCTGGCCGAAATGTTCGGATATTCGACAACGCTTCGTTCATTGAGCCAGGGACGCGCGACGTACACGATGGAATTCAAGCACTACGCGGAGGCGCCGAAGTCTGTCGCCGAGGCAATCATCAACCGGTACACTGGTAAAGACGAAAAGAAATAACGAGGAATCAAGATCATGGCGAAGAGCAAATTTGAGCGAACCAAGCCGCACGTTAATGTGGGGACCATAGGTCACGTTGACCACGGGAAGACGACTTTGACGGCGGCGATGACGCACGTGCTGGCGAAGAAGTTTGGTGGGGAGGCGAAGAATTACGACCAGATTGACGCGGCGCCGGAGGAGAAGGCGCGCGGGATTACGATCAACACGGCGCACGTGGAGTACGAGACGAAGAACCGGCACTACGCGCACGTGGACTGTCCTGGTCACGCTGATTACATCAAGAACATGATCACCGGTGCGGCGCAGATGGACGGGGCGATCCTGGTGGTGAGTGCGGCCGACGGTCCGATGCCGCAGACGCGCGAGCACATATTGCTGGCGCGCCAGGTTGGGGTTCCGTACATTGTGGTGTTTTTGAACAAAGCCGACATGGTCGATGATGCCGAGCTCCTGGAGTTGGTGGAGATGGAAGTCCGGGAATTGCTGACCAAGTATGAGTTTCCTGGTGACAAGACCCCGATTGTGATTGGCTCGGCGCTCAAGGCGCTCGAGGGGGACACCTCGGACATGGGCGAGGGGGCGATCATGAAGCTGGCCGATGCGCTGGACAGCTACATACCGCAGCCTGAGCGTGCCATAGACGGGGCGTTTTTGATGCCGGTGGAGGATGTATTTTCGATCTCCGGGCGTGGCACGGTGGTGACCGGGCGGGTGGAGCGCGGGGTGGTGAAGGTGGGTGAGGATCTGGAGATTGTGGGCTTGAAGGCCACGCTCAAGACCGTGTGCACGGGTGTGGAGATGTTCAGGAAGCTGCTGGACGAAGGCCGGGCAGGAGACAACGTCGGGGTATTGTTGAGGGGCACCAAGCGCGAGGAAGTCGAGCGTGGTCAGGTGCTGGCCAAGCCCGGATCGATCAATCCGCACACCAAATTTGAGTGCGAGGTGTACATTTTGTCCAAGGACGAGGGTGGGCGGCACACGCCGTTTTTCCCTGGGTACCGTCCGCAGTTTTACTTCCGGACCACGGATGTGACCGGGAGCTGCGAGTTGCCTGCGGGCACGGAGATGGTGATGCCGGGGGACAACATCAAGATGGTGGTGACCCTGATTGCCCCGATCGCCATGGAGCAGGGACTGCGTTTTGCCATTCGCGAGGGCGGCAAAACCGTCGGTGCCGGCGTCGTGGCCAAGGTTATCGAGTA
>CAIOLO010000136.1 GCA_903859155.1 uncultured beta proteobacterium
CTGCTTCCAACAGCCGGCGCAAGCTTTAGGCGACGGCGGTCTCAGCTACGATCGCGCGGCCAAAAGCTCGCCGTGCTGCTTCCAACAGCCGGCGCAAGCTTTAGGCGACGGCGGTCTCAGCTAACGCGGCCGGCAGTGCCCGGCCGGGCTTCGGCATGTTCGGGGGCTGCACGGTACACTGCATTGAGCGCGCGAAAATACTCCCCTGGGAGCGAATCGCGGAATGCGGCAATCGGCAATCGGCAATCATCGCTTCCCGGTCTGCCGAATGTCAGACAATCTAAAATGTCCGCTGAAGCAATGACCGTGCGGTGTCCATTCTGTCCCATCGGAGGAAATTCCAGAATATGGCCTCAAACCGACGCACCTGCAGTTTCCCCCCGGATAAACTCATGAGGGCCAGGCAGCACGCATGGATCGCGGTGCTGTGCTGCACCTTTCTTATTCCCGCCCTGACGGCGCGAGCGCAAGGCACCGCAGACTACCCGAGCCGACCTGTGCGCATCATCGTGCCGTTCGCCGCGGGGGCCACCACCGACACCTTCACGCGCGCCATTGGACAGCACCTGATGAATCGCCTGAAGCAGCCCATGGTCATCGACAACCGTCCCGGTGCCAGCCAGCTGATCGCACTCGAGGCGGTGGCAAAATCCGCAGGGGACGGCTACACGCTGTTCCTGGCCACCCAGTCGGGACTGGTGTTTCTGACCGGCTCGCGCAAAAAACTGCCCTACGACCCGGTCAGTGATTTCTCGTCCGTCACTCTGATGTATGAGTCGCCGCTCTACCTGCTGGTGCGTCCGGATGCGCCGGCAAAGTCGGTGCGGGAACTGATCGCCTGGGTGCGATCCCAGCCGGGCAGGCTGAACTACCCGTCGATCGGCATCGGCAGCACGCAGCACCTCGCCATGGAGATGTTCCGGACCCGGGCGAACATCGATCTGATGCACATACCCTACAAGGGCAGCCCGCAGATCCAGGCGGCGTTTCTCGGCGGCGAGGTGCAGATCATGTTCGACGGCGCGCTCAGCCTGCCCCTGGTGCGAAGCGGCAAGCTGCGCGCCCTGGGCTCTTCGGGCCTCGAACGCAGCCAGGCGACGCCCGAACTGCCCACCATCAGCGAGGCCGGCGTGCCCGACTTCAGTATGACCTCCTGGTTCGGCTTGGGCGCGCCCGCCGGCGTGCCACGGCCGCTCATCGACCGGCTCAACCACGAGGTGGCCGATTACCTGCGGTCGCCGGAGGGCCGCGAAAAATTCGCATCCTTCAACGTCGACCTCAAGCCCAGCACGCCGGAACAGATGGCCGAGCGCATCCGCGCGGAAATCCCGCTCTACGCGAAAGTGATGCGTGCCGCGGGAATCGAGCCGGAATGAAATCGGAGAAATGATGAAAAACCAATCAAAGGAACTCACTTTTTGCGCCGTCGGCGACGTGCGCATCCTCAACAACGATCCGCAATTTCTGCTCTCCTTCGTCAAGCCCACCCTGAGCGCTGCGGACATTGCGTTCTGCCAGCTGGAGAGCGCCTATTCCAACCGGGGCTCGCAGCAGCAGGGCATCGCCTTTCGCGCGCCGCCGGGCGGCGCCGCCGGCCTCAAAGACGCGGGCTTCGACGTCATCTCGACCGCCGGCAACCATTGCATGGATTTCGGCACCGATGCGCTTTTGGATACGGTGGCGGCGCTCAAAGCCAACGACCTGCTCTCCGTCGGCACCGGGCGCAACCTCGAGGAAGCGCGCAAATCCGTCATCGTCGAGCGCGAAGGCACCAAGGTGGGCTTCATTGCGTTCAACTCCATCATGGCCGAAGGCGACTGGGCCGAAGCCGACCGGCCCGGCTGCAACGCCATCCGCATCTACACGCAGGACGGAAAATTCTATACGGGGGAAACCTCCAAGCCCCGCCGCATCGATATCGCCGCCCTGCGCGAAGACGTCGATGCCATGATCGAGGCGGTAAAAAAACTCAAGGCCGAGGCCGACATCGCCATCGTTTCGTTCCATTGGGGCTTGTCGTTCTCGCCCTTCGACCTCGCGCCCTACCAGCGGGAAGTCGGCCGCGCTGCCGTGGACGCGGGCGCGGACCTGGTGCTGGGCCATCATCCGCACATCCTCAAGGCGGTCGAGTTGTATCGGGAAAAGGTGATTTTCTACAGCATCGGCAATTTCGCTTTCGACCACAACACGCCCCTTAGCGCGAATGCGCAGGCGCTTTATCCCGGCTACCAGGTGGAGCCCGGGTATGAGGGCTACCGGTTCGGCGTCGACGCGAGGAAGACGATCGTGGTCAGGTGCCTGTTAGCCGACAAAAAAATCCGCAAGGTTTCGGTTTTGCCGGCGTACATCAACGGCAAGGCGCAGCCGCAAATCCTGAAGCGGGACGACGCCAGATTCGGAGAAGTCGTCGCATACCTGGCCAGTGTCAGTGCCCGCCACGGACTGGCCGCGAACTTCCGCGTCGAGGACGATGAGGCGGTCATCTGGTCTTAGGCGCGAATTGCTGCGATTCCTGACGCGGCTCGGCGCACCAGGGAACGCCTTGCATATATCAATATAGGGATTTATTTTATCCGGCGAGGCTCGCTGTTGCTTGCGACAGATTTATAAATTCATTTAATTTTTGCATGAAACCCGGCACCCCCATTTAGATGACCCTCTGGCAAATGCGGGTTCTCAGGTGCCGATACAGCCTACAATCCGCCCCATGTCCGCCATCGCCCCTCCCTCCGCTGCCGCCACGCCGCCCAAGGCGATCCATTCGTATCGCAAATACTGGGCGCAGCGCTTCGGGACCGCACCGTTTCTGCCGATGTCACGCGCGGAAATGGACGCGCTCGGCTGGGATTCATGCGACATCGTTCTGGTCACCGGCGATGCCTACATCGATCACCCCAGCTTCGGCATGGCGCTGGTGGGCCGGCTGCTCGAAGCCCAGGGCTTTCGCGTCGGCATCATCAGCCAGCCCGACTGGCATTCGGCCGAGGATTTCAAGCAGCTGGGCAGGCCCAATCTTTTCTTTGGCGTCACCGCGGGGAACATGGACTCCATGGTCAACCGCTACACCGCCGACAAGCGCATTCGTTCGGACGATGCCTACACGCCCGGCGCCGAACCCAACCGCCGTCCCGACCGTGCGGTGATCGTCTACTCGCAGCGCTGCCGCGAAGCCTACCCGGACGCGGGCCTGGTGATCGGCAGCATCGAGGCGAGCCTGCGGCGCATCGCGCATTACGATTATTGGTCGGACAAAGTACGCCGCTCCATACTGCCCGACGCGAAAGCCGACATACTTTTGTTCGGCAATGCCGAGCGCGCGATTGTCGACCTCGCCCATCGCCTCGCCAGGGGCGAGAAGATCAGCGCCATCCGCGACCTGCGCGGCACCGCCTACATGGTGCCGCGCGGCTGGCGACCCGAAGGCTGGAGCGAGGCCGACTCCACCACAGTCGATACACCCGGCGCACTGGCGGTGCATGCCGATCCGTATGCGATGGGGCCGGCACTTGCCGCGCCACCTTCGCCCTCCCTTCAGCCCCCCCAACCCGAGGGGGCGAAGCAAAATCACGCCGCGGCCGTGGCCGGCGCCACAATTTCCCCCTTGCGCTTCATGAGCCGCGAACAACGCGTGGCCGCGAAGAAGGCCGACCGCGCCCGCACCGTGGTGCGCCTGCCCTCGTACGAGGAGGTGAGCAGGGATCCGGTGCTGTATGCGCATGCGTCGCGCACCTTCCATCTGGAATCCAATCCGGGCAACGCGCGAGCCATGGTGCAGGCGCACGGCGAGGCCGATGCCGCGCGCGACGTGTGGCTGAACCCGCCGCCGCTGCCTCTGACCACGGTGGAAATGGATTACGTCTACGGCATGCCCTATGCGCGCGCGCCGCACCCGTCCTACAAGGGCGCGAAAATTCCTGCCTGGGAGATGATCCGGTTTTCGGTCAACATCATGCGCGGCTGTTTTGGCGGCTGCACTTTCTGTTCGATCACCGAGCACGAGGGACGCATCATCCAGAGCCGCTCGGAGGATTCAATCATCCGCGAGATCGAGGAAATCCGCGACAAGACTCCCGGCTTCACCGGCGTGATCTCCGATATCGGCGGTCCCACCGCCAACATGTACCGCATGGCCTGCAAGGATCCGAAGATCGAGTCCTCCTGCCGGCGCCTGTCGTGCGTGTATCCGGGCATCTGCGAGAACCTCAATACCGACCACTCGCCCTTGATCAGGCTCTACAAAAAGGCGCGCGAACTGCCGGGTATCAAGAAGATCCTGATCGGCTCCGGCCTGCGCTATGACCTCGCGGTGCGCTCGCCAGAGTACGTGCGCGACCTGGTCACGCACCACGTCGGCGGCTATCTGAAGATCGCCCCGGAACATCTCGAGGAGGGCCCGCTCTCCAAGATGATGAAGCCGGGCATCGGCAACTACGACAAGTTCAAGGAAATGTTCGACCGCTACTCCCTCGAGGCCGGCAAGGAGCAATACCTCATTCCTTACTTCATCGCCGCGCATCCGGGGACCACCGACCAGGACATGCTCAACCTGGCGATCTGGCTGAAGAAGAATGGCTTTCGCCTCGACCAGGTGCAGACCTTCCTGCCCACGCCGCTGGCACTGGCCACCGCGATGTACCACACCGGGAAGAATCCGCTGCGCAAGGTGGACGGGGCATCGGAGGACGTGGTCATCGTCAGGAATGGACGGCAGCGCCGGCTGCACAAGGCCTTCCTGCGCTACCACGACGCGGAGAACTGGCCGATGCTGCGCGAGGCGCTGCAGAAAATGGGCCGCAGCGATCTCATCGGCAATGGCAAGCGCCATCTGGTGCCTAACTTCCAGCCGGCGGGCACCGGCTTGCGCCGGCCGGGCGGCGACTGGGTGCACAGCCCTACCCGCGGCCGCTCGGCACGCGCGCCGGCCGCCTCATCCGGCCAGGCGAGCACGCGAACCCGTTCCAAACCCGGACGCTGAGCGCATCGGCCCCCCGCAGCCATGCGCGGGCTCGCCGCTGACGACTGCGCCCGCCAGGGGTGCAGCCGGCCGCGGCTGGATTACTCGCCCTTGATATCGAGGCGCTTGATCAACGCGCCCCACATGGCGAGTTCGCGCTCGATTTTCTGCACCAGTTGTTCGGGTGTGCTGGTGACCTGCTCGAAACCCATCCTCTCGTACAGTGCCGCGGTCTCCGGCAGCGCCATCGCGTGCACCACTTCCTGGTTGAGGCGCGCGACAATGTCGCGTGGCAACCCGGCCGGACCGGATAGCGCCGCCCAACCGCCGACATCCATGTTCTTGAGACCCTGTTCGCTGAACGTGGGCACCTCGGGCAGCAACTTGTAGCGCGCGTTGCCGGCCATCGCCAGGGCGCGCAGTTTGCCTGCCTTGATTTGCGCAATCACCGGACTGGTGGGCGGGTAGAACATCATCTGGATGCGCCCGCCGATGAGATCCTGCAGCGCGGGTGCCGTGCCCTTGTAGGGGATATGCGTCATGACGATGCCGGCCCGGTCCGAGAGCAACTCGCTGCCCAGATGGAAGGAATGGCCGATGCCTGCCGAGCCGTAGTTCACCTTGTTCGGATTCGCCTTGGCGTAGGTGATGAATTCCTGCAGGTTCGTTGCGCTAAGGGAGGTGTTCACCCACAAGGCGGACACCAGGTTCACCAGCATGCTGATGGGCGTGAAATCCTTGCGCGTATCGTAGGGAAGCTTTGCGTACATTCCCGGATGCATGGTGAGCTGGCTGACGCCGGTGACGCCGACGGTGTAGCCATCCGGCGGTGCCTTGGCGATCACTTCCATGCCGACGATGCCGCCGGCGGCGGCACGATTGTCGATCAGGATGGTTTGCCCCAGGGCGGCCGACATCGGCACTGCCAGGCCCCGCGCCACGGTGTCATAGGCACCTGAGGGCGAGGTGGGGACGATCAGGCGGATGGGTTTGGCCGGGTAGGACTGCGCCAGGGCGGCGGTGCTTGCCAGGATGCCAGCCCATGCCAGCACCCGTGCCGACTTTTTGAAAATGCACATTGCGATTGCTCCTTGAGTGGGAATGTTCAGGTCGCGGATTCGGGGCGTGTCCAGGGTCTCACCGGACACGGTTGCCCTGCCCCTTGCAGTCCCGGGACCACGGAGGAAAGACGCTGACTCAACACCGGCTCAGTGACTCCCGTCGATTCGCGGACAGTGTGCCACGGTAGCAGGGCACCCCCCTTGATCCGGGTCAATCCTTGCGTACGGTGATAAAGTTCACCCGGAAGAGGGGGGATTAACCATGTCGACAAATTCGTTCACGCGTTCACGTTGCCGCGTCCTGGCACTGATGTTTTTTGCACTGGGTTCTCACGCTGCGGCACAGCAGCCCTATCCGGCCAGATCCATCAGCGTCATTGTTCCGTTTTCGCCGGGCGGGGTGGTAGACCTTGCGGCGCGCGCGGTCGCGCAAACGCTCAGTCCTGCGTGGGGACAGTCGATCGTGATCGAGAACCGCGCAGGAGCCAACGGCAATATCGGCGTCGAAGCCTGCACCAAGGCGGAACCCGACGGCTACACGGTCTGCTTCCCCGCCGGGGTGATCATTTCGCTCAACCCCTTTGCGTACGCAAAACTGCCGTTCAATCCGCAGCGGGACCTGGTGCCGGTGGTGCACGTGGGCGTCCTGGATACCTCGATCACGGTGAGCAATTCGGTACCGGCCAATTCGATCAGGGAACTCATAGACCTGGCGCGCACCAGGCCCGGCACCATCAACTGGGGATCGATCGGCATCGGCAGTGCCTCGCATCTGTACATGGAGTGGTTCCAGGCCAAGGCCGGCGTGAAGTTTACTCATGTACCTTACAAAGGATCACCGGAAGTGATCCGGGCGCTGGTTTCCGATGAGATACAAGCTCTCACCAACAGCCCCGGTGTGATGCTGCCCCTGGTCAAGGCCGGCAAGGTCAAGATGCTGGCCGTGGTCAGCAACGGCGAACGTTACGCGCCGCTACCGCAGGTGCCGACCCTCAAGGAGCAGGGATACGACCTGGATTTCCGCAACTGGCTGGCCGTGTTCCTGCCGCGCAATACGCCGGAGGCCATCGTGCGGCGCTGGAACGCCGAGGTCAACCGGCTGGTGAAAGACCCCGCATGGACCGGAAAATATTTTGCGTCGATGGCGCTCACCCCCACCGGCGGCACGGTGGAGGAGTTTGTCGCGTACATGAAGCGTGACCTTGCGACCAGCGCGGAACTGGTGAAGATCGCCAATCTGCGCCTGGACTGAACAGCCCAATTAAGCGCGGCGCTCAGCGCCCCCGCAACGCCGCGCGCACATTGAAGTCGGCTTGCCAGCCGCGGCGCTCCGCGGTGGCCACGGCGTAATCGCGCGACTCCCCGGGCGCCTGCCTCCGCAGCGTGTCGAACTGACGCTGCAGATGGCCGTGTTGCGGCAACATCACCCCGGCGTACAGCACCGAATCCTGCCGCTGGATGACGATGGTCGGAAAATTCTCCACATCGAAATCACCGGCCCAGGCGGCATCGTCCTCGATGTCCACCCAGAGAAAATCGACGTCCGGGTACTGCGCCGAGAGCGCCTCGAATCCCGCGCGATAAGCGCAGCAGGTGTCGCACCACTGGGCGCACAGGCAGGCGACCAGGAATTCAAGCGGTTCGGAGGCGATCTGATCGACGCTGCGTTGGTAAGGCATGGCGGCCCGCTCACTGAGACCAGCGGAAGAATATAGCAATCGATCCTTTTTTGTCTCGCCGGCTTGAGCGCCGGCGAGACAATAACTGCCAGGCCGTTTTTCGGAACGAAGGAGGCCCCTTTCAGATGGAGTAGGCGCCGAAGAAGGATTTCGCAGTCCGCGCGGAATTCCCGCGCCGATGCGCTTGCTCGATGGGCGCCACCGTGCCGGTCTCTCGCGGTGCAATGCCCTGCGTCACCAGCCCCCTGGCTTCGAGCCGCGCGAAATCCATGAATGCGCGTGCCGTTGCCGAGAGCTGCTTGCCCACCGGATAGGCAAAGTACCAGTGGTTTTCCAGCGGAAAGCCGTCGACGTCGAGACAGATCAGGCGCGAGGGTTCGGGTTCGAGACCGAAAGTAAAACGCGACATGATCGCCACGCCCAGTCCGGCGAGGATGGCCTCCTTGATCGCCTCGTCGTCGCTCAATTCCATGCTGACCTTCGCGGTGAGCCCGCGCTTCTCAAACTGTTTGATCGCAAGCTGGCGTATGCCGGAGCCCGGTTCGCGCATCAGGAAGGGCTCGCCGGCAATGCGCTCGAAGCTTATCTGCGCGGCCTTTGCCAAAGGGTGGTCGTCGCGCGCGAAAACCACCAGCGGATTGGGCAGGAGCGCCTGCGTCACTACGTCGTCCCTCTCGAGCGGCGAGCCGAACACGTAGAGGTCGTCCTCATTGTTCTCGAGCCGATCGATCAGCTTGCTGCGATTGCGAATCTCCAGCGACGCCGCCACTCCCGGGTAGCGCTGGATGAAGGCCCCGAGCATGCGCGGCGCAAAGTACTTGCCGGTGGAGCACACCGCCAGGCGTAAATGGCCGCTCTCCATGACGCGCAGGCCGTTCAGCGTTTCCTCTATGCCCTCCAGCGCGCGAAACACATCCTGGCAGCCGGCGTATAGGTGCTGCCCGGCGTCGGTCAGGTAGATGCGCCTGCCGACCTGTTCGAACAAGGGCAGGCCGATGGTTTCGGAGAGTTTCTTGATCTGCACCGAAGCCGTCGGCTGGGCCATATGCAGTTCCTCCGCCGCGCGGGTGAGACTCCCGAGGCGCGCACTCGCCTCGAATACGCGCAACTGGGGAAGGGTTCCGTGCCTGAGATAGCGATGGATGTTTGTTTGCAGCATGGCGATTCCTCCTTGAAACATTTGCCATACCGCCATGCCGTAAACGCACAGCGGCCTTCACCTCAGGATGAAGGCCGCTTTCGCAAACGAACCTTCACCCGATGGGCAAAGGTCTCGCTTGCATTCAATGGTGCAATGCCGGCGCGACCGGGGCGACAAGCAAGCCCGTGTTGACGATCGCGTCGAAGCAGCCAACCGGCTGCCAAAGCTACTCCCCTTTGGAGGGGCGCTCCACTTTCGTGTTCGCGCACTTGCTATGTAACGGCAAATCTGGCCGGCAGTCAAGCTCCCTGATGGTAAATCCTGGCAACAATCCATTAAGAATTGTAATAACACCCATTGCAAATCATTCGCATTGCTTCACTTTCGTAATCTGACGCATCAAAAACTTCAAATTTTCTTTTGTGAATCGCCTGCCCATACTGGCCGCAAGCAAGTTGGGAGAAAAAGACGGATGTCCGTCAGTGGATTTTGAAACCACCAGGAGGAGGCCGATATGCAAGACAAAGAAGCCCACGGCAAGCCGATTGAAGAGATCGTCAGCGGCCTGCAAACCCACCTCGAACGGGGCCTGACCCAGCAGGAGGCTGAAGAGCGCCTGCAAAAATTTGGCGCCAATGAACTGACCGAGCGGCCACGGCCGGGATTTCTGGCCCTGCTCTGGGATCAGTTCAACAATTACCTGGTCATCATTCTGATCATCGCGGCGCTCATCTCGCTGGCGCTGGGTGAGTATGTCGATTCTGTCGCCATCATGTTCATCGTGGTGTTGAACGCGGTGGTCGGCGTGATTCAGGAATCAAAGGCGGAGCAGGCGCTCGCGGCTTTGCAGAAAATGGCCGCCCCCAATGCCCAGGTCATCCGCGACGGCCGGCAATTGACCATTCCTGGCCGGGAGATCGTCGGCGGGGATATCGTGCTGCTGGAGGCCGGCAACTTCGTTCCCGCGGATCTGCGCCTGGTCGAGAGCGTCAACCTCAAAGTCGAGGAGGCTTCTCTTACGGGAGAATCGGTCCCGGTGGAGAAAAAAGCCGGGGTGGTGCTGGACAAGGACATTCCTCTGGGCGACCGCAAGAACTCCGCCTTCATGGGAACCCTGATCACCTACGGGCGCGGCAGGGGGTTGGTGACCGGCACCGGCATGAATACCCAGATCGGCCTGATCGCGGAGATGATCCAGTCGTTCGAGGACGAGGACACGCCGCTGCAAAAGAAGCTCGAGCACCTGGGAAAGGTCCTCGGCACGGCCTGCCTTGCCATCTGCGCGCTGGTTTTCATCTACGGCCTGTTCCGCGATACGCACCTCACCGAGGCGCTGAACGGCGGATTCATGAACTATCTGGAGACCGAGAAGAAGGACATCATCAATCTGTTCATGACCGCAGTGAGCCTGGCCATTGCCGCTGTACCCGAGGGCCTGCCCGCGATCGTGACCATCTGTCTCGCGCTGGGGATGCAGCGCATGATCAAGCACCACGCCCTGATCCGGAAACTGCCCGCCGTGGAAACGCTGGGCTGTGCCACCGTGGTCTGTTCGGACAAGACCGGCACGCTGACGCAGAACGAGATGACCGTTGTCCAGGCCTGGGCCGGAGGCAAGCGCTTTCGGGTGACCGGCGAAGGGTACAGCCCAAGCGGCGAGTTCTTCCTCGGCGCGGATCCCTTCGTACCAAGGACCGATCCCGACGCGACCCTGCTGCTCCACGGGGCGCTGGTGTGCAACGATTCAAAACTGGAAGAAAAATGCGACGAGGCCGGCAAAACCTCCTGGCAGATCATCGGCGACCCCACCGAGGGCGCGATGGTGGTGGCCGCCGCGAAGAGCGGTTACCGGCGCGAGGAAATGGAGGCCGCGCTGCCGCGGATCCAGGAGATCCCCTTCGATTCCGACAGAAAGCGGATGAGCACCATTCACCGTGTCGACAGCGCGCACGCCCATGCCGCGGTCTCCGGCTTCGACTATCCGCCGGTGATCGCCTTCGTCAAGGGCGCGCCCGACGTCATCCTGGACCTTTGCGGCCACAAGCTGCAATCCGGCCGCGCCATCGGCCTGACCAAGAAAGAGCGCGGCGAGATACTCGAGCACAACCGCGACATGGCGGGCAACGCTCTGCGGGTGCTCGCCGTGGCCTACCGCCCGCTGTCGGCGGTGCCAGCCGAGGTCACCCCGGAGACCATCGAAAAGGATCTGGTCTTCGTCGGCTTGATGGGGATGATCGATCCGCCGCGACCGGAGGTGGTCGAGGCGCTGAAAGTGGCGCGCGGTGCCGGCCTCAAGAGCGTCATGGTGACCGGCGATTACAAGGACACCGCCGAAGCCATCGCCCGGGACATTGGTCTGCTGACCCCGCGCGGACTGGTGCTGACCGGACCGGAAATTGAAAAACTCAGCGACGCGGAACTGGAGGCGAAGACCGACAATCTGGAGGTATGCTGCCGTGTTTCCCCGCAGCACAAGACCCGGATTGTCGACGCCTTCAAGGCTCGCGGCCACGTTGTGGCAATGACCGGCGACGGCGTCAACGACGCGCCGGCCTTGAAGCGCGCGAACATCGGCGTGGCCATGGGCATCACCGGCACCGATGTGGCCAAGCAGACCGCGGACATGGTGCTCACTGACGATAATTTCGCCAGCATCGTCGCCGCCATTGAGCAGGGGCGGATCATCTATTCCAATATCCGCAAGTTCGTCTACTTCCTGCTCGCCTGCAACGTCGGCGAAATCCTCATCATCTTCGCGGCGATGCTGGTGGGCATGCCCATTCCGCTGCGTCCGGTCCAACTGCTCTGGCTGAATCTGGTCAGCGACGGCGCGCCCGCCCTCGCCCTGGGGCTGGAGAAAGGGGACCCCGACATCATGAAGCACCCGCCGAGACCCCCTTCGGAGCCCGTCATCAACCGCGACATGGCGATCGGCATAGGCGTGGTCGGCGCAGTCGACGCCATTGCGATTCTCACCGTCTTCTGGCTGGCAATGCAGCGCTACCCCGGCCATATCGAGGCAGCGCAAACCATGGCCTTTGTCGCCCTGTGCACCTCCGAGTTGCTGCGCGCATTCACCGCCCGGTCCGAATACCACAGTGTGTTCTCCATCGGCGTGTTCTCCAACCGCTGGATGGTCTGGGCCACCGGGGTGTCGTTCCTGCTGGTCCTGATGGTGGTGTACGTGCCCTTCCTCAGGCCATTCTTCGACACCGTGCCGCTCAGCGCAGACGACTGGCTGTTCATGCTGCCGTTCTTCTTCGCCTCGCCGGTTGCCATGGAACTGCTCAAGGTTTATTTCCGCGGACGCAAGGCAACGGTTAAAGAGCCTGAGCAAGCCCCCGCATCCGAAGCAGGTGTCACCGGTTTTGCACAACAACAATCCAGTCTCGCATCAATCCCGCAACAAATCACAGGAGGTAACGCCATGTTAAAAATACTCATCCCGGTCGACGGCTCCCGTAATTGCCAGTTCGCGGTGAAGCATGTCATCAAGCAATTCATCAACAACACAGCCATGGAGATTCATCTACTCAATGTTCAGGCGCCATTCAGCAGCGACATCGCGCGCTTTATCAGCCGCAAGACCCTTCACGATTACCACCACGATGAAGCCGATAAGGTGCTCGCCCCGGTCAAGCGGATGCTCGATGACTTCGGCATCCCCTACTCGGCCCACTCCGAGGTGGGTGACCGGGCTGAAACCATCACCGCCATGGCTCGCCGCCTGCACTGCGACCAGATAGTGATGAGCACCGCGCGCAAGAACTCACTCACGCGGCTGCTGGAGAGTTCGGTCACCAACAGGGTGGTCGAACTGACCACGGTGCCGGTCGAAGTGATCGCCGGAGACGCGGTGTCCAAGTGGGAGCGCTACGGCCTTCCGACCGCCCTTGGTGCCGCGCTCGCCCTGGCGCTGGCCGTCGAGGACTGACGGCCGCATCCTCCCCGGTCGGCGCGTGGCGCCCGACCGGGGAGGGCGAAAAGCGGCCAGGCCCGGTGCCTGCGCTACACGCGGACCAAAAAAAGTCCGTTGTACGGGGCGGGAAAATTCATACTAGACTTCCCGGCAGGACACACCAACAACAAGGGAAGCCGCCATGGTCTCACGCCGCCATTTCATCGCCACCGGCCTCGGTGCCGGCATTGCTCTCAATCTTCCTGCCGTAGCGCAGAGCAAGCGCCTCATCGTCGATTCGCAGGTCCATCTCTGGAGGGCCAACACACCCGATCGTCCCTGGGTGCCCGGTACCGGCGCGCAGTTGCCCGAGCCCATGACCATCGAGCGTGTCCTGCCACTGATGGATCAGGGCGGCGTGGACCGGATCGTGGTTGTGCCGCCGTCGCTGGAGGGCATTCGTTACGACTACGGGCAGGAGGCGGCACGCCGCTATCCCGGCCGCTTCGCCACCATGGGCCGCGTCCAGTTGGACGACCCCGCGGAGAAGCAACGCGTGCCCGCCATGCACGCGCAACCGGGCCTGCTTGGCGCCAGGTTCTTCTTCCAGCCGGCGATCGCCAAATGGCTGACCGACGGCACCGCCGACTGGTTCTGGCCGATGGCGGAAAAAGCGGGGCTGCCGGTCATGTTCCTCAGCATCGGCCAGACACCGCTGTTTGCCGCGATTGCGGAGAGACATCCGCAACTGCCGCTGATCATCGATCACATCGGCGTGACCATCGAATCGGTGAAGGATGGCTCCATGCCGGCGCGCGTCGCCGAAGCCGCGGCGCTCGCCAAATATCCGAACGTCTCGGTAAAACTTTCCTCGACACCGCTTTATTCGGCGCAGGAATATCCGTGGCGCGACATGGAACCGCACATCAAGCGCCTCTATGACGCGTACGGCCCGCAGCGCTGCCACTGGGGCTCCGACATCACGAATTCGTTTTCAAGGGCGACAATGAGACAGCGCGTGACGCATTTCACCGAAGAGCTGAAGTTCCTGTCCGAGGACGACAAGGACTGGATCATGGGCAGGAGCCTGTTGCAGAAGCTGCACTGGACCTGAGAGGCGCGCGCCACACCGTTTGCGCGCCTGGCCCGCCCGACCATCGGCAATGCAAAGTGGAGCCCTCGCAAGCGAACCGATGCCGCTCAATGCCGCGGCAATACCTTTTCGTTTTAAGGATCCGCCTTCCTCTCCAGGAACAGGACCTCAGCGATTTCCCGAGGCCAGATCGGGCTCGCCGCAGGACTTGAGGATCTCGGCGCGCACGGCGTCGCGCAGCTTCACCGCCGCCGCCCAGTCGTTGCCATCGGGCATGAGCGGCGCGCCCAGGGTCACCGTCACCGGGGCGCGACGCAGGTACCAGGTGCCGTCGCGCAATACCGAACGCAGACCGCGCAGCGCCACCGGCACCACCGGAATGCCGGCCAGCGCCACGGCCTGGAACGCGCCGCTGCGAAACTCCATGAGTCCGGCGCCGCGCTTGAGCATGCCCTCCGGAAACACGATCAGCGAGACGCCGCGCCTGGCGGCCGCGGCGAGCTCGCTGGCGTGCTCGACGCTTTTTGCGACATCGAAGCGCTCGACATACTGGGTGCCAAAGCCCGACAGCAGCGCGCGCATGAGCAAGTTATCCTGCAGTTCGCGCTTTGCGACGAAGCCGTAACCGCGATAGTCGAGGATCGACAGCAATACCAGCGCGTCCAGATAGCTGGTGTGATTGACCGCAAGGACCACTGTCTTTCCGCCGGGAATCTGATCGAGGCCGCTCACCGCGACCGGAATGCCGGACAACCTGAGAAATGTGGCGGCGACAAAACGGCCGACGTTCCAGCAGGTTTTTCCCGGCAGCAGTAACGCTGCAAGAAAGGCGACCGGCATCAGCGCCGCGAACACCCCATAGGCACGCAGCGCGAACAGCGCCCCGCCCAGCGCGCGCCGGCCGCGGCGCAGCTGCGGCGCTGCGCCCGCGAGCATCAGGCGTGCGAACTGCACCCACACCGCATGCGGCTTCACCGCGGCGGGGCCGCGCTCGTAGAACTCACGCGCCGCGACTCGACGGATCTTGCCGCTCGAGGTCTTGGGCACGGTTCCCGCGGGCGCCAGCACGATGTCGTCGGCAGGGGCGCCGATCATGCGCATCGCGAGGTCGTTGATCATGCGCTTGAGGTCGTCATGGCGCGCGCTGTCCTTGTCGCGCATCTCTGCCAGCACCACCACGCGCTCGGTGCCGGCGCTCGCATCGTTGCTGCCGAACACCGCCACACACCCGCGTCGTATGCCTGCCAGGTCACCCACCGCCTGCTCCAGCTCGTAGGGACTGATGTTGCGGCCGCCGCGGATGATGATGTCCTTGTCGCGCCCGGTGAGGAACAGCGTGCCCCCCGACAGGTAGGCACGGTCGCCGGTGTTGACCCATTCGCCCGCGAACAGGCCGCGCGTCGCCTCCGGATTGCGGTAATAGCCCGAAGTCGAGGAAGGGCCGCGGAACTGCAGGTGCCCCTCGTGGCAGTCGGGCAGTTCCAGCCCCGCCGCGTCCACCACTCGGATGTCGTGTCCCGGTATCGGCGTGCCGCATCCCATCACCCGCAGGGGTGAGAGATCGCCGGGTGATGCGGGAATGGCTTCACCGCTGCGCGTGAAACGCTCGCGCTCGAGGCAGTCGACACGCCAGGGCGTGCCCGGCGTGGTGATCGCCACGCCCACCGAGGACTCCGCCAAGCCATAAGAGGGCGACAGGCAGTTCTTGCGCAGGCCATATCTGCCAAAGCGCTTTTCGAATTCGGCGATGGTGTCCGGACTCACCGGCTCGGCGGCGTTGAATGCGAAACGCCAGCTGGACAGATCGATGCCCTCCATTTCTTCGTCGGGAATGCGGCGCAGGCACAACTCGAAGGAAAAGTTCGGGCCGCCGGAGAGGCTGCCGCGGTGGCGGTGGATGGCGCGCATCCAGCTCGCGGGCCGCGACAGAAAAGCCAAAGGCGACATCAGCACCGTCGGGAAACCCAGCACCAAGGACGCGAAGTTGGCGCCAATCAGGCCGAGGTCGTGATACAGCGGCAGCCAGCTCACAAAAACGTCCTCGCGGTTGGTGTCGACCGCCGCCCCCATGGCGCGCACGTTGGCCATCAGGTTCGCGTGCGAGAGCACCACACCCTTGGGATTGCCGGTGCTGCCCGAGGTGTATTGCAGAAACCCCATGTCCCCCGGCTTGCCGCGCGCGGGAATGAAATTCCTGTCCGCCGAACCGCTCAGGTCCGCCGGTACCAGCACTTTTTGCAGGGACTCCACCTGCGCGCGCAGCAGATAGGCGAGCGGCCTGGCCTCCGGAATCGTGACCATGATCGCGGCGCCGGCACTTTTCAGAATCCCGACGTGGCGCGTCATGTGGTCTTCAATATTCGTCAGCCTTGCCGGCGGATACAGCGGCACCGGCACGCCGCCGGCGAGCAGCACGCCATAGAACGAGTACAGGTACTCCTTGCAGGTGGGCAGCATGATCGCCACCATCTGCCCCGGTTGCAGCCCCTCGTGCGCGAGCCTGGCTGCGTAGCCCATCGCGCCATCCCAGAGCGCCCGGTAGCTGAGGGGAAACTCATTGTTCTCCTCGTACATGAATACCGTCAGCCGGTCCGGTTGGCGCTCGACGTGGTATTCAAGCGCCTCGGTCAGCGTCCGGGCCTGGGTTTCGCCGGGCGAGCGCACGCTGCCGTGCTGCACCAGGCTCGCGATGCCCGGGTTCGCGACGCGCGGCGCGTCTCCGGCGGAGGCCAGCAAAAACCGCAGCAGGTCGCGCGGCGATTCGCTGCTCGCCAGCGCCTGCTCGGGCAGGCTCGCGCCGAACTCCTTTTCCAGGCGCAGGACGAGTTCGACGCGCGCCAGGCTGTCGAGACCCAGTTCCTTTTCCAGCGAACTGTCCAGGGTGGCGTGCAGGGCGACGTGCGGGCGCGCCTGTTTCGCCACTGCGGCGACCACCGCGAGCACATTGTCGGCGTCGATCGAAGTGCGGGCAGTCTCGTTCATGGCCAGCCGAGTGTACACTTCCCGCGCCCCTCTCCGCAGGACAACAAGATGCCGATTTTCATTTATGCCGCTTTCGTCGCCCTTTGTTTCTCCGCCCCCCTGTACGCCCAGTATCCGGATCACCCGATCCGGATCGTAGTGCCCTTCCCGCCCGGCAACGCGCCGGACCTGCAGGCGCGACTGGTCGGAGAAAAAATAACCGCGGAACTGAAGCAACCCGTCATCGTCGAAAACCGCCCCGGGGGCAATACCGTGATTGGCGCTCAAGTCGTGGCGCAGGCAAAGCCCGACGGCTACACGCTCTACATGACAACCAGCCAGCACCTGACACTGCCTTCGCTGATAAAGGATCTGGCTTTCGATCCGGTGCGTGATTTCGTCCCCGTCACCACCTTGAGTGCGTCCGAGCTTTCCATCACGGTGCGCTCCGAGGTTGCGGTCAACAGCTACGCCGACTTTGTGCGCTGGGCGAAGGACAAGCCCGGCGCCCTGACCTACGGCAGCGGCGGCATCGGCAGTCCCGGACACCTGACCTGCGCGGCGGTGGCCGACCGTGCCGGGCTTTCGGTGCGGCACATTCCCTACAAGGGCGTGACCGATGCCATGGCGGCCACCCTGGGCGGCACGGTGGACTTCACCTGCTCGGCCGCGGCCAATCTGCTGGTACAGATCAAGGCCGGAAAACTCAAGGCCATCGTCACCACCGGCGAGCGGCGCCACCCCGCGCTGCCCAACACGCCGACCTTCCGGGAAGCCGACGCGGCGGGCATGGTGCTCACTTCCTGGAGCATCCTGCTCGCGCCGCGGGGAACACCGGTGCCGGTTCTGGAGCGTCTCAATGCCGTGGTGACCGGCATGATACGCACCCCGGAGTATGTGAAATTCACCGATCGCATCGGCAGCGCTCCCGCGCCGCGCTCGCTCGCCGAAGTTGCCGAACTGTTTGTGTCGGAAGAAAAACTGGTTCGCGACATCATACGAAAATCCGGCATTCAGCCGGAGTAATCAGGCGCTACCCCTCCTGTGCGCCCGCCCGAATCGCACGCAGGCGCAGCAACGCCTTGACCGCCTCCACCGAGACCAGCACCCCGCATGCGATCGCCAGGGTCAGGCCGACATCCCGCGGGGTGGGCATTGCTATGCCGAAAGCCTTGCGCACTGCGTCGAACTGGACAAGCACCGCGATCAGCGCGATTTCCCAGGCGATCGCGAGCAGCAGCCACTTGTGCGGCGGTGCCGCGAACAGGTTGTAGCGCAGCGAGCGGAAATTGAGCGCGAGGATCAGCTCTATCAGCACGAACATCAGGAACACCTGGGTGCGCGCGGCTTCAACATCGTCAATGCGCGAGAAGTACATCCACAGGAATATCGGACACTCGATTATCACCGCCAGGATGATGAGCATGCGCACGTCGAAGGAAAACACGCTCTCATTGGAATTTCGCGGCGGCCGCTTCATGATGTCCGGATCCGGCGGGGCGAGGCCCAGCGCGAGCGCCGGCACACCGTCGGTGGCAAGGTTGATGTACAGAATCGCAGCGGGCAGCAGCGGCAGGAACTCCGGACCCATCACAATCACCACGCCCCCCAGCACCACCACCTCGGTGAGGTTGGCGCGCATCAGGTAGGTCAGGTACTTCTGAATGTTGTCGTAGACCCAGCGCCCGCGTTCTATCGCCTGGACGATGGTGGCAAAGTTGTCGTCCGCCAGCACCATGTCGGCGGCTTCCTTGGCGACATCGGTGCCGGTGATCCCCATGGCAATGCCGATGTCGGCGTGCTTGAGCGCCGGGGCGTCGTTGACCCCGTCGCCGGTCATCGCGACGATGTGGCCCTTGGCCTGCCAGGCACGCACGATCTTCAGTTTGTCCATGGGCGAGACACGCGCATAGACCGTGACCTTTTCCACCACCGCGGCAAGCGCCGTTTCGTCCATACCCTCCAGCTCCGCTCCGGTGAGCACCATATCGCCTTCCCGGTAGATGCCGATTTCGCGCGCCACCGCGACCGCCGTCACCCGATGATCGCCGGTGATCATCACCGGCTTGATCCGCACCTCACGGCAGGTCCTGACCGCTGCGATCGCCTCATCGCGCGGCGGATCCATCATGCCAACCAGGCCAAGCAGCACCATGTCCGACTCGGCCGCATCCTCGCCAACCGGTCCGGCGCCAAGGTCCTTGCACGCGATGGCCAGCACGCGAAGCGCCGCCTGCCCCATGTCCTCGCTGACCTGCATCAGCCGGGCGCGCTCGAGGGCATCGAGGGGTCTCGCTGCGCCGCCTAGCATCACAAATGCGCATCGTTCCAGCACCACTTCGGGCGCGCCCTTCATGAAGGCCAGGCGCCGCCCGTCGTCCATGTCATGAACCGTGGTCATGCGCTTGCGCTCGGAGCTGAACGGGAATTCCTCGATGCGCGGGCACTCAAGACGCAATTCGGCGGTGTGCACGCCAGCCTTGCTTGCCAGCGTCACGAGGGCCGCTTCAGTGGGGTCGCCCCGCGCCGTCCAGCGGCCTGCGTCAACCACCAGCGTGGCGTCGCTGGCAAGCAGGCCGCCCTTCATCATCAGCAACAGTTCGGCATCGGGCGCGGCGTCGCCGACGCTCCCCTGCGGCGCATAGCCCGCGCCGCTGACCTCGATCTGCCGGCCACCCGCGTAGACGCTGCGCACCGTCATCTCGCCCCTGGTGAGCGTGCCGGTCTTGTCGGTGCAGATCACGCTGACGCAGCCCAGCGTCTCCACGGCGGGCATCTTGCGTACCAGCGCGTTGCGTTTGGCCATTTCATGCATCGCCACTGCAAGCGCCCCGGTGACTATCGCGGCGAGCGCCTCGGGTACCGCCGCCACCGCCAGGGCTATCGCGAACATCACCATGTTGAGCGCCGATTGCAAGCCCAGGCTGCCCTGCGTCCACTCCCGGAAACAGCTCACCCCGATCACCAGCGCGCAAATCGACAGCGTGATGATCCCCAGCCACCTGCCGACTTCGTCGGTGCGGCGCTCAAGCGGCGATGGCTCCCGGTCGACGGCGGCCACTTCCCTGGCGATCTTGCCGATTTCCGTCGCCATCGCGGTCGCCGTGACCACCGCCTTGCCGCGCCCGTAACTGACTGTGGTGCCGCTAAGCACCATGTTCCTGCGGTCGCCAATGGCGGCATCGCCTTCGGGCGCGGTCAAATCTTTGGCGACCGGCAGCGACTCACCCGTGAGTGATGCCTCATCGCATTGCAGTGAATGGACCTCCACCAGGCGCGCGTCAGCGGGAATCCTGTCGCCCGCCTCCAGCACGAGGACGTCGCCGGGCACCAGGTCCCGCGACGGGACATCCTGTTCGATGCCACCGCGCAGCACCGTGATGGTGGGCGCGAGCATGTTCTTGAGCGCGTCAAGGGCGCGCTCGGCCCGGTATTCCTGAAAGAAACCCAGCACCGCGCAGAACATGATGATGATGAAGATTATGCCGGCATCGACATATTCGCCCACCAGCGAAGAGAGCAAGGTCGCGACAATCAGGATGACCATGAGGACGCTCTTGAACTGTGCGTAAAACAGCTTCCAGGGGGAAGCCTTTTCCTCTTGAACCAGAAGATTCGGCCCGTGCCTGGTCAGACGCTGCTGCACTTCCCCCGGGTCGAGGCCCGTCGCGAGATCGGTCGCCAGCGCCGCCACAACCTCGCCGGCGTCCATCGAAAACCACGTTTTGACGCTCATCCTGCCATCCGCTTCATATCCTTCGGGCCAGGGCAGTCCGCCTGCCTCGGACACCAGCCTCCGCAGTTCGCAACTATTCCGGCTTGACGCCGGCGTCCCTGGCAGCAGTGCTCCATTTGACAATGTCGGTGCGCATGCTGGCGGCAAGGTCTTCGGGGGTGACGAATTGACTGTGCGAACCCTGCTTGGTGAACGCCGCCTGGATATCCTCCGAGGCCAGCGTTCTGCGCAGCGCATCGCTCAGGCGCGTGACCACTTCGCGTGGCACCCCCACTGGCGCCATGATCATTCGGGTGGAGGATGCATCGAATCCCGGCAAGGCCTCTGCAATGGCAGGCCAATCCGCAACCGCGAGTTTCACCGGACTGCTGATGCCGATGGCGCGGATTTTCCCGCCTTTGACCTGCGGCAAGGTTGTATTCACGCTCATGATCGCCATCGGGATCTGGCCGCTGATCAGGTCGGGCGTGATCAACGCCGCCCCCTTGTAGGGAATGTGCACCACGCTGACGCCCGCCTGTCTCTGGAAAATTTCCATCGCCAGGTGATGCACCGTGCCTATGCCTGGCGAGCCGTAGTTGAATTTTCCCGGATTGGCCTTGAGCAGCGCAATCAGCTCGACGGTATTTCTGGCCGGCACCGAGGGATTGACGGCAATGACCAGAATCTCGGTTCCTGCTGCCCCGATGGGGACGAAGCTCTTGATCGGGTCGTAGGCAAGATTGGCATACACCGCCGGATGAACCATGATGGTGGTTGCCGCCATCAGCAGGGTGTAACCGTCAGGCGTGGCATTTGCCACTGCGGTGGCGGCGATAGTGCCGCCACCGCCGGGACGGTTCTCAACGATGAATGGCTGGCCCAGCAACTCGGAGAGTTTGTTGGCGACAGTGCGCGTGCCGGTATCCAGCCCGCCGCCGGGCGAAATGCCGACCAGCATGCGCACCGGTTTTGCGGGATATTGCTGGGCGATGCCCCCGATTGACCAGGCGCCGGCCAGCGCCATCAGTACCACCCGGAACAATCCATGCATCGCGCGTCTCCCGTCAGGTTGAAAAGCACCTCGCCGTCTCCGGACTCAACATTACTCGCGTTTTACTGCGAGTGGAAACAAAGCGCGAAAACGCTCGCTCAATGGCAGTCCCCGGGTCGATATGAAACAATGTCATCGACGTCGCGAGTTCGCGACAACAGGTAAAAATGGCCATGAACGCAGCACAGGCGCTGGTACAAACACTGGTCGCGCACGGCGTGGACCGGATCTTCTGCGTGCCCGGAGAAAGTTATCTTCCGGTGCTCGATGCCCTGTACGACACCGCGCAGATCCAGACGGTCAACTGCCGGCATGAAGGCGGCGCGGGGCTGATGGCGGTGGCCGATTCGAAACTGACGCGGCGTCCGGGCGTGGTGTGCGTATCGCGCGGGCCGGGCGCTGCCAACGTTTCGATTGCGATTCATGTAGCCGAACAGGACGCGGTGCCGCTCATCGTGCTGATCGGCCAGATCGAGCGCAAAGACCGCGGGCGCGGTGCATTCCAGGAGGTCGATTATGAAAAGGCCTTCGGCGGCATGTGCAAGGGCGTGTGGGAAGTCAACAAAGGAGAGGAACTTTCTACGATCTGCGCCAATGCGTTCGCGCGTGCCGCCGCGGGCATCCCCGGCCCGGTGTTGATTTCGCTGCCGGAGGACATGCTGCTCGATGAGGCGAGCGGACCGGTCGCGCCGTTTGCCGCGCAGCCGGTGCCCGCGCCCCGCGAGGCGGACATCGAGCAGGCGGCAAGGCTGCTGGCCGTCGCGCAACGCCCCGTCATGATCGCCGGCACAGCCCTGGCATCCGAGGATGTCGATCTGCTGGTGCGGGTGAGCGAGGCTTACCGGTTGCCGGTGGCGGTGGGCTGGAAGCAGCAGCACCTGTTTCCCAACCGTCATCCCCATTACGCCGGCCATCTGGGCTTCAACATTCCGCAGGCGCACATGCAAACCCTGCAGCCGGCCGATGCCGTGCTGGCACTGGGCAGCCGCCTGGGCGATGTCACCACGCAGGGCTACCAGTTTCCGTCCGCACCCCGGCCCGCGCAGCCGCTCATCCACGTGCATCCGGCGCGCGAAGTCCTTGACTCAGTCTATCGGGCGCAGCTTGCCGTCCAGTCCGACTGCGGTGCTTTTCTGGAAGGGCTGCTCAGGCACGCGCCAGTCGCCATCCCGCAGGAGCGCGCCGCGTGGATCGCGCGCACCCACGGCTATGTTGAAGAATTGATGCGCTGGAAGGATCTGCTGGCCGATGACGGCGTTGTTTATGGCGCCGTGATCGAGGCCTTGAACCGCCTGCTGCCGCCGGATGCCATCGTCACCCACGACGCCGGCAATTTCTCCGCCTGGATGCATCGCTACTTTTTTTTCCGCGACCGGCAGCTGCTGATTGGCGCCGAGGCCGGCGCAATGGGCTTTGGCGTGCCCGCGGCGGTCGCCGCGTGCCTGCGGCATCCGCGGCGCAAGGTGGTGTGCCTGGTGGGCGATGGCGGCATGCTGATGACCGGCAACGAACTGGCCACCGCAGTGATGTTCGGCGCGAAGCCGCTCATCCTGCTATCCAACAACGGCAGCTACGGCACCATCCGCCAATATCAGGAAAAGAAATATCCCGGCAGAGTGGTAGGCACGCGCCTCGCCAATCCGGATTTCGCCGCGCTCGCCAGGGCCTTCGGCGCGCGGGCCTGGGTCATCGATGACCCCAGGCAGATCACGCCGGTGCTGCAGGAGGCGCTTTCGGCCGATGGACCGGCGCTGGTGGAGGTCAAGTCGAGCCTTACCTACATCTCGGCATTCACCAAGCTCGACCCGGCCGCTGTCTAACACGCCCGCGTGAATTCAATTTAGGGGCTGCAGCTGGCGCGCCGCGGCAAGCTCACCCAGCGCGCGACGGTATTCGTTCGGAAACACTTTGACGAATCTTCCCAGATGAGCTCTCCAGTCATTCAGGATACGCCTGGCCTGCTCGCTGCCGGTGTAGGCAAGATGCCTTTCGATCAGACTTTTCAGAATCATCTCGTCTGTCATACCCCGGTGCCGGAGCTCCCACGGCAACTTGTCAAACTGCCCGGCATCCGGGAGCACCGGATCCAAACGCACCATGGCGGTATTGCAGGAGCTCGAGAAGCTGGCGTCTTCGTCCAGAACATAAGCGATTCCGCCCGACATGCCCGCGGCAAAATTGCGCCCGGTCCTGCCCAGCACCACCACCGTGCCCCCGGTCATGTATTCGCAAGCGTGATCGCCTACGCCTTCGACCACTGCATCCGCACCGGAATTGCGGACCGCGAAGCGCTCGCCCGCGACTCCGCTGAAATACGCCTCCCCGCAAATGGCGCCATAGAGCACCACGTTCCCGGTAATGATGTTATCCATGGGCGTGCCGGGAAATTTAGGTGAAGGTTGCACTGAAATACGCCCGCCGGACAAACCTTTGCCGCAATAATCGTTGGTCTCGCCTATCAGTTCCAGGCTTACGCCCCTGGCGAGAAAGGCCCCGAAGCTTTGCCCCGCCGACCCCGCCAGGCGCACGTGGATGCTGTCCTCGGGAAGACCACCATGCCCGAAACGTTTGGCAATGGCGCCCGAGAGCATGGTGCCCACGGTCCGATTGACGTTGCGGATCAGCATGTCGATTGTGACCCGCTCCGCGCGCTCAAGCGCCGGCCTGGCCAGATCAAGCAGCCTCATATCAAGCGCCTTGTCGAGCCCGTGGTCCTGAGCTTCGCAGTGGCGGCGCGCCACATCGGCCGGCATGTTCGGCATGTGGAAGACGCGCGAGAAATCCAGGCCCCGCGCTTTCCAATGCTCGATGCCTTTCCTGGTCTCGAGCAGGTCAGCTCTCCCAATCAGCTCGCTGAAGGTGCGCACGCCGAGCATGGCCATCAGCTCCCGCGCTTCTTCCGCAACGAAGAAAAAGTAATTAACGAGATACTCGGGTTTGCCGGCGAATTTCTTGCGCAGTACCGGATCCTGCGTGGCCACCCCGACCGGACAGGTGTTCAGGTGGCACTTGCGCATCATGATGCAGCCTTCGACGACCAGCGGCGCCGTGGCGAAACCGAACTCGTCCGCGCCGAGCAGCGCTCCGATCACCACATCTCTTCCGGTCTTGATCTGCCCGTCGACCTGCACCAGCATACGGCCGCGAAGACGATTGAGCACCAGTGTCTGCTGCGTTTCGGACAGGCCCAGCTCCCAGGGGCTGCCTGCATGCTTGATCGACCCCCAGGGCGAAGCGCCGGTGCCGCCATCATGACCGGAAATGGTCACATGATCCGCCTTCGCCTTCGCCACACCTGCGGCAACCGTGCCCACGCCCACTTCGGAAACCAGCTTGACGCTGATCGAAGCCGCGGGATTGACGTTCTTCAGGTCGTGGATGAGTTGCGCCAGATCCTCGATCGAATAAATATCGTGATGAGGCGGGGGTGAAATCAGCTCCACGCCCTGCGTGGCATAGCGCAACTCAGCGATGTATTCCGATACCTTGCCCCCGGGCAATTGGCCACCCTCCCCCGGCTTGGCGCCCTGCGCCATTTTGATCTGGATCTGCTCTGCGCTCGCAAGGTACTCTGCGGTGACGCCGAAGCGGCCCGATGCAACCTGTTTGATCTTGGACTTGAGCGAATCGCCCTCCCGCAGCGGCAAGTCGATCGCAATCCGGTGCGCGCCGATGCGCGACGCCAGCGTTTCTCCCTTCTTCGCCGGTTCGTAGCGCTTGCGATCCTCGCCGCCTTCGCCGGTGTTGGACTTTCCGCCGATGCGATTCATGGCAAGCGCAAGCGTCGTATGCGCCTCGGTCGAGATGGAGCCCAGCGACATCGCCCCGGTGGCGAAGCGTCTGACGATCTGCGCGGCGGGTTCAACTTCCTCGATCGGTATCGATCGGGCCGGATCGAAGCGGAATTCAAACAAACCGCGCAGCGTCATATGCCGTCGCGACTGGTCATTGATGAGGAGGGCGTATTCCCGGTAGGTCGCATAGCTGTTGGTGCGCGTCGAATGCTGCAGCTTGGCAATCGCGTCGGGGGTCCACATATGCTCTTCACCGCGCACCCTATACGCATACTCCCCGCCGGCATCGAGCGCGTTGGCGAGCTCAGGGTCCGCGCCAAATGCGGCCTGGTGCACGAGTATCGCCTCCTCGGCCACCTGAAAAACACCGATACCTTCAATGTTGGAAGTGGTGCCGGTAAAGTACTTGTCGACCATGCTCGCGGACAGCCCCACCGCCTCGAAAATCTGCGCACCGGTATAGGACATGTAGGTCGAAATTCCCATTTTCGACATGACCTTCCTCAATCCCTTGCCGGTGGCTTTGACAAAATTCTTGATTGCCTGCTTACCCGATATCGTGGCGGGCAAATCCCCCAGGTCCAGCAAAGACTCCATGGCAAGGTAGGGATGAACCGCCTCGGCCCCAAAACCGCCGAGCAAAGCGAAGTGATGCACCTCGCGCGCCGATCCGGTCTCCACGACGATTCCCGCCGAGGTGCGCAGGCCCTTGCCGACCAGATGCAGGTGGATGGCCGAAAGGGCCAGCAACGCGGGTATGGCAACGCGGTCGCGGTCCAACGCCCGATCCGAGAGTATAAGAATGCTCGAACCCGAGCGCACCGCGTCCTCTGCCTGCGCGCAAAGGCTCGCCAGACGTGCTTCGATCGCCTGCTTCCCCCAGGCGACCGGAAAGCAGATGTCCAACTCGCAGGAACTGAATTTCCCCTCGGTATAGCGGTCGATGTGCCGGATCTTGTCCATCTCCTCGAAGTCGAGGACCGGCTGACTGACTTCAAGGCGCAGTGGCGGATTGCTCTCGTCGATGCCCAGCAGGTTTGGCCTGGGCCCGATGAACGAAACCAGCGATGTCACCAATTCCTCGCGAATCGGATCGATGGGCGGATTGGTCACCTGGGCAAAAAGCTGCTTGAAATAGTTATAAAGGGTCTTGTTCTTGCCCGAGAGCACCGCCAGCGGCGAATCGTTGCCCATCGATCCCAGCGGCTCCTCCCCCGTCAACGCCATCGGCCGCAGGATGAATTTGATATCTTCCTGTGTGTACGCAAATGCCTGCTGGCGATCGAGCAGGGGCACACTGGGGCACTCAGCCTGCGGCAACTCGCTCTCGATATCATCGAGCTTGATGCGGATTCGATCGATCCACTCGGCATAGGGCCGGCTCATGGCGAGCGCATCCTTCAATTCCTTGTCATCGACGATGCGGCCTTTCTCCAGATCCACCAGGAACATCTTGCCCGGCTGCAGGCGCCATTTCTTGACGATACGGTCCTCGGATATAGGCAACACACCCACCTCGGAGGCCATGATCACCAGATCGTCGCTGGTTACAATATAGCGAGCCGGCCGAAGACCGTTGCGATCGAGGGTGGCGCCAATGCGCCGGCCGTCGGTAAACGCAATAGCCGCGGGACCGTCCCAGGGCTCCATCATCGCCGCGTGATACTCGTAGAAGGCGCGCCGCCCTGCGTCCATCTGCGCGTTTCCCTCCCAGGCCTCCGGGATCATCATCATCACCGCGTGCGCCAGCGGATAACCCGCCATCACCAGCAGTTCCAGGGCGTTGTCAAACGAGGCCGAGTCGGATTGGCCGTCGTAAATGAGCGGCCATATTTTGTCGAGGTCGCCGCCGAGTATCCGGCTCGCGATCGCGCCTGTGCGCGCGCGAATCCAATTGACATTGCCGCGCAGTGCGTTGATCTCGCCGTTGTGCGCGATCAGGCGAAACGGGTGCGCCAGATCCCAGGTGGGAAACGTATTGGTCGAGAAACGCTGATGCACCATTGCCAGGGCGGACACGACGCGCGGGTCCTGCAAATCCGTGTAATAGCGAGCAACCTGGTCGGCGAGCAGAAGGCCCTTGTAGACGATGGTCCGTGCCGACATGGACGGCACATAGAATTCCTTGCCATGCTCGAGCTTGAGCGCCTGGATCGCATGTCCGGAGGATTTTCGTATGATGTAGAGCTTGCGCTCCAGCGCGTCGACCACCGTCACGCTGCTGCCGCAACCGATAAACACCTGGCGGATCACCGGTTCGAGCTGCTTTACCGAATCACCAAGATCGCTGCTGTCGACCGGCACATCGCGCCAACCGAGCAGCACCTGTCCTTCTTCCTTGATGGCCCGCTCTATCTCGTACTCGCAGGCAAAACGCGACGCCGGTTCCTGCGGCAGGAAAACCATGCCCACGCCATACTGACCGAAGCGGGGCAACGCCACGCCCTGTTTCGCCATTTCCTCGCGTAAAAACCGGTCCGGCAACTGGATCAGCACGCCCGCGCCGTCGCTCGCCTTGGGGTCCGCTCCCACCGCGCCGCGGTGATTGAGGTTCTTGAGGATCAGCAGGCCCTGCTCAATGATGCTGTGGCTTTTCTCGCCTTTCATGTGTGCGATGAAACCCACGCCGCAGGCGTCGTGCTCGTGCCTCGCGTGGTAAAGACCCGATGTCTGGGAATTGGCGGGCTCGTTCACGGTTTCCCCTCTACGTTGGCCGGCCTGATCGAACGCATTCCGACCTCCGAATTGACGCCGGCTGGCAGCGCAGCATCGCCTGGCAAATTGCCAGGCGGTGCCGCGAACCTGCTCATACTTCCGGCTAGATCAAGCCCATCGCCAGCATCGCCTGCGCCACCTTGATGAATCCGGCGACGTTGGCGCCAATCACGTAGTTGCCTGGCGCACCAAACTCCTCGGCGGTTTCGTAGGTCGCCTGGTGAATGCTGGTCATGATCTGGTCGAGCTTTTTCTCGGTGTATTCGAACGTCCACGAATCCCGGCTCGCGTTCTGCTGCATCTCCAGCGCCGATGTCGCCACGCCGCCCGCGTTCGCCGCTTTGCCCGGGCCATAGGCGATCTTCGCATCGAGAAACACCCGCACGCCTTCCGGCGTGGTGGGCATATTGGCGCCTTCGCCGACGGCCATGCAGCCGTTCTTCACCAGCAATTTCGCATCCTTGCCGTTGATTTCGTTCTGCGTCGCCGAAGGCATCGCCACCTGGCAGGGCACTTCCCAAATGTTGCCGCCCGCGATGTACTTGGCATCCTTGTGGTAGGTGGCATAGTCGGAGATCCTGCGCCGCTCGACTTCCTTCAGCTTCTTGAGCAGGTCCAGATCTATGCCTTTTTCATGGACGATCACGCCATTGGAATCGGAGCAGGCGACCACTTTCGCGCCCAGTTGATTCAGCTTCTCAATGGTATAGATCGCCACGTTGCCGGAACCGGAAACGACACAGGTCTTGCCTTCCAGAGTCTGCTTGCGCACCTTGAGCATCTCGCGCACGAAATACACCGCGCCGTATCCGGTCGCCTCGGTGCGCACCAGAGATCCGCCCCAGCCTATGCCTTTGCCGGTCAGCACGCCCGATTCATATTTGTTGGTGATACGCTTGTACTGCCCGAAGAGGTAACCGATCTCGCGGCCGCCCACGCCGATGTCGCCAGCGGGAACGTCGATATATTCGCCCAGGTGGCGATAGAGTTCGGTCATGAAGCTTTGGCAAAAGCGCATGATCTCGTTGTTCGATTTGCCTTTCGGATCGAAATCCGAGCCGCCCTTGCCGCCGCCTATGGGCATGCCGGTAAGCGCATTCTTGAACGTCTGCTCGAAGCCGAGGAATTTGATGATGCCCAGATAAACGGACGGATGGAAACGCAGACCGCCTTTGTATGGGCCTATGGCGCTGTTGAATTCAACGCGGAAGCCGCGATTGATATGCACCTCGTTGCTATCGTCCTGCCATGGGACCCGGAATATGATTTGACGCTCCGGTTCGCAGATGCGTTCGATGATCTTCTGCTCGGCGAATTCCGGGAACTTCACCAGAACCGGACCGAGGGACTCGAGCACTTCCTTTACCGCCTGATGAAACTCATCTTCACCTGGATTACGCGCCTTGACCTTCTGATAAATCGCTTCGATCTTTTCATCCAATGCTATTGCCATGTTGCCTCCTGTAAAAATACGGACTCCGTTCCCGTGCGCCGCCCGAAAGCGAAAAACTTTGCGCTTTATCCCTCTGCAACGATCATCTGCCTGACATCTTCCATGGCGCGCAATGCATCACGCCGACTCCGACGTACGCGCGCAAACAACCTGCTGGCTCATGATGTCGGCCAGCAATTGATAGCCTGGCGGCAGGTCGACCACCCGCAGCGTTTGGGCAAAACTCGCGTCATCCGGCAGCAGTGCGGCCAGCCGGTTCGGCAGCGCCGCAAGCATTGCGGCATTCACCAGACAACCTTGCTTGTCAGGGTCAAGCGCGACATAAAAAATCCCTGTCTCCACCAGATCCTGAAAAAAATGGGTGCCGAAGGAAAGCTCCGGCTGCAACCCGCCCGCGGAAAATGAAACCTCCGCTATCGCGGTCATGGCGTTGATCTCCGCAAACCGAACCGGCACACCCAGGCGCGGCGTCGAGGTTCCCCAGCGTCCCGGCCCCATGAGCAGGCTCGGCAGTTGATCGCGCGCCTTGTTTAACCGATTAAGACGGCCGATGATCCGCGCGAGTTCATATTTTTCGGTGAGCGTCAGGCCCATAAACGCTTCGGAATCGACGGCGATCACGCGCATGATCGGCTGAACGATGCTGCCCCCCATGAAGCTGCCTGCGCTTCTGAACAGGGTTTGCGCATCGTCGACCTCGCGTATCTCGACGCGCTTCGACTGAATCCCGCGGGTCTGCAGCGGGCGACATTGAATCAGATTGATGTAAAGCCGTCCGTTGCTTGCATAAGTGCCGGTGAATTCGATATCAACGGGGTAGTCATACGCCCTCTCCAGCGTCGCCAGCAGGCGGCGCATGGTCGGGGTAAAGCTGGTCTGGGTCAGCAGGCGCTCGAATGTAAACAGCCAGCTCCCACCCTCGTTTTCAGCAAGAAGATCCAGCGGCAGTGTCGGTTTTTCCATCTCCACTTCGCTGATGGGGATGGTCACCAGGCTGTTCTGCGCGACATCCAGCACATCGACATCGCGCTGCGTAAACCGGCGCCTGTCATCCCGGTCCGGATAAGGCACAAGCAGCGGCTTGTCGAGCGAGACGACGCGCGGATAGTCCCCCTCCACCCGATCCACAGCCCGGGTCCCCAGACCAACCACCAGACGCAGCATTCCCGCGCTCGGGTCGATGTCATGGCGCCATACAAAAGTGTTGTAAGACACGCCCACACCGGCAAGTGCGGGGAAAAACAACTTGTCGTGGTACGCACCCGAAACCCGCTGCACCAGCAGCGCCATTTGTTCTTCCTGGCGGGCAAGACCGCGTTGCAACCGATACTGCAGGGCTTCTTCGCTCAAGGTGCTGGAATAAACCCGCCTCACCGCATCCATGAACTGTTGCAGGCGCTCCTCGGGGGAACCCTGATTCACGCAGAAAAAACTATCGTACTTTCCGGCAAAAGCGTTGCCGAATCCATCCTCCAATAGGCTGGAGGAACGAACGATGATCGGGCACTGACCAAAGTACTCCAGCATCTTCTGGAATTCGAGCTGGATCTCGTCCGAAAAAGTGCCCTGCAGAAACAGTTCACGCAGCTGCCCCGCGCCGCTCAGGTAGCCGGCTTCGCTGCGTTGCCACATGAAAAGCTGCCACCAGCCGTTATTGACGATGTAGGAATGGAACAGGTCCGAGCCGATAAAAAACGAGTCATGCGGCTCGAGATCCTCGCCCCACTGCGCGTTCGGATCGGAGCGCAGGATGGCACGGGCGAGCAGCATCCCGACTGATTTTCCGCCGATGAAACCGGTGCCGATCAGGCGCTCCTTGATCTCGAGCAGGTCGTCCAGAGTGAAATAGCGGCGCGCCAATTCGAGGATTCGCTCTTCGCGCCCGATGAGCAGGCGGCAAAGCTGCTCCACCATCGTCTGCCGCTCCTTGGCTTGCGAGGACAAAGCATCGAGATCGGCAGCGCGCATGAACAGACGCTCCCAGGAATCCAGATGACGCTCGACGTCCCTTGCAACCCGGCCGCGCAAACCCATGAACAGGCTGGTTGCCTCGCAGCTCACCGTTATAGGGGTGAACTGCCCGGCCGCATGGCGATGCGGCAGAAACATGGTGGGCGAGGAGCGCTGCCAGACTTTGAGCGGATGCAGGTAAAGCACACCCTCCTTGTTGTAGAGGTCGAGCAACAGTTGCGTGGTAACCCGGATCCGGTCGATGGTCGCAAACGAATGCGCGCCGCGCTCAAGCGCGAAATAGGCCACCGTGCGCAAGTCAAACAGATACGGGCAGGTTACGCGGAAGAAATTGCCAACCATGCTGTCGGTGGCCCAGGCATCGAGCAGGTTGGAGAGGCAATCGAATACATAAAAAACCTCAGTGCCCTCGCTGGCGATGATGGTATGCAAATGAACGGTGAAAGATTCGAAACCGCGATCGGCATCGAGGTTGTAGACCGCGCTGACGGCATCAGCCTCTACGACCGGCGCATGGGAGGCGAAGCGTATGTACACGACGCGACGCCCGCCAGCCAGCGCAGCCGCCACGTACGGCGCGACAAAGGCGCGGTAATCATCGATGCTGTCGACGCGCCACACCACGTTGTCGCCGATGCGCAATCCCTCAAGGATCGAATCCAGGCCGGGAAGACCGCTAGATACGAAGTGTTTTGGGCGATTCGGGGGGGCTTGAACAGCCATTATGCGGGGGCAATTTCTTGCAAAACTAAGGGCAAATATCGCAAAACCAGGAAATCAGGTTTTTTCGCATTATCTACCGCTTAAGCGGCATTTTCTATCGAATTTCTCGATAAATTTAATATTGACGTCGAAAAAAATGACTTTTTTTAGTTTTTTTGGCTTTTTTTGATCTAGGAAAAAAACAGGGGGCGGTCAAAAAAGCCATTGTTTGTGCCGCAAGCGAATGACCGGAAAGCGGCTGCAAGTCGGGAAGCGCCAACAGTTCGTCGATTGATGTTCGGCGCGCATCCGCTCATCCTGCTACCCAACAACGGCCGCTACGGCACCATCCGCCAATATCAGGAAAAGAAATATCCCGGCAAAGTGGTGGGCACGCGCATGATGTTCAGTCCCTGCTCCCCGGCCGCGCCGCGGTTTAGGCAAAATGGCGGCGGGGGCCAACATCACCGCGGATTGAGCTTCGGTCGTGCCTTGACCTGAAGATTCATCAACGAAATTTATTGCAAAGGCAGAAAACCCATGAAGCAGAAAAGCAGGCATCCGAAGGCCGGGGCACTGGCTGCACTGGCACTGTCCCTGTCCATTTCGCAGGTGCTGGCACAGGCCTACCCGGCCAAGCCGGTGCGCATCTACACCTCCGCGCCCGCCGGTCCGTACGACATCGTGCTGCGCGGCATTTCGCCGTCACTGCAGCACGGGATCGGGCAGCCCATCGTCATCGAAAACAAGACCGGCGCCAACTACGTGCCGCTGGGCGAGATCTGCGCCCGGTCGGCACCCGACGGCTACAACCTGTGCACCGGCGACGTCTACACCTCGGTGCTGAACGTGCAGGCCTACTCGAAGCTGCCCTATGTCGCGAAGGACTTCACGCCGATCATCCACTTCGGTTATCTCTATAGCGCGCTGATCGTGCACCCGTCGGTGCCGGCCAACACCCTGTCCGAACTGCTCGCACTGGCCAGGGCGAAACCGGACGCGCTCAACTTCGGCACGCCCGGACCCGCCACCAACTCCAGCATGTATGTCGATTACTGGAAAAAGACCAATGTCGCGTCCTTCCAGAACATCGCCTACAAGAGTTTTGTGCAATCGCTCAACGCGGTGGTCTCGGGCGAAGTGCACGCCGCCATTTTCGGGCTGGGCCAATCGATGACCCAGGTGCGCGCCGGCAAGGTCAGGGCGCTCGCACTCATCGGCGAGGGACCCTCAAAGCTCGCCCCGGGCGTGCCGACCTTCCGCGAAGCCGGGGTTGACCTCACCATCCTCAACTGGGGCGGCCTGCTCGGGCCGGCCGGCTTGCCGCGCGATGTGGTGACGCGCTGGAACGCCGAGATGAAGAAGGTGCTGGCCGACACCCCCGTGCGCGAGAAGTTCGTCGAGGGACAGGGCTTCGAACAGGCACCTCCATCCGGCGGGTCGCCCGAGGAATTCGGCAGCTTCCTCCAGGCCGAGCACACCAAGCTCGCCCGTATCGTTCAGGTCACCGGATTACGGCTCGACTGATCAATCATTCGGTTGGCAGATCCGATGCCTGTCGCGGACATTCGCGTTTCCGTTTCCGTTTCCGTTTCCGTTTCCGGGCTTACACTAAGCTGGCCCGTGGCATCAATGCCCGCCGCGGAATTCATTCTAGGAGGCAAACCATGAAAACCGTAGATCAGATGCTGGAAGGAAAGAAGCAACAACTGCTTTACATTACGCCAGATGCGACGGTCTTCGACGCCCTGAAACTCATGGCGGAGCGGGACGTCGGCGCGCTCGTGGTGCTGGAGGGCGAGAAGCTCGCCGGAATTTTTTCCGAGCGCGACTATGCCCGCAAGATCATTCTGCTGGGCAAATCCTCGAAGGAAACGCTGGTGCGCGAGATCATGACCGACAAAGTACTTTGTGTGAGGCCGGAACAAACCGTTCAGGAGTGCATGGCGCTGATGACCGAAAAACGCATCCGTCACCTGCCCGTTCTGGACAACAAGAAGGTGGTCGGCGTCATCTCGATCGGCGATGTGGTCAAGGAGACCATCTCCGAGCAGAAATTCATTATCGAGCAGTTGGAAACCTACATACACCAGTAGGCCGGAAATAGACGGTTCTGCAAGGGCCGCACAGACACGCGAAACCCCGCTGTCGCGGGGTTTGTCGTTTTGGGCGGCCACCGGCAACGGGTCCGATTGCGGCACAATCGCTGCTTCAATGGCATGCAATCCAAGGAGGAGCAGCAAACATGGCGAGCATCACTCTCAAATGCAAGAAGCCCGGCCACTACCGGGCGATTCTGGACAAGGATGTCGCGGTGATGACGCGCGACGGCACCTCTCTGTGTGCCAACGTATTCCGACCCGACGCGGCCGGCAGATTCCCGGTGGTGATGACTTTGGGTCCCTACGGCAAGGACGTGCACATGAAGGAATTCCAGCCGCCGCCCTGGGAAAACCTCTGCAAATTCTATCCGGCAATTACCGAGAATTCCTCCTGCGAGTATCTGGGCTTCGAGACACCCGACCCCGAAACCTGGGTTCCCGACGGATTCGTCATCGTCAAGGTGGATTCCCGGGGTGCGGGCAAGACCCCCGGCCATCTGGATGTCAATTCCCCGCGCGAATACCAGGATTTTTACGATGCAATAGAGTGGGCGGGCTCACAGCCCTGGTCAAACGGCAATGTCGGCCTGTTGGGCATTTCCTATTACGCGGCAAGCCAGTGGAATGTGGCGGCACTGAAGCCGCCACACCTCAAGGCCATCCTGCCCTGGCAGGGCACGCCGGATTTCTACAACGGCCGCACCCGTCAGGGGGGCATACTGGCGAGCGGATTTACCAGGGGATGGTTCGGCCGCAGCGTACTGCGCGACCAGCATGGCAACCCGGAATCGCCCTTTCACGATATCTTCACCGGCGCGCGCAATACCGGGCCCGAGAGCCTGACGCCAGAACAACTCAAGGCAAACCGCGAGGATTATTACGGCGAGTTGCTTAAACACCCCTTGAACGACGACTGGTACAAAGCGAGGAGTGCCCGTTACGAGAACATCACCATTCCGGCCCTCGTGGTCGCCAACTGGGGTGGCCTGGGCCTGCACCTGTTCGGCACCATTGCCGGCTACATGAATATCGCCTCCCCGAAAAAGTGGCTGAAGGTGTTCACCGACTCTTACTTCATCAGTTTCCTGATGCCCGAGCATGTCGCAATCCAGAAGCGCTTCTTCGACCATTACCTGAAGGGCCTGGACAATGGCTGGGAGAAGGAACCGAAAGTGGAGGTCCGTGTGCGCGCCCCGCAGGACGGCGTGCACCGCACCGTGATAGACACGCAGTGGCCGCTGTCGGGCACGCGCCCCACAAAACTGTGGCTGGACGCGGATACAAATAGCCTCGAAACAACGCTACCCGCCAGGGCCGCCTCGGTAAGCTATCCGGGCATGGGCGATGGCCCGGCATTTTCGATCACGGCGAGCGAGGACATGGAATTCGCCGGCCCCGGCGTGGCGCACCTGTGGGTCTCCACCACCACCACGGACATCGATCTGTTCGCGGTGCTGCGTGCCTACGACGACAAGGGTCAGGAGCTGAGTTTCATCACCATTCTGGACCCCAAGGCGCCGGTCACGATGGGCTGGATGCGCGCTTCGCATCGCACGCTCGACGCCAGGCGCTCCACCGAACTGATTCCGTTCTACCCACACGAAACTGCCAGACCGCTGCACCCGGGCGCAGTCGTCGACGTGCAGGTGCAACTCTGGCCGGGAAGCCTTTTTCTGCCCAAAGGCTATCGCCTGGAACTGTCCATCGCAGGCAAGGACTTCAAGGAAGCGGGCTGGTGGACGCATGACGACCCGGTGGATCGGCCGGCGGAAAAAATGGGGGGAACCGTCACTCTGCACACCGGCGGCGCCCAGGCTTCCTATCTGTTGCTGCCGATAATTTCCTGACCGACGCCGCGGCCACGGCATGCCCCTGCGCCATGCCGTGGCCGGCCAGCGCCCAAAACCAGCACAAACAGCATCAATTCGCGATTCACGGCCTGATCATCTGCATTCGCATTGATCCAAATCAAGCGCCTGCGCGTCTTTTTTTCCGTAGTCCAGGGTGCTACGGTGTTAGATTGGAGCGGACGGGTGCCCCCCAACGCGACCCTCATTGCCTTCAAGGAGTCCTCAAATGACGACAGCGTTACGGCTTTTTGCACTGGTATTCGGATTTCTGTTTTCAATTGCTGCGATGGCCTCGGCCGTCGTCGAAACGGTCAGCGGTAGCGTCCGCTCAGGCGCCTCGGCTGCCTCTGCCAGCCCCGTCACCACAGGCCAGCGTCTCGATTCGGGAACTACCATCGTCACCGGGCCCAACAGCAGGGTCATCCTGCGCTTTGACGACGGGCAGGCGATGCTGCTGAACGATGACACCGAGTTTCGCATTTCTGACTATGTGTTCTCCGCCCAGGAACCGGCCAAAGACCGCTTCGTCTTCGACCTCCTGCGCGGTGCCGCGCGTTCGGTCACGGCTTTGCTGACGCGGCGCAATCCCAACGCCTATGCGCTGCGCGTGCCGCAGGCGACCATTGGGATACGCGGGACCGATTTCATGGTAGCCCTGGTCAATCCGGCCTTCATGGCGATCACCATCGGCGAAATTTCGGCGGTCAACGCAGCGGGAACAGCAAGCTTTGCGGCCGGCGCGACTGCGACAGTCGCAACCGCAACCACGCTGGCGGTGTCCATCGCGGCCACGGCACTGCCTGCTGCGGTGGCGGCCTCTTTCAACCAGATGGGATCGATCGCGATCAGCGCGACAGGCGCCGCTTCAGGCAGTGCCGCGGGAGCAGGGTCGGGGGCAGGCACCGCGGTCGGTGCAGCTGCAGGCGGCATCACGCTGGGTACTGTCGGTATCATCGGCGCGGCCGTGGCCGCGGCGGTTGCCGTGACTTCGGATAATTCAACCCCGCAGCAGACGACGACGGGCACCACCGGTTCTACTGGCACGCGCTAGCTTAGTCGAACACCAGGCGCCCACCGACCGGCACATTCGTCGCAGATTTCCTGAGGAGGAGACAGCATGAACAATCCACGCACCCGGGCCGGATGCGACGTCGGCGGCCTGCGCCTTGAGCGCCCCTTCAACGATCACTGGCCTGAACAACTGGACCCGGCCGGCCACAGTTATTGCGGCGAGACCTTTCTCGGTCCGCTGGGCTGACGTTCCATGGCAGGCAACGACATCCTCAAGATCAGGACTGAAAACCACATCTGCCTGTTGACGCTCAACCGGCCCGAAGTACGCAATGCGCTCAACACCGAGTTGAGCCTTGCGATCGCCGAGGCAGTCATCGAAGCGGATTACAACCCGGACGTGTTCATGATTGCCATCACCGGTGAAGGCGACAAGTCCTTCTGTTCCGGCGGTGATCTGCGCGACGCCCATCAGCGCGCCGAATCCGGCCGGGTCGTGCATGGTCCGCTGCAAAACCCGCAGCGCGCCATCACCGAGGTCCTGATCGATGCCAAAAAGCCCTCGCTCGCCATCGTCAACGGGCCGGCCATGGCCGGGGGATTCGAACTTGCGCTGGCCTGCGACCTGCGTGTCGCCGTGGATAGCGCTTTCTTCGGCCTGCCCGAGGCCAAACGCGGCCGCGGCGCGCATTTCGCCTCGGTGGTGTTGCCGCAAATGATCCCCCCGGCCATCGCCATGGAATGGCTCTATACCGGCAGGCGCATACCCGTCGAGGAGGCGGCGCGCTACGGCCTGCTCAATCGCGTGGTGCCGCGCGCAACACTCATGGACGCCGCGATGGAACTGGCCGGTGAAGTCGTCTCCTCCGCGCCCCTGTCGCTGCAGCGCATGAAACTGACCTTCCGCAAAACCCACGGCATGCAACTCAATTCCGCGATCCGCCTGGACACGGGACCTGATACCTATGCCTCGGAAGATCAGAAGGAAGGCACCCGGGCTTTTCTTGAAAAGCGCGCCCCGGTCTGGCGCGGTCGCTAGTTTAGACCGCCGTCGCATAAAGCTTGCGCCGGCTGTTGGAAGCAGCGCGGCGAGCTTTTGGCCGCGCGGTCGTAGGCTTCCGAACCCTTTCCGATCAATACAACGCCTGGCCTGATCCCGGAACAGTTCCGCCCGCCTGTCCGCCGGTGCAACAATTCCCGGAAGACCGGTTGCGCAAATGCGCCAAGGCATCGTATCTTCTGTCGCTTTCGATCCTCACGAGGAAACCGGGCATGATACCTACACGTCGCGCAAGCCAAGTCCTGTTCGCTTTTTGCGTAACCGCCTGCTGCGCCGCCGCTTTGGCACAGACCGCGGAGAAGCCGTTCGAACCCTACTCCGGACAATCAGGCAAGGACGTGGTCTGGGTACCGACGCCGACCGTGACGGTCAGCAAGATGATGGATGTCGCCAAGGTGACTTCCCGGGATTTTGTGATGGATCTGGGCTCCGGCGACGGGCGCAATGTCATCGCCGCCGCCAAGCGCGGCGCGCGCGCGCTTGGCGTGGAGTTCAATCCCGAAATGGTGAAACTCTCGGAACAAACCGCCGCAAAGGAAGGCGTGTCCGACAAGGCCCGGTTTGCGCAGGGAGACATGTTTGCGGCCGATATTTCGCAGGCCACGGTGATGGCCCTGTTCCTGCTCCCGGACAATCTGCGCAAGCTCAACCAGAAGTTTCAGGATCTGCGCCCGGGCACCCGCATCGTGGTCAACACCTTCGGCATCGACGGCTGGGAGGCCTCCCACAGCGAATCGGCCGAAGGCGACTGCGGCGCCTGGTGCAGCGTCATCCTTTACATCGTTCCGGCGAAAGTGGCGGGCGGCTGGCGCATCGGCCAGGACGAACTCATGCTGGAGCAGAAGGTGCAGCAGATCACCGGCACACTGACCTCGGGGGGGGTCGCAAGAACCATCGAAAACGGCCGTGTAACCGGCGATCAGGTGGTATTTTCCGTCGGCGGCGTCGAGTACAGCGGTCGCCTCAAGGACGATACGCTCTCTGGCAGCGTCAAAAGCAATGTTCCCGCCACCTGGACGGCCACGCGCTTGCGCCATTGACCCGGCGGCAAACGGGCATTCCTCTCATAAACACAGGGAACAGGCCGGCCGAATAAGGACGCGGTCGCTTGTGCCCTCCGGGACTGTGCGCTACTGCGGCTTGATTCCCGCGTCTTTGGCGACTTTTCCATACAGACCAAGCTCGGTTCTGATGCGCTCGTCGAATGCCTCCGGTGAACTCGCCACGGGTTCGAAACCGGTATCGATGAGCCGCTGGCGAATTTCTGGCAGCGCCAGCACGTCTGCAATTTCGTGATTCAGTCGCTGCACGATTTCACGGGGTGTCGCTTTGGGCGCGAGCAATCCGTGCCAGGCGAGAAACTCGAATCCCGGGATGGTTTCGGACACGGTCGGCAAATCGGGGAATTGCGCGCCGCCCCGTTTGAAATTGAGCGAGGCGACCGGACGAATACGCCCGGATTTCACCTGCGGCGCCGCGGTGTTGGCCGAATCGAACAGCAGGTTGATCTCGCCGCTCATCAGTGCGTTCAGGGCCGGCGCATTGCCCTTGTACATGACCATGATCATTTCGGTGCGGGCATGTGAACGCAGCAATTCGCAACCCACGGTTGGCAATGCGCCCGAAGAGCCGCAGCTCACCTTGCCGGGATTGGACCGGATTTGCTCGATTACCTCGGACACGGTCTTCGACGCAAACGCGCTGCTGGCAAGCAGCAACATGGTGTTGCTCGCCATCTGGATCACGGGGGCGAGTTCCCTCGGATCGGGGCTGCCCAGGAGGAAATACGGATTGGTTACGAGAAACGGCACCGCGTAGAGCAGGGTATGGCCGTCGGGGGCTGCCTTGATCACCACCTCGGTTCCGATGTTGCCCCCAGCCCCCACCCTGTTGTCGATGATGACAGGCTGGGTCAGATGCTCGCCGAGCTTCGGCGCTATCAGGCGGGCAACAACATCGATCGGTCCGCCCGGCGCAAAGGGCACCACCACGCGAACCGGCTTGCTCGGAAATGCCGGGCCGGACGAGGGAGTCTGCGCCTGGGCGGTACAGGTGAGCACTGCGAAGAGCACTGTCGATGCAAGCGCGCGCACGGAACTGCTGTTCATGGTACTTCTCCTCATAAAAATCATGCCTGGCTTGTTGGCGCCAGCGACCTGCCGGTTTCCAGTCGCAACTTGCGCGTTTCCTCCCACAGGATACGTCGTGCGACCGGGTCGATCGCCACCATGTAAATCTCGCGTGCTTTTTCCACGCTGATGTACTCGTTCACTACGTCCCAGAGCACGTCCTCGGGATCGCGTTCGGCCGCATTGCCGACACCAGCACCTCCGCCGGTGAGCTTGAGTATGGTGTCGCCCGTTTTGAGCTGATAAAGCCGGTGACCGCGCACGATGCTTTCCTCGCCATCCCGGATGAGAAAGCCGCGGTTGTTTCGGGTTGACTCGCCGCCCAAGGCACCCGGTCCGCGCACAATTTCGCCATCGGAACTGCCGGTGGCAATGCCCGCCTCGCCGCCCTGGTTTTGCACCTCCCAGCGCATGCCCGAGCCGCCGCGCCATTTGCCGGAACCGGCGCTGTCGGCAACAAATTCCCAGCTCTTGTACTTCCAGGGGAAACGCATCTCCAGCTCTTCCACATTGCCCTTGTTGACGGTGCCAAGGGACCCCATGCCGCAGGGTCCTTCGTGACCGTCGAAACCCGCGACGGCGCCGGTGCCGCCGTCCATATCGAAGGTAGTATTGACATAGCGCTCCTTCGTGCGCGGGTCCGTTCCAAAAATATAGTGCCCGTTGCGCATCCCCCAGGAGGTAATCGCGCGATCGGGCATCGCCTTGGACATGGCGCTCATCACCGCCTGAAGGGTCTGGCTGCCGACGCTCACCGGAGAGGCGCCCACCGTGGCCGGATACTGGGCGCTGACCACCAGCCCGGGAGGCGCTTCGACCGTGATCGGGCGCAGGCTGCCCTCGTTGTGATACTCGCCCAAGTCGGGATCCATGAACATGAAGGTGCCAAACAGCGCGTTGGCGTAGGTCGAGTTGTAAATGCTGTTCACGAAGCCCTTGCGCTGCTTGTCGCTTTTGGAGAAATCGAAATGCAGCGTGTCGTCTTTTTTCGTGATTTCGACGCGCACCCACACCGGAACGTCGAGTTCGGTGCCATCGTCGTCCGTGGCCGCCTCGCCGAAATAGGTGCCGTCGGGAATCGTGGCAATGGTGGCGCGCACCGCCCGCTCGGTGCGGTCCATCATTTCGTCCATGCATGCGAGCACGGTTTCCTTGCCGTACTTGTCCAGCAGCGCCACGATCCTTTGCTCGGAAAGGCGCACCGCCGCGATCTGCGCATAATTGTCGATTCGCGTTCCCTGCGGCCAGCGCACGTTGTTCAGGATCAGCTCCATGACATCCTCGCGCTCCTTGTCCCCCTCCATCACCTTGATTCCGGGGATCGCAAGGCCCTCCGCGTGGATGTCGTAGCCATTGGGGAAATACCCGCCGGGGTAGGCGCCGCCGGTATCCATCTGATGGGCGCGGCATAGCGTCCAGAACAGGAGTTCCCCTTTGTAGAAAATCGGGCGGTAAAACCCCCAATCCGGCAGGTGGCAGCAGTATCCGTGGTAGGGATCGTTGACCAGGATCACATCGCCGGGATTGAGGTTCCCCTTGAATTTTTCCAGCACGTACTCCACCGAGAGCTTGCCTCCCATGTACTGGACAGAAAGGCCGATCGGAATCGAAACGGTGCGTCCCCTCGCATCCCAGATCCCGACGGAAAGATCATGGAGCTGGGCGATCAGATAATTCTGGCAGGTGCGATCAAGTACATGGCGCATCTCCTTGCAGATATTCTGGAAGGAATGCCATACCGTCGAAAGAGTGAGGGGATCCACACGAGTTGGGGTCATTGCCTTATCTCCTGGTGAGGATGTAGTTCTTGACACTATCGACGACGCATTCGAAGGTACCGGGAACGACAACGGTGGTCGCCCGTTCCTCGATGATGGCCGGTCCGGCAATCCTGTGTCCCGCGCCCAGACGCTCGCCGTCATACACAGGAGTGTCCTGGTATCCCTTCGCCAGGTCCCACAGCACAGATCGGCGGCGCTTCACGCAATCCTCGACTTTCCCGCTGGCCTGCGGGATTTCCGCAAGTTGCAGGGGTTCGCGGCGTGCCGCGGCCTTCACGCAGGCATTCAAGAATTCCACCTCCCGTTCCGGCATGTCAAAGGTGAACAGATCTTTGTGGAACCGATGAAACGCCTGCACGATGCCTTCGAGTTCCTGCGGTCCGATCCGCCCCAGCGGCACATCGGTAACCTGTACCTCGTGGAACTGCCCCATGTAGCGCATCTCCAGAGAGCGCCTGAGAACGATGCCCTCGGGTTTGACCCCAAGTTCTCCGAGCACCTGCCGGGCCTCTTCTTCCATCTCGACGAGCAGCCGGTTGACCCGCTCCAGATCAATCAGGCTGCGCCGGGAGATGATCGAACGGGCAAAGTCCCGGCCAACTTCCATGTTGAGCATGCCGAATGCGCTATAGGTTGCCGCAAAGCGCGGGATGATCACCTTGGGAATTCCCAGTTGCTCGGCGACGTGCCCCCCATGAACCGGACCAGCACCGCCACCGACCACCAGGGCGAAGTCCCGTATGTCATAGCCGTGCTTGGTGGATATTTCCGTCATCTTGTCAGCCATCACGGAGTTGACCGTGGTGAAGAGGGTAAAAGCTGCCTGGGGTATGTCTAGGCCCAGCGGCTCAGCGACCTTGCGCACCGCCTCCCGCGCGAGGTCCTCGCGCAATGCGATTTCTCCGCCAAGAAAATAATCCGCCGGCACCAATCCAAGGACCAGATCCGCATCGGTGGTCGTCGGTTCGCTCCCACCCTTGCCGTAGCAGGCGGGTCCGGGATCCGCCCCGGCGCTTTGCGGACCAACCTGCATGAGTCCAAGGGAGTTGATCCAGGCAATGCTTCCACCGCCTGCGCCTACGCTGGGCACATCCACCAGCTTCATCGCCACCAGTTCCTCCCCGACCCAATTCATATCGGTGGTGGGAATCACGCCATTGCGGATCAGGCACACATCGTAACTGGTGCCGCCCATGTCCACCGAAAACAGGTTGTCGCTGTCGATGGACTGTCCAAGCCGGATTGCCCCGGATGGCGCCGCGGCGGGACCGGAGCAGATAAGCGAAACCGCGCGGCGCGCCGACTCCTCGACGGACTGGACCATGCCGCCGCCCTGGACCATATAAAGCGTTCCCTTGAAACCGAGATCGGCCAGTTTTGTTTTGAGAGTCTTGAGGTAGTTCTCCGTGATGGGGCCCACCGCCGCGCTGACAACCGTAGTGCTGAAGCGCTCGAATTCCCTGAAAACCGGCAGCACCTCGTGAGAAGCGGTGATGTAGGCGCCTGGCATCTCGCGGCGGCAGATTTCGGCCGCCTTGCGCTCGTTCAGGGGATTGATGTAGGAGTGCAGGAAACAGACCGCCACCGCATCGACCTTCTCTTCCTTCAGCCGCAAAATGGCAGTATGGACATCCTCTTCGCACAGGGGCGTCTCGATGTTGCCGGTATAGAGCGTTCGTTCATGGATTCCGAATCGCAGGTAACGGGGCACCAGTGGGCGGTAGGGCGGCACGAACAAATTGAACCGGGTGGTGTTGACGTTCTTGTAGCCGCGGCGGACCTGCAAGGTGTCGCGAAACCCTTCAGTCGCAAGCAACCCGACCTTGGCAATCTTCCCCGTCAGCAGCGCGTTGGTGGATAGTGTGGTGCCATGCGCAATCAGCAATCCGGCATCGGACAGGAATTGCGGCAGCTTCATGCCGAAAAATGCCGCGGCCTTTTCCAGGACGTTGGTAAAGCCGACCGTGGGATCCTCAGGCGTGGTCTGCGACTTGAAGGCATGTATCTCACCCTTCTCGTCGAGGACGAGACAGTCCGTGAACGTCCCGCCAACGTCGATGGTCACTCGGGTCATAGCCAGTCTTTCTGCATGTTGACTTTCTGCTGATTGATCTCGGGAACGACTAATTCTCCCAGCGCAGCGCCTTCCGGAGCCGTTGCGGTCACGCTGATTTCCTGACCGGCATGCGACCATTGGAAAAAAAACGGAAAATATCTGCCGTCGGAAAAACGCTCCTGCAAGTACGCGGCCGCGTTAAAGTAACCCTTGCGGTCGAGAACCGCATTTGATCAGGATCAAATGGGCGGAAGATATTCCGCCGTATTTTCATTTGCCAATCAATAATAAGCTTGGAAGAATCCTGGGGAGGAGAAGCCGCAGATGACCAGAACTCTATCGCGCGGCTGGCCGGGTCGATTAACTCTCCGCCGGAAATACCCTTGACCATTCGTGTGGCGCTCGCCAATTGACACGCGAAGGGGCGCCTGCCTGTTGACTCTCGCCAGGCGGATTGCGGCATGCAAGGGCACTGCACCACCGGTTTTCATACAGCAAAGGGTTTTCAATGTACCGCGATGCATCATTGCTGGACACGTTCGGACACCTGCTTATCGTGTTCTACTTTCTGGTCACGGCAATAGGCAACCTGGCCGGGGAGAATATCAAGGGCCTGGTAGGTCGCATGGCGGAATTGCATACGCCCTTCCCCACGGCAGCGTTCTGGATCGGGACGTCCCTGCAGTTTGTGGGCTGCGGGCTGCTCATCGCCGACTGGTACGCCGAGATCGGCATCTACTGCCTGATTTTGTTCATGGTGGTCGTGAGCGCCATATTCCACCGCTTTTGGACCTTTACGGATCCAATGCGGCGTGAATTGGGCCGGCGCATGCTGTTGCTCAACATAGGTGTCATCGGCGGCCTGCTGATGATGCTTCAAAACACGCAGCAGCTTTGACCCGAGGCTGCCTCAACCCTTGCGGCCAAAAAAGATGCACGGGTTTCGCCCAAGCACCGACCACCGATGAACAAGGAATCATGAAATGAGCGGAAAACTTCTGGAGGACGTGAGCGTGCGCGGCATCGCAACGCTCACCATGAACCGGCCCGATGTGGCCAACACCTACGACCAGGAGATGCTCGACGGGCTTTACGAGGCGTTCGAGCGCCTCGCCAAAGATCCCGCGGTGCGCGCCATCGTTGTGCGCGGCGCCGGCAAGCATTTCTGCGGCGGGGGCGACCAGCGGCGACATGACAATGCGCCACCGCGCGCGCCCGACGCGCCTCCTCAGCCCGGCATGATTGATGTCTGCGCACGCCTGCGCGCCGTGCCGCAGCCCACGGTGGCGGCAATCCGCGGGGCCTGCCTGGGCGGCGCGCTCGCGCTTGCATCCTCCTGTGACATCCGGATCGCGGCGCGCGCCGCCTTTTTCGCGCTACCCGAGGTGCGGCTGGGTTTCGCAGCCGGTCCCGATACCGCGATGCCGTTGGTCCGGGCGATGGGAATATCCAACTACCGCCGCTACGCGATGACCGGACAGCGCCTCGGTGCGGAGGAAGCTTTGCGCATCGGGCTGGCGCACGAGGTCTGCGAGAGCGAGGATTTGGATTCGACGCTCGATCGGCAGATCGAGGAAATCCTGCTCGCCGCGCCGTATGCGGCACGCAACGCAAAGCTCATCGCCGACGCCCTGGAAACACCCGAGCGCGCTGCAGCACTCGCCGGGCTGATTGCTGGCGGACGCGACACCTCCGAAGCGCGTGAAGGGCTGGC
>CAIOLO010000137.1 GCA_903859155.1 uncultured beta proteobacterium
CAGAAATCTCGCGCCGGCTGTTGGAATCAGCGCGGCGAGCTTTTGGCCGCGCGGTCTAGTGATACCGCCGTCGCAGAAATCTCGCGCCGGCTGTTGGAATCAGCGCGGCGAGCTTTTGGCCGCGCGGTCTAGTGATACCGCCGTCGCAGAAATCTCGCGCCGGCTGTTGGAATCAGCGCGGCGAGCTTTTGGCCGCGCGGTCTAACATGCCCGCCGCTTCAATGAACGCGATGATAGTGTCCAATCCCTGACCGGTCTTGAGGTTGGAGAACACGAAGGGCCGCTCGCCGCGCATCTTCCGGGCATCGCGGTCCATCACCTCGAGCGACGCGCCGACCATCGGCGCAAGGTCGATCTTGTTGATCACCAGAAGGTCCGACTTGGTGATGCCGGGCCCGCCCTTGCGTGGAATCTTGTCCCCTGCGGCCACATCGATGACATACAGGGTCAGGTCCGAGAGTTCGGGGCTGAAGGTGGCGGCAAGGTTGTCGCCGCCGGATTCGATGATGATCAGGTCCAGTCCGGGAAAGCGCCGGTTGAGCCGCGCCACCGCCTCCAGATTGATCGAGGCGTCTTCGCGGATAGCCGTGTGCGGGCAGCCGCCGGTTTCCACGCCGATGATGCGCTCTGGCGCGAGCGCTTCGTTCCTCACCAGGAATTGCGCATCTTCTTCGGTGTAGATGTCGTTGGTCACGACCGCCAGCTGGTACCTGTCGCGCAGGGCACGGCACAGCGCCAGCGTCAGCGCCGTCTTGCCGGAACCGACCGGTCCGCCAATGCCGACGCGCAAAGCCTGCTTTTCGCCCACGTTGCCTCTCGAGCTTGCATTCATGCTTTTATTTTCAAGAACGGAATAAGCGGGAATATTGTGTTTCGTGCCGGCTGCAGGCCAGCGCCAGGCCCGGTGCAAAACTGCCGATCCTGTCCTCTTCCATGGCCGCCGCGTCATCCACCATGGCGGGCAGGGTGTCGCCCAGGACAAGCAGCATGCGCTGCCCGTCGGTCTGGCCCAGCGGAACCGCCTTGAGCGCCGCCATCACCTGGTTCTCCAGCCAGGACCAGAGATACGCCAACAAGGCCGGGCGCGCTTCTATGCGCCACTGGGAGACGGCGAAGGCGAACACGGTCGGAAAGGCCGGCTCATCAAGGGCATCGAGTTGCGCCACCGCCAGCGGGTCGAATACTCCCAGAGACGCCAACAGGCGCCGCAGGGAATACCCCATCTGCACGGTCTCGGCGCGCAATTCGGCAGCCTCGCGCGTTGCCAGGAAAAGCGCATTCCGCTCTGCTACGCCTGTCGGATCTGCGCTTTGCCAGGATTCGGTCAGCCGCAACAGGGCGGGAGCCTCGGTCCGCGCAACCGAATACGCCAATACGTCCGCGATCCATCGCTGCGCGCTCGCGGCATCGTGCACCAGGCCGGCCTCGACTGCGGCCTCCAGGCCCTGCGAGTAACTGAAGGCCCCGACCGGCAACGCCGGGCTGGCAAGCTGCAGCAACCGGATGAGGCTCAGGTCAGCCTGCAACGCCATTTCAGTGGTGCTTGTGTTTCTTTCCATCCGCCGGTGCGTGGGCGTGGTCATGGTCATGGTCGTGGTCGTGTTCGGCCTTGTCCGCTGCCGCATGTGCCGGCTTTTTTTCCTCGGCGTGCGCTTTCTCATGCGCGTGCTTCTTGATCACCGCGATGACCTTCTTGTGGCCATGCCCGTGCTCATCGGCATGCTTGTGGTCATGACCGTGGTCGTGGTCGTGGTCATGGTCGTGGCCGTGGTCATGGTCGTGGTCGTGGTCGTGGTCATGGTCGTGGTCGTGGCCGTGCTTATGGTCATGCCCGTGCTCATGTGCATGCGCGCGACCGTGATCATGCCCGCAGTCGGGACCATGCACATGGCCATTCTCCTCGACGGGATCGCCGTACTCATGGATCCTGCCGCCGCGACCGTGCTCGTCATGAGAATGTCCGTCGCCGGCGTAAGCGCCGGACTCTGGCTCGAAGGCCGCTTCCATCGTGACCACCGTGGCCCCCAGCCCGCGCAGCATGTCCTCGAGCACGTGGTCGGCGGCGATGCGTATCCAACCCTCCCCCACCTCCACGGCGACGTGGCGGTTGCCCAGGTGATAAGCCGCCCTGGCCAGTGCGCTGGGCGAGGCGCAACTGATGTGAAGCAGTTTCTCCGGCATCGCTTGCACTTCGATGATCCGCCCGTCGGAGGCAACCACCAGATCGCCGCCGCGCAAAATTTCGCCACGCGGCATTTTCAGCGCGACTTCCTCACCCCCGACCAGGGCGACCTTGGCGCGCGATTTCGCGCGCTGCTCGAATGGCAGTTCCAGCCGGCCTTTCGCCTCAATGCGGTAGGCGCCGGCTTGGACTTTGAGTTTCTTGCGGATTTCTATCATGGCGTGTTCTCAAAAAAGAAAATAGCGCTGCGCCATGGGAAGTGTTTTCGCCGGTTCGCACACGAGCAACTCGCCATCGGCGCGCACCTCGTAGGTTTCGGCATCCACTTCCAGACGCGGCAGCCAGTCATTGTGCACCATGTCCTTCTTGCCGATGTGGCGGGTATTGCGCACCGCCACCAGCGGCCGCGCCAGCCCCAGCGCCGCGACGGCTTCATTCTTGAGTGCCGCCTGGGAAACAAAGGTGAGCGAAGTCCCGTATGCCTTGCCGAAGGCGCCGAACATCGGGCGGTAATGCACCGGTTGCGGCGTGGGTATGGAGGCGTTCGGATCGCCCATCGCCGCAGCCGCAATCATGCCGCCCTTGAGGATCAGCGACGGCTTGACCCCGAAGAATCCCGGGCGCCACAGCACCAGGTCGGCAAACTTGCCGGGTTCGACCGACCCCACCACATGCGAGATGCCGTGGGCGATGGCCGGATTGATGGTGTATTTGGCGATATAGCGCTTTACCCGCGCATTGTCATGGTCGGCGGCATCGCCTTTGGCCGAGCCGCGCTGCTGCTTCATCTTGTGCGCGGTCTGCCAGGTACGGATGATGACCTCGCCCACCCGCCCCATCGCCTGCGAGTCGGAGGACATCATGGAGAACGCCCCCAGGTCGTGCAGGATGTCCTCGGCGCCGATGGTTTCGCGGCGGATGCGCGATTCGGCAAACGCCACATCCTCGGCGATGGACGGATCGAGGTGGTGACAGACCATCAGCATGTCCAGATGCTCGGCGATGGTGTTGACCGTATAGGGCCGGGTCGGATTGGTCGAGGACGGCAGCACATTGGGCTCGCCGGCAACCTTGATGATGTCCGGGGCGTGTCCGCCGCCCGCACCTTCGGTATGGAAGGTATGAATGGTACGGCCCTTGAATGCCGCCACAGAAGTCTCGACGAAGCCGGATTCGTTGAGCGTGTCGGTGTGGATCGCCACCTGTACATCCATCTCATCGGCCACCGCCAGGCAGTTGTCGATGGCCGCGGGCGTGGTGCCCCAGTCTTCGTGCAGCTTCAGTCCGATGGCGCCGGCACGCACCTGCTCACGCAGCGGCTCGGGCAGGCTCGCATTGCCCTTGCCGAGAAAACCGAGGTTCATCGGAAAAGCTTCGGCGGCCATCAGCATCGAATGCAGGTGCCAGGGGCCGGGCGTGCAGGTTGTGGCAAAGGTGCCGGTGGCCGGACCGGTGCCGCCGCCCAGCATGGTGGTGACACCGGACATCAGCGCTTCGTCGATCTGCTGCGGGCAGATGAAATGAATGTGGGTGTCGATGCCACCCGCAGTCACGATCATGCCTTCGCCGGCAATGGCCTCGGTGCCGGCGCCGATGGGGATGCTGACCCCGGGTTGTATGTCGGGATTGCCCGCCTTGCCGATGCGCCAGATGCGCCCGCCTTTGATGCCGATATCCGCCTTGACGATGCCCCAGTGATCGACGATCAGCGCATTGGTGATGACAGTGTCGGCGACCTCGGCCGCGACCCGCTGGCCCTGGCCCATGCCGTCGCGTATCACCTTGCCGCCGCCGAATTTCACTTCCTCGCCATAGACGGTGTAGTCTTTCTCCACCTTGATCCACAGGTCGGTGTCGGCAAGCCGCAGGCGATCGCCGGTGGTGGGGCCGAACATTTCGGCATAGGCCTGACGGGAAATTTTCATTTCAATGCTCCCATGACCTTGCCGGCAAATCCGTACACTTTGCGGTCCCCGCCCAGCGCGACAAGCTCGACCGTACGCGACTGACCCGGTTCGAAACGCACCGCAGTACCCGCCGCGATGTTCAGGCGAAAGCCATAGCCCGCCTGCCGGTCGAATTTCAGCGCTTCATTGGTTTCGAAAAAATGGTAATGCGAGCCGACTTGTATTGGCCGGTCACCGCTGTTGGTCACTTCGACCGTGACCGTTGCGCGCCCGACATTCAATTCAATTTCGCCTGGCGCAACCCTCAATTCCCCTGGGATCATGACAATCTCCTGTTCACACTATCGGCTGGTGCACGGTCACCAACTTGGTCCCATCCGGAAACGTCGCCTCCACTTGAATCTCGGGAATCATCTCCGGCACGCCCTCCATCACATCGGCGCGCGTCAGCAACGTCGCGCCCCAGCCCATCAACTCGGAGACGTTGCGACCGTCGCGCGCGCCTTCCATGAGGGCGGCGCTGATGAAGGCCACGGCCTCCGGATAGTTGAGCTTTAAGCCGCGCGCCTTGCGCCGTTCGGCGAGCAACCCTGCGGTGAAGATGAGCAGTTTGTCCTTCTCTCTGGGTGTCAATTCCATTCAGGTGCTCCAGATGCGCAGATCGCTTGCCTCGCAAGCCATTATCGCCGGGCGCAAAATGCGCCGCAGTCGCGTGAAATAGCGTTTCGCCGCTTCGCTGGAGTCGCCCAGGTAACGGGCCACCAGCACGCCCGGCAAAAGCGTCACCGCGCCTTGGCCACGCTCAGGGCCGTGTTCGCGACAGGCCTTCACCAGGGCCTTGTCACAGGCCGGCGCAACCGCCAGCATCGTGCCGCAAACCGAATGCCCGCCCAGGACTGCCGCGGCTTCGAACTGCGCCGCGCCGCCGGCGAGGTCGCCGCTTTCCACAAACACCGGCTTGCCGCCGATTTCGACGCGCGTGTGCAAGCGGCAATGACCGCTTCTCATGCGCTCGCCCGAGCCGCTGCGGCCGAAACACAGAATGTCCCAGCCGAGATAGCGCGCGCCCGGCGCCAGCCGCACTTCGCTGCGCAGATCGGCGAGCGCACCGTCGAACAGGATGGTCTCCTGCGGCAGCCACTCCAGGTTGGCATCGGCGGCAAGCTCGAAGCGTATGTCCTGCCGCGCCCAGGCACCCGAGGAGCGATACCACTTGCCGGCGCCGGGTGTGGCGAGGACCGAATGCGACTGCGTTGCGCAACGGGCCAGGACGCAAAGGTGGTCGCCCCCCGCGATGCCCCCAGGCGGATGCAGCACGAGAACGTGGCAGATGCCCTCGCCTTCCGGGTGAAGGCTCTTTTGCACCACCAGCGGCCCCTCGTGGCGCCGGGATGCAAGCACCGAGCGCTGGCCGCGCCGCTCGAACTCGAGCTCGAGATGCGCCTTCCATCCCGCCGGCAATACTGTTTCGGCCAGGTCCATGCGCGGATCATACTGCGAGGAGTTCGAGTATGCCGTCCTTTTCCATGTCGGCCCCGGCACCGCGCGCGATAATTTCCCCGCGCTCCATGACCAGGTACTGATCGGCGAGCGAGCGTGCAAAATCGTAGTACTGCTCGACCAGCAGAATGGCCATTTCACCGCTTGCCGAGAGCGTGCGGATGGCGCGTTCGATGTCCTTGATGATGGAAGGCTGGATGCCTTCGGTGGGCTCATCGAGGATCAGCAGTTTCGGGCCCATGGCGAGGGCGCGTCCAATGGCCAGCTGCTGCTGCTGGCCGCCGGAGAGATCGCCGCCGCGGCGCTGCATCATCTGCCGCAGTACCGGAAACATCTCGAAGATTCGCTCCGGCACCTCGGCACTGCCCGGCAGCGTGGCCAGGCCGATGCGCAGGTTTTCTTCCACGCTCAGGCGCGCAAAGATCTCACGCCCCTGCGGCACGTAGCCAATCCCGGTGCGCACCCGTTCATAGGGTGCGGCATGCGTGATATCCCGGCCGGCGAAAGCGACCGTGCCGGTGCGCGGCGCAACCAGCCCCATCAGCGTGCGCAGCAACGTGGTCTTGCCGACGCCGTTGCGGCCCAGCAGCGTGGTCACCTTGCCCGCCGGCACCTCGAAGCTCAGATCGCGCAGGATATGGCTGCCGCCGTAGTACTGGTTGAGTCCGGATACCGTCAGCATGATCAGCGCCCCAGGTACACTTCGACGACCCGCGGATCGGCCTGGACCTGCTCCAGAGTGCCCTCGGCGAGGAGGCTGCCCTCGTGCAGCACCGACACTTTTTTTGCTATGCGCCCGATAAACGCCATGTCGTGCTCCACCACCACCAGGGAATGCTTGCCCGCCAGCGTCAGGAAAAGCTCGGCGGTGCGTTCGGTTTCCTCGTCGCTCATGCCGGCGACCGGTTCATCGAGCAACAACAGGCGCGGCTCCTGCATCAGCAGCATGCCGATCTCCAGCCACTGCTTCTGCCCGTGCGAGAGCAACCCGGCCTGGCGCGAAGCGCTGTCGGCCAGCCGGATCAGCGTGAGCATCTCGGCGATGCGGTCCTGCTGCGCGCTGTCGAGCCTGGCAAACAGCGATTTGCGCACCCGCTTGTCCATTTTCATCGACAGTTCCAGATTCTCGAACACGCTGTGCTGCTCGAAGATGGTCGGCTTCTGAAACTTTCTGCCGATCCCCGCGTGCGCGATTTCCGCTTCCGTCAACTGGGCAAGATCGATCGTCTGGCCAAAAAACGCCGTGCCGGAATCCGCTCGCGTTTTGCCGGTGATCACGTCCATCATGGTGGTCTTGCCGGCGCCATTGGGGCCGATGACGCAGCGCAGTTCGCCGACATCGATGGCCAGCGAGAGCTTGTTCAAGGCCCGGAAGCCATCGAAACTGACCGATATGTCGTCAAGGTAAAGCACCACCCCGTGAGAGGCATCCAGGCCCTCGGTGGCGATGCGGGCCGGCGCGAACTCGCCCGAGGCCCCGCCGCTGAACTCCTTGGGCGCAGCGCTCATGCGACCGCCCTCCCCGTCCATTTATCGCGCAGTTGCGCATACAGGCCGACGATGCCGCGCGGCATGAACAGCGTAACCGCGATGAAAAGCAATCCCAGCACGTAGAGCCAGTATTCGGGCGCGGCCTGCGTGAAGAAACTCTTGGCCCCGTTCACCACGCCGGCGCCGACAATGGCGCCCACCAGCGTGCCGCGCCCGCCCACCGCCACCCAGATGGCGATCTCGATGGAATTCGCCGGCGACATCTCCCCCGGATTGATGATGCCCACCTGCGGAACATAAAGCGCGCCGGCGATGCCACAAATCACCGCGGACAGGGTCCAGATGAAAAGCTTGTAGTTGACCGTGTTGTAGCCGCAGAACATCACGCGCGATTCGGCATCGCGGATGGCCGCCAGGATCCGGCCGAGTTTCGAGGTGACGATGTAGCGGGCGAGCAGCAGCGTGGCGATCAATGCAGCACCGGTGATGGCGAACAGGGCAACGCGCGTCTGCGGCGTGGTAATGGCGATGCCGGCAATGCGTTTGAAATCGGTGAAGCCGTTGTTGCCGCCGAAGCCGGTTTCGTTGCGGAAGAACAGCAGCATGGCCGCGTAGGTCAGCGCCTGGGTGATGATGGAGAAGTACACGCCCTTGATACGCGAGCGAAAGGCGAAAAAGCCGAACACGAAGGCGAGCAATGCGGGCACGGCGATCACCAGCAGCATGGCCCACCAGAACTGGTCGGAGTTCCACCACTGCCACGGAAACTCCTTCCAGTCGAGGAACACCATGAAGTCGGGCATGTCCATCTTGTACTGGCCCTCGCGCCCGATCTGGCGCATCAGGTACATGCCCATGGCGTAGCCGCCCAGCGCGAAAAACAGGCCGTGTCCCAGCGACAGGATGCCGCAATAGCCCCAGATCAGATCCATGGCCAGCGCCACCATGGCATAGCACATGATCTTGCCGATGAGCGTGACCCAGTAGGTGGAGATGTGCACGGCGCTGTCCGCGGGAGTCACCAGGTTGCCCAGCGGCACCAGGACGAACAACAGCAAGGCGCAGAGGCCCAGCGACACCCAGCCGCGTGTGCCGTAGAGCCGCGCGAGCGTCGACGCGATCGGCCCCGCTCTCATGCGAATGCTCCTGCGAGCACGGCAAAATGCGCGGCCATCACGTTTCCACCGAGCGGCCTTTAAGGGCGAAAAGACCCTGCGGGCGCTTTTGTATGAATATGATGATGAACGCCAGCACCACGATTTTCGCGAGCACCGCGCCCGACCAGGATTCGAGCAGCTTGTTGGCGAATCCCAGTCCGAGGGCCGCATACACGGTGCCGGCCAGTTGCCCGACGCCGCCCAGCACCACCACCATGAAGGAATCGACGATATAGGACTGGCCCAGATCCGGACCGACGTTGCCGATCTGGGACAGCGCGCAGCCGGCGAGGCCCGCTATGCCACAGCCCAGGCCGAAGGCCATGGTATCGACACGGCCGGTGGGCACGCCGACGCAGGAGGCCATGGCGCGGTTCTGCGTCACCCCGCGCACGAAAAGGCCCAGCCGGGTGTGCGTCAGCAACAGCCACATACAGACCAGGACCACGGCGACAAAGGCGACGATGACAATGCGGCTGTAGGGCAGCACCACATTGCTGAGGATCTCCACGCCGCCCGACATCCACGCCGGATTTTCCACTTGCACGTTTTGCGCCCCGAACACCGTGCGAACCGCCTGGATCAGCACCAGGCTGATGCCCCAGGTTGCGAGCAGCGTTTCCAACGGACGGCCGTAGAGAAAGCGGATGACCCCGCGCTCGAGCAGCATGCCGACGCAGGCGGCCACGATGAAGGCAGGCGGCACCGCGCACAGCAGGTACCAGTCGAAGGCGCCAGGCGCATGCAGTTTGAACAGGTTCTGCACAAAGTAAGTGGTATAGGCGCCGATCATGATGAGCTCGCCATGCGCCATGTTGATGACTCCCATCAGCCCGTAGGTGATGGCAAGGCCGAGTGCCGCCAGCAGCAGTATCGATCCCAGGCTGATGCCGGCAAATGCCAGGCCGACACGCTCACCCCAGACCAGCTTGCCTTCCACGGCACGCAGGCTTTTCTCCGCCTCGGCGCGCAGGTCGGCGTCGGTTTCCACCCAGGCGCCGTCCTTTTTCTCCAGCACGCCAAGCAGCAGGGTCTTGGTCTCCCGGCTGCCGGAACTGGCCAGGCGGCGAATCGCGGCGAAGCGCAACTCGCGGTCCGACGACTTGATTTCCATGGCCGCGACTATCATCTCCAGCATGGCTTTGATTGCCGGATCGCCTTCCCGGTCCAGGGCCTTGGTCACCAGAGGCAGCATGGCCGCGTCCGCTCCTCCGGAGAGTTCCTTGGCCGCGGCCAGGCGCGTGTTGCGATCGGGCGACACCAGCTTGAGCGCGGCGATCCCCCCCGCCAGTTCGCGCCGCAGGCGATTGTTCGCAATGATTTCTTCAGAATCCGCCGGCACCGCCGGCAGCACCTCGCCGCTCAGGGCATCGGTTGCCGTCCCGCCCCGGACAATGAGAATGCGCTTGCCCGAACTCTTGAGCTCGCCCTGCGCCAGTGCTTCGAGCACCTTCGCAGCGCGCGCGTCGCCATCGGCCACCAGCGCCGCAATCGCGGCGACCTGCTCTTCGCCATCACCGAATACCAGCGCGCTTACCGCGTTGGCATCGAATGCCGCCGCCGGTCGCGCAAGCAGCGCGATCATAAGGAGCAACAGGATTGAGACGATGCGCATTTTTACTTTTTGTCTTGAAGAAAGGGCCGCTTGTACGGCCCCTTCTGCCTCACGGGGACGGATGAAACCCGGCCCCTTCATGACGTAACGCTCAGATCTTGGGGTGACGCTCAGATCTTGGGGTGACGCTCAGATCTTGGGGTGACGCTCAGATCTTGGGGTGACGCTCAGATCTTGGTTTTGCCGTCGGGTTGGTCCTTCTTCTTGTCGTTGCCGGCGATGAAGGGGCTCCAGGGCTGCGCCTTGATCGGACCCTTGGTCTTCCACACGACGTTGAACTGGCCATCGGCCTTGACTTCGCCGATCAGCACCGGCTTGTGCAGGTGATGATTCTTCTCATCCATTTTCACCGGGAAGCCCGATGGCGCCGTGAAGGTCTGTCCGCCCACCGCCGTGATCACCTTGTCAACATCGAAGGTCTTGGCCTTTTCCACCGCCTGCTTCCACATGTAGATGCCGATGTAGGTGGCCTCCATCGGATCGTTGGTCAAGGGCTTGTCCGCACCGGGCAGCTTCTTGGCCTTGGCGTAGGCGGCCCACTTGGCCTTGAAGGCGTCGTTGCTCGGGTTCTTCACCGACATGAAGTAATTCCATGCGGCCAGGTGGCCCACCAGCGGCTTGGTATCCACGCCGCGCAGTTCCTCTTCACCGACCGAGAACGCCACCACCGGCACGTCGGTCGCCTTCAGACCCTGGTTGCCAAGTTCCTTGTAGAAGGGCACGTTGGAATCGCCGTTGATGGTCGAGATCACTGCGGTCTTGCCCCCGGCGGAGAACTTCTTGATGTCCGCAACGATGGTCTGGTAGTCGGCATGGCCGAAGGGTGTGTACTTCTCGTCGATATCCTTGTCGGCCACGCCCTTGGATTTCAGGAACGCGCGCAGTATCTTGTTGGTGGTGCGCGGATAGACGTAGTCGGTGCCCAGCAGCACGAAACGCTTGGCGCCGCCGCCGTCCTTGCTCATCAGATATTCCACCGCCGGAATCGCCTGCTGGTTGGGCGCAGCACCGGTGTAGAAGACATTCTTGGAGAGTTCCTCGCCTTCGTACTGCACCGGGTAGAACAGCAGTCCGTTCAATTCCTCGAACACCGGCAGGACCGATTTGCGCGACACCGAAGTCCAGCAACCGAAGGTCACCGCGACCTTGTCCTGGGTGAGCAGCTGGCGCGCTTTTTCGGCGAACAGGGGCCAGTTCGAGGCCGGATCGACCACCACCGGCTCTATCTTGGCGCCCATTACGCCGCCCTTGGCATTGATTTCGTCAATCGCCATCAAGGCCACGTCCTTGAGCACGGTCTCGCTGATGGCCATGGTGCCAGAGAGCGAATGCATAATCCCCACTTTGACCGTTTTGGCTTGCGCGAATGCAAACGACGAGGCGAAGCAAGCGGTGATCGCCGCCGACATCCCCAAAGTCCTGACGAAATTGCGTCTGTTCATGCGATGCTCCTAAAAGAACTGATTGTGTGGACTGGCTCGGCAGCAACCCTTATCCCCAGGCTCCCGAAACCTGCGTCATTAATCGCAACGTCCGTGCCACAACGGGAACACATCGATAAAGTCATGAATTCTTGGTAATCTTTCATCTGCAACCAAAACATTGAAATTTATTCTTGGAACCGTGTCGCACCATCACAGTGCGCAGCACCTGTGGCAGCACCACCCCGGGGCGCACAGATGCCTCCAATTTGGGCAGACAACCACTTAAGGAACAACATGCCAGAGACCAGTATTCGCGGCGTCACTATTCACTATCAGATCATCGGAGACTCCGGGCCGTGGGTCGCGCTGATCACCGGTGGAAGACGCGGGCACCAGGAATTGCTGCCGATCGCGCGCAAGCTGGCGGCAAAAAACTACCGCGTGTTACTGCATGACCGGCGCAATACCGGTGCCTCCGACGTGCTCATCGAAGGCCATGACGGCGAAGAAGAGATCTGGACCGATGATCTGCACGAACTGTTGAAAAAGCACGCCGCGCTGCCGGCCTTCGTCGGCGGCACGTCCTCGGGCGCGCGCACTTCAATGCTGTTTTACCTGCGCCATCCGGAGGCGGTGCGCGGTCTTTTATTGATGCGCGTAACCGGCGGCGCGTTTGCGGCGGCGCGTCTGCCGGATAATTATTACGGGCAGTTCATAAAGGCCGCGCAACAAGGCGGCATGGCGGCGGTCTGTGCCACCGAGCAATACCAAGAGCGCATAGCCGCCAATCCCTCCAACCGCGAGCGCCTGATGGCGATGGATCCGAAGCTCTACATCGAGGTCATGACAGGCTGGCTGGCGCGCTTCAATGCCGGCACCCACCTGCCGGTGATGGGAGTCACTGAAGCCCAGTTGAATTCCATAAAAGTGCCCACCCTGGTCATTCCCGGCAACGACAAGACGCACTCCTCTGCAAGCGCCCTGGCCGCCCATGCCGCAATTCCGGGCAGCCGCTTGCATCGCCTGCCGATCACCGACCAGGACGTCACCCTGATCGCACTGGGCGAATGGGCTCCATACGAAGACCAGATCGTGCGCGAGTTCGACCTTCTGATGGCGGGATCGAAATAACCGCCATCGGCCATCGGCCCGATGCGCTCTGCGGGGCACGAGCCCCAGGCGTAACATCGCGTGCTTCCAGGCGCGACGCGCCGCGCCAACTACAATCCCCCCGCCCCGGCATACGCAATCAGCGCATGCCGCGGCCAATCTGAATGGAGAAAAGAACCATGTCCGAGACAACCGGATTCGACAATTTCTGGGGGGAACACAGGGCCGATGAATGGTCGGACGCGCTGGTCGCGTCGATGAAACTGGGCGGCATCGACTATCTTTTCTTTGTTTCCGGCTCCGAATCCGCTTTTCTGCAGGAAGCGATCGCCAAAGCCGAGGCACTGGGCACGCCGGCTCCCAAGCTGGTGACCATGATTCATGAAACCGTCGCCCTCAATGCCGCGCTGGGCGCTTCCATGGTCACCGGCAAGCCGACGGCGACCTCCTCGCATGTCGACGTGGGCACCCTGCATTACGGCGGTGCGATTCATACCGCGTGGCGCGGCGGCTATCCCGTGTTGATCACCGGGGGCACCGGCCCGCGCGCCTTTCCCGGCTCGATGCGCGGCTCGCGCAGCAGCGGCGTGCAGTGGCTGCAGGAACCGCGCGACCAGGCGGAAATCGTGCGCCAGTTCACCAAGGCCGATCACCGCCTGGAACACACCGACAACCCCGGCCTGATGGTCAGCCGGCTGCTGCAGATCGCGTTGAGCGAACCCAAGGGCCCGGTCTACCTCACCATGCCGCGCGAAACGGCGATGTTGCCGATGCCCGGGACCACCCGCTTTCCAACGCTGCAGCAATTGGGCGTCGCCCGCGCAGTCAGTCCGGATCTGGACGATGCGCGCAGTGTCGCCCGCTGGCTGGTCAAAGCGGAAAATCCGGTGCTCTTTACCGACCGGGTCGCGCGCGATCCGGAGGCGAGCGCCGAACTGGTGCGGCTGGCGGAACTGCTTGCCATTCCCGTTGCCGAATCATCCAATTCAGATCGCATGAACTTCCCGTCGACACACCCCTTGTATGCCACCGGCCCCATGGCCAGGGATGCCGACGTGGTGCTGGTATTCGAGAGCACGACGCCCTGGATACCGGGTGCCGGGTCGCCTTCGGCCGATGCGAAAATCGCCTGGGTTGCGATTGACCCGGTACATTCCCGCTTGAAAACCAACGAATTCCGCGCCGATCTGTGGATTCCCGCCACCGCGTCACGGGTGGCACGCGCGGTACATGACGCGGCCACCGGCATGCTGGACAAGTCCGATCTGGCCCGCATTGCCGAACGCAGAAACCGCCTGGAGCAAAAGAAGCAGCGCATGGTCGCGGAGGCCGAACAACTTGCCATCGAAGCAGGCAAGTCCGGCAAGCCGAGCGGCCGTTGGGCTGCCTACCAGCTGGGGAAGATTCTGCGCCCGGATTCCATCGTGCTCAACGACGGCATCTCCAACGGCGGCTTGGTGCATACCTATGCCAGGCGCAGCGAGCCGGGCACCTATTTCCGCAGCGGCAGCAGCACCGGCGGATGGGGCTCGGGCGCCGCCTTCGGCATGAAGCTCGCGCGTCCGGAGCAGGACGTCATTCTCGCCAGCGGCGACGGCTACTATTCCTTCGGCACGCCGATGGCGGCGCTGTGGGCCGCGCGCCACCACAAGGCGCCCTTCCTCAGCATGATCTTCGTCAACGGCTCCTATAGCACCGGCACCACGGAACTGCGCCTGGCCTATCCCGATGGCTACGCGGTGCGCAACGGCAACTACGCGGGCGGCAGCTTCGACCCGCCGCCGAACTTTGCCAAGTATGCCGAAGCCGTCGATGGTTACGGCGAGTATGTCACCGAGGTCGACCGGGTCGGGCCGGCGCTGCAACGGGCGATCGAGGAAGTCAGAAAGGGCTCGCCCGCGGTGGTCGCGGTGCGCGTGCCCGGTCCGCTGCAGAAAACTTCCTGAGCAGGGATTCGAGCCGCGTCATCCCGGCGGATCAGGCCGCCGGGTTGGCACGCGCATGCCGCACCGGCAGCGTCACCCGGAAGGTGGAACCCCGGCCGACTCTGCTGGTCACTTCAATTTTGCCGTGGTGCTTGCGCACAATGCCATAGGCCAGCGACAAGCCCAGGCCGGCGCCCTTTCCCAGCGGCTTGGTGGTGAAATACGGGTCAAATATGCGCTTCAGGGTTGCCGGCGCGATACCTTCGCCGTTGTCTTCAATCTCGACCCACACCCTGTCTTGGGCGGCCATACCGCTGCGTATGGTGACGGTGCCGCGGCTCTCGATCGCCTGTCCGGCGTTGCGCAGCAGGTTTGCGAACACCCGGGTCAGCTGCGCCGGCAGGCACTCTATCTTCGGCAGCCTGCCATAGGCCTTGCGCACTTCGCAGCGGAATTTTAGTTCGCCGGCGGCGATTGCCAGCGCGTGATCAATACCCGCGTGCAGATCGGCCCAGTGCCACTCGGACTGTTCCCCTGCAATGGAAAGTTCTGCCAGGTTCTGCACGATCTCGTTCACCCGGGTGATGCCTTCGCGCGACTGGAGCATCAGCAGCCCGATGTCCTCGCGCAGGAAATCCAGGCCGATCTCCTGGCGCATGGCAAGCAGCGTTTCGCGCGCCTCGGGCGCCAGAGTCCCCTCAGCCGATCCCTGGACATCGAGAATCGCAAAGACTTTCTGCAGGTATTTCTCCAGTGTGCACAGGTTGGAGTTGATATAACCGATCGGTCGGTTGATCTCGTGCGCGACACCTGCGGCAATCAGGCCGATCGACGCCATCTTCTCGGCCTGCAGCAGTTGGTTGTTGGCGATCTGCTGATCTTCGCTGAAGTTCTGCATTTTCAGAAAATCCCAAAGCTTGTCAGGAGCCGCTTTGCGCCTGGAAATATCCTTGATCATTCCTGCCGCGTGCATTCATGTTCCTTCCGCAATTGGCATCATCGAGATTTGGCATAACGTCTTCGCCCCCAAAGCCTGCGATGGCCGTGACCGACGGGTCGACAGTCCCCCTTGAGCGCAATCGGGTGTCGCCCAGCGCTCGGGCAACGGCGGGCAGCAGGCGCCCGAGGTTGGCTTTGCTGACATAGTCATGGGCACCACGTTTCATCATCTCCACGGCGGCATCCACGCCGAGGGCGCCGGCGCACAGGATGAACGGCACGGCGAGCCCCCGCTCAGCCAGAATATTCAGTGCTTCCACGCCGCTGAATTCAGGCATTGCCCAGACGGAGATGACAATATCCCAGGGGGCTTGCTCGATCGCGGCCCGCATGGCCGCCGCGCTTGCCACGCAGTGGTGATCGATCACGTAATCGCCGAGGCGCAACCGGGCAATTATCAGCCTCAGGTCACGCTCGTTGTTCTCGACAATAAGTACGCGCAGGTTTTTCGCCACCCATGGCTCCCGGAAGGCGTTCTTTGCCAGTCCCCTCCACGCAAGGATATCGGCGACAGGCGAAAGAACTTTAGCGCTTTCGGGGATAAATCCGCGCGGCATTCTGCGCTGCTTGGGTGGCAGGAACTGTTGCCTGGCACGTTACCGTTGCAGCACCGCGCCAGTACTGCCTTCCCGCCGGTTGGCGATCTATGGCGGCGGCGGGTCTTTACTTGCGCCGCGCCGCAAGACGCCTTTCAAACAGCCGTCTTGCCGGATAAGGCGCGGCCATGCGGCCCAGAGATTCCTCGATGCGAAGGCCCTGGTTCCACTTGGCCATGTGCTCCGAGCGCGAAAAGCTTCCCACTCTTATTTGCGGCAAACCCCAGCCCAGCGCCAGGTGCACTATCGCGGGGTCCTCGGTCTCCGTGGAGCGCGCGGAGGCAATGCCGCCATATCCGCCTTCGTTTGCAGCTGCCCAGGCAGCGCGCGCCTCGGACAGGGTTCCGGCCTGATCGGGCTTGATCAGTACCGCATTGCCGGCGGCCTGGGCGACGCCGGCGCGAATGCGCGCAAGATCGGTGCAGAAGAAATCATCGCCGACAATCTGCACCCTAGCACCGGCTTCGCGTGTGAACGAAGCCATTGAAGCACTGTCATTTTCATCGAATGGATCTTCGATCGATACAATCGGATAGGCATCGATCCAGCGCAGCAGCATGCGTTGCCACTGCTCGGGGTCCAGGGAGCGGGCTTCGAGCGCGAGCTGATAACGACCACCGCGAAACAATTGCGTTGCGGCAATATCCAGCGCAATCGCCATATCCGGACCGGGCCTCATCCCGGCATCCTCGATCGCCTGCACCAGCGCGGCAAGCCCCGCTTCATTGGATTTGAATGTCGGCCAGTGGCCTCCCGCATCGGCTACTCCCTGGCGCAAACCTTGCCGTGCCAGGCGGGTGCCCGCCGCATGGTAGACCTCGGCGGTCATCTCCAGCGCCTCGTTGAAACTGCCGGCCCCCGTGGCGATCACCATGAAGTCCTGGACATCGACACGACCACCCGCTTGCTCTCCGCCGCCGAAGATCTGTATCTGCGGCACCGGCAGTGCTACGCTGCGCTCGCCCGCAAGATGACGCCACAGCGGCATCCGCGCGGCCGCCGCGGCCGCCTGCGCATAGGCCAGGGATACCGCCATCATCGCGTTGCCGCCAAGGCGCGACTTGTCCGGCCTGCCGTCCAGGCGCACCAGCGCCGCATCCAGGCTGACCTGGTCTGCGGCGGCGCCCTCCAGCAGCGCAGTACGCATTTCGCCCTGAATATTGCGCACCGCAAGGGCGGCGTCGACGACCCGGGCCGCGCGCGAACCGATTGAAACCCCGGTGGGCGCGCTGCCTCGCCCCGAAAATCCCCCTTCCAGGAAAATTTCGGCCTCGACCGCCGGATGGCCGCGCGAATCCCAGATGCGGCGCGCCTTCAGATCAACAATCCTTGTCATCGGTTGCGCATCCTTGAGCGGGCCGCAACCTGCGGCATCGCGCGAAACACCCGCAAACCGCTACTGCGTGACGATCAGCGCATCCAGAGCCAGCACGCCCTGCCCGCTCGGCAGTGCCACCAGCGGGTTGACATCGACCTCGACTATCGAGGGCACGGTGAGCATCAGGCGACCGATTGCGGTTACGGTGCGCGCCACGGCCTCGACATCCACGGCGGGCGCGCCACGGAAGCCTTTGAGCAGTTTCGCCGTGCGCAGTTTCTGCAGTTCCTCGATGACCGTGGCTTCAGTCGCGTTAGCCGGGACCAGGCGTACGTCGCCCAGGGCTTCTACCCAGATACCACCCAAGCCAAGCAGCAGCACCGGCCCCCAGGCAGGATCGCGCTTGGCGCCCACCATCAGTTCCAGTCCTTTGGCCGCCATGGTTTCAACCAGCGCGCCATCCAGTGCCAGTCCGGGCTGCGCGCGGGCGATGTTCTGTTGCAGGGTTTCCCATGCACCGCGCAGGGCCGTCTCGTCCCGGACATTGAGAATGACGCCGCCAGCCTCGGTCTTGTGGGACAAGGCCGCAGCCTGTGCCTTGACCGCCACCGGGTAACCAATGCGACTGGCCGTCGCTACCGCCTCTTCAACCGTGCGTGCCAGTCCGCCTTCGGGTACCCGTATGCCGGCGGCGGCCAGCACCTTCTTGCCCAGCCATTCCGGCTGCGCTCCCCGGCCCAATACCGGCAATCCGGAGAACGGCGCAGGATGGGTATCGCCGCGTTTCCTGGCTAGCAACTTTCCGTAAGCAGAGTAATGCGCGATGGCTTTCAGGCAGCGATCCGAGGATCGATGGAACATGAACGGACCCGCGTCCGCCGCGGCCTGCACCTCGGGGGCCAGGGGCGAGGTATCGCCCAGCGCGACCACCAGCACCGGCTTGGTATTGCCCACCATTCCCTTGACGAACTCGCCGATGACGGTGATGCCCTTGGGTCCGGCAATCGGATACGAGATGTACAGGCTGCCGACATTAGGATCATCGAGCAAGGCCTTGGTCAGTATCGAGTTGTTTCCGGGGGCCACACCGGCGGTGACGTCCAGCGGATTGCTCGGTGTCCCGAATGCGGGCAACGCAGCCCGCAGCTTTTCCATGCTCGCGGGCGTCAACGCGGGAAACTCCAGTCCGAGGGTTTCGGCGGCGTCGTTGATCAGCGCGACAAACGCGCCCGATGCCGTCAATACCGCGGGACCTTGGGAGGGCACCTCGGGATAGTGGGTAAGCAACTCGCTCACATCCATGACCTCGTCCAGAGATTCGACCACCAGCACGCCGGCATTGGCCGCGTTGGTGAGCATCGCGCCATGGTCCCCCACCAGCGCGCCGGTGTGCGAGGCCGCCGCCGCCCTGGCCTTCGCGCTGCGGCCGGGGTGCAGCAGCACCACCGGCTTGTTCGCGGCGCGGGCACGTTCGCAGGCGGCCATGAACTCCCTGGGCCGGCGGATTTGTTCGGCATAAAGCACAATCACCGCGGTTTGCGGATCCTCCACCAGGTACTCGGTGAAATCGGCAAGATCAAGGCCGGCCTCATTACCGGTGGTAATGGAATAGGAAATGGCCATGTGGCGCGCATCCGCCGCGCGCTGCAGGTGACCTATCATGCCGCCGCTCTGCCCGACGAAGGCCACCCCCGGCTTGTCTCCGGGCGCCCAGCGTCGCGCTGCAATCGCGAACAGCATGTGCAGGGTCAGTCCGTCGACGTTGTTGGTGAACCCCAGGCAGTTAGGCCCGACGATCGCCAACCCGCCTTCGCGCGCCGTACGGGCAACCTCGGCCTGCACATCGTGCTGTCCGGTTTCGGCAAATCCGGCGGCAAACACCAGCGCCGCGCCGACCTTGCGCTGCACACAGGCGGCAACCGCTTCCTTGACACCGGCGGCCGGCAAGGTAAATACCGCCAGGTCCACACCTTCGGGCAGGTCCAGCGGGCTCGCCAGCAGCGTGCGCCCGTCGATGGGATCGGAACTGCGGCCCACCAGATAGATGTCGCCGGCAAACTTGTTGACCTTCAGTCCGTTGAGAATGTTGTGCCCGGTCGTTCCCGGACGGGCAGACATGCCGATGATGGCCACCGACTTGGGTCGCATGACTTTCGCGACCGCCCCGGGCCCACGCGCCTGCGCAGAAAGCCCCGCGTTTGCTGCTTCATTCATTTTTGCTTTCACTCCATCTGTATCTGTATTTAGCGATCGGGCTGGAACATCAGCAGGTTGGTGCCGTCGGCAAGCGGCATCCAGTAGGGCTTGACCTTCATCCCCACCTTGAGTTCATCCTCGGTGCAGTTGACCATGTTGGCGATGTGATTGACGCCGGCGCCCTCGAAGGTCACGCAGGCCACCGCATAAGGTTCGACGGCGCGAAACCGGTCGGTGCCGCGATAGGTGACGGTGTAGGAAAAAATCTCCCCTTTGCCGGAGATCTCGCGCCACTCGATGTCGCCGCGCCGCCCGGTAAAAATGCTGGTGGGACGAGGGAAATGCTGGAATTTCCCGCTCTTCTTGCAGTACTGGATCACCACTTTCCGGTCGCGCGTTCCATCCCAGAACGGCTTGGCGAAGCCGTAGGTCCTGATCTCGCGCTTCAGACTCATGGTGTCGTTCAGTGGTCTGGTTTCTTTGCTCATGTTCAGCCTCTCTATGCGGATTTTCGTTTCCTGCTGATTCTGCTGCCGTCGAACGGGGCTGCGCCCCGGTGCCCACGACTGCCGGCTTATTCGCCCGGGACCAGGACCAGCGCGGCGCTGGTACCCCAGTTCCTGCCGTAATTGATCCAGCCGATGCCGGTGTTCAGCACGTTCTTGGTGTTCTTGATCTGGCGCGCGCCGCCCTCGCCCATCAACTGGCGCACCGACTCGATCAGGTTGTGCGAGGAGCAGGCCGCCTGACCTGCGGATATCTGCCCGCCCCCGGTATTGAGTGGCAGGTTGCCCTTGTAGGAAAGGTCATTGTCACGAATGAAATCGCAACCCTGGCCCTGCTTGCAGAAGCCGAAGTTCTCGTACTGCAGCAAAATGGCAATGATGAAATCGTCATAGGGATGAAACGACGCCACATCCTTGATGCCGATGCCGGCCTGTTTGAGCGCCTTTTCACCGGCGGCCTTGTGTCCGCTCAGGGTGGGGTCCACCAGGTTCATGGCTCCGCCATAATTGGTCCGTTCGCTGTAGCCGATCGGAATGACGCGCTTGTGCAGCCCTTTCTTCCGGGCCATCTCCTTGCTCATCATGATGAGGCCTGCGGCACCGTCGGCCGGCATCACGCAATCGAGCAAACGGATCGGATCGGCGATCATGCGCGAGTTCATGTAGTCGTCGATGGTGATGGGTTTGCGCAGTTTCTCGCAGGCGTTTTCGTTCATCACGGCATGGTCGCGCTGCGTCACGGCGAGCTTGCCCAGCATCTCGTAGTCCAGGCCGAACATCGATTCGTAGCGTTTGGACAGCAGGCCGAAAGCACCCGGCGGCCCCATCAGTCCATAGGGTTCGATCCATTCGCGCCGGTAGCTGCGCTCGACCGAATTGCTTTCGCGACGGCCGGTGTCGGCGAACAGCAGGAACGCGATGTTGCAAAGGCCCGCGTCGATCGCCATCGCCGCGCGCGCCACGCACCCGGCCGCCGAGCAGCCGCCGATATGCACCTGCTCGCAGAAGTCGACCTCCAGCCCGAGTTGGTCGGCGGTGGTCTGTGCCCAGAACACGTTGCCGGCGCCGGTGCTGGTCAGCCCGGCGAGCACCAGGCCGTCGATCTCGGCTTTGTCTATGCCGGTCTTGTCCAGCAGCGACTCGAGAATCTCGGCATCCAGTTCCCAGACATCGCGGTCGCTGATGTCCATCACCTTGGTTTCGGCGTAGGCCACGATGGCCGAATCGCGCAAACTCATTTTCCTTCTCCTTTAACAAATGGCCCACCCGGTACCTGAGGCGGCAACGAGCACTCTGTCACCACACGGCGCGGCCGCGCAACCGACTATCGTTGAAGTTGCTACGACGTGCAACGAGGGAATGATGAAATATTCGTCTGCTTCACGTGACGGCACCGTAGTATAACGGCGCATCGGAATATTCCGCCGGGCTGCTCAGCAAATCGAGGGAGGCACACCTCTTGAAGCCGACCGCGTTACTCGGATTTGAAATCCCTCCGGCGCTGCCCCTCGGCAAGAGGCACATCCAACAGAGCGCGCGAAAACCACCAATGCTCCTGATTCTCCGTCCAGTCAGCCATCGCGAAAAGCCGGCATGACATCGCGCGCGAACAGATCGAGAGAACGCAAGCTTTCATCCGGGGGAAGACCGGAACGATCCAGACGATCGAATATGTCAAATTTCGAGCCCTGGAATGCCGACTGAAATCACGGACCGTCGCCGACCCTTGTCATTCGGCCTTGATATCGGCCGCCTTGACCACCCGCGCCCATTTCTCGGTTTCCTGGCGAATGAACGCAGCGAAGCTTTCGCTGGATCCGCCGAGCGGCTGCAACTCCTGCGACGCGAACTGTTTCCTGACCTCGGGCATGGCAAGCACGCGCTGGGATTCCTGGTTGAGTCGCTCGACCACCGCGCGCGGCGTCGTTCCGGTGGCATTCAGGCCGAACCACAAACCCGCATCGAAGCCGGCGACGCCCGCCGAAGCCAGCGTCGGCACACCCGGCAAGGAGGACAGCGGCTCGCGACCGATCGATCCCAGCGCAATCAGCTTGCCTGCCTTGATCGGTCCGATCACCGATGCCGCCGGCGTAAACAGCAGCTTGATATGCCCGGCCATCAAATCGACCTGCGCCTGGCCGCTGCCTTTGTATGGCACATGCGCGAGCTTCACCCCGGTGGCCAGATTGAACAGTTCGCCGTAGAGATGCGTCACCGTGCCGGTGCCTGCAGAGGCGTAGGAGATGGCCCCCGGGTTGGCCCTGGCCTGCGCGATCAGGTCCTTCACCGTGGGCGGTGCGGATGGATGCGCAGCCAGCAGTCCCGGAGTTTCCGCGAGCAAGGCCACCGCGGCCAGGTCCTTCTGGAAATCGAAACTCACCTTGAACAGACTGGGATTGATGCTGTTGGCGATGGTGGAGAGCAACAGCGTATGCCCGTCGCCCGGCGCACGCGCCACGGCTTCGGCGGCAATGCTGCTGCCAGCCCCGGCACGGTTCTCCACCACGACCTGCTGCCCGATGGTCTCTGACATACGCGCCGCGAGTTGCCGCGCGATGATGTCGGCGGTGCTGCCGGCGGGAAATCCCACCAGGATGTGCACCGGTTTGCTGGGAAAATCAGATTGCGCCTTGGCGAAAAACGGCATCGTCGAAGCCAGGGCCGCGAGGGTGCAAAGCGTAAGTTGCCTCATGCAATTCTCCAACTAGTCATGAACGATTGGATCCCGGCTTTCTTCGCGATGGCAAAAAAATGGGGATGACAATAAACGTTTGAACGGCCAATGGCCGCGGGAGCCGGCGTGTGAGCCCCTGTCATTCGGGTTTTATACCGGCATTGCTCACCACGTCACGCCACTTATTGTAATCAGCCACGATGCGTTTCTGGAACTGCTCGACGGATTCCTTGATAGGAACAATGCCGGCGTCCGAGAGTTGCTGAACGGCCTTGGGGATCTCGAATGCCCGTCCGATGTGGTTGTTGATAAGGACAACAACCTCGCGCGGCGTGCCCGTCGGCGCGAGCACACCGAACCAGTTGGTCACCTCGTAGCTTGGCAACCCGGCCTCGGCGAAGGTCGGCACATTGGGCAAGGCGGCGATGCGCTTGGGTGCCGCCACCGCAAGCACGCGCACCGTCCTGGCGGCAAGCTGTGCGCGCACCGAGCCAACGCCTAGCAATCCGACCTGAATGAGGCCCGCGCCGAGATCAACCCCGGCAGGCGCCGCACCCTTGTAAGGCACGTGCACCATCTTCACCCCGGTGAGATAGGAAAAAAGCTCCGCCGCGAGGTGCGGCATGGTCGCAATGCCAGCCGAACCATAATTGATCACGCCGGGATTGGCGCGGCCGTAATCGATAAACTCCTTGAGCGTATTCACCGGCAAACTGTCCGGAATGACCACGATGCTCGGGACTTCGGCAATCGCGGCCACGCCCGTCAGGTCCTTGAGCGGGTCGTAAGGCAGGTCCTTGCTGACCCAGGGCGCGATCGAGGCATTGCCGACATTGACCATTACAAGCGTATAGCCGTCGGGCGCCGACTTGGCGGTAAACAAGACTGCAGGGCTGCCGCCCGCTCCCGGCCGATTCTCCACGATCACCGCCTGGCCCAGGCTGCGGGCGATGTTCTCCGACATGATGCGCGTCATGATGTCGGCGACGCCGCCCGCGGCTGAAGTCACGATCATGCGAATCGATTTGACCGGGTAGGCCTGGCCTAGCGCCTGTGACATCCCCACCAGCAGACCTGTGACAACCAGCGCGCCGCGCCATATTCCGTGCCTGACTTGCTTCATGAGTACCCCCCGACCAATCACCGAAAAGGCCGGCCAGCGCTGCCGGTTTTTAGAATCTGTGAACCTGACGGGTTCCCGCCTACCGGGTTCCCGCCTCCCGTATCGCCTCCCAAACCCGTTGCGGTGTCGCCGGCATCGCGAAGTTTCTCACCCCCAGCGGCGCCAGTGCGTCGTTAATTGCGTTCATTATGGCGGCAAGGCCGCCGACCGTGCCGCATTCCCCGGCGCCCTTGACGCCCAGCGGATTGGTTTTGGTGGGCACCGGATGACTGCCGATGTCGAAATTGCACAGGTCCGCCGCGCGCGGCATGGCGTAGTCGGCAAACGAACCCGACAACAACTGCCCGCTGTCGGTGTCGTAGGTGACGATTTCCATCAGCGCCTGCCCGGCCGCCTGGGCGATGCCGCCATGCACCTGCCCGCCCACCAGCAGCGGATTGAGTTCCACACCGACATCGTGGATGGCGGTATAGCGCGTGAGTTCTATGGTTCCGGTCTCCGCATCGATTTCCAGTTCGCAGACATGGCAGGTATTGGGAATGTTCTGGGTCTTGGTGGTCCAGGTTGCCGTCTCGTACAGGCCGATCTCCAGGTCCGCCGGCAGTTTCAGCGGGTTGAACGCCGCCTTGGCCACTTCGGTAAATTGCACTTTGCGGTCGGTGCCCACCACGTTGAAGGCGCCATTGCCGAATTCAATATCGGCATCGGCCGCCTCGAGCAAATGCGCGGCGATGCGCTTGCCCTTTTCTATCACCTTGTCCACCGCCTTGAACACCGCGCCGCCGCCGATGGTGGCGGTGCGCGCGGCGCCGGTGCCGGTGCCCCAGGAGAGTTTGTCGGTGTCGCCTTCGACCACCCGGATGCTCTCGGCTTCCAGGCCAAGGCGAGCGGAGACGATCTGCGTGTAAATGGTTTCATGGCTCTGGCCGCCGGCGGTGGAACCCACCAGCACCGTGACGTTGCCTCCCGGATCGAAGCGCACTTCAGCGGTTTCCGGCGAAGGCCCGGCCGACGGATCGACGCTCTGCGACACGCCCACACCATGCAGTCTGCCGCGCGCCCTGGCATCGGCCTTGCGCGCCTGAGCGCCGGCGTAATCGGACTGCGCCAGGCATTTATCCAGCACCGCCTCGAAGTCGCCGCAATCGTAACTCGCGCCATTGGGCAGTTTGCAGGGCATGGCACTCGCGGGAATGAGATTGCGGCGGCGAATCTCGGCCGGATCGATTTTCAATTCACGCGCCGCGATGTCGATGATGCGCTCCAGCACATAGGTGCCCGGAGTGCCTCCAGGGGCGCGATAATTGGACACCGGCACCGTGTTGGTCAGCACCGCCGCCCCCCGCCCGTGCACCGCCGGCGTGGCGTACACACCCACGGTGGAGTCGGCGATGCCGCGCGTGGACAGGAAGCCGATCATGGTGAGATAGGCGCCGATGTTGTTGTTCGAGGCAAGGTGCATGGCAAGGAACTTGCCGTCCTTATCCAGGGCCAGCGCTGCATCCACCACCATGTCGCGTCCCTGATCGTCCGCAAGCAGGGCTTCGCTGCGCTCGCAGGTCCATTTCACCGGACGCCCGAGGCGCCTGGCCGCCCAGGCGGCGACGGGAACCTCCGGGTACAAGCCGCCTTTCATGCCGAAAGAGCCGCCGACATCCCCCGCGATCAGCGTCATGCTGTGCTCGGGAACCTTGAAAATATACTGCGTCATCAGGGTGCGCCAGATATAGGGGCGCTGCATGCAGGCATGGACGGTGAAATGCCCGCGTCCTTCGTCGTATTGCGCAACCACGGCGCGCGGTTCGATGGTGCTGGCGGCCACGCGACTGACGACGAAGTGTTCCTTCACCACATGCGCGGCCCTGGCCATGGCGGCATCGACGGCCGCGCCATTGCCCAGTTCCACGAACACCGATTCATTGTCGGGACAGGCTGGCCACAGCGCCGGCGTTCCCGGCTGGTTCGCCTTTTCGGTGGACACCTGTGCCGGCAGGATCGCGTATTCCACTTCGATGGCTTCGGAGGCATCTTTGGCCTGGTTGACCGACTCGGCAATGACCACGGCCACCGCCTGGCCGATGTGGCGCACGCGGTCGCGCGTCAATGCCGGACGCGGCGGACGGTACATGGGCGAGCCGTCGCGACGCTTGAACGGCACCGCGCCGGTCAGCATGCCCAGGCCCTCGGCGGCATAGTCCTCGCCGGTGAGAACCGCCAGCACCCCCGGCATGGCTTGCGCCGCGCTGGTGTCGATGCGCAGGATGTCGGCGTGCGCATGCGGCGAACGCAGGAAATAGGCGCAGGCCTGCCGGTCGAGATAGACGTCGCTGGTGTAACGGCCTTTGCCGGTCATCAGACGCGGCGCCTCGACCTGGGTGACCGGCTGGCCGATTGCGTAGCGTGCCATGCTCGCCCCCTTTAATCCGGCATCCGCAGCCGCGGCGCGGTCTTGTCGAGGAACTGCTTGAGCCGCTCGATCGATTCCGGACTGCGCGTGTACTCGCCCACCTGGCGCTCGAAATACAGGCCATCGTCGTAGTTCATGTCCTGCAGGCGCGGCAGGCTGTTGGTGATGGCAAAGTTCGACAGCGGCGCGTTCTTGCAGATGCGCAGGGCCAGTTCCTTGGCTTTGGCCAGGGACTGCCCCTTGGGAACCACATACTGCACCGCGCCGAAATGCTCGGCCTCTTCGGGCTTCAGCACCCGGCCGGTGAGCATCATGTCCTGCATGCGCGAGAAGCCTATCAGGCGGGCGATGCGCACCGAGCCGCCGCCGCCGATATAAATGCCGCGCGTGCCCTCGGGCAGTCCGAAGAACGTGGTTTCATCCGCGACACGGATATGCGCCGCCGCCGCGGTTTCGAAGCCGCCTCCGAGCGTCGCGCCGTGAAGCGCCGCAATGAACGGGATGTTGCCGCGCGCGATCAACTCCTGGTAGGAATTGCGGTTGTAACGAAACGGCAGGCGCGGTGCCCGCCCGCCCTTCCAGTTCTCCGCGGCCCACGCCAGGTCGAGACCGGCGCAGAAATTCTCGCCATACCCGAACAGGATGCCGCACTTGGCCTCCTCGCCGGCGCGCGCGGCCGCCTCGCGCAACTGGGACTGCAGTTCCGGACTCAGGCAATTGCGCTTCTCCGGGCGGTTCAATCCGATCAGGGCGATTTCGCCCTCCAGTTCATAGGTCACCACCTGCTCGCTCATTGCCTGCTCCTGAAAAAGACTGGCGTTGTTCTGGATCGGATCAGTTCTGGAACGGATCAGCGCGGCATGCCCAGACTGCGCAGCGCGATCACATTGCGCTGAATTTCATTGGTGCCCCCGCCGATCATGCCCATGATGGAATGGCGCAGGAGCTGCTCCATCTCACCCAGCGGCGCAGACGCGGCATCCTCGGAGAGCAGACCGCCGGTACCCAGGATGTCCAGAGAGGCCTGACCCATGCGCTCCTGCAATTCGCTGGTGAACACCTTGCTGACCGCCGCCTCGTACAGGGGCACGCGGCCCTGCTCCACCATGGTGGTATTGCGGATCAGCAGCTGGCGCGCCACCTCCAGATCGGCCGCCAGCGCGCCGATGCGATCGCGCACCAGTGGATCGCTCCTGAGCGCCTTGCCGCCTGCGGTGGCAGTCTTGACATGCTCGGTCAGGTGATCGAAAGCGCGCTGCAGTCCCGCCATGCGCGAACCGCCGATCATGACGCGCTCGGCCGCCAGGGCGTCGGTGATCACCTTCCAGCCGCCATTGACCTTGCCCACCATGTTGCACGCCGGCACACGCACGTTGTCGTAGAACACGGCGCTGAAAGTCCTGCCGTACATCGCCATGCTGGGCCGGATGGTGATCCCGGGCGAGCGCAGGTTCACCATCAGCACGCTGATGCCCGCGTGCTTTTTCACCTCGCCGTCGGTGCGCACGGCAAGCCAGACATATTCGGACTTGTCGCCCCCGGTGGACCAGAGCTTCTGTCCGTTGACCACCCAGTGGTCGCCGTCCTGCACCGCCTTGGTTCGCAGTCCGGCCAGATCGGAACCTGCATCCGGTTCGCTATAACCGAGCGCAAACGAGCGTTCGCCGCCGCGAATGGCGGTGAGCCATTCGGCCTGCTGCTCCGGCGACCCGTGTCCGATCAGCGCCTGCGCGACGATGGACTCGCCGGTGTTGTGCGCCTGCACCGGACAGCCGGCATTGGCCATTTCCTCGACAAAGGCGATCTGCTCCGAGGGGCTGCGCGCCTGACCGCCGTATTCCCTGGGCCAGCCGATGCCGATCCAGCCGTCCTTGCCCATCTCGCGGCTGAACTGCGGGTCCCAGCCGCGCAGTTTGAAGGGCAGTTTGCGGTGTTCCGCGCGGCGCTCGGGCGTCCAGTGTTTTGCGATCCAGGCGCGCACCTCGGCGCGAAACGCGTTGATCTTCGGATCGGTGTCCAGTGCAGGTAGTAAAGCCATGAGTTGTCTCCGAAAGTTCTTTGCGGCGAATCCGTTTATGCGAGCGGGCCCAGCAGGTAGTCGGCGAGTTCGGCGCGCGAGCGCGGCGCGCCGCCAAAGCGCGCCAGGTCCGCATGCACGCGGCGAAAATGCCGCGGCGCCTCGTGTTCCTCGGCGTAGCCGATGGCACCCAGGGCGCGGTGCGTCTGTACCGACACTTCACGCAGCGCCGGCCCGGCAAAGGCGAGCGCGGCCGCCGCGAACACCCGCCAGTCCTCGGAGCCCTTGTCATGCGATTCCCCGACGTTGCGCAGCACCAGCTGCGTGCCCTCGAGACTGATCAGGCAATTGGCGAGTTTGTGCTGCACCGCCTGAAAGGAGCCGATGAATTCACCGAACTGCTTGCGCACCTTGGCATGCTCCACCGCCAGTTCGAACGCCCGCTGTGCCGCCCCCAGTGCCCGCGCCGCGCAAGCCACGCGCGCCATCAGCGCGATATCGCGCAGGCGGCCCGCCGCCACCGGAATCGACACGGCGGTGGCCTGTGCGAAGGTGATCTCCGCCAGCGAAGGAACCGCCAGGCCCGGCGTTTCGCGAATTGAAACCGCTGCAGCGCCTGCGTCGACCAGGGCGACACCCGCGGGTGATTCCGTGAATACCAGATGCTGCGTCGCACCCAGGCTGCCCTCCACGAAGGCGACCATGCCGTCGATTTTGCCGTCCCTGCAGGCCACTTTGCCGGCACCCGCGTCGCCATCGAATGCGCCCAAGGAGGCGGCAACGATGGCCTTGCCCATGCGGAGATCCTGCTGCAGCGGCTCAGCCGCCTTGCCTGCGCCGGCCAGCGCCATATTCGCGATCACCGCACCGAGCAGCGGCGCGGGGCACGCCGCGCGTCCGAGCTCTTCGAATACCAGCATGATTTCACGCAATCCGCCCTCGGCAGGATCCGCACCCAGTGCGCTAAGGCCCTGCGCGGCCATGTCGCGCCACAGCGCAGTGACGGCAGCGGCGTCGCCGACCCGCTCCATCGCACTGGCCGATGGCCAGCGGCTGGCCAGAAAATCGCGCGTCGAATCGCGCAACAATTGCCGATCGGCATCGGACAGGCCATCGGCACCGGCCTGGGAAGAATGACTATGCACCATGGGAAGGACTCCTGACTTGCTGTTGTTTCGTGCCACAGAAAAAACGACGCGAAGCCCCGGCATGGCTGCCGGCGTATCGGCATGAGGCGGGTACGCGCTCGCGGCAGCAATAATAGCCGCCATCCTGATTTCTTGTCGTGAAGGCCGGCGATTCGGCCTGTTAAAATCCGTGTTCAATTCTTCAGGATTCTGCGAGCACCTATGCACCTCAATTTTTATTCGTCTTTGCGCTGCGTGCTGACGCTGGCCATGGCAGGCGCTGCCGCGCTTGGCGCCATTGAAGCCTCGGCGCAGGCCTATCCTTCCAAACCGGTGCGCGTCCTGATCGGCCAGCCGCCCGGCGGCGTCCAGGACACCTTGCTGCGCGGTGTAACCACCGAACTCACCCGGGTATGGGGCCAGGCGGTCACGCTGGAACATCGCGTTGGCGCCACCGGCGTGGTTGCGGCGGTAGCCGCGGCGCGCTCGGCGCCGGACGGCTACACGATTTTCTTCAGCACCAGCACCAACATGAATACCGCGCAGTTCCTGCAGAAGAATCTGCCCTACAGCCCGGAGAAGGATTTCATCCCGGTGGTGGGCATGGGTCAGACCAAGGCGATCATGGTGGCTGGCAAGCATGTCCCGGCCAACAACGTCAGGGAACTGGTCGCATTGGCCAAAGCCAAGCCGGGCGCGCTGAATTACGGCAGCTTCGGCGTCGGCAGTTCCGCCCACCTGGATGTCGAAGCCTTTGCCAAAGCCGCGGGCTTTACCGCCACGCATGTTCCCTACAAAAGCGGCGCCGAAGTCATGACCGCGCTCATGGCCGAGCAAGTGGACTTCGGCATGACCGGATTGACCGCCGCGATTCCACTGGTGAACTCAGGCAGATTGAAAGGGCTCTCCTATACCGGCGATCAACGTGCCGCCGCCATACCCCAGGTACCGACACTGGCAGAAGCCGGCTACGGCGGATTCGAAACCGGCGGCATGTTTTCCTTATATGTCCCCGCCGGCACGCCGCAAGCCATCATGGACAAGATTGCCAATGACACCACGGCCATTCGCTCGACCGCCGTATTCCGCGAAAAAATTCTGACCGCCAACGGCATGGAAGACTTTCCCTTGCAACGCGCCGCACTGATCGCGCGCCTGCAGAAATCGCGCGAGGATTTCGCCTTGCGCGTCAAAGGCCTGGACATCGTGATGAATTAGTTTGCGAGCGCCCGGACTTGGTTGCGGAGCGAGGCGCCGGAATCGACCATTCGAGGTCCCTGTTTTGTCACGGTTCGCCTTTTGAACCGTGACAAAACAGGGAGCAGCAAAACGCCCATATTCGGGGCCATGATGGTTCCCGAAATGCAGACTCAGAACGCCAGATTGATAAAAACGGATCGAACAACATGACCAACGTACCCGCCAAAAGCATTCGCGTCGCCGTCGACATCGGTGGCACCTTCACCGACCTGGCCGCGGTCGACACCCGCACCGGCGAGCGCTGGTTCGCCAAGGCATCGACCACGCCCGACAACCCCACCCGCGGCATCGCCAACTGCCTGGCCAAGCTGAACAAGCCCGGTGCGCAGTTCGAGATTTTCGTGCACGGCACCACGCTGGTGATCAACGCCTGCCTGGAAAAAGACGGCGCCAAGACCGCGCTGATCACCACCGAGGGCTTTCGCGACGTGCTCGAGATCGGCCGCGGCAACCGCACCGAATCCTTCAACTATCTTTTCTGGCGCCACGAGCCGTTCGTGTCGCGCGAGTACCGGCTGGAGGCGCGCGAGCGCATGAATTCGCGCGGCGAGGTGGTCAAACCGCTCGATGAGGCACAGCTTCGCCAAGTGCTCGACGTGGCCAAGGCCAAGGGCGCCGAGGCGATCGCCATCTGCTTCCTGCACTCGTACCGCAATCCCGCACATGAGCTGCGTGCCGCCGAAATCGCCAAGGCGCATTCGAACTGGTTCGTCACCACCTCGCACGAACTGTCGCGCGAATACCGCGAATACGAGCGCACCTCCACCGTGGTGATGAATGCCTTCGTCGGCCCCAAGGTGAGCCGCTATGTCGAGAATCTCGAGGCGCTGCTTGCCGAGCATGGCTTCAACGGCCGGTTTTTCCTGATGGAGTCCAATGGCGGGGTGGCCGATGCGGCCACCATCAAGCAGCTGCCCGCGCTGCTGATGGAATCCGGCCCGGTGGGCGGCATCGCAGGTTCGATCAAACTGGGCGAAACCATCGAGCGGCGCAACCTGCTCACCTTCGACATGGGCGGCACCACCGCCAAGGCGGCGCTGGTGGAAAACGGCGTGGTGAGTTTCGATTCGTTGTACTACGTCGGCGGCTTCGAGCACGGCTACCCGCTGCAGACCTCGGTGGTCGACGTCGTCGAAGTCGGCGCCGGTGGCGGCAGCATCGCCTGGATCGATGAACTGGGCGCGCTGCGCATCGGCCCCAAGAGCGCCGGAGCCCACCCCGGCCCCGCTGCTTACGGCCTGGGCAACGAGCAGCCCACGGTCACCGATGCCAACATTCACCTGGGCCGCCTCAACCCGGAGAGCTTCCTGCGCGGCGAAATGAAAATCGACGCCTCGCTTTCCAAAAAGGCCCTGGAAAAACTGGGCGCCACGCTCGGTTACAACGCGCAGCAGATGGCCGCGGGCATCATCCAGATTGCCAATGTCACCATGTCCGGCGCGCTGCGGCGCGTGTCCATCGAGCGCGGCAAGGACCCACGCGACTTTACGGTGGTGGCCTACGGCGGCAACGGACCGCTGCATGCGGCCGAACTGGCCGAGGAACTGGGCGTGAAATCGCTGATCATCCCGCGCATGCCGGCGCACTACTCGGCCTTCGGCATGTTGCTCGCCGACGCGCGCTACGACGCTTCGCAGACCTGGACCAGCGAACTGGACGAGGAAAGCGGCAAGGTCGACGGCCTTGCCGAGGCACTGCAAAAACTGCAGGTGCAGCTCACGCAGAGCGTCACCACCTCACTGGGCGCGCAGCAGGGCCTGCGCTTTGAGGATTACGCGGAAATGCGCTACCGCGGCCAGGACCAGACGGTGAAGGTGCGCCTGTCGGCCGACCTGTCGCCCACGGCGCTGCGCAAGGCGTTCGACGCCACCTACATCGAGCGCTACGGCCATGTCAGCCCGATCACGGTGCAGATCGTGTCGCTGCGCGTCAGTTGCCAGGCGCCGCTCGGGGCGAGGCTGCAGGCCGACTCGACACCGGCCGCGCACAGCGCGGCAAAACCCGCCAGCCGCAATGTCTATTCGATCAAGGCCGGGGCATTCGTTCCCTATGCCATTTACGACCGCGACGCCTTGCGCGCCGGCGTCTCCGTGGCCGGACCCTGCCTGGTGGAGGATCACTCCACCACCACCAATGTTCCGGAAGGCTGGAGCGCTAAAGAACTGCCGGAGGGGTCGCTCGAATTGACGCGCACCTGAGCAGGCTGTCGCGAAGCGAACGGGGTTACTCCACCTGCGCCCCGGAGACCTTCACCAGGTTGGCCCCGGCGGCAAACTGGCGGCGGATCAGCGCGGCGAATTCATCCGGGCCGAGGCCGGTGGGCTCGTAGCCCTTCGACATTAATTCCTTTTCACGGAACTCCGGCTCGTCGAGCAGCCGCCTGATGTCGGCGTGAATGCGCTCCACCTGCGGGCGCGGTGTGCGCGCGGGCGCCAGCACGCCGTACCAGACGCCCTTGTCCACGTCGGGATAACCCAGTTCCGCGAAGGTCGGTACCTCGGGCATGAAGCTGGTGCGCCGGCCGATGCTGTAGGCCAGCGCCTTCAACTTACCGCTCTTGATCTGCGGCCGTGCCGAGAACACCCCCACCCAGGTGAGGTTGACTTCACCGGTCAGCACCGCCGAAACCATCTGCGGAATGCCTTTGTAGGGAATATGCGATAGGGTGATGCCGGCTTTGTTGTTCAGCATCTCGGAGATCAGGTGCATCTGGCTGCCCGCGCCGATTGAACTGTAGGTGATCCTGCCCGGATCCTTTTTTGCCAGCGCGATCAGCTCGCCCGCGCTGGCCACCGGCAGCGCGGCGTTGGCCACCAGCACCGTGCCGAATTCGGTGATCTGCGTCACCGGTGCGAAATCCTTGAGCGCGTCGTAGGGCAGTTTGCTGATCAGGTGCGGCGTGATGGTGAAGGCGCTGTCGGTGGAAAACAGCAGCGTATGCCCGTCAGGCGCCGCTCGGGCCACCGCTTCGGTGGCGATGATGCCGTTCGCGCCAACCCGGTTCTCCACCACCACCGCCTGGCCCCACTGCGCGGTCAGGCGCTGCGCCATGGCGCGCGCCAGCAGGTCGCTGCCGGCGGCAGGACCGATACCGATTACCAGACGCACCGGTTTCAGCGGCCAGGCCGAGGAAGCATCCGGTGCCTGCGCGAACGACGGCAGCGCGGTGGCTGCAAATATTGCGGCCACACCCAGTCGGAATAGTCGTTGCATGCTTCAGCCCCCTCTTGTGAACAGCGCTAAAAGTTTAACTTTTAATCGTCACTAGCAAGATACGGCGTGCATTTTCTTCACATTTCAGATCATATCTGGTATCTCACTTCGAGAAAACACTGCTATCCGCCACGCATCAGTGAAATCAGCTCCGCGCTGGTGGGAACCGCCGTACCCTCCTCGCCCTCGGCAAGCAGCCCGTCGGCCAGCGCGCGCTTGTCATGATGCAGCTCGACGATTTTCTCCTCCAGCGTTCCCTTGGCGATCAGGCGGTAGACGGTCACCGGACGCAGCTGGCCGATGCGGTGCGCCCTGCCCATCGCCTGATCCTCCGCCGCCGGATTCCACCAGGGGTCGGTGATGACGACGTAGTCCGCGGCGGTCAGGTTCAGCCCGTAGCCGCCGGCCTTCAAGCTGATCAGGAACAGGTCGCCCTCGCCGGCCTGAAAAGCGGCCACGCGCCGGGTGCGCTCCGCCGCCGGCGTGGCGCCGTCCAGGTACTGATAGCGGATGCCGGCCTCATCCAGCGGTGCGCGCAGCAGGGTGAGAAATCCCACGAACTGGCTGAATACCAGCGCCTTGTGGCCGTTGGCCGAGAGCTCCGCGGCAAGTTCCGCGAATGCGCGCACTTTCGCGCCGATCAGTCCCAGGTCCGGACTGACCAGGCGCGGATCGCAGGCGGCGCGGCGCAGCCGCGTGAGCTGCGCCAGTATGTGCAGATGTGCATGGCCCGCCTGTTCGTTCTTGGCCGCGTTCTCGGCCTCGGCCAGCGCATTGCGGCGCAGCGCTTCATAGTGCGCCGCCTCGGCCGGTTCCAGCACCACACTGAGCAACAGCTCGGTGCGCGGCGGCAGGTCATCGAGCACCTGCGCCTTGGTCCGGCGCAGCACGAACGGCGCAATCAGGCGCCGCAGCATGCGCTGCGCGTCGCGATCGCGATGGCGCTCGATGGGCGTGGCGAAAATTTCGTTGAAGTGCGACAGCGTGCCCAGCAGACCCGGATTGCAGAAACGCATGATCGACCACAATTCGGCCAGCCGATTCTCGATCGGCGTGCCCGACAGCGCCATGCGGAAGTCCGCGGGAATTTCGAACAACGCCAGCGTGCGCCGCGCCGTGGCGTTTTTGACCGCCTGCGCCTCGTCGGCCACCACGGTATGCCAGGTTTTCGCGGCGAACAGCGCCTGGGCTTTCTGCATCAGCGTGTAGGAAACGATCACCACATCGCCTGCGGCGGCCGATTCGACCAGCACGGTGCGATCGCCTTCGCCGTAGATGACCGCGTTGAGCGAAGGCGCGAAGCGCAGCGTCTCGGCCAGCCAGTTGCCGCACACAGAAGTCGGCGCCACCACCAGCGCCGGACCGCCGGCGGCGCGCGCGAGCAGCACGGCAAGGGTCTGCACGGTTTTTCCCAGGCCCATGTCGTCGGCCAGGCAGGCGCCAAAGCCGGCCTGCGCCAGGCGCATCGCCCACAGGTAACCGTCCTCCTGATAGGTGCGCAATTCGGCCTGCAGCGCGCCGGGCAGCGCGTGGTCCATTTCCTGCCCCGCGCGCAGGCGCTCCACTTTCTCGACGAAGGCCGTGTCGGTGTCGCCGGCGACGCCTTGCAGAATATCCTCGAGCCACGCGGCGGCCAGCTGCGGCACGCGCAAGGCGTCGCCTTTGCCTTCACTGACCGCGCCCAGTTCGGCAAGCTTGTCGCGCAATTCCCGGGTGAGCGCGGCGTAGACCCCCTTGCCCATCGGCACGAAACGGCTCCTGCCCGCGGCTGCGGCAAGCAGCGATTCAAGATTCAGCACCAGGCCTTCGTCCAGTTGCGCGCTGCCCTGCAACTTGAACCAGTCGCGTTCGGTGCGCACCTGCAGCGCAAGATGGGCGCTGTCCACGGTGATGATGCGCACCGGCTGGCCGCGCGGCCAGTCGATCGCCTGGATCGCCGCCATGCGCGGCAGCGCCTCGATCAGGCCGAGCGCTTTTTCCGGCGACTCGATCTGCCACTCGCACACCAGTTCGCCGCGAGCGGGCGGATCGAGAAAGTCGAACGCGGCGAGCACTTCATCGAGGCCGACGCGCTCGGCGCGCAGATCGCGCAGGGTGCCGACGGTTTCGCCCTTGACGGCGGCCATCACGCGGGCGCGTCCTTCACCGGGCATCAGGCGCGGCCCGTCCGCCCCGAGGGGCGCCACCACCAGGCGCAGCATCAGGCTCTCGCCCACCGGGGCGAGTTCCGCCCGCAGACGCGATTCCGCAATGATTTCGCGCGCCGCCTCGGCATGGTCGGAATGAATCTGGAAATGCGCAGCCAGCGACTGCAGGGTCTGCTGCAGGTCCTTTTCCGCCGAGGCCGGGACCGAAAAACTCCCCGACACCAGTTGTGTCGCGCGCCGCTGTGCCGGCGTCAGCCGGATCACCCGCACCCGCTGCGCCGATTCGCGCACCAGCGTGATGTAGCGCAGCGCTTCGAGATCGCGCTGCGCCTCCGGGTCGAGGTAGTAATAGCCGGCCTGCTCCTTCGCCGGCGGGTCCCGCACTTCCGGGGTGACGCTAAGGATGTAGCGCTCCCCCTGCCGCAAGACTTCCAGCTCCGGCGCCCCTTCGACCAGGTCGACGGTAATCTCGGGGGCATCGGACAGTATTACCGCGGGATGACCGATCAGGCTGACTATGGCCGCGGCGCGATCCAGCGTAAAACGGCGGCTCTGATAGCGGTCGGGGCGGATGGCTCGCGCCACTTTGGCGTCCCAGGGCCCGAGTTTTTCGCTGCCGGCCAGCTTGGCCAGCGGCAGCGTCTTGGGCTTGCTCCAACCGCGCGGACCGCGCCTTTGCTCCAGCGGCTCTATCGATTCGAGGCCGCCTTTGCGGTCGATACGCAGCGACCAGATGATGCGCGTGGCCGGCGTATCTTTTGTGGTCTGCGCGTCGCCCCCCAGCGAGCGCAGCGAATCCAGAACCGAGCGCCAGCTTTCCTTTCCGCCCTGGATGAAGAAATCCTGCGGCGCATCGCCTCCGGCGAATACCTCGTCGGCCGCCAGCAGCTGCCCCTCGAGCCAGGCAAATCCGCAGGCGCGCAGGCGCTCGAGCAGCGCGGCGAGTACCGCCGGACGCTGGTTGCCCGCGCCCTTGCCCAGCACATCCCGGCCGAGCCAGGCGCGCAGCAGGCAGCGCCAGTATTCCTTCAGCGATACCTGGCCGCTGCTCTCAGGATCCAGCATGACCGTATCGAGGAGTTCATCGCCCAGCCGCACGGAAATGGCGTGCACCCAGTCGCGCCAGGGATAGCCCGCCATGTCGCTGATGGCCCCCGCTTCCGCCTTGCAGAACTTGCGCGCCAGTTCCAGCTTCGCGGGCGTCTGCTGCGCCAGCAGCGTGAGCGGATAGAGCCAGGCAATGCTGTCGGGCAGAAGATTCTTGCGACGGCCCAATTCGCCCTGCAATTTCTTGAACGCGCGCTCGAATGCCTCCTGCGACTCAGCCCAGCGCCCCTGCTGCGCCAGCAGCGCGGCACGCAATGCCTCGGGGAATCCGGTCGCATCTCTGCCCAGAAGCGCAGCCGCGTGCTGCGCCTCGCCGCGCAACAGCAGCACTTCGGCCAGTTGCCAGCGCAGGCGCGCCGGCATGGCCGCCTGTTCGCGCTCGAGTTTGTCCAGGGCCCAATTCAGGCAGGGCAATTGCCCCGGGGACCAGTTGTCGCAGACCTGGCTGCAGGCGTAGTTGGCAATATCCCAGCGCCACTCCGGCGCAATGCGCCCGAACAGTTCCGCATCAAAACCGTCCATGCAAGCAGCATGAAGAATGCCGTTCCAGTCGTGGTGCTGCCCGACCTGGTCGCGAATCTTCTGCAGGGCGGCCACCGGGGCGCCCGAATACAGCTCCAGGCACAGATGCGCCACGGCGACATCCGCATCCCGGAACGGCTGCGCGGCACTGCCGCGCCAGGCTTGCTGATGCGGATCGGAGCCTATCAATGCCTGCCTGAGCCTCTCGGCAGGAAACTCTTCGAGCAGCAGACGGTAGAGCGCGGCGCGCATGCCTTTCTCGAGGCGGCGCGATCCCGGCCGATCGGGATGTTCGATCAGCACGTGCGCGCTTTTCAGTTCCGCCAGCGCGAGCCCGACCTGCTCTTCGACGAACAATGTTCCGTCGGAGGTTTTCGTGCCGAATTGCCGCAGCAAGGCCCAGGTCGCACTGTGCGATCGCCAGGTCCAGTGCAATGCCATCGCGCGCGCCACGGCGAGCGCATCGGCGGAAATTTCCTTCAAGGGAGCGATTGCATCCATCGTGTTTTGACTTTACGCAAGACCTGAAACAGCGGGTCTAGTATGTTACGGCATTCACACGCCGGACTCGCCGCTGGACGGCCGTTCATCATAAAAATGCTCACATTCCGGTAAAACGCAAGGAACCCCCGATGAAACCAACCGCTGTGCTCGCCCTGGCCCTGTTGGGCGCCGCCACGCTCGCCCAGGCGCAGGACTGGCCGCGCCGCCACATCACGCTGATCGTCCCCAATGCGGTGGGCGGCGCCTACGACGCCGCGGCGCGCCCGCTGGCGCAGTCCTTGTCGCAGGTGCTGGGGCAGCCCTTCGTCATTGACAACCGGCCGGCCGGCGGCGGCGTCGTCGGCCTGATCGGCACCGCCCAGGCGACGCCGGACGGCTATACCCTGCTCTTTACCGGCCAGAGCCAGGTGTCGATGTTTCCGGTGCTGCGCGCCAATCTGCCCTATGAGCCGATGCGCGATCTGTCTCCCATCATCCGTCTGGGCTCGCTGGAGAGTTTCCTGATGGTCAACCCGTCGATGCCGGTGAAAACCATGAAAGAACTGGTCGACCTGGCGCGCGCCAAACCCGATGCCATCACCTTCGGCACCTGGGGCAGCACCAGCACCAGCAACATGCACGTCGAGTATCTGCGCAAGGCGCGCAACATCCACTTCTTCACGGTCCCCTACAAGAGCGCGGCGCAGGCGCTCAATGCCGGCGTGGCCGGGGAAGTGCAGGTGACGCTGTTCAGCCAGGGGCCTTCGATCGCTTTGATCAAGGGCGGCAAATTTCGCGCGCTGGCAACCACCGGAAACAAGCGCTCCAGCGTCCTGCCGGACATTCCCCTGCTCAAGGAAACCGGCGTCGGCGCCGACCTGGAAACCAGCACCTGGGTGGGCATGTTCGCACCGGCGAAAACGCCGCGCGCCATCATCAACCGCGTCAACACCGAAGTGGCCAAGCTGCTTGCCGACCGCGCCTATACCGATAAATTTCTGCTCTCCATCGGCTTTCAGCCCGAGGACCCGAATACGCCGGAGCAGTTCACCGAATTCCTGAAACAGGACCGGCAGACCTACGTGAACCTGATAAAACTCACGGGTATCAAGGACGAGTAACGCGACAAGCTGGAAAGCTTCACAGCTTCACAAGCTGGAAAGCTTCAGAACAGGGAGAGAGGGAGTCCCCTCTCTCCCCGTTACCCCTCTCGCCCCGCGCAGATTTTTTGGGTAGCAGGCCGAAATGTCCTCGCGCGGTGCTTCAACTACCTTGCTTCCAGCGACTCCCAGCGTGCCAGGGCCTGCTCCAGTTCCTTCTCGATGGCTTCGTTGCGCAGGGTCATGGCGGCGGCGCGTTTGGCATCGTCGCGATAAACCGATCCGTCCGCCAGTGCCGCGCTGATGGCGGCCTGTTCCTTTTCGAGGGCCTCGATTTTCGCCGGCAGTTCGGCCAGTTCGCGGCCCTCCTTGTAGCTGAGCTTGGCTTTCTTGACCGGCGCCGGCACAACCGGCGCGACAGCCCCCCGGGTTGCGTCGCGCCCGGATGAAGGGACTGCCGCCGCCTTGGCCGTTTTCCTGCTCGCGCGCAGCCAGTCGTTGTAGCCGCCGGCATACTCCTTCCACATTCCCTCGCCTTCGCTGGCGATGGTCTGCGTCACCACGTTGTCGAGGAAAGCGCGGTCGTGGCTGACCAGGAACAGGGTGCCGGTGTAATCCTGCAGCAGTTCCTCCAGCAGTTCCAGAGTTTCGATGTCCAGGTCGTTGGTGGGTTCATCCAGCACCAGCACATTGGCCGGACGGCTGAACAAGCGCGCCAGCAGCAGCCGGTTGCGCTCGCCTCCGGAGAGCGACTTCACCAGCGCGCGCACGCGCTCCGGCGGAAACAGGAAATCGCCCAGATAGCTGATCACGTGCTTGCGCGCACCGTTGATCTCGACGTAGTCGCCGCCCTGGCTGATGGTGTCCCCGAGCGTGGCCTCCTCGTTGAGCGCGGCGCGGAACTGGTCGAAATAGGCGACCTCCAGTTTGCTGCCCAGGCGCGCCTTGCCGCTGTCGGGCTGCAGTTCCCCCATGATCAGCTTCAGGATGGTGGTCTTGCCGGTACCGTTGGCACCGATCAAGCCCACCTTGTCGCCGCGCAGGATGCGGCAGGAAAAATCGCTTACCACCGGCCGGCCGTCATAGGCTTTGGAAACATGATCCAGTTCGACCACCAGGCGGCCGGAGCGATCGCCCTCGGCCACCGCCAGTTCCACCTTGCCGGCGCGCTCGCGACGGGCGACGCGCTCCAGGCGCAGGCTCTCCAGACGCCGCACCCGGCCTTCGTTGCGGGTGCGCCGTGCTTCAATGCCCTTCCTGATCCAGACCTCCTCCTGCGCGAGAACCTTGTCGAATTTGCGGTTCAACTGCGCCTCGGCCGCCAGCGCCTCGGCTTTACGCGCCTGCCACACGCTGAAATTGCCTGGATAGCCGGTGAGCATCCCCCGGTCCAGCTCCAGGATTTCATCGACCACGTCGTCGAGAAAACGCCGGTCGTGGGTGACACACAGCACGCTCCCGGGAAACGAACGCAGCGTCTCCTCCAGCCACTCAATCGCGGCAACGTCCAGATGATTGGTCGGCTCATCCAGCACCAGCAGGTCCGGTTCGAGCACCAGTGCACGCGCCAGCGCCACGCGCTTGCGCGTGCCGCCGGACAAATCGTCCACCGCCAGATCCTCGGGAAGACTCAGGCGCGACAGCGTCGACTCGACGCGATGCTGCAGCGTCCAGCCGTCGCAATCCTCCAGCCGCGCCTGCAGCGCGCTCAGGCGCTGCATCAGCGCCGGGTCGTCCTGACGGCCGTCCTCGTGCGTCTGCGCCATGGCATGCGTGACGGCATGGTATTCCACCAGCAGGTCGCGGCTCTCGCCCAGCCCCCCGGCCACCGCCTCGAACACCGTCTGCCCGGGCGCGAAGCGCGGTTCCTGCGGCACGATCGCAAGTTTCAAGCCGGGCGCGCGCCAGACCGTGCCGTCATCGGGGGTCGCCTCCCCGGCGATGATGCGCAGCATGCTGGATTTGCCGGTGCCGTTGCGTCCGATCAATCCCATGCGCCGGCCCGGCTCGATCACCAGGTCGACCCGGTCGAGCAGCGGCACGTGTCCGTAGGCGAGCGAAACGGCGCTCAGCTGCATTAGAGGCATATTGTCATTTCTAACACCATGACCGGCCGGCGATGTACGCCAATGCTGGTGTGCGGCGAATTAAAGTTTAAGATTATTAGCGGCTCAGGGATGCGGCGCGGGCTCACGTCGCGCCCCTGAGAACAATCAACGCATCCACCGCCACGCAGCCCGAATCGCCCGCCAGCAGCGGATTGACGTCGATGGATTCAATGCGCTCGCCGTACGCGAGAATCAGTTGCTGCAAGGCCTCGAGCGAACCGAGCACACCGTCGAGCACCGAGGGTGCGCCTTTGCCGCGCCCCGCATCCATGGCTGCGAGCAGTCGTCCCAGGCGCGTATCGAGCAGGCGCTTGCGCATCGCCGCCGCCGCGATCGGGATCGGGAACAGGCGCGATTCGTTGAGCGCCTCGGCATACACCCCGCCCAGGCCCGCCACCAGGAAATGCCCCAGCGGCGGCTCCCAGCTCACGCCGACAATCAATTCGGCCTTCGCGCTCTTCATCGGCTGCAGGATAAGCGGCACTGCGGCGCGCTTGAATCCCTGCGCGTCAAGTGCCGCCTCAAGCCGGTTGTAGGCGGCCCGCAGCGCAGACTCGCCGGCAATCCCGGGCAGCACCAACCCCATCTGATTCTTGTGCGCCACCCCCGGCGCCAGCGCCTTGAGCACCACCGGATAACCCATGCCGTGCGCCGCATCGCAGGCGGCGGCAAGTGATTCGACAAGGCGACTCTCCACCATCGGCACGCCGGCGCGGCGCAGCACCGCGGCGCTGTCCCACTCGGAGAGAAAGCGCGTCGCCGCGGGCTGCGCGAGCAATGGCGCGATGGCCGAGAGGTCCGCTGCCGGCTGCAATGTGACTGTCCCGCCAAGGTCCTCATCGAGCGTTTGATAATGGCAAGACAGGCTGTCAAACGCAGTAGAGATGTCGTAGAACAAGGGCACGCCGCTGCTTCTGTAGGTGGCTTCGACTTCCGGCGGCAGACCGCCGGTGGCGATCACCACCCCGGGTGATCCGGCACGCTCGCTGCGCGCCACGATCTGCTTTGCAATCAGCTGCGACATGGCCGGATTGGGCAGCATGTGCGTATAGGTGGCCACCGGTCCGGTGAAACCATCGGCTTCCTGTGCCTGAAAAAACGGCGTCAGCCGGTCATTTCCTCCCAGCGTGCTGCTATCGAGCGGATTGCGCACCAGGCCCGCGGTGTCGGTGGCGGCGATGTATTCGGCCACCTTGCCGCCCCAGGCCCCGCCCGCCTCGCCTGCCAGCGGCATGGCGTAGCGATCGGCGTAATCGGCCAGCAACGAAGATCCGCCGCCGGTGGTGGCTATGCACACCAGCGCGCGCTCGCGCGCGCTGCCGGCCTGCTTACCTGCGCCGCGCTTTCTGCCCAGCAGCACCGCGCAGCCCCCGGCCAGTGCTTCGACCGATGGTACGCTGGCAACGCGGCATTCCTCGAACAGCGCGTCGTAGGCGCGCGCGCTGCCCGCCAGGCGCGTCGAATGCGCGATGGTCGCGCCGGCCCCGGCAAGTGAGCGCCCCAGTTTCAGGGCCACCACCGGTTTGCCGGCAGCGTGCGCGCGGGCGGCCAGCCTGCGAAAGCGTGCGCCGTCGCTGACCGACTCGAGAATCAGGCCGATGACGCCGGTGTCCTCATCCTCGATGAAGTACTCGAGGAAATCCAGCACGTTCAAATCTGCCTCGGTTCCCACCGCGACATACTTCGACAGGCCGGCGCCGAGGGCGCGCAATCGCGGGGCGATGCCGTTGAACAACGCGCCGCTGTGTGCGGCGATGGAGACCGGCCCCGGCGTGAGCGCATCGCCGTGCGAGGCGTTGTAGCCGAGCGGCAGTTTTGCGCTCGCGTTGAAAATGCCGTTGGTATTGGGACCGACCAGGCGCATGCCGGCCGCCCTGGCGATGGCCCTGACCTCGACCTCGCGGGCACGGCCCTCGTCGGTATCCAGTTCCGAAAAACCAGTCACCGCCATCACCAGGTTGCGCACCCCGGCCGCCGCGCATTCGCGCACCGCTTGTACCGTACCTGCGGCCGGAATCACCAGCAATGCGCAATCGATGCGCCGGGGCGTGGCGGCCACCGAAGCATAGCAGGCCAGGCCCTCGACCTCGCCGCCGCCGGGATTGACCGGGTAGATTTCTCCGGGGAATCCGCAATTCTGCAGATGGCGTATGGGCGTGTTGCCGTGTTTGCCACGGGTGCGCGAAGCTCCGATGACCGCGACGGTTTGCGGTTTGAACAAAGCGTCCATGGCATCGAGCATGCCGCGATCGATTCCAGACATGGGGTGCATCCTGATGAGAATGTTGCGGCGGAGGCGCACAGTCAAAGCGCGCGACGGGCCGAGCGTTACATCATAGCAGCGCCGCGGCAGCGGAACGCCCGCCTACTCGTTGAACCACCCGAAAAAGGGCGCCCGATTCGCGCTCCAGCGCCGGCGTGACCACGCCGTAGCGGAGCAACGCCGGATAAAAGGCAAACCCCGCCAGCTTATGCATTTCCACTATGGGCTCACGGGAGCAAAAATCGCCCGGTGAGTGGATTTCATATTTCTGAAAGGATTGCCGCTCGCCGGTATCATAGCGACGCATTTTCTGAATTTCGCGCCAACCAAAGGATACCCAATTTGAAGATCGCCAAATACGGAGCAGACCGCATCGCCGCGGTCGTGGACCAGACGCTCATCGACTTGAATCTCGCCTATGCCAGCTACGCTCGCCACAAGATGGGCGCGACACGACCACATGCGCTGGCCAATGCGATCGTGCCTAGCGACCTGCTGGAATTCATCAAGGCAGGCAAGCCGGCGCTGGAGGCCGCCTATGCCGCGGTCGAATTTGCCAAGTCCGAGGGCGGCGCCTTTCGCGGTCCGGAGGGCGAACTCGCGGTATTCGATCTGGCGAGCACGCCCTTGCGCGCGCCGCTGCCCAGTCGCGCCTCCAAGCTGATCTGCATGGGGCGTAATTTCGGCAAGCATGCCGCCAATGCGCAGGCGGTGCGCGCCGCCTCGGGGGTCAGGGAACAGGTGCCGGAATCGTCGCTGCGCCCGGCTCGCCCGGCGGGCTTTCTGAAACTGCCCGATACCGTGCGCGGGCCCGGCGAAGCGATCATTTACCCGTCGCGCACCAAGAAGTTCGACTACGAAGTGGAACTGGCGCTCATCATCGGCAAACAGGGCAAGGACATCGCAGAGGCCGATGCCATGTCCTATGCCTGGGGATACAGCATCTTCTGCGATTACAGCGCGCGCGACCAGACCACCGACCTGGAGGACATGCAGTGGGTGCGGCATCACAAGAATTTCGACTGCGCCGCGGCCATCGGCCCCTGGCTGGTCACTGCCGACGAAATCCCCGATCCGCACAACGTGCCGCTCAAATCGATCGTCAACGGCATGGTGCGCCAGAACGGCAACACCAACGACATGATCTACAAATTCCCGCGCATCATCGAGTACTATTCGATCGATCAGACCATGTATCCGGGCGATGTGATCGCATCGGGTACGCCGGACGGCACCGGTATGGAGAAAAAAGACGGTTCGTGGTTTCTTCAGGTCGGCGACACGGTCGAATTCGAGATCCCGCCCATCGGCAGGTTCAGCAATCCCATCGTCGCCAAGCCGCCAAAGCAGTCGTAGACCGGACCAGCCGGAACCAAACAGCGTGCTTCGCCCGGGCGAGCGCTTTTCCCGTCATTTTGCAAAGTTGCGAAGGCGCATCTTTGTAGAATGACGGGACGCATACAAACTCAGGTTCTTCGCCAGAATCGTCAATAATTGGCTCGTAAGTGACTACGTAAGACTGCGATTCAAGCCGCGAACGAGCGACTCCAAAACCAAGCGAGGCCAGCAATGTCAGCCATAATCGAAGAAACCCCACGGACCGAAGAAAAACGCCGCGCGGATTCTCGCCGCGTCGATCCCATCACCCTCGAGGTAGTGCGCTACTCGCTGGTGGCGATGATGGACGAGACCGAGGCCAATCTCACGCGCACCGCGTTCTCGACCATCATCCGCGAGTACAAGGACTATTGCGTGGGGCTGGTAACCGCCAAGGGCGAAACCATTGCGCAGGGGCGCGGCAGCATCCCGACTTTCGTTGCCGACCTGGGTTCACCGGTTCTGGATGGCATTGCCATGTGGGGCGATGACATCAACGAAGGCGATTTCCTCATCAACAACCACGCCGGCGTGTGCGGCCAGCACCTGAATAACGTGGTGATGTACACGCCGATTTTCGACCACGGCAAAATCGTGGCGTACTCGGCGCTGCGAACCCACTGGCCCGATGTCGGCGGCGGCTTCCAGACCCGGCCGGCCACCGAGATCTACCAGGAAGGCATCCAGTTCCGCAATTCCAAGATCTACAAAGACAACAAGATCAATATCGAGCTCGAGCGCCTGATCCGCATCAACACGCGCAAATCCGAGGACACTTTCGGCGACCTCGAAGCCCAGGTCGCAGGCTGCCGCCTGGCCAAGCGGCGCTTTGAAGAACTGATCGGCCGCTACGGCTGGCCCGAGGTCGAAGCCTGCATCCACGAGTGCTGGGACCAGTCCGAGCGCTTCGTCAGGGAACAGATCCGCAAGATACCCAACGGAAAGTATTACGCCGAGTCGTTCCTGGATGGCGACGGCATCAGCAAGGAAGTGGTCCCCATCCGCGTACATGTCATTGTCGAGGATGACGAGATCACCGTCGATTTCACCGACATGCCGCCGCAGGTGGCCGGCCCGCTGAATTCGGGCGCCACTGGCGGGGCCGCCAGTGCCGCGAAGGTCGCCTTCAAGGGCGCGGTAGCGCCCATGATGCTGCCCAATGAAGGCGAGTTCCGCCCGCTTAAAGTCGTCACCAAGCCGGGCACCCTGGTGAGCGCAACCGAAGACGCCGCGATGGGCCTGTGGTCCACGCCGATCAAGACAGTCATCGACGTGATCCTGCGCGCGCTGTCGCAGGCTATTCCCGAGCGCATCCCCGCCGGCAACAATGCGCAATATGGACGCGGGCGCATTCGCGGCCTTTATCCGGGCACGCGCCGCTTCTGGGAAGGCGGCGGCAATACCCTGGGCGGCTGGGGCGGACACTTCGGCGGCGACGGACAGTCGGCGATCATGACCACCACCCACGGCGATTGCCGCCGCGTACCCATCGAAGTGGAGGAAAACGAGGGGCTGGGCCTGGTCAACAAATTCGAACTGGTGCAGGACTCCGGCGGTGCCGGACGCTGGCGCGGCGGCCTGGGAACCTGCATTGAAGTGCTCACGCCGGAACCGGCCACGGCGATGCTGGATTTCGATCGCGCCAAGTTTCCGCCCTGGGGCCTGTACGGCGGCAAGGATGCCCCCGCAGGCCACGGCGAGGTGGAACGCCCCGGGGAAGCGCCGATCAGCGGCAGCCGCGTCGCGCTGCAGGTCCCCGCCGGCACCGTGGTGCGCGCCACCAACAACGGCGGCGGCGGCTGGGGCGAGGTGCTCGAGCGCGATCTGGACGCGATTACCTGGGACGTGCGCCAGGGTTATGTCTCCCGTGCCGCGGCAGAGCGGGATTATTCCGTGGTGTTTGCCGCCGACGGCAGCATCGATCGTGCCGCCACCCAAAGCTGTCGCGAGGCATTGCGTGCGGGCGGCGCGCATTGACCCGATCTGGATCGCGGCGCCGCGCGTCTTGCCACGCCGCGGCGGCACCCGGCTCGCTTCGAGCTGAAGCGCCGGCATTGCAACGGTGATCAGCGCGGGCTCGCCCCCGCTGGTTCAGGCTCCACTTTCGCCACCCGGCACAACAACGCCCTCAATTGATAGGTTCCCATGGCCGGATCGTAGGGCGGCTGGTTGTCGGTGAGCAGGTTGGCATTGGACTTCCATATGCCGTATTCCGGGGCAGGCTCCTCGGGGAACCACCAGCCGAATTCGACGTTGATCACGCGCGGATCGATGCCGGTGGTGAGCCTGGCCTTCTGCCGCATGCGGCCGCGCCGCGTCTCGATCCACATCCAGTCGCCTTTGGCGATGCCCAGGCGCGCCGCCGTATCCGGATGAATGTCGGCCTGCGGGTCGCGGTGCGCCTTCCTCAGGTTGGGCAGCTGGCGGTGCTCTGAATTGAAAAAATAGGGAATGCGCCCGCCTGTGGTGAGCACCAGCGGATAGTCCCGGAACACCTGCGGTGCGCTGATCGGGCTCTCCGGCGGTTCCGCGTAATACGGCAGCGGCGCGTAGCCCATCTTTTCGAGGCGCGTGGAATACAGCTCGATCCTGCCCGTCGGCGTCTTGAAGCCGCCCGCCTCGTACTTGCGGTACTTCATCGCCGGCATCGCGAATCCCTGCTGCTTCAGTTGCGCGAAGGTCAACCCCAATCCCCCGGCGGCCAGTTGCTGGTTGAGCACATCCTCGACCGGTTCGGTGCACAGCGGCAGCTTCATACGCCGCGCCAGCGCGACGAACATCTCCTCGTCGGAACGGCATTCGCCGATCTGCACCACCTTCTGCTGGGCCATCACGACATTGGCGGCGACCGTGGGCAGGCCGACGATCTGGTCGAGCTCCGGCCAGGAAGCCGCAGGCAGGACGATGTCCGCCAGTTCCGCCGTGGGTGTCATGAACAGGTCGGCGCAAACCATGAAATCGAGTTTCAGCAGCGATTCGAGGACCTGCGACGAATTGGCATAGGTGGAAAGCGTGTTGTTGCCGAACACCAGGAAGGCTTTCACCGGGTAGGGCTTGCCGGTGCGCATCGCCTCGAGCAGCGTCGGGATGTGCGCGGCCGGAAGATCCGCCCCTTCGCCGCACAGCATCTTGAAGCGGTCGGCGCCCAGGCGTTTGGCGTTCATCTCGGGGCTCAGGTTCTCGATCAGGCTCGGGAATCGCCCGATGCCCTTCATGCCGAACACCCAGCCGCCCGGAACATCGATGTTGCCGGTGATTACCGGCAGCATCGACACCGCGCGTATGGTCTGGATGCAATTGGGCGTGTGCTCGATGGCGCAGCCCCAGTCGAGCATGGCGGGCTTTGCCTTGGCGAACAGGCGCGCGGCGGCGCGGATCTTGTCCGCCGGCACCCAGGTGATGGCCTCGGCCCATTCCGGGGTGTGCTTCTGGACATGCGCGGCAAGCGCCTCGAAACCGTGGGTACACCGATGGACAAAATCGGCGTCGTAAAGCTGCTCGCCGATGATGACATTGATCATGGCGAGCGCCAGCGCGTCATCGGTGCCAGGCCGCAGTTGCAGCCATACTTCGGCGCGCCGGGCCAGCTCGGTCTGGCGCGGATCGACGACGATGATGCGCGGATTGTGCTCGAGCGCATCGCGCGCATTGAAGCGGGTTTCGCCGTCAGGGCCGGAGTCGACCGGATTGTGCCCCCAGAACAGCATGCACTCGGGCGCCACGCCGCTGGTGAAATCGCTGACCGGAAAATCGCCGAAGGTCTGGATGCAGGTGTTCACGCGCGGATGAAAACACTGCGCAAAGCCCGGCTCGGTCCAGTTGGGCGAGCCCAACGCATGGGCGAAGCGCGACACCCAGCGGATGTGGTGGCGCCCGGTGCCGGTGCCCAGTGCAATGGACTCGGCGCCGAATTTCTCGCGGATCGCCAGTACCCGCTCGGAAATCTCCTCTAGCGCCGCATCCCAGGAAATGCGCTCCCAGCTGCCCTTGCCGCGCGGACCGCTGCGGCGCAGCGGATATTTGAGGCGGTCCGGGTGGTTCACCAGATCGACCGTGACGGTGCCGATGGGGCACAGGCGCCCTTTGTTCAGCGGCGAATCCGGATCGCCGCGAACCTTGATCAGCTTGCCCTCGGCCACCTCCAGCAGCGCGCCGCATCCGCCATGGCAGCTGCGACATACGCTCTTGAACACGCCGCTGCCCGCGGCTGCCGGCTGCGGCAGTTCCGCCCCTGCGGCGGTCGCGGCAACGGTCATGGTGTGGGGCGCATCAAAAGGCTTCCCATCCGCTCAACCCGCCCGGGCGCCCGGTTGCGCGAGCACGATGGTGCCCAGGTAAATACTCTGGCCCAGGTCGAAATCGACGTCCTTCGCGCCAAAGCGCGCGTCGCTGACCTTCAACCGGTAGGCGCCGCTGTTCTCCTTCAGCCCCGGGAACCTGAAATCCCCATAGGCATCGCTCTTGGTTTCGGCGAGCACTTTGCCGTCTTTTTCCAGCACCAGCCTGGCATCCTCCACGCACTCGAGGACACCATTGATCTCGCCGGCAAGGGTGCCGCCGACGAACACCTTGTAGAAGCGCCCCAGGTTTTTGTAATAGACCCGCGGTTGCGTTCCATATTCAGGGTGCAGGACCTCGAGCTTGTCTTCCTTGACGATCCTTTGCATCTCCTCGTCCTCGACATGCAGCGTGCGCATCGCATGCGTCGGACACCCTTGCGAGCCGCGTGTCTTCTTCCAGCCCTGGTCGAGCAGGTGCGCGTCGAAAGGCCAGGCCTGCGGCAGCTGCTTCTCCTCGTTCCACCAGATGGCGCCATAAGGACATGCCTCGACCAGCTGCTTCTGCCCCTTGGCTTTTTCGGGAACGATGATGACAATGCCGTCGGGCCGCTTGTTGACCGCGCCATCGCGGGCCGCCTTCATGCAGGGGGGGTTGTCGCAGTGGTTGCAGGTGACAGGAAGGTAGCTCACCTCCACCATCGGCACCTGGCCCTGCTCGCGCTGGATGATGTCGATCCAGCGATGCCCGCGGCTGGGCATTTCCGCGGCATACCCGGGAAATTCATTGCCGTGATATTCGTCGTTGCACGACAGTGCGCACATGTTGCAGTTGAAGCACAGCGGCACGTCGATGACCAGGTTCCATTTTTTCATGATGCGGCTCCTACGCTGACTGCCGGGCGCAATTTGCCCGTTTTGTCTCCGTCCCAAATTTCCACCTGCGCGAGGCAGGAATTGGCGGCCGTGCCGCTGGTCTTGGCTGCGATCGAGCGCTTCGGCGTGAGCTGGTTGATACAGCCGCCACGGTCCACCGAGTAGCCCGGCTCGCCGATCGGGTCGTACACGGCCGAGGCCGAGTAGGCATGTATCACGCCGCGCGGCAGCCGCTCGGTCAACCTGGCCGCGCAGATAACGGCGCCGCGGTCGTTGAAAACCTTGACCAGCTGATGGTGCTTGATGCCGCGCGCTGCGGCATCAAGCGGGTTGATGCGCACCACCAGGTAATCGTAGCCGTCGACCTTCACGCGGTGTTCCTCGATGTCATTGATCGGCGTGTTCTTGCCGTCGGCCAGCGTGTGGTAACTGAAGCGCGTGTGCGGCGTAATCAACTGCAGCGGATAGCGATCGAACAACTCCTTGGTGTGCGTTCCCTCCCATGATGGAAGATATTTCAGGACCGGAGGCCGTTCCGGATCGTCAGGGTCGAAATTCTTCAGGCTGGAACACTCGAATTCGAACTTGCCCGATTGTGTCTGCAGGCCCTGGAGGAACTCTTCGCTGTAGTCGCCCGGCAGCGGATGCGGTTCGGGCACGTCCTTTTTGGTGCCATTGTAGAACCAGCGCATCGATACCGGATCGCGCTTTCCTTCGGGTAGCGGCGGCACGACGAAATAACCTTTCTTGAGGAACTCCTTCCAGGACATATGCTTGGGCACGTCGGAACCGTCGAACACCCTTTTGACCCAATCGAGTTCGTTCATTCCCTCGGAAAAATAAGTGCCCAGGCCCAGTCTCGACCCCAGCTCCGTGAATATCTGGATATCGGACTTGGATTCGCCCAGCGGTTCGATGCATTTGTGCTGCATCAATATGACGCGGTGGTTCATCTGCGTCTGCGCATGCAGCGCATAACCGCCGGTGCCGCCGAACTCGCTGATATCCCAGCGCTCAAACTGGGTGCAGGCCGGCAGCAGGATGTCGGCGAACTTCGCCTCGCCTTCGAACCAGATCGACTGGTTGACCACGAAGGGCAGTTTGTCGGTGCGATAGGCTTTGACGTAGCGGTTGGTATCGCTCATGGTGCCGATCGAGGCGCCACCGTACTTGTAGAGGATCTGTACCTTCGAGTGGCCCGCCGCCGGATAGGTGAATTTCTGCATCTGGCCTTCGATGGTTTTCCCGTTCCACGGGTAGCCTTCGGTCTTGCCCTCAAGGATGGCCTCCGGTATGCGCAGGCGCGGAATTTTCTGGAACGAGGGATTGAAAGTGGGCAACTGCGGCGTGCGCTGGTACAGGCTGATTGCCATGCCGGTGTTCTCCAGGTCGCCGGAAATGCCGCCATCCGAGTAGCCCGGAAAATAAAAACGCACATCGATCGGCGTGCCCCACTGCCCGCTGCCGAAATTCACCCCCGGCTTGCCTATCCCCTGCATCGCGATCAGGCAGGCGCACACGCGCGCCCATTGAATGCCGGTCGCCGTGCGGCAGGCGCCGCCGTGGCCGTTGCCCCATCCGCCGGCGCCGAGGTAGGTCTTCTTCTTGCCCCAGCGGCGCGCCAGCACACGCACATCCTTCGCAGGGATGCCGGTTTCCGGCTCCTGCCACTCGGGCGTCTTGGGAATGCCATCCTCGGTGCCAAGAACGTAGTCGCGCCATTTGTCGAAACCTACCGAACGCGTTTCGACGAATTTCTTGTCGTATAGCCCCTCGGTGATCCAGACATAGGCGATCGCGATGCCCAGCGCCGGATCGGTGCCCGGGCGCGGCGCCATCCATTTGCCGCCCATCAGCGCCGCAGTGTGGTTGTAGTACGGATCAATGTGCACCACTTCGATGCCCAGTTCTTTTATCCACCGCCGCCGCGGCGTCCCTTCAAACGCCGAATAGGAACCGCTGGTGGTATCCGGATCAGCCGACCAGAACACCACCATCTCGGCCTCCTTGAACAGATCCTCGACGCAGCTGTAGGTCTCGATCTGGCCCAGGCGCATGCTGTAGCCATAGTGATGCATCGCGCCCCAGTACCAGCCTTCCCAGCTGTCCGGGTTGTGCATCACGCGGGTGTAGCCGATGGCATTGAAAAACCGGTAGGCGGCGCTCAGGTAGTAACCGATGTTGCCCCAGGTGTGGTGCGAACCGTGATTGGCCATGACCGCGCCCTGGCCGAAGTCGCGCTTGACGCGCTTGATTTCGCTGGCAACGATATCCAGGGCCTCGTCCCAACTGATGCGCACGTAACCGGAGATGCCGCGGTTCTCGCAATTGCGCTCGCCATTGGGATCGAAATCCACCCGTTTCATCGGGTAGAGCAACCGATCCGGGGAATAAACCATCGCCTTGGACACCATCGAGTGCGGCGCCATGGTCGTATTGCGCGGCGGAGTCAGCGTCTTGCCGCGCGCCTGGATGCTCCAGGTGGGCGCGTCCTCATCGGTGAATTCAATCGGTGTCACACGCACGATCTTGTCGTCCTTGACATAGACGAACATCGGGCCGCCGTTGGTGTTGGATACAAAGCGTCTCATACCGTTGCCGGCGTCTACCCCAAACTCCCAGTCCAGCGTCAGCATCATGTTGAGCGTCTGCGTGAACCACAGAACCAGCGCGTCCGGACCATCCGCGGTGAGATTGAAGTTCTTCATCGCCTCGATGCGATCGAGCTGCTTGACCGAGAAGCTGAACAGGCTCACGCCCAGTTCGGCCGAGGCGAGGCCGACGCAGATATCCGGCGCGGGATGAATTCCCCGCTTCGACAGAATTTTTCCGTCCTTGAAGGTGAAATACCGCCCGACCTCGTTGTCCACGGTTTTCATCTGCGCGGTGAAATTCTTCTCCTTGAGGCGCGCGGCAAATTTCGGGTGCCGGCCTGCCTGGAAGCGGATCATCTGCAGCATTCCGTACAGCAGCACTGAGAACTTGACTTGACTGACGCTCATGTTTGTATCCTCGCCCGAAGTTTTTTCAGCGCCCCTGTCGTCGTCGTCTTCCACGCCGCGGGGCGGCCATTGCACGGGGAAATCGAATCTCCCCAAGGCTAAAGTTAGCACTTCGTGCGTTCGCCAGATAGTTCTATTCGTGCAGTTATTGATAGTTTTTTTCGATCACGATGACGCCACCGAAAAAACCACAGGCGCACGGTCGCCGCAACGCCGCACGGGTGGGCGACGCGACGGTCGCTGCATGCCGTTCAGCGAGGCTTGCGCCGCGCCTCCTGCCCCGATATGGGCGCTGCCCGGGGCTTCATGGCCAATTGGCGCAGCTGTTTCAGAAATGCGAGGCACACCGGGGACAGCTCGTGCCGGGCGCGGGAAATGACGGTCACGTTCCAGGGCGGCATGGGCGAGTCCATGACCAGCGGCGTGATCGACAGGCTCCCGGGCTTGTCGGCGAACAGTTGCGAAGGCACCAGGGTGACATGGTCGCCGCTCTCCACCAGCGCGAGCGCGCAGGCGAACGAGGTGCACGCAATGGTGCTCCTGGGCGGCTCCAGCCCCTGGGCGAGAAAGGTCTGCTCGAACACGTCCCGCCCGGTCTCGCTGCGGCGGTAGATGACCCATTCGAGTTTCAGATCCAGCAGGCTGGAGAGCGTCAGCTTGCCCTTCTGCGTCAGCGGATGCGTGGAGCGGACCGCGGGCGTCAACCGATCCTTGAGCAGCAGTTCGAAATCCAGATCCTCATCGCGGGGTTGCTCGGGCACCAGGCAGATGGCGAAATCGGTCTCGCCCATGCGCACATCGGGCAGCACATCCGGATAGACGCCCTCCTGTATCTGGAAACTCACCTTGGGGCGGGTGCGCCTGAACTCGAGAATCGCCTTGGGCAGCAGCGCCATGGCTACGGTCGGCGAGGCGCTCAGGCGGATCTCCCCCGAACCGGCCCCCTGGACGGTTTCGATGTCGTTGCGCGCGGCGCGCAATTCCGCCTCGATGATTCTGGCGCGGGCGATCAGCGCCCTGCCCGCGGCCGTGGGCGTGACGCCGTGGGAGGCGCGATGCAGCAACTCCACCCCGAGCGACACCTCCAGTTGCTGGATGCTCTTGGTGACCGAGGATTGCGACAGAAACAGATTTTTTGACGCCTGCCGGACTGTGCCGGCTTCGGCCACCGCCATCAAATGACGCAGCTGGCTCAGTTTCATTGCCACACCTGCTGGCTGCTTCGCATATCCGCGCCCGACATATCCATGAATTGTGTCCGTTTTGTCACATTAACCTTCATGAACGCCGCGGCTGCAGCGATTTTCATGAACAGCAATCTCTCAAAGCCTGGTCCGCCTTCGCGCCAGTGAGGCGGACTACTTTGCCCAAACGCCCGGTCTCCTGCTTTATTGGAGACTTGATCTCATAGACTCTTCGCGGCCAAAAATCATCGTCGCCTTTCTAACCACACGTCATCGCAACGTATGATAGCGGCCTTGAACAGGCTATGCCGCTTCGATGCATTGCAGTCTGTCGACAGCTCATTGACCGCAAATCCGACCATGTATATACTTACGTTTATACATTAATTCGGGAGTTGATCATGGCCGAAGCAGTCCTTGATATCAGGCAGTGGGGCAACAGCCTGGGGGTCCGACTGCCCGCCGCTGTAGCTCGCGAGGCCCACCTGCGCGTCGATCAGCGGGTTCGTATATCGGTCCAAGGGGGCCAGGTAGTGATCGCTCCGGTCACCGATGTGCATCTCACGCTGGAGGAACGGCTCGCTCGATTCGACCCGGCCCGGCATGGTGGGGAATCGATGGCACCCGTTCGGGATATTGGGGCGGAACGGTGGTAGCGAAAAAGGCACTCATACCGAAGAAGAAAGGCCATCCCTGGGTACCAGACCGCAAGGACGTCATCTGGATCGACTGCAACCCCCAGGTGGACAGGGAAATGAGGGATTTCCATCCGTTTCTGGTGCTCTCACCGCGCGTCTTCAACGAAAAAACTTCGTTGGTCATCGGCCTGCCCATGACCACGGCGGCGTATAACGCGGACAATCCCTTCGCGCTCGAAACCGGAAAGGCCTCGGGTCGCAAGGCTGGGCAAACCAGCTACGTCCTGTGTCACCAGCCGAAATCGTTCGATTGGCGCCTGCGGGGAGGCAAGGCGCATCCGCTTGGGTCTTTGCCGGACCCCGTGTTTGCGCAGGTGTGCGAACGGCTCAACCAGATCATCCAGCTGGGCTGACTGACAGTGGATTTGCGGCTTGCATTTCGGCAGCACAGCTCAGGACCACGCCGGAGCAACCCTCGGCCTGTCTCAGTGATGAGTTGGGCCTATCCGGCTGCCGGAGAAGATCACCACACTTAAACCGCAATAGCCGACAACACCAGCGCTGCGATTCAGCCTGAAGCCTCCAAGACAATCGTCCCCAGATTGAACTCGGCAGCGGCGCTAGCAGCGAGTTCGCGCGGTTTGTAACCTGCGTGCTCGATGCTGAGTATGAAGTCCGCATCGACGTCCAGATTGAGGAATTCAAAATCACCGTAATTATCGGTGACGGTGGTCAGCGTCTGCCGGCCGTTGCGCAACGTTACCGCAATGCCCACGGCGCATTGGTCGGGTCTGTCGCCGAGGACGATTTCACCGCACAGGAAGCGCTTGGGCAGGCAGTGATAGCTCACCAGCGGCTTGGTTGCCAACTTCGGCAACAGGTCTTCGAGAGGCTTTTCCGCACGCCGCTTGTTGACTTCGCTGGCAGGATCATCGAGATCACCAAACACAATTGCCAACGTCGGGCAGGCCTCGACGCAGCGCGGTTGTTTCCAGCCGTCGTCGAGCAGGTGCGCGCAGAAGGTGCATTTCTGCGGCGAATTCCGCTCCTCGTTCCAGAATACGGCCCCGTAGGGACAGGCGGAAACGATGCCGCGCTGCCCTGCCGCCTTGTCCGGATCGATTATTACGATTCCATCCTTGCGGCGATAGACCGCGCCACCGGTGGCGGCGCCCATGCAGGCCGCATCCGCGCAGTGCTGGCAGGGGACCGGAACGTAGGACACCTTCACTTTGGGAAACGATCCGCGCTCCTGTTCGCCGACCTTGATCCAGGCCTGCCCGTCCGGCTGCGCCAGGGCCACCGGTCGATGATCATGGCCGGCATGCTCGTCGCGGCAGGTAAGGAAACAGGCATAGCAACCGGTGCAGCGGTCGACGTCGATAATCATGCCGTAACGTGTCATTGTCTTTGCGCCCCCCCGGCCTAAGCCGACCACTTTTCGATTTCGATGAGGCAGGAGTTCGGCGCCATGCCCGCCACGTTCTTGGACAGCATGCGCCCCGGCGTGAGCAGGGCCACGCACCCGCCGCGGTCGACGGAGCGCGGATTGCCCGGCTCCAGCGGATCGTATTTGGCCGACGACACCGCCGAATGGATCACGCCGGGCCGCACCCGTTCGGTAACCACGGCGATGCACAGCACCTGCGCCCGGTCGTTGTAGAGCTTGACGATATCGCCATCGGCGATGCCGCGCCGCTGCGCATCCTCGCGGTGGATGCGCGCCGGCCAGTACGCATAGCCGTCCTTCTTTATGCGGTGCCCCGGAATTTCGTCCAGCCAGTGCGCGTGCTTGTCATAGTGCGTGTGAAAGGTGAAACGCGGATGCGGCGTCAGCAGCTGCAGCGGATACTTCGCCGCCAGCGCCGACTGGTGCCCCTCCCAGCTCGGAATGAAGTGCGGCATCGGCGGACGCTCGTCGTCATCCGGAAACGCCTTCTGCAGGCTCGCGGAGACGAATTCGATCTTGCCGCTGTCGGTTCCCAACTCATGCGCCTTGTCGGTTCCGCGCTTGGGGTTGGCAGGATCGGGCGTATCGCAGGCGCGTCCCTCGGCGAACCATCGCAATGCCGGCGTCGACTTGCGTTGCGCCGGCGCATTGATGATGTGGTAACCCTTTCGCTCGAACTCCTCCCAGGAAACGCGCTTGGGCAGATCGGACAATTCAAAGAACTTGCGCGCCCAGTCGCGATCGGTGTTGCCCTCGGTGTATTCCTGCTCCACGCCCAGGCGCCGCGCGAGCAGCGTGAAAATCTCGTAATCCGGCTTGGATTCCCACAGCGGCTCGATGCACTTTTGCATGCGCACCACGGCGCGGAAGTTGCAGCCGCTGTTGCCGTGCTTGGTCTGGCCGCCGGGTTCGCCCCATTCGCCGATGTCCTCGCGCTCCAGCTGCGTGCACGCGGGCAGGATGATATCGGCGAAACGTGTCTCGCCCGACCACCACACATCCTGATTGACCACGAACTCGAGCTTGGGACTCTGGTACATGCTCATCCACTTGGCCGAATCGGTCATGGTCCCGAGGAACGAGCCCCCATAGCGGTAGAACAGCTTGACTTCGGAACAACCCGGCATCGGATAACTAAACGGTGTGAACTGCTGCGCCAGCGAGCGATTGCAGAAACCCTCGCCCAGCCAGTTGATCGGCGGATTGAGGATGGCATCGGGCAGGATAGGACGGTACAGGCGCTGTGCCACCGGATTCTCCGGAATCACACGGGCTGCGCTCGAGGTGGACATCCGGCCCTGCAGGTCGCCATAGCCTGGAAACCAGACCGTCGCATCCACCGGGGCTCCCATGCTGGTGCCCCAGATGCTGACCCCGGGTTTGCCCAGTCCCTGCATCGCCTGCAGCAGCACCATCATGCGCGCCCACTCGGTCGCGTAGGCCTGGCGGCAGGCGCCGCCTTCGCCACCGCGCGCACCGGAGGAGAGCACGGTGCGTTTGCCCGCCCACTCGCGCGCCAGCGCGGTGATGGTTCGCGCCTCCAGACCCGTCAGCTCGGCCGCCCAGGCTGCCGTCTTGGGCTCGCCATCCTCCTTGCCCAGGACGTAATCCTTGAACGCATCGAAGCCTACCGTGCGATTCTTGACGTACTCCTTGTCGTAACTCCCCTCGGTGATCCAGACATGCGCGATCGCCATGGCCAGCGCCGTGTCGGTGCCGATGCGCGGGGCGAGCCACTTGCCGCCCATCGCCGCGGCGGTGTAGTTGTGAAAGGGGTCGATGCAAACCATCTTCACGCCCTTGTCCTTCAACCATTGGCGCCAGATGGAAGCGTCCGATCCGCTGTAGACGCCGCGCGTCGAATCCGGATCGTTCGACCAGAAGACGATCATCTCCGCGTTCTGCAGCGCGTCCTCGAGCATGTCGTAGGGCTCGGGCATGCCCAGGCGCCAGTAAAAGCCGTAGGTGTGGGTTGCGCCCCAGTGCCAGCCTTCCCAGCTGTCCGGATTGTCCAGCACCTGCGTGTGTCCGATCAGATTGAAAAAGCGCGAGAACGCGCTCATCTTGTAGCCAACCAGGCCCCAGTTGTGATGCGACGAGGTCATTGCCGCAACCGCCGACGGGCCATGGGCCTTTTTGACGCGCTGCAATTCGCCCGAGACGATGCCCAGCGCCTCGTCCCAGCTGATGCGCTGGTACTCGGACTTGCCCCGGTTTTGCGGGTTACGCGCGCCATTCGGGTCGAAATCCACCCGTTTCATCGGATACTTGATCCGGTCCTCGGAATACAGCCGGTCGCGCTCGCTCAGGACGAACGGCGCGACATTGAATTTTTTCGGTGGTGAATAGCTGCGCCCCCCGGCCTCGATGGTCCAGGGACGGAAATCGGCCTCGTCCACCACAAGGGGGCGGACACGCGTGACTTTGCCATCCTCGACGGTGACCGAGATCGGGCCAGCGTTGGTGCAATTGGTGAATACGCTGGCCGTCATGACAATCCTCCCGCTTTCTTCGCTATGGACTCCGCCCGCCTAGTTCTTCGGCACATGCGTGTAAAGGACGACGCGGGAGCGCTCGCGCATTTTGGGCGCCAGGTCCTCGGTCAGGCCGAACTCCATGCAGGCGGCCTGGCAGTGCTTGACGCAGGCGGGCGCCTCGCTGCGCTGCAGCCTGGCGGTGCACAGGTCGCAGTGGTCGGTCAGGAACGGCAGAAAGTCGATCTTCACCCGCTTGCCC
>CAIOLO010000138.1 GCA_903859155.1 uncultured beta proteobacterium
ACCGGTGCACACCGAGCATCGCCCGCATACGGATGGGGCCGGGTCGTCGAGCGCCTCCTGCAAGTAGGCCATGAGGCAGCCTTCACCGTGTGCGTAACGGCGCATGAGATCCGCCTCGCCACGGCGGGTGTCTGCGAGCGTTTTCCATTTGTGGGTGTCGTGAACGTAGGCAGCGCCGGTTGCTTCCCACTTGCTTCCGATCTTCGTCGTCACACCCTCGACGGCGAGGATCTTGAGCAGTGCCTCGAGACGGCCGCGGCGCACCCCGGTGAGGCTCTCTAGTTCAACGATGGAGTGTGGCTCGCCTTGCAGCGCCGCGAGGGTCTTGGCCACATCGTCGGGGTTGGGGATGGATGCAGTGGCGAAGTATTCCCAGATGGCTTCATCGGACTGCGATGAGAGCAATACCGCTTCGGCGTGTTCGACTGCCCTGCCTGCCCGGCCGACCTGTTGGTAGTAAGCAACAGGTGTCGATGGTGAGCCGACATGGATGCAGAAACCGAGATCGGGTTTGTCGTAACCCATCCCGAGCGCAGACGTGGCCACAACCGCTTTGACCCGGTTGTCACGGAGCAGTTCTTCCACCTCGATGCGCGCGTCGGGTTCCATCTGACCGGTATAGGCCACAACCTGGTGACCGCACGCTTGCAGGAATCCGGCAAGCCGGTTTGCTTCGGCGACGGTGAGTACATAGACGATGCCGGATCCGGGGATCGTGTCAAGCGCATCTGCAACCCAAGCGTAACGCACAATTGGAGACAAGCCAGGTATCACCGACAGGCGCAGCGATGTGCGCGCCAATGTGCCGCGGAATGTGACCGTGCTGGCACCGAGTTGCTTCGCGACATCAGCGGTGACGCGTTTGTTTGCGGTGGCGGTGGTGGCAAGCACCGATGCTGTTGGTGTTGACAACAGCGCCCGCGCGAGACGTTGGTAGTCGGGACGAAAATCGAAACCCCAGTCGCTGATGCAATGCGCCTCGTCGATGACGACGAGGCCGACCCGTGCCATGAGTTCATCAAGACGGGCGGCAAAACGAGAATTACCGAGCCTCTCGGGTGACACCAGGAGCACATCAAGATCGTCGTTGTCGAGTGCATGGAAGACGGGATCCCAGTCATCCAAGTTTGTACTATTGACAGTTGCTGCGCGCAAGCCCGCACGCTGTGCCGCTGAAACCTGATCGCGCATCAATGCCAGCAGCGGCGAAACGACGAGGGATGGGCCAGCCCCGATCGAGCGCAGTGCCGAGGTCGCGGCCCAATACACAGCGGACTTGCCCCAACCTGTGGCCTGTACCACGAGCACGCGTGCCGCAGGCTGAATAATGGCTTCGACGGCTTCCAACTGGTCAGCGCGTGAAATGGCACCACTACCTGCTAGTTTCGCCAGCACGGAAGCGAGATGCTCGGATGCAAGCTTCCGGGGGCGGTCGGTGCTCATTTGCGCCGTCTGTCATGCAGTCTTGCGAGATTGAGCATCATAGAAAGACCAGCAGAGCACCGAAGTAGATCACGGGCACCCCTAACAAGCGCATCGCCTGCGCAGAAGGAATTTTAGGGATGATTGACAGAAAATTATGCCAGCGATGCCCTGTATAGAAAAAGCAGGCACTGCATCTTCCACGCAACAGTCTGTTTTTGCTTGGGTATTTTTTTCAGGGCCTATCTCCTGCATATCAATTGCATACGTCACACGCGATTGACTATCCCTTGACGCTTATTGCACGATTCAACCACCCACGCGCAACACCATGTTTTCTATTGGCTTTTCACCCATCTCACGCGAGAGCTCATGCTCTGGCACGACCTATGCAAGTGATAGGGCAAGAAGCAAAGAAATCAACCGGAGAACATCATGAGCACCTACACCCACAATTTGACGATGACCGCCCCTGAACTCGCGCTCGCGAGGCTTGAAGCTGCGGCCGAAACATTCAACACAATTACCGAACACGTCACGGCAACGACGAGAACCGTGATACTGATGGCAGCAGCACCCTTCATCGGACTCCTGTTCGTCCTTACGCTCCCGGTCATCTGCGTCGCGTTGACCGTGTACTACAGCGTCAAGCTCACCGCAGCCCGCTGGACCACAGTCGCTCGCCACCTCAAGAACGTCGCGCTCTTTATCGCCGCCCCGTTCATCGGCCTGGCCTACCTGCTAGCCCTCCCGGTAGTCGGTCTTGGCACAATAGCCTACCTCGGGTTCAAAGCCGCTCGGCGCTAAAAAGGCGCAGCCGGCACAAGCGGTCCTTCGGGACCGCTTTTCAATTCGCCCCCCGGCGAGCAAACACCTCATTCACCGAAAACTTCCATCAGGTCCACGAACGTTCAATCTTTGCCTATCCTGGCGCAATTACTCGGGCTTGATTCCTGCATCTTTTAATACTCTGGCGTACGTCGCTGATTCCTGCCGAATAATGTCCTCGAACGCGTCAACTGAACTGGCGGTTACTTCAAAGCCCATTTCGGTTAGCCTCAGCCTTACCTCAGCCAGACCGATAACAGCAGCCATTTCCCGATTGAGGCGCTGCACCACGTCGCGCGGCGTTGTCAAGGGGGCCATTGCCCCGTGCCAGGTGAGCAAGGAGAAATTCGGGATAGATTCGGCTACCGTCGAAAGATCGGCAACGACGCCGCTTCCCCGCCGGGTATTGAGCGAGGCAATTGCGCGCACGCGGCCGGCCTTGACCTGAGCCGCAGCGGTGCTCCAACCGTCAATAAGAATATTGATCTCGTTGGCGACGAGAGCGTTCAACGCTGGCGCGTTTCCTTTATAGGACACCATGATCATTTCGCCCGCATGGGCCCGCAGTAATTCACAACCTACCGTGGGGATTGCGCCCGAGGAACCGCAGCTTACCGTGCCAGGTTTCGCCTTGATTTGCGCGACCAGTTCGGTAACTGTCCGGGGCGAAAAACTCGTCCCGGTGAGCAACACCATGGACGAGTTGGCAATCTGAATAACCGGCGCGAGATCCTTGGGATCAGGGCTTGCTTTAATGAAGAACGGATTTGTAACGATCGATGGCACCACGTACAAAATCGTGTGTCCGTCCGGTTGGGCTTTCATGACCGCTTCGGTGCCGATATTTCCCGAAGCGCCCGCTCGATTGTCGATGATTACTGGCTGCCCAACGCGTTCGGCGAGCTTCGTACCAACAAGGCGCGCAACGATATCGGTTGGCCCTCCCGGGGCGAACGGCACGATCCAGCGTACCGGCTTCGAAGGCCAGTTTGCTGCGGTTTGCGCCTGTGCACCCGACATAACCAGGATTGCCACCGCAGAGAAACAAGCCATCGTTTTAGCATTCATTTTCATATTTTCCTTCTTGCGGTTAATACGCCGGAATTCCCGTAAATCATACCAATGGACCATTATGAACCCGCAGCCCGAATGCCCGGAATAGCTATCAGCGCCGATACACGAATCAACAAAAGCGTTGCATTGCCGCGATCTCTGTTGTGGGATGGACTCGTGGACAAATACACCGAGCAATTTATGCGCGCAGCGTACGCACTGCCCCGACCAAAACGACCAAAGCCAATGGTGCGCCGATGAAGCCCCCGCCCTGCCCCACCCAGTCACGACGTAAGCTCAGGCCGCCTTGCGGGTGATAGTAGCGCAGGAGTCCGCCAAGCCGTTCGTGACTCCCGATGACAGCAGCGTGGCACCACTTCATTTTCTGCGGAAATTACAGCACGTTGCTCTTGTCATGATGATTCCGTTCATTACCTCAACGGATTCGGGTTTGCCTTGAGTAAAGCGCCAATCGGTTTGACACAGGTCAAGGAAATGTGCCTTAGTTCTGCGAGCATGGGTAGAACTTCAAACTAACCAACGCTCAAAAAACAAAGGCGGAGAAGGTATGTCAGAGGAGAAACCAAAACACAAGCCGATTCGCCGGGTGATCACCGGGCACGACTTGAACAAGGTCGCCAAAGTGCTGATCGATGCGCCGGCGAGCAACCGAAAATTCCCGCCCTCGGGCGCCGTCACGACGCTTATCTGGTCTACCGACCGCACGCCCGCCGATATAACCATCGGAGAAGACTGCGAAGACATGGGGGCACGGATGCTCGGCACCGCGCCGCCACCCAACGGCACGCGGTTCACGGTCAACGACTTTCCGCCAGGAAATACCGGCGTGATGCACCGAACCGACACCGTCGACTACGTTCTGGTCCTGTCGGGAGAAATTGACATGGTGATGGACGATTCCACGGTCAAGCTCAAGGCCGGCGACGTGATGGTGCAGCGCGGCACCGTCCACGCCTGGGTCAACCGAGGAACCGAGGTGGCGCGTGTGGCATTCGTGCTGATAGACGCGAAGCCTCTCGGGATCGGCAAGCCGGTCGCCGGGACCTCAACCGCAAGCGACTACCACGCAATACGGGAAGAGGAGAAGCCGCGATGAAAGTGCTGATCACCGGGGGAATGGGCGTTATCGGTTCAGAGGCAGCACGCAAGTTCGTGCAGGAAGGCATCCGTCCGGTCATCTACGCCCGTCACCGCGATGGCAGCCTGATCGGGGACATCGAGGACAAGATCGACATAGAGCTTGGCGACATCCTGGACCTGCCACGCCTGCTCCAAACACTCAAGAAGCACAGCATCACGCACATCGTGCACGCCGCCGCCTTCGTCGGCGCCGTCTCGCAGCAAAACCCAGCGCTCAGCATCCAGGTCAACGTGATGGGCATGGTGAATATACTGGAGGCCGCGCGGCTGTTCGAGATCAAGCGCCTCGTGTACACCAGCGCCAAGGGGGTTTATGGACCGGTGACCGGCGAACATGGCCATCCAACCTTCAAGCCCCTGCCCGAGGACCATCCGAAAAACCCGATTCGCATCTACGACTCCGCAAAGCTCATGGGCGAATACACCGGGCTTTATTACCAGGCCAACATGGGGGTCGATATCGCGATCCTCAGGTTCGCCACCACCTATGGCCCGGGTAAGACGGCGCGCCACGGCGACAAGGGCGTCACCAGCCAGCTCATCGAAAGCGTCGCCGCCGGCAAACCGTTTCGTCTTGCGCAAGGCGGCGACAAGACAGACGACTTCATCTACATAAAGGATTGCGCACTCGGCATCTACCTCGCGTGCATGGCAGAGCATCCTGAGAGCCGTGTCTACAACATTGGTACCGGCGTCGGCGCGACGCTGCAGGACTTCGCGCGCGTGCTGCGCCACCATTTTCCGAAAGCCGACATCGAGATCGGCCCCGGATTCACGCCCTCGAACATCTACGACCTTACCCGCGCGCGCCAGGAACTCGGCTACAGCCCTCAATTTGACCTCGAGCGGGGTATTGCCGATTATCTGGAACGCCTGAAGCAGCAGCCATCGCGCACCGCGTAAAACGCGCCGCAAAACCGCTCACCAAGGAGAACCCGATGAGAAGCGAACTCGAACTGCCCCGCTTGTCGATGCAGGAGCGCGACCGGCGCTGGACGCTGGTGCGCGACGCCATGCGCAATAAAGGCCTGGACTGCCTGCTTCTATTCGGCTGGCCGAGCGCCTACGACTTCTACACCGCGAACGCGCGTTACGTCAGCGCCATCGGCGGCAATGCAACCACCAATCTGGTGGTGTTTCCGCTCGAGGGAGAGCCCACTTCATTCGTCGGCATGCCGACATTCGTAGGTTATTGGCGCATCGCTCAGAACTGGGTGGCCGACGTGCGTGCGCGCTCCGGTAGCTGGCCCGACACGGTGGCCGGGCAGATCAAGAAGCTGGGGCTTGAAAACGCGAGCATCGGCATGGATGGTCTGGGCGGTCCGCTCATCCCGGATGGATGGGTTCCGAACAACCTGTTCACGCGGCTGCGCGAGCTCCTGCCCCAGGCAAACCTGGTCAACATCGACGACATGCTGGAGCAGATTCGCACCATCAAGAGCGTCGAGGAAATGCAGATTCTCGACCGTGCGGCGGGCCTGGGCGACTTGATGCTTGAGGCGTGCCGGGACAATGCGAGGCCGGGTGTGAAGGAATGTGAGGTCTATGCCAAGATGCGCGAGGCACTGCTCGCCAACGGCGGCGAGGACCCCACCTTGCTGCTGTGGGCCTGCGATTCGCATCCATTCCCGCACCCATTCAACCTGCCCACCGAGCGGCGCATGGAAAAGGGCGACCTCATCATCTGTGAGATGCATCCGAAATACGGGGGCTACTGCACGCATGTCGAGCGCACCTTTTCGCTGGGCAAGCCGGACCCGAAGTTTCTTGATATCTACGCAGGCTGCCTCGCCGCGTACCAAAGCGGGCTGGACCTGATGGCCCCGGGACGGAGCATATCCGCGGCTCTCGAGGCGGTGCGCAAGACCATCGAGGAACGCGGCTTGGGCTTCTGCGAAGCCGGCATTCACGGCCATGGGCTGGGCTCGCTTGAGTATCCCCGCTACCGCCATCATGCGATCCGTTCCGACCAGGCTGCGATCAAGGTGATGGGCGACGAATTCCAGCCCGGGATGGTGTTCGCGTTCAACATCGACCTGTTCGATCCCAAGTGGCGAAACGGGGAGACCGGCTGCGTGTTTGCGGAAACCATCGCGATCACCGAGAGCGGCGCACGCCGCATGCACAGTTATCCGACCGAGTTTCAGACGCTCGCGGTATAGGAGGAATGAACGTGATTCATGCTTGTTTTCTGCGCAAAACGCTGCTCGCCGCGGCGCTCTCCGTGGTGGCGCTCGGAGCCGTGGCCCAGGCCTATCCGTCCCGGCCGGTAAAGCTGATGGTGGCAGTTGCCCCCGGCGGGGTGATCGATATCCTGGCCCGCCTGTTCGCCCCGCGCTTGAGCACTGCGTGGGGTCAGCAGGTCGTGGTCGAGAACCGGCCTGGCGCGGCCTCGATCATCGCCACGGAGTATGTGGCACGCTCGCAGCCTGACGGCTACACGCTGCTGGTTTCAAGCGAAGGTCCTTTCGCGATCAACCCGCATTTGTACAGCAAGCTGCCCTACGATCCAATCAAGGATTTCGCACCGATCGCGATCCTGAGCACCATATCGCCGGTGATTGCAGTCCATATCTCGGTTCCGGTGAAAAGCGTTCCGGAACTTATCTCACACGCAAAAACCCATCCCGCATCGCTCACCTACGGCTCCATGGGCAGCGGCACCTATTCGCATATCGCCATGGAGGAGTTCAAGCAGCGCGCGGGCGTCGACATCATGCACGTGCCTTACAAGGGATCCGCGCCGGCCATGGCCGACCTGCTCGCCGGACAGACCTCGATGATCCTGGTGAACTTGAGCGTGGTCGAACAGTACGTCAAGGCTGGCAAACTGAGGCTGATCGGGGCGGCTACGCCGAAACGGCTGGGTTCCCTTCCCGATTTGCCGACCGTGAGCGAAACCTCGCTGCCCGGTTTCGAGGCGAACACCTGGTTCGGCATACTCGCGCCGGCCAAAGTGCCTCCCGCGGTCGTTGCCAAAGTACACGCGGAGATCATGAGAATCATCGGTACACCGGGATTTCAGGAGCAGAACTACGCCAATCTGGGCCTGGTGCCGGTGCCGATCACATCCGAGGAATTTTCGCAGAAGCTGAAGGCGGACCTGGAGCGCTGGGGCCCGATCATCAAGGCTTCTGGCGCGAAAGCCGATTAGCGGTGATAGCGGCATAGGAATTCGCTAACGCGCCCATCAGCGAGGCGGACAAGACGAAGATCTGCCACGGCAACGCGGAGAATCTGTTGGGAATCGCCGCGGAGCGCTGAACCATTGCCCGCGGTCGGCTTCGCCATCGATCAGGATCGCCCGAAATAACCGGCAATCGGCTCAACATGGCGTCCCAATCCTGGGCAGGAGGGGCCTGGAGCAACCATAACGATCTCTGGGCGCTGCACTATGATGCGGGGGGTTCGGATCCCTGTTCAATTAGCACTGTCGTGTCCTTTATTCCACCTTATTCCAGTTGGTGCATGACAAGATGATTGGAGATGCAATGACTGAAGCTGTGGTTCACAACATACGAATCAACTACGAAGTGATCGGCAGTTCCGGTCCATGGATTGCTTTGACTCCAGGAAGTCGGCGGGCTTACGGCGAACTGGTCAATCTGTCCAGGGAAATCGCCGCGTCGGGATGCCGTGTTTTGCTTCATGATCGCCGCAATTGCGGTGCATCTGAAGTCGCTTTTGATGGTTCTGCCTCAGAGCATGAAGTGTGGGCTGATGATCTTTATGAATTGGGCCGACAGCTTGGTGCACATCGTCTTGTTGTTGGGGGTTCTTCGGCGGGAGCGCGTCTTGCAATTCTGTACGCAATCCGGCACCCCAACGCGTTAGGCGGGCTTTTGCTGTGGCGTTTGACCGGGGGGCAGGAGGCGGTCGATAGACTTTCGGAAAATTACTACGGGCAATATATCGAGCTGGCGAGTAAAGGCGGTATGCAGGCCATCTGTGAAAGCGAGCACTTCAAAGAACGTATCGCTACAAGACCTTCCAATCGAGAGCGATTAATGGCCATTGACGCGGAGCAATTCCTCAAGGTCATGAATTTCTGGCGTGACCGCTTTCTGGAATCGGCGAGCCTGCCTGTCGTCGGTGCGACAGAGGCAGATTTGAGGGCCATCACCGTTCCTGCCTGTCTGATTGCAGGAAACGATGTCATCCACACACCGGTGACTGCCCGCAAAGTGGCTGGCTTGATTCCTCGCAGCGAGTTGCACGATGACGTGGTAAGAAAGGTCGCGGATGATCGGTTACTTCTGGATTGGGACGTTAAAGAATGGCGTGACGCGGAACCGCGTCTTGCCAAAATATTCACGACATTTCTGAGACGCAATACAATCGGCGAATAAATCTTTGCACTAGATCCTTGATTTACGCTTCTCCTGAAACTCTTCTCTTCGTCAGGCCGCTGTTATCGTTGTGGACGTCATGCTGGCTTTTCATGGCGTCACTCCACGCACTCGTATTCTATTCCGGCTCGATCCCCGCGGCTTTGAACAGCTGGGCACCAAGGTCGGTCATGATCTTGATACCGTCGGCCATCTCCGCAGGTGAATTACCGATTATTTGATTGCCACTGGCCTCGAATTTCTCGCGCACCTCCGGTGCATTCAACGCAAATACTATTGCTGTGTTCAGACGCGCGACTACCGGTTGCGTCAGCCCGGCCGGGCCCAGGACCACGTTTTTTCCACTGAGCACCTTTCCCTTGATATCCGGCACCGCTTCCGCAATGCTTTGCACATCGGGCTCCAACGAGGAGCGCTTGAAGGACATCGCCGCAAGCAGTTTTAATTTTCCGGCGCGCACATGCTGGCTTAGCGCAGACAAGGTCGCGACGCCGACAGGTACCTGGCCCGAGAGCATATTCAAGATAAGAGGGGCCGCGCCTTTAAACGGGACGTGCTCCATTTTCACTCCGCTGATGAGACCAATCTGCTCCATCGAAAGATGCGACGCACCGCCAACGCCAGTTGTCCCAAAGAAAACCCTGCCTGGATTGCGCCTCGCATAATCGATTAATTCTCTTACCGAGTTCGGGGGGAAAGAAACGCCAGCCGCAATGAACACCACGGGTTCCACAAGATCCGTGATAGGCGTGAAATCCTTCACGGGGTGGTAAGCCAGACTCTTGTAGGCAAATATCGAAAAGAAATGGTTGGCGCCGTTGCCGAGGAGAATGGTGTATCCATCCGGTGCGGAACGCGCCACCACCTGCGCCCCAACCTGGCCGCCGGCTCCACTGCGGTTCTCGACGATCACAGGCTGGCCGAGCTGTTCGCTCATTCTGGGCGTGAGTGTTCGTGCGGTGATGTCCGGCGAACCTCCCGGTTCGGCGGATACCACGATTCGGACAGGTTTGACGGGAAACGCCTGGGAGAACGCCATGAAAGGAGCGCAGATCGGGCCAAACAACGCCGCGCGCAAAACAATTCGAGACAATCGCATTTCTTTTGCTCCTTTGGGGATAGTCGGGAGGGTCAATTCACGGCTTTGAGGGGTTCCTTGCCTGTATTTACCGGATGCGCGCCAATCAAAATAAACGCGATGATGCAGGTCTCGTTGCCGCGGTTTACCCAGTTGTGTATGGTGCCACGTTGTACCAGCACGTCGCCGGCCTTCAGGTGCACAGTGGTCTCGTCGAGTTCCATATCGATCTCGCCTGCGATGACCACGGCGTAGTCGATGCTCTCGGAGCGATGATTGCGCGGCGCCACACCCGGCTCATATTGCGACACTCTGAACACCGTGCCATTGGCGAGATTGGTGCCCACCTTTCGGGTTGACGCGTCTTCGTTACCGTCATTGTTCACCGGATAGCCGTCGGTTGTCCAGATGACGGTCCCATGCGATCCAGGGCGATGCGACTTCCCGCTTTTGGCTATTTCGTCTATCTGCACAACTGCCTTGCCTTTCTCGTCGTGCCCGGTAACCACCCTGCGGATTGGAATCGGCATCGTCTACTCCTTGTGTTTGCGTGATTGCGGGTTGATCATTCTGTCTCTGAAAATTGCATTTTATGATGTTTTGCAGAGCCCCAATCAAGCGGTAAGCCAAATCAATTCCACATTGCACTGCGCTTCCCTCTCCAGGCGCCGGCTCATCTGGACTGGAATCGATTTCTGGGTGTCAATTTGTACGGCACGTTCAGCTTCTGCCGGGCTTATGCCCGGGAAATGATCAAACAGCATTACGGCGTGATCGTCAACTGCTCTTCGGTCCGGGCCTTTTCGGGTTTGGCGGAAAGTGCGGCCTACACCTCCGCCAAGGCCGGGGTGAACGGCCTCACCTATACGCTGGCAATTGAGCTGGCACCCTTTGGAATTCGGGTAAACGCCGTAGCTCCGGCGGGTACGGCGACCAGCATGGTGCCTCTCCTCGGAAGGACGCCTGAACAGGTTGCGCAGGCCCAGGCCAATCCAAGTCCGGTCACGATGACAGCGGACCAGGTCGCCCGTACCGTGGTTTTTCTTGCCAACGATGAGAGCGACATGTTAAATGGGCAGATTGTCGGAGTAGTCAGGTATCGAGGTGACAACACCGGTAACGAGGTCGTGCCGAAAGATCATGCCCGGATCGGTTGATCCGCACGTTCAACGCTTCCATAGAGGGGGTTTCCCATGAGCACCAGATCCAGCCTGCATCCAGCGACGTTCATTCTTGCGATTCTTTTCGCCATTACGGCGCAGGCGCAGGGTGATCCGGCGAAAAGCTATCCATCCAAACCCATCCGGATCATCGTCGCATTTGCCGCTGGAGGAGGCACCGACATCATCGCCAGAGTGGTTGGTCAGAAACTCTCGGAAGCATTTGGCCAGCCGGTACTGGTTGAAAACAGGGTCGGCGCCGGCGGAATAATCGGCACGGAGTTCGTTGCAAAATCTGCCCCCGATGGACACACCCTGCTGATGTCGCCAAGCACCGCCATCATAATAAATCCAATCATGTTCGCGAAACTCCCGTATTCGTCCACTGCCGATTTCGTGCCGATCTCGACCGTAGTGAGCTTTCCACTGCTGATGGTCGTCAACGCCTCTGAACCGATCCGCTCCGTGCCTGAATTGATCGAATACCTGAAAACCAGACCGAACAAGGCAAACTTCGCCGGCTCGGCCGGCATCTTTCAGCTTGCCTTGGAGCTGTTCAAACTGCGCTCCGGATTGCCGATGGAATACATTCCGTACAAAGGAACCAACGAGACGGCCAATGCCGTCATGGCTGGTGATGCACTGATGGGAATCGTCGATGCGCCGCCGGTAACGGCCGCGCTCAAAAGCGGGAAGGTGCGGCTTCTGGCAGTAACGTCGGCCAAACGCTCGTCGTTTTTTCCGGATGCTCCCACCTTGGTAGAGTCGGGCTTCCCGGACATGGAGATTCAGGGGTGGATGGCTTTTCTTTCTCCGGCGGGGACGCCTTCCCCGATCACAAGGAAGCTGCAGGAAGAGATCAATCGTATCGTCAAACTGCCCGAGGTAAGGGAGCGAATCCTTTCGTTTCAGGTGGAGCCCTCGGCAAACACTTCCGAGGAGCTCTCGAGGATGATTTCATCGGACATCTCCCGCTGGACGGCCATAGCCAAGGCCGCCAATATCAAACCCTCGAACTGATTTTCCCGACATTGATACTCGTGGAGAGACGCGCGCGGGGAAGGCGTCATTTTTTCCGGACTGGCGGGAAAGGTACGCTGACTCAGTCTACCGCGGTGGAGTGCGCCCGCCAGCCTGCAGCGTTTCCTTTAACCCATGACCCGGTGCTTACTGGTTAGAGTCATTTTCCTGGAGGAGCAGGCCCATGATGGCAGAACTTGTCAGTACGGTAACCGGTGACGGCGTGCGCCTGGACGGCCTGCTTTATCGCGGTGCATCGATCGGCGACAGCAGCCTGAGCGTCGACCTGTTCATCTGCCACCACGGTGTCGGCGCCAATTTCTACGATCCCCGCTTATACGCCCCCCTGGGCGAGTTGCTGCTCGCGGCCGGCTGCGATGTGCTGAGGGTGAACAACCGCGGCCACGACCTGGTCTACAGCCAGCCGGTTTCAGATTCAGAGACTTTGCGGCGCACCCGGGGCCGGCTGGGGGCTGCCTTCGAGATCGTGGACGATTGCCATCACGACTGGAAGGCGTGGATCGATTTCGCCAGCGCGGCTGGATACCAGCGCATCGGTGTATGGGGGCACAGCCTTGGCGCGGTGAAGACCGTGCATTTCCTGGCGGAGGGATTCGATGCGCGGGTGTGCCTGGCGATTGCCAGTTCGCCACCCAGGTTCTGCCACGAACAGATGCGCGAAGCGGCAGGGGGCGCAGAATTCGTGCGCGACTACAGCCGGGCGCAAATGCTGCAGGCCTCAGGCGAACCCGACGCCCTCTTGTCGGTGACGATTCCGACGTTCAACGTTTTTTCGGCACGCACTTTCACGGACAAATACGGGCCGGAGAACCGCTACGACTTCGTCACCCGCCTGCCAAAGGTGCGAACGCCGCTGCTCATCACGCTGGGCGGACAAGAGCGCGACAGCGGCTACCACACGCTCGCGCAGACGGGCGACACCCTGGTGAAACGGATCCCCGGAGCCGGATTCGCGCTCATACCCGGCGCGAACCATTGGTATTCCGGACTCACCGGCGAGCTTTGGGCGGCAGCCCGCACCTGGATCGCCGGCATCGCGCTGGCGCCGGAGCAGGCGCGCAAACAGGAATCAACCACGGAGAAAATGAAATGAAATCCACCATCAGGTTCACCGTCTTGTTCGCCGCGGTCTGCGGGATGCTCGCCGCGCCCGGCGCGTTCGCGCAGGCCTTTCCGAGCAAGCCGGTGCGGCTGATCGTGCCCAATCCCCCCGGCGGGGGCATCGACATCATGGCGCGGGTGTACGCGCCGCCTCTTCAGGCTATTCTGGGTCAGCCCGTCCTGGTGGAATACAAGCCAGGCGCAGGTTCCGCGCTTGGCACCGAATTCGTCGCCAGGTCCGCCCCGGATGGGCACACCGTCGGCATCGTCGTGACCGCACACGTCATCAACCCTGCACTGCGCAAACTCGGATTCGACACTGTGGGCGATTTGTCCGGGGTCGCCATGACCGGCGTGTCGCACGTTGGCATTGCGGCCAGTTCCAGCCTCGAGGCCAATACGCTGCGCGAGTTGATCGCGCTGGCGAAGAAAAATCCAGGCAAGCTCACCTACGCTTCTCCGGGCAGCGGCAGTTCGATGCACCTTGCCGGCGAGCTGCTCAAGCAAATGGCCGGCATCGACATCCTGCACGTTCCCTTCAAAGGTACCGCGGCGGCCTATCCGGAGGTATTCGCAGGACGCGTCGATCTCATCATCGATCCTCTGTACGCGATCCAGAATTACGCCAAAGCCGGACGGCTCAAACACATCGCCATTGCCAGCCCCGAGCGGGCGCAGAGCGCCCCTGAGATTCCCACCGTTGCCGAAGTACTGCCGGGATTCGCCGTGACCAGCGTCATGGGCGTAGTGGTTCCGCGCGCGACGCCGCGCGACACAGTCAACCGGCTCAACGCCGCATTCGTGAGAATGCTGCAACTCCCAGAGGTGAAGACGCGGCTCGCCGAGGCTGGAGTCGAGCCGGTTGGCAACACGCCCGCTGAGTTCGATGGTTGGATCAAGAGCGAGATCGAGAAATGGGCGAAGGTCGTGAAAGTGGCCGGCATCAAGATGGAGGATTGAATCAGCGGCCGCCTGCGCTGGTGACCCGCACTCTCCTGGCGCGGTTGAGGCAGGCGCGCAAGGCGCATTGTTGACAGTCCACTTCGACAATATGCAGAGCGGAATATTTCAATAACGGTATGCCAATAGACCCAATGTGTACGTCAATATTACATTTCTAACAATAAATTAATAAGATTTATGCAATACCTGGACAGCAAAGCCCGCAGTAATGTCAGCATGCAAAACCTGGGACTCCATAGCCTGCCGACGCTCGGCGTCTTCACGAAGCCGCAGTCAAGCTCGAACCACCTCGCTGACGTTGTTGTAGCGGCCTGTCTCGACCTGAGCAAGACTGAGCAGATACGAAGAACTCCCGGCGGCGCGACCGACGCCTACGCGCGGCTGATGAACTCGGTGCCCGGCGTGCACGAAGGGCAACCAACGCCCTCCGGCGATTTAACGCTCGCAAGTGATGGTGTTCAAAATAACTCCACTCGCCACCTAAAACCAGAGGCCTACTCTATTTTCACTCCGGTCACCTTCACCAGCGCCGCCAGCTTTTCGCGCTCGCGGTGAATAAACTCGCCAAAGGCTTCAGGGGATGCGCTCGCGTCGGAATGAACCAAGACGCCCTGGGAACCCAGGAATTTTTCCCGCATCGCATCGTTTTGCAGCAACCCCCTGGTTATTTCGGCATGCAAGCGGTTCACAATTTCCTTCGGCGTACCCGTTGGTGCCAGGAGCCCGAACCAGATGGTGATCAGCACCTTGCCGAACTCGGCGTCTGCGTCGCCCGAGAGCGGCACATCCGGCAGTATGGCGGAGCGCACGTCGCCGTTGATGCCGAGCACTTTGGCCCGGCCGGCCTTTACCGCGGGCGCCGCAAGGCTCGGTATGGTGATCGATGCCTGGATGTCACCTGCCAGCATCGCCATCCAGGCCACCTGCGCGTTCTTATAGGGCACATCGAGGAAACTGATACCCCGGGAATTTTTCAGCCAGGCCATATACAGGTGCGCTGGGCCGGACTGGCCGTCCGATCCCCAGGAAATCCTTCCCGGATTTGCTTTAGCGAGTTCAAACAACTCTCGCAACGAGTTCACCGGAACCGCGGAATTGACCGCGATCGAATTGTGGGTGGTGCCCAGGTGCGCCACCGGCACGAAGTCACGCGAAATGTCATAAGGCATGTTGGCGCGCATCAGGGGATTCAACACGATATGCGACACCGCACCCTGGCACAGAATGTAGCCGTCCGGCCGCGCCTTGGCGCAACTATCGAAGGCGATGATGCCGTCGGCACCGCTGCGATTCTCGACGATGAACTGCTGGCCGAGCGCCTGGGACAGCGCCTGCGCTGCTCCGCGCAGCACCATATCCGGTGGTCCGCTCGCTCCGTTAGCCTGGAAGATTCGCACCGGCTTATTGGGGTAAGCCTGCCCGATGGCCGACTGCTGCAGGCTAAGCCCGGCGAGCAGCACGGGCAGGAGGATTTTCGGGACAATCTTCATGGATTCACCTCATCTGGGCGAGTGTTATTGGACCTGGAGCATTCGTGCCGATATGTCCGGCACCATCAATTTCACACTGGGACAATACGCTGCGAAGCGCCGTGTATCCCGAGTCAGAATCGCATGCCCTGCCACAGCGGCGTGCGCGCCAATGAAAAAATCACCGAGCATATTGCTTTTCGCACCACCTTGGCCGAGTGGCTGGGCGCCTGCCTGTTGTGCGCGACGATACTTGAGCATCCGATGAGCGAGTTCGATCAGTCGCCGCTCGCGTGCCGCATCGCTTCGCGCAAGTTCAGCGTCGCCGCCTGATCGACGGCGAAAGTCAGCGGGTCGAGCGCCACGCCGTACTGCTCGCGCGCCGCCCCGAGCGACACGTAGCCGCCCACCACATCGCGGCGCACGTGCTCAGAATCGCGCGCCCAAGGCGGCCCGAAGCCGCCGCCGCCCGCGGTATGCAGGCATTCGATGTCGCCTTCCTCGAGCGCGAAGTCTTCGCACTTGAGCGGCAGCGCCGCCTCGCGGCCTTCGCCGGCTCGCACCACCGAGGTGCGGGTGATCTCGCCGGGCTTGCCGCCGTCGAAGCCCCAGGGCGGATCGAGGGTCCGTTCGTAGCGGCCGTTGTACGAGCAGTGGGTGAGCACCTCGCGCACGAACACGACGCCCAGGCCGCCGCGCCAGGTGCCAGCGCCGCCGGAGTCCGGGCGCAGCGCGAATTCGCGCACGCGCACCGGATCGACGGTCTCATGCACTTCCACCGGAAGAAAACGCACGTCGCCTTGAGCGAGCGAAACGACCGCATTGGTTCCGTCCCCGCTGGGGCGCGCGCCCCAGCCGCCGATGTAGGGAACGAAGGTCTGGAACAGTTTTCCGGTGCGCGGATCGATGCCGATCAGGTTGGAGAGGCCAATGTTGTCCGAGTTTCCGGCGGTGATGCATTCGGGTAGCGCCGGATGCAACGCCCGCAAAATGAGATCGATAGTCGATACCACCGCCATGTTGAACAAGGACATCGGCGCGTTCGGATGGGCTTTGAGGATCGTACCCTCGGGCGAGATGATCTTCAGATTGCGAAACGCCCCTTCGTTGGTCGGCAGGTGCGGCGTGGTCACGCACTTGAAGCCGACCCGGGCGATGGTCTCTGAGGCGCGTGAATTGTAAGGCCCGGCGACCTGGGGCGACATCCCGGAGAAATCGATGCTCATGTCGCTGCCGGCGACGGTGATCTTCACCTTGAGCGGTATCGGGCTATCGAGCGTGAGGCCGTCGTTGTCCATGCGGCAGGAAGCCTCGTACACGCCGTCGGGTATGCGCTCGACCGCGCGCCGCGCGAGCACCTCGGCTTCGTCCCAGATCCTGCGTATGCAGGCCATGACCGTTTCGCGCCGGTAGCGGCCGATGAGATCGAGGAAGCGCCGCTCGCCCAGGCGGCAGGCCGATATCTGCGCGCGCATGTCGCCCATGACCAGTTCGGGAAAGCGCGTGTTGGTGCGGATGATGCGAAGCAAGCCTTCGTCGGGCACGCCCGCCCGGTAGACCTTCACGAAGGGCAGCTGGATGCCCTCGGAAAAGACGTCGCGCGAGTTGTTCGCTATCGAACCGACGGCCATGCCGCCGACATCGATCCAGTGCGAGCGCACCGCGGCGAAGGCGAGCAGCACGCCCTCGGCGAAGATCGGCGCATAGGCCACCATGTTATTGACGTGCTGGCCGTTGGTCTCGGTGTCGTTGGACAGGATGATGTCGCCGGGTTGGAATCCTTCATCCTTGAAAAGCACGAGGCCTTTTTTGATCGCGGTGTTCAGATCGGCGCAGAACATCGGCACGCCGTCGGGGGCCTGGGCGATCGCGTCGCCCGCCGCATCGAGCAGGCCGATCGAAAAATCCTTGATCTCCGCGGCGATCGGGCTGTACGCGGTGCGGATCAGGTTCTCGGTCATCTCCACGACCAGCGCGACCAGGCCGTTGCGAACCACTTCGAGGGTTATCGGGTCGACGCGCTCGTGCGCGGCTTCGGCGGAGGCCGCCGTGATCGGCTTCGCCTTTGCCGCGTTCCCGCTTGCCGAATTCTTATTCATCATTCGCGCCCCTTCACCTGGATGAGGAGAAAGCCGTGTTCGGTGACTTCGAGCGCATCGCCCTCGCCGAGCACGGTCGTGGCGTTGCCTTCCTCGACCAGCGCCGGCCCCACAATGCGGTCGAGCGCGAGAAGGTCTTCGCGCCGGAATACCGGGCATTCGACATGTCCGAGCCCGTCGACATGCACACGCCTCGTGAGGTAAGCGGGCGCGCCGTGCGCGCGGCAGGCAAGGCGTGGAAAGCCCGGCTTGGGCCTGCGTCCTGAAGCGACGACGCGCAGGTTCACCACTTCGGTGCGGATGTCGGCAAACGAATGTCCGAAGCGGGCTTCATAGAGCCGGTTGAACGCCTGGCGAATCTGTGCGCAGGCTTCGTCGGCCACGCGCTCCGCGCCAATCGGCGTGGTGAGGGTCCACTGCTGGCCCATGTAGCGCAGGTCGAGCGAACAGGCGCAATCGATGTCGGCCCCTGCGATGCCCGCGGCCGCCAGACGCGCGATCCCCTCGCTGCGAAGCTCATCGAAAATGCGGTTGAGATCGGCGGTGTCCTCAGGCGGAAACGCTCGCACGTGGGTGCGCACCAGGTCGTGCCTCACGTCGGCCAGCAGCATGCCCAGCGCCGAGAAGCACGAAGGCAGCGTCGGGATCAGCACGCGCGGGATACCGATGTCGCGCGCAATCGCGACCGCCTGCAGCGGCCCGCCGCCGCCGAACGCGACCATGGTCGCCTGCCGCGGGTCGACGCCTTTCTCGATGGTGATGCCGCGCACGGCGAGCGCCATGTTCGAATTGGCGATGGTGAGAATGCCCGCGGCGGCGTCATCGAGGGAAAGGCCCAGAGGAATGGCCACCTTGCTGAGTATGCTCGCGCGCGCCGCGGCGACATCGAGCGCCATTTCTCCGCCGAGATAGCGCTCGGCGTTGATGCGGCCCAGGATCACGTTGGCATCGGTCACGGTGGGCTCGGTGCCGCCCGAGGCGAAGCAAACCGGACCGGGTTCGGCGCCCGCGCTGCGCGGGCCGACTTTGAGCGCGCCAAGATCGTCGATCCACGCGAGGCTGCCGCCCCCGGTTCCGACTTCGACGATTTCGATCGTCGGTACCTGCAGCGGGTGCCCGCGCACGTAGCCGTTGACGTAGTAAGTCTGGGTGATCTTGGGCGTGCCGTCCTCGATCAGCGATGCCTTGGCGGTGGTGCCCCCCATGTCGAAGCCGATCACGAGGTTCGCGCCGATGAGCGAGCCGACGTGCGCGGCGCCGATCATCCCGGCTACCGGGCCTGACTCGACCATCGCGACCGGGTAGCGCTTGGCCCGCGCGGTGGTCATGACGCCGCCGCTTGATTGCATGAGGTAAAGGCGGCCGGCGAATCCGCCCGCGGCGGCCACCGCCTCCAGGCGCGACACGTACTGCTCGACCTTGGGTCCGACGAAGGCGTTCAGCACCGTGGTCGAGGTGCGCTCGAACTCGCGCCATTCTCGCGAGACCTCCGAGGAGGTGCACACATACACCCCGGGAAGCGCCGCTTGCAGGTGTTCTCGCGCGCTTTCTTCATGCGCGGCGTTGGCGTAGGCATGCAGGAAACATACGGCGAGCGCCTGCAGATCCTGGGCGCGCGCAGCCTCGATCACGCGATCCAGGTCAGCGACGCTCAAGGGGGTGACGACAGCTCCGTCGCAGGCCAGGCGCTCGCCCACCTCGAAGCGCCACTCGCGCGGCACGAACGGGGCGGGTTTCTGGTAGAAAATGTCGTAATTGTCGGGACGGTTTCCCCGGCCGATCTCCAGGATGTCGCGAAAACCGCGGGTGGTCACCAGGCCGGTTCTCGCGCCGGTGCGCTCGATGATGGCGTTGATCACCAGGGTCGAGCCGTGAAACAGCGTCTCCAGCGCCGCAAGCGAAATGCCCGACTTCCTGACGCAATCGAGGATGCCGACGGTGAGTTCCCTGGGAGTGGTGCGCGCCTTGGTGACCACAAGCTCTCCGGATGCGCTGTTGAACCCAACGAAATCGGTGAAGGTCCCGCCGATATCGACGCCCGCAACGGTATGCCGTCCTGTCACTGTCTGCATGCAAGCGCTCCCCGAGTTTCAATCCGCACGAATGTTGTTCTCGCGGATGATACGGCCCCAGCGTTCGAAATCGCGGCGCATGATCGGGTTGAACGACTCGGGCAGAACGCCGGTGGCCTCGAAGCCCATTTCATGCAGCCGCCCCGACAGGTCGGGAGACAAGATGACCGCGCGCATGTCCACGGCAATTTTGTCGACGATATCCTTGGGCGTCGCCGCAGGCGCGAACACGCCGTGCCAGCCGTCGATCCCGACACCGGGGTAGAGGCTCTCGAAGGTCGGGACATTGGGCAGGCCTTCGAAGGGCTTGGTGCCGTCCACCAGCAGCGCGCGCACTTTGCCTGCCTTCGCCAGAGGCACGATGGTTACCGTGGTATTGAACATGATATCGACCTCGCCCGCCAGTAGCGCCTGCAGTGCCGGCCCGTCGCCCTTGTAGGGCACGTGGGTGAGTTCTATCTTGGCGGCGCTTCTCACCAGTTCGATGTAAAGATGCGAACCGGTTCCCGCGCCGCCGCTGGAGTAGTTGAGCCGCTTGGGCTCTCTCCTGGCCAGTTCGACGAACTCTTTGAAGGAGGACACACCGGCCTTGGGATGGACGGCGAGCGCGTATCGGACCACGGCGACCTGGATCACCCCGACCAGGTCACGGGTGAGCTCGTAGGGGACGCGCTGCAGATGCGGCACGGTGACGATCGGCACCGCGTTGATCACCATGGTGTGGCCGTCGGGCGCGCTTTTCGCCACGAAGTCGACGCCGATCGCGGTGCTCGCGCCGGCCCGGTTCTCGACGAGCACCGGCTGCCGCCACAGTTCCTGCAGCTTGCTCGCCAACAGCCTTGCCTCGAGGTCGAGCGTGCCCCCGGGCGGCGCGGGAACCACCAGGCGCACCGGCTTGGTCGGAAAATCTGCTGCCGCGGCGAATGCCATAACGCCCATCGTCAGCGCGATTGAAATGAGATCTCGCAGGACTCGACACATATTCATACTCCCTTTGGTAGGTTTCTAAATAATTACTCTCCACCAGGCTGATGTGCTCAGCAGGCATCGAGCCCAAATAGGAACCCGTTAGGTCAAAAAGCCAATCAGTGCTGATTTACGGAAAAACATAATCGTTGTATTGCCGCGATCTCGGTTGCAAGTCAGGTTGAACGATAAAACACTGTGTAATTCATGAACGCAGGGAACGCTCCCACACCGTCGAAACGAGGAGACCCAGCAGTGACTCCTGTCGCCACTTATGTGCCAACGACATCAAACCCGCCCCACCCAGCCACAACACACCGCTCAGGCCACCTCGCGGGAGATAGTAGCGCAGGAGTCCGCTAAGCCGCTCGTGACACTCGATGGCAGCATCCGGGCGCTGAGGCGCAGGCGGCCTTTCAGTTGCTCCATCACAATTCGGTTCTCGGCAGACAGATAACGTTCAGCGCGCGTGCAAGCGCATTGCTGGAAAGTCCCAGCGGAATCATGAACTCCTCCCGCAATTGCGCGCCGAGGTGAATGGGGGGCAGTTTCTTGCTCAAGTTCATACTCCTATTCAGTGGTAGTCCACAATCTCAACGTCCTTCGGGCCCTTGGGCGTCCACACAAAACACACGCGGAACTTATCGTTGACGCGGATGCTATGCTGCCCGTGGCGGTTGCCGCGCAGGGCTTCCATTAGGCCGCAATAGAGCTCCAGTGACTGGCTCAAAGGAGTATCTGCCGATGATGTGCCTACGCTGGAACTGACCGCCGCGCCTGCACGCTGTTAATGCGACAGAAAATTCAGGAGCGTGGTCCTGCATTCTTGTCCTGTGTCCGGGTGTCAAAGTCGCTGGCGTCGTGGCGCTCGCTGAGCTGTTCGGACGCATCGCCGCTGGTGCGGTTGACCATCCGCCCGCGCTTGACCGCCGGTCTCGCAAAAATGGCCTTGGCCCAGCGCTGTACATTTCGGTATTCCTGTACGTCCAGAAACTCCGCCGCGCCATACAACCAGCCGATCGCAAGTCCGCCGTACCAGGGGAATACCGCGATATCT
>CAIOLO010000139.1 GCA_903859155.1 uncultured beta proteobacterium
CGATGTAGAGCACTATCCCCACGGTCGCCAGCCAGAAATGCACGGTGATCAGTTTGATGCTGTGCATCTGCGGCCGCCCGAACAGCCGCGGGATGAGGAAGTAGATGCAGCCCATGCTCACCAGCCCCACCCAGCCGAGCGCGCCCGAATGCACGTGGCCGATGGTCCAGTCGGTGTAGTGCGACAGCGCGTTCACCGTCTTGATCGACATCATCGGCCCCTCGAAGGTCGACATGCCGTAGAAGGAAAGCGAAACGATGAGGAACTTCAAGATCGGATCGGTGCGCAGCTTGTGCCAGGCGCCCGAGAGGGTCATTACGCCATTGATCATGCCGCCCCAGGAGGGCGCCAACAGGATCAGGGAGAACACCATCCCCAGGGACTGCGTCCAGTCGGGCAGCGCAGTGTAATGCAGGTGGTGCGGCCCCGCCCACATGTAGGTGAAGATCAGCGCCCAGAAGTGCACCACCGACAGCCGGTAGGAGTAGATGGGACGTTCGGCCTGCTTGGGGATGAAGTAATACATCATGCCGAGGAAGCCCGCCGTGAGAAAAAAGCCCACGGCGTTGTGCCCGTACCACCACTGAATCATCGCGTCCTGCACACCGGCATACGCCGAATAGGATTTCCAGAACGACACCGGAAGCGCCGCCGAGTTCACCAGGTGCAGCACCGCTACCGTGAGAATGAAGGCGCCGAAGAACCAGTTGGCCACGTAGATGTGCGGCATCTTGCGCTTGGCCAGCGTGCCGAAAAACACAATCGCGTAGGACACCCAGACCAGCGTAATCAGGATATCGATCGGCCATTCGAGTTCGGCGTACTCCTTGCCCGAGGTATAGCCCAGAGGCAGGGTTATCGCCGCGAGCAGAATCACCGCCTGCCAACCCCAGAACACAAACTCCGCAAGCGCCCCCCCGAAAAGCCTTGCATAACAGGTGCGCTGCACGACATAAAGGGAAGTGGCAAACAGCGCGCACCCGCCGAACGCAAAAATCACGGCATTGGTGTGCAGCGGGCGCAGCCTGCCGTAACCCAGCCAGGGAAGATTGAATCCCAGTTCCGGCCAGATCAGTTGCGCTGCGATGATCACGCCAACGAGCATGCCGACCACGCCCCAAACCACGGTCATGACGGCAAATTGGCGCACTACCCGGTAGTTGTAATTGGTATCTGGTTTCATCCCTCGTTCCGCCACTATCGTTATTACAACTGTCGGCGAATCCTAGCGCCCCTCCCTCGGGGGAACTTGATCCAAATCAAGTATCACCGGCATGTCGTCATCATCGAGAATCCGGTAACCCGGTCCTTCGAGGTCGTCGAACTGGCCGCTGGCGAGCGCAAACCAGAATATCGCCCCGGTCAGGAACACCAGCACCACGCTCACGGGGACCAGCAGGTAGAGAATCTCCATTGCCTACCCCACAACCGGCGCGTGCAGCGGCGCCCCGGCCGGCCGGCCCGCTGCCGGCTTGAATTCCTGCAGACGCAGTGCATTGAGCACCACGATGAGTGAACTGGCGGACATGCCGATGGCCGCGGCCCAGGGCGTCAGGGCGCCGGCAAAGGCCATGGGCAGCACCAGCAGGTTGTAGCAGAAAGCCCAAATCACGTTCTGCCGGATCACCCGCATGGTCTGGCTCGACAACGAAAAAGTTGCCGGCAGCGCGCCAATTGCGCCCTCGAGCAGCACCACATCGGCCTGTGTCTGCGCAAGGCGTGCGCCAGTGCCCATCGCAATCGACACATCCGCCTGCGCGAGCACCGGTGAATCGTTGATGCCATCGCCCACCATCACCACCTTGCGGCCGGCCTGCTGCAGGGCACGTACGTATTCGAGCTTGCGCTCCGGATTGGCGCCTGCCTCGACATTGCGGATACCCAGCATGCCTGCCAGTTCCAGGGTTGGGGCGCGATCATCGCCGCTGAGCAGATGTACCGCCAGACCCGCGTCTGCAAGGCACTGGACGACCTGCGCGGACTCGGCCCGCAAGGTATCGGCCAGGCGGAACGAGGCGAGCACGCCGTCCGCATCACCCAGCCAGATCATGGTGTCGCGGGATTCTTCCACGGGAAGCGCCGATTTGCTCAATTCCCGCACAAATCCGGCATTGCCCAGGCGCATCAAACGCCCGCCAACGCGCGCTTCAATTCCGGCGCCGGGAACATTGCGAATTTCCCGCATTTCCAGTTCCAAGGCATGGGCAGACGGGCTTGAATCGATGCTGGCGAACGCGCGCGCTATGGGATGTTCCGACGCGGCCTCCAGCGCGGCCGCGATGACCAGGCAGCGATCGCGCGCCAGGGCAGCCAGCGCCACAGCCTCGATCAGGCGCGGTTCGCCGCGGGTCAGGGTGCCGGTCTTGTCGAACACGACGTCGGTCGCGCCGGCAAACGCCTCCACCGCATGACCCTTGCATACCACCACTCCGCGGCCCGCCAGCGCCCCGGTCACCGTGGTCAGCGCCACCGGCATGGCCAGGGAGAGCGCACACGGACAGGTGGCCACCAGCACCGACACCACCACCAGCACCACCCTGGACGCATCGGTGCTCATCCAGTAGATGCCTGCGAGCAAGGCGAGGGTCAGCACCGCCAGGATGAAATGCGAGGCAACGCGGTCGGCCAGCCTGATGAGCCGCGGTTTCTCCGCGGTACCGCGCCCGACCAGGCGCAGGATCGAGGAGAGCACCGTGTCCTCGCCCACCCGGGTGATGCGCACCAGCAACGGCGAGGCAATGTTGAGCGCGCCGCCGGTAACCCCGCTGCCGGGTTCTTTCAATACCGGGCGCGCCTCGCCGGTCAGCAGCGCCTCGCTTGCGGAGCCCGCCCCTTGCACGACAATGCCGTCCCCGGGAAAGGTTTCCCCGGGTTTGACCATCACGTGGTCGCCCGGCTTGAGGCCCGCCACCGGTATGCGCGCGGCCTCCAAGGAACCCGGATAAGCGCTCAGCAGGTGCGCAAATTCGGGTATCAGCCGGTTCAGGTGCGCCAACGCCGCCGCCGCGCGCTGCCGCGCGAGCAACTCGAGGTAGCGCCCCAGCAGCAGCAGGAACACGAACATGGTGACCGAGTCGTAGTAGACCTCGGCGCCACCGGCAAGGGTGGCCACCACACTCGCTCCAAAGGCGATAGCGACACCCATGGCGACCGGCACATCCATTCCCAGTCGGCGCGCCGCCAGGTCGCGCCAGGCGCCGCGAAAAAACGGCGCGGCGGAATAGGCCACGACCGGCACCGTCAGCACAAAGCTTGCCCAGCGCATCAACTGCTCGATGTCTGCCGTCATCTCGCCATCGGCGGCAAGATAAACCGGCACCGCATACATCATCACCTGCATCATGCCAAAGCAGGCGACAAACAACCGCCAGAGCGAATCGCGCCGTTCCTGGTGGCGACGCCGATCGGCACCATCGCGGTCATAGGGCGTGGCGCGATAGCCGATGCGCCCCACCGCGGCAAGAATCGCACTCAGCTTGATCTTCGAATCGTCCCAGCGCACCGTGGCGCGATGCGTGGAGAAATTCACCTCCACGCCGAGCACCCCGGGCAGGCTGGCAATGGTCTTTTCATTGCGCGAGGCGCAGGCGCCGCAGCGGATCCCTTCGATCAGCAGCAGCGTTTCGCACTCACTGCCCCGCACGCGCACAAACCCGCTCTGCGCCACGGGATCATCGTAGACGCTCAGGTCATCGGCTGGGACACTCGGATCATGCGCAATATTGGCCATGCATTCGTCGCTTTGAGCGGCGCCCGCGGGTCAGCGGAATACCAGGGTCGGGATCTTCGAGCGCGACAGTACTTCGTGAGTCTGGCTGCCGTGCAACAACTCCTGGAACCCGGTGCGCCCGTGCGAGGCGATGAAAATAAGGTCGCAGCCGTTGCGCTTGGCCGCCTCGATGATGGCCGCGTAGGGGTCGTCGCTCAGCTTCACCTCGCTTTTTACCTCAACTCCGGCGTAGCGTCCTGATTCGACAATGCGGCTGAGCATTTTTTCCGCCTTGGCAAAGGTGCGCTCTTCGTACTTGGCGATATTCTCGAATTTTCCGGACAACAGCTGCGAGCGGCTTGGTACCGGATAGGTCGGCATGGCGGTAAACACCGTCACACGCGCCTTCGAGTCACGCGCGAATTCGATGGCAGCCTGCACCGCTTTGTCGGCCAGCTTCGATCCATCGGTGGGAACCAGAATGTGCTTGAACATGGCAACCCCCTTTTCAGACGGCATTCCATCAACGACCCGCATGCGCGTGCGGTTTCGCGGAATATCCTGCATTTACTGTGCCACATCAACATCCTGCCATGCTTGATTCAGGTCAATTTCCCGCCTGCAGGCCCGCGCGGCGATAATGTAGCCGCGATTTGAGATGGATTCCCATGAAACTACGCATCGTCACCCACAATATTCACAAAGGCCTGTCGCAATTCAACCGGCGGATGATGATGAACGAACTGCGCGACGAATTGCGCGATATCGCCGCCGATATCGTCTTCCTGCAGGAGGTCCAGGGGCAGCATCAGAAAAACGCCCGGCGCTTCCACAACTGGCCCGCGGCGCCCCAGTATGAATTCCTGGCCGACCAGGTGTGGCAGGACCATGCCTACGGCCGCAATGCCGTCTACGATCACGGGCACCACGGCAACGCCATCCTGTCGCGTTTCCCAATTCTGTCTGCGGAGAATCAAGACATATCCGGACACGCCCTCGAGCGGCGCGGCATCCTGCATTGCGTCATCGGCCTCGCCGAAGGCAGGCGCCTGCATTGCATGTGCGTGCACCTTGCGCTGACCGAGCGCATCCGCGGCCGCCAGATCGGCGCCCTGATCAAGCGCATGCAGTTGCTGGTCCCCGAGAACGAGCCTCTGATCGTGGCCGGGGATTTCAACGACTGGCGCAACCTTGCAGGCAAGCGTCTGATCAGCGAAACCGGACTTACCGAGGCGTTTCGCGACCGCCATGGCAAGGCCGCGCGCAGCTTTCCGAGCACGATGCCGGTGTTCCGTCTGGATCGGATTTATACGCGCGGATTCTCGGTGACGCATGCCCAGGTCCACCACGGTCTGCCCTGGTCGCGCATCTCCGACCACGCGGCACTCTCGGCCGATATCGAGCTGCATCCCGGCGGGCCAGGCCACTGATGGACTTCACCTCCGGGAACCGCGTCGAGTTGCTGATCTGCGGCGAAAAATATTTTCCCGCCCTGACGGCAGCCATCGACGCGGCAAGCAGGCATATCTATCTGGAAACCTATATTTTCCAGGATGACGAAACCGGACGCCGGGTCGCCAATGCCCTGTGCCATGCGGCACAGCGCGGCGTCAGCGTACGCCTTATGGTGGACGGTTTTGGCGCGCGCGACATGGCGCCCTCGCTGCGCGCGGCGCTGCTCGCCGCCGGCGTTCAGCTGCTCGTATACCGGCCGAAAATCTCGCCC
>CAIOLO010000140.1 GCA_903859155.1 uncultured beta proteobacterium
ATGTAATTCGATGCCGAAACCGATGACCGGTTTGCCGGTCTTGGCGATCGCCTTGACGATGTCCTGGGTCCATTGATCTTCAATCCCAATGACAACCACTGCAGCAACGTTCGGATTGCAGCCAGTGCCAATCAGCGTTCTGAAATGCAACTCGAGGTCGGCGCCAAACTGCAGGCGGCCGTAGGGATGCGGGATCGCCATCGTGCCTTTGATGTTATGCGCCACAGCTTCACAGGCTGCATTGGACAGATCGTCTACCGGCAGGATGATGACGTGATTGCGCACGCCAGCGCGGCCGTTCTCACGGCGATAACCCCAGAAGGTTGTATTGCTGGAAATCATGATTTCTCCAAAATTTTATTGAGCCTCTACGGGCGAGTATTTGGTCTTCAGTCGCGGCGCGAACCTGCAAGGAAACCGGCAAAACGGTGCGTTAGATACGAATTTCCGTTGCGTGAGGAATTCAGCGCGAGCACAAAATACAGCGCCCGACTTACCAGCGCTTGGTCTTAATGTTATGTACGTGCGCGTGGGCACCTGCCTTGATATCTGCAACTGATTTGCCGATGTCAATGCCATACTTGATGATGGTCTCGCCGTTCTTGATGTCTTTGAGCGCGAGTTTGTGACCAATCGGAATATCCTGCTCGGCGTTAAGCGAAATGGTGCGATCCTCGTCCATGATCCAGCCGGTCAGAGCCTGTCCCGCCTTCACACCCTCCACCACGACCACCGCAACCGTATCTTTGGGGTCATGCAATACGAAATGAATCATGACTACTCCTGGTAAATGCCTGGGGAACCCCTGCGCTTTAGGGGGAAATTTCTGCAGATTGGAACTGCGGAGATACTACACGTCGTCGGAAACGGGCGTCAACCGTGATTGTCCAGGTCTCATGCGACCATTGACAGGAGCACGGGACCCTTACAGTTTCTGCAGCTCACGCCTGGTTTTTTCCAGCATTTCGGCATCCTTGATGTTGTTCAACAACCAGTCGAATTGACTGCGTGCATCCCCCCTGAAACCGGCGCGGGCAAAATTTGTCCCGGCACTCAGACGCGCGTTGACGGCAAGGGCATCGGGGACAGGTTGATCTAACGTCAAAGCCGCTTCGAGAAAATGGTCGGCGGCACGCGCATGGTCTGCGGCAGTCTCGGCGCCGCGACCCAAGGCGTAAAGCAACTCGCGGCGTTCGCGGCTGGCGGCGAGCGGCAGCAGGGTGCGGTAAAGGATGTCGGCGCTTTTAGTTTGTCCGGCCTCCTGAATTTCGACGACCACCGCCATTGCGCGTCGCATCAGGGCAACTGACAATGTTTTCTTACCAGTGAGCATCGCGCGCAGGATGTCGGCACTGGCGGGGACCAGACCCGCAGCGGCGAGAGATTGCGACAGGCGCAGGCTCCATTCATCCGCATCGAGTTGGGGCGGCGCATCTAACCCGCTCCAATAACGTGCCGCCAGTTCCTGCCGGTTGTTCTCTGCCGCTATCGCGCCGAGTAGATAACGCGCCTGGGTATCAATATCCTTGACCTGGAAACGTGACGCATCGGCAAACAGCCGCAATGCGGTCATAGACAGCTTGGAGCTTTGCAACGAATAGAC
>CAIOLO010000141.1 GCA_903859155.1 uncultured beta proteobacterium
GATCTGCCGGTGGTGCTGGCCTCGGGCTACATCACCGAGGAACTTCGCACCCAGGCGCCTGCCGCGGGCATACGCGAGCTGATCTACAAGCCCAATACCGTCGATGACCTGTGCGCGGCGGTGGCGCGAATGGCACAGTCGATTGGCGACAAGGCGAGGCAGTCCTGAACGATTGATTTGTGAAATCGCGGCTAATCGAGTGTCCGGTGCTGGCGGAACCGGACGCTGGGGAAATTCGGGGCTGTGGGGCTGCTGTGGGTCGCTATGTAAAGCTATGCATAGCGCCCCATACCCGCCGTTCAAGTTTCTCCATAGCCGCCGGTCATATATGGGCCTGTCGACAGTACTCGGTGTTAATTCATCAGCTGTTTTGCTGCCGCGACGATCTTGTCTACGGTTGGGATGAGATGGAGTTCCAGCGGTGGGCTCAACGGCACGGGCACCGCGGGAAAATTGAGACGTTTAACCGGTTTCTTGAGCAAGCCCCAGCCTTTGTCCGTAAATATGCTGGCGATTTCAGACGCGACACTGGCGGCAGGATAACATTCATCAGCGATTACCAGCCGTCCGGTTTTGCCGACAGATTCGCAGATTGTGTCGCTGTCCAGCGGACAAAGCGTGCGCAGGTCTATGACTTCCGCGTCAATGCCGGCTTTTTCAAGCTTGGCGGCCGCTTTCAGGCAACGTACCAGATCAATGGAATATCCGACGAGTGTAACGTCCTTGCCTCTGCGCACGATTGCCGCCTTGCCCAGTGCGGGAATCGGACCGGGCTCAACACCTCCGGTTTCTTCAAACAATAACGCGTGATCAATCCAGAAGGTTGGTCGCTCACTTTCTCGCGCTGCCTGCAAGAGCGGGCCGACATCGCTGGCGCGTGAGGGCGCTATGATTTGCAAACCCGCCGCCTGCATCAGCATGGCCTGCGGTCGAGCAGAATGCTGTGCAGCGCCGGAGATTCTTATGCCAACGAGCGCATGAAACATGACGGGAACCTTGACTTTGCCGCCGCTCATATAAGTTATATTCGGCGCTTCATTGACGATTTGCGGCCAGGCTTCGAATGCGAAACTTCCCGTGCCTATGGTCACAATGGGATAAAGTCCGGCAATGGCTGCGCCGACAGCGAGGCCGCAAAAGCCAAGTTCCGCGCTGGGCGTGCGCAAGATGCGATCGTCGAATTCATCGAACAGGGGTTTGATGTATTGCGAATGCAGAAGCCCGCCAAAATTGGCGCCACCGATGATCACCACGTTCTCGTCACGGCGCATCAAGTCGCCAACTGCTTTGATTTTCGTCACGCCGAACATTGTCTCAGCCACTGTAATTTCTCCCGGCAGTTATATGGTGTTCAAGTTGGCCAGACGTGCGCATACGCATCTTCTGCCGGCGGGTACGGGCTTTGATTAGCAAATTCAACAGCGCCAGCCATTTGATGGCTGACGCTGATGTCAATCTTCTGCAACTCTTCTTTTCCCGCTATGCCCAGCATGAGAAGTTTGCGTGCGACACTCAAAACAGGATCGTTGCGTGTGAACCATTTGGCGTTTTTCGCATATTGCGAGGGGACTTCATTGGTCCATGCATGACGTATGTCTGTACGGCCTGTAACCAGAGTCGGCCATTGACCGCCGGGCCATGTGTCGGTTCGCACCTCGATAAATGTAGGCCCTTCGCCGCGTATGGCGCGAGCGCGCGCATCCCGGGCGCCTGTCCAGACGGCGTCCAGATCGAGGCCGTCTATAATCACTGTGGTCATTCCCATGACACGGGCAAGGTCCGTGATTTCTATGATCGAATTATTGGGCGCATGATATTGTCCGCCACCGGGTTTGCGATCCACCTCTGCGCTATTGTTCTCGCATATAAACAAGACCGGCAATTTCCATAGCGATGCGATGTTGAGCGCTTCGTAGGCAGCGCCTTCCTCCATTGCCCCTTCACCGAAAAGCACCGCACTTACATAGGGCAGCTTGCGTTGCTTCATCGCATAGGCCGTGCCAGCCGCGATGGGAATTATGCTTGCAACAATGCCGGAGCTTAATGGGAAATTCAGGTCAGGCGCGCAGCCATGCAAGGTGCCTGCCTTGCCGCCTGCATAGCCTCCCGATTTGCCAAGAATTTCCGCAAGAGTCATGCCGGGGTCCGCGCCGCGCGCGATGAGATGCCCGTGATTGCGGTGTGTGCTATAAATGAAATCGCCTTTGTCCAGAGCGGATATAACGCCGACGCCGGTCGCTTCCTGACCGATATAGACATGAAAATGTCCGGGAACTCTTTTCTCCTGTGCGGCGTCGATGCAGGCCTCTTCCAGCCGCCGTATCAGCAGCATTTTTCTGAATGCTTCCAGGCAGTCATCTTTGGGCATTACAGGTATCACGGCGTTCTCCCTGGTGTTCAGGCTGCTAATACAAATGACAGGCGGTCCAGTGTCCCGGACTGATTTGTTTCCACTTCTGCTCGATTTCAGCGCAGACAGATTTTGCGAAAAGGCAACCTGTGTGCAGCCAGCACCCAGAAGCCGGAAGATCCATAGCTTGCGCGGGAATCCGCCGGTCGCATATCGCCGTTGTCTATGACATGCAAAGCTGAGCGACCCACTGATCTCGACCGCTGGGCATCAGCGGGGTCGGCCATGATGTGGTTGTCACAGAGTGTTCGGTGACAGGCATCAGTCGGCAGTCGCGCCGATCGCGCGAATCAGGTCGCCCCACAGCTTGCGTTCCTGCGTCATGAAGCGCGCCATGTCTGCCGGCGTGCTGCCGACCGCCTCAAAGCCGCCTTGGTCTTCCATCCACTTGACGACATCGGGCTGCTTGAGCGCAGCGGCTACGTCGGCGGCCACCTTGGTCGTGATCGCGGTTGGCGTGTTGGCTGGCGCCGCCATGCCCCACCAGGGCGCCACCGAGAATCCGGGCAGGGTTTCGCTCATGGTCGGGCTATTTGGCAGAAGGGCATTGCGCTGGTCGCTGACAATGGCCAGCGCGCGCAACTTTCCGGTCCGGATATGCGGAAGCACTTGTCCGAGAGTCAGGAACATCAAGTGGACCTGTCCGCCCATAAGATCGTTCACAGCCGGCGGGTTGCTCTTGTAGGGTACGTGGACAAGTGAGATGCCGGCCTTGGACCCGAGCAGCTCGGCTGTGAGATGCGGCGTGCTGCCGCCACCCGATGATGCATAGTTGAGCTTGCCGGGATGGGCTTTGGCATAGTCGATCAGTTCGTCCACGGTATGCGCCGGGACTTTCGGGTTCACAACCAGAACGAGCGGGACCTTGACTACCACCGAAACCGGTGCCAGCGCGTCGGGATCGTAGTTGAGCTTGGCATACAGGCTCTTGTTGGCCACCAGCGGGCCCTGCGGCGTGAACAGCAGCGTGTAGCCGTCGTGCGGGGCCTTGGCAACTACCTCGGCGCCTATGTTCAGTCCGGCACCGGGACGGTTCTCGACGATGACCGTCTGTCCCCATTGCTTGCGCAGCTTGTCGGCGAGGATGCGGGCCATGATATCGGAGCTGGCGCCCGCTGCCACGGGGGCGATGATGGTCACGGTGCGTCCGGGATAATTCTGCGCGTACGATGGCGGCCCGCAAACGAGCGCAAGCGCAGCTAGCGATACCTGGATCAATATGCGATACATAGTCGGCTCCCTGGTGCCTCGCCCAATTGGCGGGAAGGTAACATGTTTGCGCACTCTCGTCCAAAACAGAAGTGGCCGCGCAAATCTGAACAGCGCTATAAGTGGAAACCCCGGCTATAAAGCCGGACCGAAATCGGTCTTGCAACAGGGAGTTTCTGATGAAGAAGAAGGCATCGGGGCGGCGAACCCGCCGTACCCACAATCCAGCGTTCAAGGCCCGCGTGGCCTTGGCTGGCTTGCGCGAAGACAAGACCATGGCCAATCTGTTGCGTCCACCGGTTGAATCCGCAAACCGGTGGCGGGCATTTAACGGCAGATGCGAGCCGTTGCCGGGCAGGCGGACTGAGCAGACATCGGTTCGGCAAGCAGGCCATTCACGTTGCTCGCGCGCCGGTAGACCCCAAGCGAACGGATGGGTCATGCGGTCGACGTAGACTGCGAAACGGCGCGAATACGAGACGCCGCGGCCTGCGCGTCAGTCACGTTGTCGGCTATGCATGTCAGATGCCCCATCTTGCGCCCCGGCCTAGGAGTGCTCTTGCCGTAAAGATGGAGGTGGGCATTCGGGGTGGACAACGCTTGCTTCCAGCACGGCTCGCCATCGGCCCAGAGCTGGCCGAGCAGATTGGCCGTTGCCACGCCGTGTTGCGGCGTCACCAGCCCGGGATCGCCCAACGGCAGGCCGGCCAGCGTGCGCACCTGCTGCTCGAACTGCGAGGTGCGGCAGGCATCGAGGGTAAAGTGGCCGCTGTTGTGGGGCCGCGGCGCAATTTCGTTGACCAGCAGACGGCCTTCGGTGGTGAGAAAGAATTCGACGCACAGTACTCCGCAGTAGTCGAGCAGTGTCGCCAGCCGAAGCGTTTCGGCTACGGCGCGGCTGCTGATGTCCTGCGGCAATGGCGCCGGTACGACGCTCAGATCGAGGATGCCGGAGACGTGGCGGTTGAGTGGAACCGGATGTACCGCCGTTTCGCCGTCAGCGGCGCGCGCAACTATGACAGACAACTCGGCGGCAAGTTCAACGCGCTGCTCGAGCAAGCCCGGGCCGTGCAGCTGCCGCGCCGCGCTCGCAAGTTCCTGCCGTGAACGCACGACGTGCTGACCCTTTCCGTCGTAGCCGAAGCGGCTTGCCTTGAGCAAGCCCGGCAGCAGGGCATCGATGCCTTGGGAATCGGCGTCAGACGGTGTCCCAATCGCCAGATAAGGGGCAGTGGCGAAGCCATTGGCGGTGAGAAAGCGCTTTTCGCGCGTGCGGTCCTGTGTGATGTATAGCGCCCGCTCGCCGGGAGCCACTGGCATGCGGGCACCGAAATACGTCAGTGCCTCGGCCGGCACGGATTCGGTCTCGATGGTCATCGCCGCGCACTCGGCGGCGAGTGCATGCCAGGCTTTCGCATCGTCGAGGGCCGCGCAGACCTGGATGTTTGCCACGCCGGCCGCGGGGCAGTCGCGGTCCGGGTCGAGCACCGCCACGCGATAGCCGAGGCGGTGCGCGGCCATGGCGAACATACGGGCCAACTGGCCTCCCCCGAGTACGCCGAGCGTCGCCCCGGGTGCGATCATGCGAGCTCCGGCAGCGACAGTGCCGCGACGCGTGCGTACTCCGCCGCACGAAACGACCGTAGCCTTTCGGCAAGCGCCGGGTTCCGCATGCCCAGCATGGCCGCAGCGAACAGCGCGGCATTTGCGGCGCCGGCCTCGCCGATGGCGAAGGTGGCGACCGGTACGCCGCGCGGCATCTGCACGATCGACAGCAGCGAATCCATGCCCTGCAGGTGGCGCGAGGCGACCGGCACGCCCAGTACCGGAACGATGGTCATCGCGGCAAGCATGCCGGGGAGATGGGCTGCGCCGCCCGCACCGGCGATGATGCAGGCAATGCCGCGCAGCGCGGCACCCTCGGCGTACTCGCAGAGCAGGCGCGGCGTGCGATGCGCCGACACTACGCGGGACTCGAATGGGACGCCGAATTCGCGCAGTAACTCCGCCGCCCGCCGCATGGTCTCCCAGTCGCTGTCGCTGCCCATGACGATTCCGACCGTTCCGCCGACCATGCCCCCGGTTCGCGATGGTCGCGAGGCGCTGCGCCCGAGCTTGGAAGTTGTTCGTCGTTGACTCACGCCGCTAGCCATGTTGCTGCTCCAAAATAAAGTGGGATGCCCACGACCACGTTGAACGGAAAGGTGATGCCCAAGGACAACGTCAGGTACAGCGATGGGTTAGCCTCCGGCACAGCCAGCCGGATCGCCGGCGGCACCGCGATGTACGAGGCACTCGCCCCAAGCACCGCCACCAAGGTTGCGCCGCCGGGACCGAACCCGAGCATGCCATGGCCGATGCCAAGGCCGATCGCACCACCGACCAGCGGCATGGCAACCCCAAAGGCCGCCAGGCGCCATCCCACGCGCCAGAAGTCCTCCAGCCGTTTTGCCGCGTCCATGCCCAGTTCGAGCAGAAACAAACACAGCGCTCCGGTGAAGATCGTCTGGTAAAAGGGCATGATGGTGCCGAGGCTCTTTTCCGACACCAGCGCGCCGATCGCCATGGTGCCGAACAGCAATACCACGCTGCCATGGGTCATGGCCTTCGCGAAAGCAGCGCCAATGTTGCCCTGGCTGCCGGTGGCGCCGGCCTCGCGGCGCGCGCGCTGCGCCAGCACCAGCCCGATAATGATGGCCGGCGCCTCCATCACCGCCAGCATGATGACCGGGTAGGTCTCGAAGGCAATGTCTCGTGATTGCATGTAGGCGACGGCGGTGAGGAAGGTCCCGGCGCTGACCGAGCCGTAGTGCGCGGCGATCGCCGCGGCGTTCAGGCCGTCGATTCGAAGCAGCGAGGTCAGCGCAAGGTAGGCAATGAGCGGCAACCCGACGCCCATAACTAGCGCCGCCAGGACCGACTGCACGGCGGTGGTGAACTCGGCGTGCACCAGTTCCGCGCCGCCATGCAGGCCAATGCCAATCATGAGGTAGATCGACAGGGCGCGGGAAAGGTCTGCCGGAAACTTCAGGTCCGAACGGCAGCCCTGGGCGGCGGCGCCGAGTGCGAAGAACAGCAGCGGCGGAACCAGCAGTCCGGTAAGAGCCATGATGCGTCCTTGTTAGGTTCCAATGGACGCCCATGCTAGACGGGCCGATTGATAGAGTAAAATTGTATTAACTGACAATTATCATTTATAAAAATAAATATATGACGAACAAGCTCCCCATCAGGCGGCTCACCCTGCGCCAGCTCAAGGTGTTCGAAACCGTTGCGCGGTTGTCGGGTTTCAGTCGCGCCGCAAAGGAACTCCACCTGGCGCAGCCGACGGTGTCGCTGCAAGTCAAGCAACTGGCCGACGCCATCGGCATGCCGCTGTACGAACAAATCGGCAAGAAAATCCACATCACCCAGGCAGGGGCGCTGGTGCGAGCGGCAGCCGAAAACGTGAGCGGCGCATTCGAGCGGCTGGAGATGCAACTCGCCGAACTCAAGGGGCTCAAGGCCGGGCGATTGAAGGTGGCAGTGGTCACGACGGCGAAGTACTTCATTCCGCGCCTGCTGGGGCCCTTCACGCGCCATTACCCGGGCATCGACATCGCCATGGATGTAGGTAACCGCAGCGAGATTGTGGCGCGCCTGTCGCGCAACGAAGATGACTTGTACATCATGGGCGTGCCGCCGGCGGGCATGGACATCGAGCGGCACTCGTTTGTGGAAAATCCAATTTTCGCCATGGCGCCACGGGGGCACCCGCTGGCCGGCCATGGGCGCGTCAGTCTGGCACGGCTCGCACAGGAACCCTTTCTGCTGCGCGAGCAGGGATCGGGCACGCGCATGGCGGCCGAGCACTTTCTCAAGTCGCATGGCGTGAAGCTCAAGGTCCGCATGGAACTTGGCAGCAATGAGGCCATCAAGCAGGCAGTGGCCGGGGGGCTTGGGCTATCGCTGTTGTCGCTGCATGCTCTGAAGAGCGAACTGGCCCGCAAGGAACTGGTGCTAATCGATGTCGAAGGGCTGCCGATTCGCCGCTCCTGGTACATTGTCCACCGAAAGGGCAAGCAGTTGTCGATCGTCGCACGCGCGTTCTTCGACTACTTGAAGGAAGAGGGCGTTAGGTTGGAACGCGAATTACAGGCGGCGCAATCCTCTACCGCCTCGCACGCGAAACGGGGGCGACGCACCGCCGGGGCCGGTCGTCACGAGAAGTCTGGCTAGACGGTGATCCGCGCAGCATGCGCAAAAGAACGATTGCGCGGCGCGCCCATTCCCTTGGTAATCGTATGGCGGCTTTGCGGCACGAAACGCACGTTTGAGCGCATGCGATCGAAAGGCTGCCGACCCTGAGCCGACCTACATCTCGCGGGAGCCTGGGCGTTCGCTTACGCCAGCAGCAGACTTACACACAACATCGCAATCGGATCTGAATGCGATCAGAGTTGCGCTGGTGCGACAACCACCTGCGCCAAGCGCTGGACCACAGCACAGAACTCTTCCACCGCGTCGGCCTTGAAAATCAATTCCCGCGCCCCGGCCCCGACTGCCTCGGCGCGCAAAGTTTCGTCGATAAAGCCCGAGGCGATCGCCACAGGCAGGTCGACGCGGATCGATCGCACTTCGCGTGCTACGTCAAGACCCGACATGCCTGGCATGTTGTAATCGGTGAGCACCAGGTCGAATGCGGCCGGGTCGGCGCGCACTGCTGCCAGCGCGTCACTCTGGTTAATGTAGCCGCTGACGCGGTAACCACGCCGTTCCAGCAGTCGCTTGACCAGGAACATCAGCGACTCATCGTCGTCGAGATAGAGAATGTGCTGGCCGCCGTCCAGGCTTAACGCTGGTGCAGTGGCCGGCGCAGCCGCTGCTATGACCTTGGCTTCCTCAGACGCCGGTGTGTCAGTCTGCGCTGGTTCCCCTTTTGCGACCGGCAGATAGATCGTAAAGGTCGCGCCCTTGCCGGGTGTGCCCTCAACCACGATCGCTCCGTCGTGCGACTGCACGATGCCATGCACCACCGACAGACCCAATCCGGTGCCTTCACCTACCGGCTTGGTGGTAAAAAATGGCTCGAAGATCCGCTCAACGATGGCCGCTTCCATACCCGGCCCGTCGTCATTCACCACCAGCCGCACAATGCGGCCCGGATGCTTCTGGCGCAATGTGTCCAACACGGGATGCACGCCCGCAAGCGCCTCACCGAGCGCAACCGTATCCAGGCGTATGAAGATATGTCCGGGGCTGCCGTTCATCGCCTGCATCGCATTGGTTCCCAGGTTGAGCAGGACCTGCTGGATCTGGGTGTGATCTGCCTCGACGAGCGGTATGCCGGCATCGCAATGAACCTCAATGGCCACGCGTGCCGGCAACGTAGCGCGCAGCAGGCGCGCCGATTCTTCAACGACCGGGGCCAGCGCGATCGGTTGGCGTTGTGTCGGCTCGCGACGGCTGAAGGCAAGAATCTGTCGCACCAGTTCGCGCGCGCGCGCGCCCGCCTTGCGGATCTCCTCCAGGCTCTCCAGCGCCACCGGATTGGCAATTGCGTCCTCGCGCGCCAGTTCAACGTTGCCGAGGATTGCGGCGATTATGTTGTTGAAGTCGTGCGCGATGCCTCCGGCCAGGGTGCCGATAGATTCCATCTTCTGCGCTTCACGCAGTTGTTCCTCCAGTTGCACACGTTTAGCTTCCGCCCGCTTGCGCTCAGTGATGTCGCGGATGGCCGCATAGAGATAGCCCTTGCCATCGATTTCGATCCCAGATGAGTTAATTTCCGCGATCAGGATCACGCCGTCGCGGCGTCGGATGGGAGCCTCAAAAAGCGCCTGGCCGCGTCGAGCTATCAATTCATCGTTGCGTGCCTTGATGACCTCCCACGGCTCCAGCCCGCTCCAGTCCGTGACGCACAGTTTGCCGATCGCCGATTTGTCATAGCCGAGCATATTGAGAAACGCAGTATTTGCCTCGACTAGCAATCCGTCACCGTCAATGACATGGATGCCGTCGCTTGCCATTTTCAGGATTGTCTCCAGGCGTATGCGTTCCCGATTGGCATTGTTTTCCAGGCGTTTGCGCTCGGAAATATCCACGAAGCTGACTTGAATCGCCGGAGTACCTTGGTATTGGATCGGATTGCCTTGGATTTCGGCATCGAAGAAACTGCCATCCAGTCTGATGAGCTTTTGCTCGTTGAACGGATTTAATATTCCAGAGCGGGCATTTTCTATCCGCTTCTGTACGAGATGCCGAAAATCAGGGTGAACAATCTCCAGAATGGGCTTGCCAATCAACTCGGTGGCGGACTTGGCGCCGAATAGCGAGGTCGCGGTAGGGTTTAGATAGAGAAACTTTCCGTCGCGATGGACAAAAATGCCGATCGGCGACCGTTCGACCAGGTCCCGGTATCGCTCCTCGCTTTCCGAAAATCTTTGGTCTGCGCGTTTGCGCTCAGTGATGTCCGCGTGGGTGCCGGTCATCCTCAGTGGCGATCCGGTCGCGTCGGTTGCGACAACTTTCCCGGCCGAGTGGATCCACTTCCACTCACCGGATTTTGTGATCATGCGATATTCCATGTGCTGCGCCTCACCGCTCCGGAGGCATTTCTCATAAGCCTGTAAAACAGCGTCCCGGTCCTCGCGGTGAATGCTATTGACCCAGCCCTCGCGGTTTATGAAAAATTTATCAGGATCTCCGCCGACCATCCTGATAAATGACGGGCTGACCACAACTTCTCCGGTCTGGATGTTAAGGTCGAACCACCCCTGCTGAGTCGCATCCATCGCCAGCCGGAGGCGTTCTTCGCTGATATTCAGTGCCGCGTCCGCCTGTTTTCGCTCGGTGATGTCCTGATGAAAGGCCAGGTCGTAAGTCTGACCGGCAATGTGAATCCTGCTAACAGTGACGCTCAAAGGAAAAGTTCGACCGTTCTTATGGTGGTGTTCTACCTCAAAACGTACAGTTTCCCCTGCTCGAATGCGTTCTGCGACGTCGGCACGGGCCTCATACGTCTGCTCCTTAAGTACGTCCAGCTTCCTAATGTCCATGCTTTTTAGTTCATCGACCGTGTAGCCATGCATCTGCGCAAAGGCCTGATTGACTTCGGACAACAATCCATCTTCGGTCATCATCAGAAGGCCTTCGTTTGCCTTGTCGAATAGGTCGTGATATCGCTGCTCACTTTCGCGAAGCGCCGCGTCGAATTTACTTTGCGCCAAGTGCCAAGCGCTTTGACGGTGTAGGCCGTACCACGCTGCGGCGATCCCCATGATTATCAGGATGACCGATAGATAAAACGTTCCCTGAAATCGGTTCCACCAAGCTGCCTGAATCTCGGAAATAGGCATGGCGATAAAGACAGTCGCCGGAAAGTGCTGCAATCGACGGAAGGGATTGATGAAATCCGGACCATCGAGGCTGCTTGGTCCTTCCACATATCCTGTTTCTGGAAACCCATTTTTCTGCAGATGGTTGATCAGGGCCCCGGTTCTCGGCTTCGCAAAGATTTCATCAATCGAGAGGTTCGGTGGAACCGGGTAGCGACTTAGCAGGAAACCATCGTCGCGTATCACGCCAATAGCCGCTTTGGCAGCGATTGACGCACCCATCCAAAACGATTGCAGATGTTCCAGCGGAACAGATGCGCTAACGATGTAGAGAAGATTGCCGTTGGTACTTTTCACCGCAAGGCGCACGGGAACCACAGCTCGCGCCAGAACAGCTCCCATTACTGGCCGGCCGATCGCAAACAGATTGCCTTGCTCCACTTGAGCGATAAACTCTTTGAAGGACGCCTGCGATGCAAGAGACGCGTTGGTCTCGTGCGGTGGGGTCTTGGCGGTCAATAGCACTTTACCGTCTGGCTGAGAAAGCGCGATATTGAACAGGTCGGGGCGCGATTCCCAAAAGCGCTTTACTGTGCGAAAGGTTTGGTTAAGATCATTGGGATTGGGCTCTGCCGCAAGGTCCTGTCCGAGATTGGTTAATGAAATCTGCAAGCTTGAAAAGTAGCCATCTATGGTTTTGGCTTCAAGTTCTGTAATGTTGGACAGATACTCGACATAGCGGGTCTTTTCCTCGCTCCATGATCGCCACGCGACTCCCCCGGTGTAGACAAATACCAACAGCGAGAAAAAAGCGACGATCCAGCGTAGGTTGCTAACGAGTGGCCGTCGAAACTCTTCAGACGACTGCCTCGTTGTTTGGCCATCAGATCCTGTCGTTTGCGCAGGTATCACAAATTTGGCAGCGACCTGCTGATCGGGCGCTGCTCTGGCAATTTTGAGTTAGGTGCAGGCATATGGCCGAAAAGGCTAATTGGATATTCCATTTCAGTGGTGTCCCAACGTTTTCACGAGAGACGGTTGTAGATTAATGATTGCACTGGCGAAACGAGCGGATTTTTCTGGTCTCGATTTGAACGTCGAGGCGCAGACTTTGGGCCTTTTGCGGACCTCCGCGAAAGGCTCCCA
>CAIOLO010000142.1 GCA_903859155.1 uncultured beta proteobacterium
CTCGACTTCTCCCTGACTACATATGCCGATCTCTGAATTGTCTATACCGACCCGCGGACTTTCGGTATAGCGCTCCCCCAAAATGCAAAAAGGCCAGCCCGAAAGCTAGCCTAAGTGCATGGATACTGGTGGCCAAGGGCGGAATCGAACCACCGACACACGGATTTTCAGTGCGCCGCCCTATCGATAGCAGCAATTAGCCAAAACGCATCAAGCCGCATATCTTTGGATTTCCACTTCCACATGACGGCTGGCGGTTTTCTCGGCATCCGCATAGACACGACGGGCGATGGGTTCACTCAGGTAATATTCGCCGCAATCTTCGCAAATTTCGGCGGGCACGTCACGAATAACCACGACGGTATTATCCCGTTGCAAGGTGACGGTAGTAGTACCTGGTTGAGTATGGCCAGTCTTGCAAATAGTGCATTTCATCGTGATCTCCGTTTCGTGAATGCCTCATTCCAAAGCTGAGGATCTGGACGATAAGCCGTAACCAAGTGTCAGACTCCAGTTACCGGATCTTGAGCGACAACCGCATGAATAGGTTGGCCTGCATTAAACCCCAATAACAATGTGCTCGGGAAAGGCTGGTCATCAGGATAATTTGCGAGGGTCTCGCCGCTTGTGACAACCCGCATCACGGCATCGGGTTCAATTCCACGCTGGAACATGCGTTCAAATGCGTGCCGGGAAAAGTACAGGGTCTTACAGTCCATTTCCTGTCCCTACGCAGACCAAAGCACTTCGGCCATCTGAATTCCATGATCATCACAGAGCCTAATTTCAGTCTATCACTGGCACAACAAGATAGGCTATGTCTCCCCTTTGGGTTGCCTTGATCAGCGAATGAATAGCGCGCCCGGAGAATTTCGAACCCCTTACCTGTTGGTTTATAACCAAGCGCTCTACCCAAATGATCCACAGATGCGTTGACGACTGGTCAATGGCGAACCATACAGCCGCCATACCGATCCGCGGACTTTCGGTATGACGATCCCTAAAAAAAACAGAAGGCCAACCTGAAAACTGACCTAAGCGCTTGAAAACGCTATGGTGGCCAAGGGCGGAATCGAACCACCGACACACGGATTTTCAGTCCGCTGCTCTACCGACTGAGCTACTTGGCCACTTTTCCTGCAAGTACGCGGCCATGGAAACTGCAGGCCGCTTTTGTGCGGCCGGGAGACCGGTCGCAGCGAGAGAGGGCGGATTATACGGGCATTCGGGGGTCCAGCCAAGGCACTCAACCACCACGTGGCCTGGCACCAGCTGGCGATCCCCTCCTGGCCCCGGCAGGCCTGCGCCCGGGCCGGTTATGATTGGGCCGGTAACGCCGAAACCAGCTCGATCGCCGGGGACGCAGCGATTTAAGTAACCGCGTCCGCGTTCATCAATCCTGCGATGCCTGGTCACGACCCGATGGTCGGCTGAGGGAAGGTTCGGAGGCACGATGAAGCTGGCCCTGTTTGCCGACGTTCACAGCAATCTGGAGGCGATAACCGCCTGCCTGAACCACGCGCAGGCGCTGGGCGCGGATCAATTCGCGTTTCTCGGCGATATGGTCGGTTACGGCGCCGATCCGGTGGCGGTGCTGGAACTGGTCGAGCGTTATGCTGCGAAGGGTGCGGTGGTCGTGCTGGGCAACCACGACTGCGCCGCGTTGGGTCACCCCGCCGGCGGTATGAACGCCGGGGCGCAGGCGGCCATCGACTGGACCCGCACCCAGCTCGGGCCGAAACAACGTGAATTTCTTGCCGGCCTGCCGCTCACCGCCCGGGCCGACAACGTCCTGTTCGTGCACGCGAGCGCCGTCGCGCCCGAGCAATGGATCTACGTCGCCGGTCCCGCCGAAGCGGAAAAGAGCATGCTGGCCGCCGAGGCGGGCATCGTTTTCTGCGGCCACGTGCATGAACAGAATCTCTACTATCTCGGTGCCGGCGGCAAACCGATGCCGTTCCGGCCGGTATCGGGTACGCCTGTACCGACAGCCAGGCATCGCCAGTGGCTTGCGATCGTCGGTTCGGTCGGCCAGCCGCGCGACCGCAACAATGCAGCCTGCTACGCGTTTGCGGACCTCGAGCGGGCGCGAATCACTTTTTTCCGCGTTCCCTACGACTATCGCACCGCTGCGCGCAAGATTCGCGCCGCCGGCCTTCCCGAGCGGCTCGCGTTGCGCCTCGAAAGAGGGGTCTGAATGAACGCTCCGCAACCCGGCAGCGAGATCGACGGGTTTTGCCTGGGCGAGCTGATGCACACCGGCAGCATGGCATTCATCTACCGTTTGACCGGACCACAGGGCCCGCTGCCGCTCGTCATGAAAATTCCGCGGCTCGGCCCGGGCGAGCGCGCCGTCAACGTCATCGGTTTCGAGGTCTGCCGCATGGTGCTGGGCGCGCTGGGGCAGGGCCCGCATCACCCGACCCTGGTGGCCTATGGGGACGTCGAGACCACACCGTATCTCGTCATGGGATACGTGGAGGGGGAGCGGCTCAGTGATTGGTCGAGCCGCGCGCCAATCGCGCCGCTGGAGGTTGCGCGCGTGGGCGCGGCAGCGGCGCTTGCGCTGCACGACTTGCACCGCAAGGAGGTGGTCCACCTGGACCTGAAGCCGACCAACATCATGTTCCGCGCGAGCGGCACGGCGGTGCTGATCGACTTCGGCCTGGCGCACCACAGCCATTATCCGGACCTGCTCGCCGAAGAACTGCGCTTCCCGGTGGGCAACTGGGAATACATGGCGCCTGAGCAGGCGCTGGGGGTGCGGTGCGATCCGCGCAGCGATATCTACGCGCTGGGCGCAATCCTCTACCAGCTGGCCACCGGGCGGTTGCCGTTCGGGCATCCGCGCTCGGTCGCCGAACTGCGCCGGCGCCTGTATCGCGATCCGCTCCCGCCTCGAGCCATTGTTCCCGGGACCCCGGCATGGTTGCAGGAGGTCATCCTGCATTGCCTGGAGCCCGACGCGCGCAATCGTTACGATTCAGCCGAGCAGCTTGCATTCGCGCTGACAAGTCCCGAGCGGGTCGAACTCACCGAGCGCGCCGCGCGGCAACGGCGCGCCGGTTGGGGCACGCTCGCGCGCCGCTGGTATCAGGCGCGAAGCTTCGAGCCGGCACCCTGCCCGGCGCCGTCGATAAAGGAAAATCCCGCGCCGATTGTCGTCGTGGCGTTGTCGACCGCACCCATCGACGACGTCTTGTACGAAGCAATGCGCGGGGCGACGGCAAGCGCAGTCAACGCAAGCGGCAACTGCCGCCTCGCCTGCGTCACCGTGGTGTCCCTGGCCGCAACACTCAGCGGCGAAGGCGAGGAGCCGACGGCAACCGTCCGCCACATCCGGCGCCTGATCGAGTTGCGAAAATGGGCCAGACCGCTCAATCTGCCGGAGGAGCGCCTCACCTATCACGTACTCGAAGCGGAAAAGACCGCCGATGCGCTCCTCGACTACGCGACGATGAACGACGCCGACCTGATGCTGATCGGCGCGCCGCGGCCGGGCTCTGGCGTGCATCGGTTTGGCGGCGGCATTTGCGCGCAGGTTGTCGCCGGTGCACCATGCAGCGTCACGGTGGTGCGGCCGGCTGCTGACCGCGCCGATTTGCCCAAGGGAGGCGTGCAATGACCAATTTCGAACGGCGGGGCCAGCGCTTCATGGCGCTGTGCATGCTTGGCGTGCTGCTGTTCAATTACCCGATCCTTGCGCTGTTCAACATCTCCGGCGTGGTATTCGGCATACCGGTGCTGTACGCCTACATTTTTGGGGCATGGGCAGGATTGATCGCGCTGATGGCGTGGCTGGCCGAATCGAGCGACCGGGACGGACGCTAGGCAGGATCATGCTGCACGGCTCGGTCATCATCCTCACATCGTTTGCCTACCTGGGGCTGCTGTTCGCGATTGCCTATTTTGCCGACCAGCGCGCCGATGCCGGACGGCCGGTCATTGCCAGCCCCTATGTCTACAGCCTGTCGCTCGCGGTGTACGCAACCGCGTGGACTTTTTACGGCAGCGTCGGTCGCGCGGCAAGCGACGGCATCGGCTTCCTGCCGATCTATATCGGCCCCACGCTGATGATCGCGCTGTGGTGGGTGGTCATGCGCAAGATTCTGCGCATCTCCAGGCAGAACCGGATAACGTCCCTTGCCGACTTCATCGCCTCGCGCTACGGCAAGAGCGCACTGCTCGGCGGCCTGGTCACCGTCATCGCGGTGATCGGCATCCTGCCCTACATCTCGCTGCAACTGAAGGCGATATCGACCAGCTATTTCATCCTGGTGCAGTATCCGGCGATCATCATGCCCGACGAGCTGGGCGTCGCGCCGATACGCCAGGACACGGCCTTGTGGGTGGCGCTGATCCTTGCCGCTTTCACCATCGCCTTCGGCACGCGCCACCTGGATACCGCCGAGCACCATCAGGGCATGGTGGCCGCGATCGCCTTTGAATCCCTGGTGAAGCTGCTGGCATTCCTCGCGGTGGGCATCTACGTGACCTTCGTGATCTACGACGGCTTCGGCGACCTGTTCGCGCGCGCCTCGGCGGTACCGAAACTGCTCGCGATGATGACCCCGCTCGGGGGCGTTGCCGGCAGCTACGCCAGCTGGGTCTGGCTCACGGTCCTATCGATGATGGCCATCATGTTCCTGCCGCGCCAGTTTCAGGTCACCGTGATCGAAAACCTCGACGAGAAGCATCTGCGCAAGGCGATCTGGCTGCTACCGGCCTACATGCTGGCGATCAATGTGTTCGTGCTGCCGATTGCCTTTGGCGGCCTGCTGCATTTTCCCGACGGCAACGTGGATGCCGACACCTTCGTGCTGACGCTGCCCATGGCCGGGAAACAGGAACTGCTCGCGCTGCTGGTTTTCATTGGCGGCCTGTCGGCCGCCACCGGCATGGTCATCGTCGAAACCATCGCGCTGTCGACAATGGTGTGCAACGACCTGGTGATGCCGGTATTGCTGCGGATGCGCAGCCTGCGGCTCAATGAGCGGCCCGACCTGACCGGCCTGCTGCTGTCGATACGGCGCGGCGCGATCGTGCTGATCCTGATGCTCGGCTATCTGTATTTCAAACTGGCTGGCGAAGCCTACGCGCTGGTCTCCATCGGGCTGATTTCCTTCGCCGCGGTGGCGCAGTTCGCGCCGGTGGTGCTGGGGGGGATATTCTGGAAAGGTGGTACCCGCATCGGCGCGCTGTGCGGCCTGCTGGCGGGCTTCGTGGTTTGGCTCTATACGCTGCTGCTGCCGGCCCTGGCGCGCTCGGGCTGGATGCCGATCGGTTTTCTGGAGCACGGGCCGCTTGGCATCGAACTGCTCAAGCCGCTGCAGCTGTTCGGTCTTTCGGGCCTGGATGAAATCACCCATGCCATGATCTGGAGCATGCTCGCCAATATCGGCGCCTACGTCGCGGTGTCGCTGTCGGCCTCGCCGAATGCCGACGAACACCGCCAGGCAAGCCTGTTCGTCGACGTGTTCAAGCAGACCGGCGAGACCGGCGGCGCGCGCTTCTGGCGCGGCACCGCCTCCGCGCCCGACCTGTTCAACCTGCTGGCGCGCTTCATGGGCTGGACGCTGGCTGACAGCGTGTTTCGGGAGTACGCCGCCGCCAGGGGCCGCCGCTGGCCGGAGGACGGCTTGAGCGCCGACGCGGAACTGGTGCACCAGGTCGAAGTGCAGCTCGCCGGCGCGATCGGCGGCGCCTCGGCGCGCGTGATGGTCGCGGCGGTGGCCAAGGAGGAGGCGCTCAACATCGACGAAGTTCGGGAAATCCTCGACGAGGCCTCGCAGGTTGTGGTCTACAGCCACCGCCTTGAACAGAAGTCGCGCGAACTCGAAGCTGCGACCAACGAACTGCGCGGGGCCAACGAGCGCCTGACGGAGCTCGACCGGATGAAGGACGATTTTGTATCGACGGTCACCCACGAACTGCGCACGCCGCTCACCTCGATCCGCGCCTTCACCCAGATCCTGCTGGATGATCCGGAGATCGAGATCGATCAACGCACCAGGTTTCTTGGCATCATCACCAAGGAGAGCGAGCGCCTCACGCGCCTGATCAACCAGGTGCTCGATGTCTCCAAGATCGAGTCCGGCAAGGAAGGATGGCAGACCGCCCGCGTCGACATGAAGGAGGTGATCGCCGACACGGTGAGCGCAATGAGCCAGGTATTTCAGGAACGGCACATCGCGGTTGAAATCAGCACCCCCGACCGGGTCATCGCGGTATCGGCCGATGTCGACCGCATCATCCAGGTGATGCTCAACCTGCTGTCCAACGCGGTCAAGTTCTGCGACCCGGGCAAGGGCCGCATCGAGATCGTGCTCTCGGAGCAACCGGGCAGTCTGCGCGTTGATGTGCGCGACAACGGGCACGGCATCGCCCCCGCGGACCAGGCAGTCATCTTCGACAAATTCCACCAGGCCGGCGACACGCTCACCAACAAACCGCACGGCAGCGGACTCGGTCTGTATATCAGCCGCGCGATCGTGGAACATTTCGGTGGACGCCTCTGGGTCGAGAGCAGCCCGGGCCTTGGCGCTCGCTTCTCTTTTACGCTGCCGACAGGGGAGAATCTGTGAACGGGAAAATCCTGATCGCCGACGACGAGCCCAATATCGTGGTCGCGCTCGAGTACCTGCTGCAGCGCAGCGGTTACGAAGTGCATGTCGCGCGCGACGGCGACGAGGCCCTCAGCCAGGTCAATGCGCTGCTTCCCGACCTGGTATTGCTCGATGTCATGATGCCGCGGCGCAACGGCTACGAAGTCTGCAAGGCAATCAAGGCGCGTGCGGAACTGCAGCGCACCAAGGTCGTCATGCTCTCGGCCAAAGGCCGCGATGCCGAGGTCAACCTGGGCATGGCGGCGGGCGCCGACCTGTATATCACCAAGCCGTTTTCCACCCGCGAACTGCTGGCAAAAATCAAAACCTTGCTGCCTTCCTGAGCGCGCAAATGGTGCGCCGCAATACCGGCGCTGCGTAAAAGTAAGGTTTGCGTAAGCTCGGAAGTGGATATTGGCCACGCGTTAGAGGAGATGTGTGCGGCCGTAATTCAATCGCAGGCAAAGGGGAGACCGAAATGGCAGAGGCCAAGGCAGGGTTGCTGGACGAGGAGTCCATCAAGAGTGTCGGCACCGAGGAGAAGAAAGTTATCTTCGCCTCGTCGCTTGGCACCGTGTTCGAGTGGTATGACTTTTATCTGTACGCGACGCTTGCGCCATTTTTTGCGGCGCTGTTTTTTCCGCCAGGAAACGAGACCGCGGCATTAATGTCGGCCTTCGCGACTTATGCGGCGGGCTTCCTGGTGCGACCCTTCGGCGCGATCGTGTTCGGACGCGTCGGTGACATGGTCGGCAGGAAATACACCTTCCTCGTCACCATCGTCTGCATGGGCGGTGCGACCTTCCTGGTGGGTTTGCTGCCAACCTATGAGTCCATCGGCTGGGCGGCACCGGTTCTGCTGGTGACCTTGCGGTTGGTGCAGGGGCTGGCACTCGGCGGTGAATATGGCGGTGCTGCGACGTATGTCGCGGAGCATGCGCCCCACGAGCGGCGCGGCTATGACACCAGCTGGATCCAGACCACGGCAACGCTGGGCTTTTTCCTGGCGCTGGCGATAATCGGCGGATGCCGCATCTGGATGGACGCGAAGATGTTCGCCGAATGGGGCTGGAGAATCCCGTTCTGGCTGTCGCTTGTGCTGCTCGCCTTCTCGGTCTACATCCGCCTCAAGCTGCACGAATCGCCGGTGTTCCAGAAGATGAAGGCCGAAGGCAAGGGCTCAAAATCGCCGCTGACCGACAGCTTCTTCAAGTACCCGAACAACAAGTTCGTGCTGCTCGCGCTGCTCGGGGCAACCGCCGGACAGGGCGTGGTCTGGTACACCGGACAGTTTTATGCCCTGTTTTTCCTGACCATCACGCTCAAGCTCGATTACATCTCGGCCTATTCGCTGATCGGGGTATCACTGCTGATCGGCACGCCGTTCTTCGTTTTCTTCGGCTGGCTATCGGACAAGATCGGACGGCTGAAGATCATCATGGCCGGCTGCCTGATTGCGGCGGTAACTTACTTTCCGCTGTTCACGGGGCTCACGCACTACGTCAATCCGGCGCTCGAAAACTACTCGGCCAAGTATCCGATCACGGTCGCGGCATCCGACTGCAATTTTCATGTGTTTGTCGGACCGTGGAGCAAGTTCAACGATTGCGACCGTGCCAAGGACTTCCTGACCAAGCAGGGTCTTTCGTTTTCCTCGCTACCCGGGGAGCCCGGCAAATCGGTCGTCACAACGATCGGGGCGTCGAAGATCGACGGCTGGGATCAACCCAAGCTGCAGGCGACCTTGAAGGAGACCGGTTTCGTGGCCGGTGCCGACAAAACCAAGGTCGACTGGGTGATGGCCGAACTGATCCTGGTCATCATGGTGCTCTATGTGACCATGGTGTACGGCCCCATCGCCGCGTTCCTGGTGGAACTGTTCCCGACGCAGATCCGCTACACCTCGATGTCGCTGCCTTACCACATCGGCAACGGCTGGTTCGGCGGCATGCTGCCGTTGACGGCAACCGCCATGGTCGCGGCGACCGGCGATATTTACTATGGCCTGTGGTACCCGATCGTGGTTGCGGTGATGACGCTGATCATCGGTTCGATATTCCTGACCGAGACCCGCGATCGGGACATCCGCACCTACGACCACAGCATGCTGCCATAACAGAAGCGGGCGCTTGGCGCCCGCTGACATGCTGCTCGAAGGCCCGCCTTGCGCGGGCCTTTTTTTGGCGCCCGGGCACCGCAGCCCTATTGTGGATCGGGCCTGTCGAGCGTGTAACCGAGCCGGCGGACGGTAAGGATACGCACACCGCCGCTCTCCAGTTTCCTGCGCAGGCGATGCACGTAGACCTCGATCGCGTTCGAGGAAACCTCCTCGCCCCACTCGCACAGGTGGTCGACCAGCTGATTCTTGGAGATCAGTCTCCCGGGCCTTCGCAACAGGATTTCCAGCAGGCCCACTTCGCGCGCCGAAAGCTCGACGACCTCGCCGTTGAGGCGCGCGGTGCGGCCGACCTGGTCGTAGGTGAGCGCGCCGTGTTTCAGCAATGTCGGGCTGCCTGCGGTACCGCGCCGGGTCAGCGAGCGCACGCGCGCCTGCAACTCGGCCAGTTCGAATGGCTTGGCGATGTAATCGTCGGCCCCGTAATCCAGGCCGCGCACGCAATCGTTGACGCCGTCGAGTGCCGTAAGAATGAGCACCGGCAGATGGGAATCCCTGGCGCGCAGTGTCTTGAGGACTTCCAGCCCGGATTTTTTCGGCAGGCCAATATCGAGAATGAGCAGATCCAGCTCGCTGTCCTGCAAAGCCGAGTCGGCTTCCAGACCGCTGGTCACCCAGTCCACGGCATAGCCCGCGTCGCGCAACGCATGCTGCAACGCGCCCGCCAGTGCCGGATCGTCTTCCGCGATAAGAATCCGCATTCCCCGTCTCCCTTGCTCCCACGATACGGAATGCTGCTGTTCCGATTCAGTGTAGCAAAGGCATCACTTTGGTGCTGCGTCGGGCCCCAAAAGCAAAAACCCCGCCGAAGCGGGGTTTTTGTTCGCTACAAACTGCTGCGGAGGGGGTAACGGGGGAACCTCGGGTTCCCCTGTTCTTCTCTTTCAGCGGATAGGTACTTCGCGCGAAGCGCGAATTACATATCCATTCCGCCCATGCCGCCCATACCACCCATGCCACCCATGCCACCCATGTCAGGCGCTCCGCCACCACCGCGGGGCTTGTCTTCCACCTGTTCGGCGACAGCGCAATCGGTGGTCAGCAGCAGACCGGCGACCGATGCCGCATTTTGCAGCGCGGTACGGGTCACTTTGGTCGGATCGACCACGCCCATTTCCACCAGGTCACCATAGGACTCGGTCTGCGCGTTGAAGCCGAAGTTGCCCTTGCCTTCGAGAACCTTGTTGATCACGACCGAAGGCTCGGCGCCCGCGTTCGTTACGATCGCACGAAGCGGTTCTTCGATGGCGCGGCGCAGGATCTTGATGCCGGCTTCCTGATCGGGGTTGTCACCCTTCAGTTTGTCCAGCGCGACCCGGGCACGCAACAGGGCTACGCCGCCACCGGCAACGATGCCTTCTTCGACCGCGGCGCGGGTGGCGTGCAATGCATCTTCCACGCGAGCCTTCTTTTCCTTCATTTCGATTTCGGTGGCTGCGCCAACCTTGATCAGGGCAACGCCGCCGGCGAGTTTTGCAACGCGCTCCTGCAGCTTTTCCTTGTCGTAGTCGGAGGTGGCCTCGTCAATCTGGGTGCGGATGTTCTTGACACGCGCCTCGATCGTCTTGGCATCGCCGCTGCCGTCGATGATGGTGGTCTCTTCCTTGCCGATTTCGATGCGCTTGGCCTGGCCGAGTTCCTTCAACGTGGTCTTCTCCAGGGTCTGGCCGATTTCTTCGGCAATCACCTGGCCACCGGTCAGGATGGCGATGTCTTCGAGCATGGCCTTGCGGCGGTCGCCGAAGCCAGGCGCCTTGACGGCGCAGGTCTTCAGAATGCCACGCAGGTTGTTGACCACCAGGGTCGCGAGGGCTTCGCCTTCGACTTCCTCGGCGATGATCAAGAGCGGCCGGCCGGCCTTGGCCACCTGCTCGAGGATCGGCAGCATGTCGCGAATGTTGGAAATCTTCTTGTCGTGCAGGAGCACGTAAGGATTGTCCAGAATCGTCATCTGCTTGTCGGGATTGTTGATGAAGTAGGGCGACAGGTAGCCGCGGTCGAATTGCATGCCTTCGACGACTTCCAGCTCGTTGTTCAGTCCCTTGCCGTCTTCAACGGTGATGACGCCTTCCTTGCCAACCTTGTCCATGGCATCGGAGATGATCTTGCCGATGTCCGGATCCGCATTGGCGGAAATGGCGCCGACCTGGGCGATTTCCTTGGAGGTGGTGCAGGGCTTGGAGATCTTCTTCAGTTCCTCGACGATCGCGACGACCGATTTGTCGATGCCGCGCTTCAGGTCCATCGGGTTCATGCCGGCGGCGACATACTTCATGCCTTCACGGACGATGGCCTGGGCCAGCACGGTTGCGGTCGTGGTGCCGTCGCCCGCGATGTCGTTGGTCTTCGAGGCCACTTCGCGCACCATCTGCGCGCCCATGTTCTCGAACTTGTCGGCCAGCTCGATCTCCTTCGCGACGGTCACGCCGTCCTTGGTGATCCGCGGCGCGCCGAAGCTCTTGTCGAGGACAACGTTGCGACCCTTGGGACCCAGCGTGACCTTGACCGCGTCAGCGAGAATGTCGACGCCGCGCAGCATGCGCTGGCGGGCATCACCGCCAAACCGAACGTCCTTGGCTGCCATGTGTTGATTCCTTGTACTGCGTAAATTGAAACCGGAACGGGAAGCGGGGCGGAAGCCTTACTTCTTCTTGCCGCCCTCGATGATGCCCATGATGTCGGACTCCTTCATGATCAGGAGCTCCTCACCACCCAGCTTCACCTCGGTGCCCGACCACTTGCCGAACAGGATCTTGTCGCCGGCCTTCACGTCCATGGCCACCAGCTGGCCCTGCTCGTTGCGCGCGCCGGGTCCGACGGCGACGACTTCGCCTTCCATCGGCTTTTCCTGGGCGGTGTCGGGGATGATGATGCCGCCCGCGGTCTTTTCCTCGGCGGTCAGCCGCCGGACCACGACCCGGTCATGCAAAGGACGAAAGTTCATACGGATCGCTCCTGGGTTTTATCTCAACCAGAGTGAATTGGTTTGCCAACGTCGCCGGACCCCGGTCTGGGACCCCATCGGCCGCTAGCACTCCTGGTCAAGGAGTGCCAGCGATCTAGGTGTCCCGGCGTTCGGAGTCAAGGGCTGGCAGCACTCTTGGGTGCGGAGTGATAAAATGCTGATATCGCACAGTTTTTCTTGCCGACCCACAAATTTCCGGGCCATCCTTCGATCACATGACATCGAAAAGGAGGCTTACGGTCATGCATCGCGTGTCGTCACCCCGCGATTATCACCTTACGACAGCCGAGATCCTGTACCACCTGCCGGATCATCCCCGCCTGCTGCAGTCCTTCATCTGGCAGGATTTCGACATCGCCCCGCGCTTTCCCGTGCTGCACGGGTTCCTCGATTTCTGGAACCGGGAGCTTGAAGGCAAGTTGCATTCCGTCCGCGTCGCCCGCGTGCCGCTGACACGACCACCGGGATTACGCCACGCAACCACCGTCCTGCGGTTGCACTGACGGCACACCACGACCGGCACGCGACGCAAGCCGCGCCGTCACGCCAACAACCTGTATCCAGGTTTGTGCTGGGGTCTTATAATGGGCCCCATGCCTTTTGACGTGGGAGATTTCCCCGGCGCGTCATCCAGCGACCGGGCCGCGAGCCGGCGCAGCCGCCGGCTGGTCGGGACATGGCTGTTCACCGTGGCCGGCATGGTCCTGGTGATGATCGGACTTGGCGGCGCGACGCGCCTGACCGGGTCCGGTCTGTCCATCATGGAATGGGCGCCACTGATGGGCACCCTGCCCCCACTGACCGAGACGGAGTGGGAGCGGCTTTTCGCCCTCTATAAACAGATCCCCCAGTTCGCCCTGGTCAACGCCGATTTCGCCCTGGCCGACTTCAAGGGCATCTTCTGGCTGGAATGGTTCCACCGTTTCTGGGGCCGAGCGCTGGGCCTGGCGTTTTTGGTGCCGTTCGTGTGGTTCTGGGTGAAGGGACATATCGCCCAGCGGCTGGTGCCGCGCCTGCTGGGCCTGTTCGTCCTGGGCGGGCTGCAGGGCTTTGTCGGCTGGTTCATGGTCGCGTCCGGCTTCTTCCCCGATGCCACCACCGTGTCCGCCTACCGTCTGGTCATCCATCTGGGGCTGGCGCTGGTGCTGTATGGCGCGATCCTCTGGACCGCGCTGAACGTGGTGCTGGGACCGGCCCGGGCGCCGCTGGCCGTGCGGCGGACCCATCTGCTGGCCGCGGCGACCTGCGGCCTGGTCGCGATGACCATCCTGGCGGGCGGCTTCGTCGCCGGCATCCGCGCCGGCCTGACCTACAACACCTTCCCGCTGATGGATGGCCAGTTGATCCCCGCGGGCTACGCCGAACTGCGGCCGTTCATCCTGAACCTGACCGAGAACGTGGCCGCCGTGCAGTTCAACCACCGGCTGCTGGCGACGATCACCATGCTGTCCGCCCTGGCCACGGTGGCGGTCGGGCTGCGCGTGTCATCCCAGCTTCTGCCCCGGCCGTTCCTGTATGCCCTGGCGGCGGCGGTGGTCGGCCAATATGCCCTCGGGATCGCGA
>CAIOLO010000143.1 GCA_903859155.1 uncultured beta proteobacterium
ACGCTCGCAGACACCCGCCGTGGCGAGGCGGATCTCATGCGCCGTTACGCACACGGTGAAGGCTGCCTCATGGCCTACTTGCAGGAGGCGCTCGACGACCCGGCCCCATCCGTATGCGGGCGATGCTCGGTGTGCACCGGTAAGCTGCCGGCCCCGGGGACCCAGCCGAGTCAGGAACGACTCGTCGCTGCGCGCAACCACCTTCGTGGCGCCGACATCATCATTGCGCCGCGCAAGTTGTGGCCATCAGGGGTCAGCCGGAAAGGCAAGATCCAGGGTGTCGGTGAAGGCCGCGCGGTTGCATTCGCGGACGACCCGGCCTGGGGCGACGAGTTGAGCGCACTACAACGAAGCGGCAACAGCAGCATTCCCCCGGAACTCCTCGCCGGAGCGGTCGAAACACTGCGCCGTTGGTCCAAGGTGTGGGCTACTCGCCCTGTGGCGGTGGCAGCAGCACCTGCGCCCATGGCCGAGATGACCGCGAATGGCGCCCTGGCGGAGCACATCGCCAGTGTCGGCCGCCTCCCTGTCGTGGATCTGTTCACTTGGCAGGGCGCGCTGCCCCCGGCGAATACATCCAGCACACCAGCGGTGACACATCTCGAACACGCCATCCAGTTCAACTCTGCAAACCAATTACCTGACGGCCCGGTTCTTCTCTGCGCGGTCACGATGCGCTCCGGATGGACCCTCACGGTGTGCGCCGCATTGTTGTACGAGGCGGTCGGCAACAACACACTTCCGCTCGTCATACACCGGCTTCCCTGACCTCTGCGAGGGAAGAGGCAATGGTCGAGTAGGCCGGAGGGATTGCGCCGGCTTCCAGTCACAGAACAGGGCATGAATACCTCGATTCACTGCGTTCCGTCCGCTACCCAAATCAGGCGTGAATTGTCATTGCTGGCTAGAGTGGGAGGGCGTGCTCGTGTTGTAAAGCCGCGTCTGCACGGGGGGAGGGCGCCGTTTAGCGCGTACCTGCCGCCGCTCTGGTTTCAGTTCGATTCCCGATTCTGCGTTGATATTTGTTCCAATTTAGTCATTGCGGTTGAATTCCGGTATCCCGCAGCACCTTTGACCAGTAAGGTATTTCGCTGCGGATGCGCTCATCGAATTCTTCCGGGGTGCTGTGAGTAAGCTCAAGGCCTTCTGCTGCTGCGCGTTCCCGCGTCGCGCGCACCTGAAGCATGAGACCGGTTTCGTGATTCAGTCGTTCGATAATAGGCCGCGGCACCCCGGCCGGGGCTAACAGGCCGAACCACGAGGTGACATTGAAGCCGGCCACTCCGGATTCGCTCATTGTGGGCAGGTTGGGCATGGCCTCAGTGCGCTTCTGTCCGGCGTAGGCTAGTACCCGAAGCTTGCCGCTGCTCAGCGCTGACAGGCCGAATGCCATGTCCACATGGCCCGCTAGCAGGTCCGTCGTCACCTGGGCGTTGCCCTTGTAGGGAACATGCAGGATATCGATGTTCATGGTGTTCTTGAATAGCTCCATTGCAAGATGAGAGGAAGTGCCGACCCCGATGGAGGCATAACTCAGCTTGCCTGGGTTCGCCCTGGCTAAAGCGACCAGTTCCTGCACCGATTGCACCGGCACAGACTGGTGCACCATGAGGTAAAGCGTGTTTGTAAACAGCAAAGAGATCGGGGCGAAATCCCGAATCGCGTTGTACGGAAGTGATTTTTGGGTGATGGTATTGAGCACCAAGGATGCCTGGGTCCCCAGGAAGATGGTGTAACCATCCGGTGGCGATTTCGCGGCTAGTTCAGCGCCGATTGCCTGGCTTGCCCCCGGGCGGTTTTCAACCACCACCGGGCGCCCCAGGCGGGAAGTAAGATGTTGTGCAAGGTTGCGGGCAAAAGTATCGGCGAGTCCACCTGGAGTGTGCGGCACGATGAATCGTATTGCCCGATTCGGATAGGGCGAATCTTTGCTCTGGGCTATGGCGTTCGACGAACACCACACCATGAAGGCGCTCGCCGTAAAGAGTAAGGCCAGTCTGATTGTGTTCATCTGCCCGCCTTTTTTTAGGAAGTCATTCGGATCGCCGGTAAAACAAGACGCTATTTCTCCGGGATGACGGGCAGCAGAAGATAAGATGCCTTGTCGCCTCCGGCGTATATGGTGTTGGCTGCGCCAATGTTGTAATCCGCCTTGTAGTGTGTGAAATGGCCGCTGCCTATGGTGTCGCACGGCGTGATGTCCAGCCGCAATTTGTGTCCTTTTTTGAACACCATGCAGGTCGGCCAGATTTCGACCTGGCATTCCACCATCTCATCGGCTTTCAGCCACTTTCGTTCGTCGTGAGCGTGAAAAGGACGGAAGGGCAAGGATCGTTTCGGGTCGAGCTTACGATGAGAGGCGCGCAGCCAGCCTTTGGTAACGCACGGGACCGGGTCACCCCGTTGACCCACCTCGCATACATCCTTGCCATCGGGCCCGATGTTTCTTATCGTCGCAAAGATATCCGCGTCTTCCGATGTGCTGGAGATCCAAAGGTTCATCACTATCGGCCCTGTCACTTCGGTATCCTCGGCCATGGGCGGGGTAGCAAAGGAAACACCGGGGCGCCCGGCCTGTGCGTGTCCGTTTGCACTTCTGGTGGCATAAGTGAGCTTGCCGGTTTTTGGCGGAGGGTTTCTTTCAAGTTCACCTTCGCATGCCCCCGGGTCGTTCGAAGGTTCCCGGTCGATCCTGAGAAACAGCTTGGTCCATTCTGTGCGGGCCAGTGGCCATTCATTTTCAAATCGAAACGCATAAGGTTTGGTGCTGCCTCCGGTCCGGATCTCGAGTTTCACCGGCGGTTCATCCATGATCCCCGTGTCTGTGCCTTTAAGCCAATAATCCATGAACCGCAACTGATCGAGTCGTCCTTCTTCGGAGTGAAACGAGTGAAAATGGGAGCCGCTGTGTATTCTTAATTTTTTATTCTTGGATGCCGAACACATGTACCCCTCGGTATTCCCCCTTAAATGCAGAGAGAAACCACCCCAGTTTCCGGCGCTGTAGAGGGGAACTTCGATTTTTTCGTGCTGCGCGCTCGACTTGCGCCAGAACTCGGAGTCCAGATCATTGCGCATGTAATGCCAAAGCAGATTGTTGTTGAATGCATCCGGATTGTGGCCACGCGTTCTACCCAAAAGGTTGTGGGCTGTTTGCGTATTGTGCCAATTGGCTAGGAAGCCCATGGCGAAAATACCGCCATGATAGGCTTGGTCGCGGTATTGGTCGGCCCGACCTTCCCAGGGGATGATCGCTTTCAATGAAGGAGGCTGCAGCCCCGCAACACGCCACTGAAAATTGGCATGATAGGAGATGCCGAGCGTGCCGACGTTACCTGAACACCAGGGCAGGCGGGCAACCCACTCTATTGCATCGTAGGCATCGATTGCTTCCTGGTAAGAACTTGGTTCGGACTGGCCGGGTGATTTTCCAGAACCTCTGGTGTCCACGCGCAGCAAGGCATAACCCCTCGGGCACCACCACAAAGGGTTTGCCGTTTCCCAGTTCATGTAAGGGTTGGGTTTCTCCTCGAGGTCAGGCGGTGGTATCCACAACTTGTCTTTGTGGTACGGGCCCAGGTTCATGATTACCGGGAAACGCTCGCTGCCGCCATCCGGCCGGAAAATATCCCCGTAGAGAATGGTGCCGTCGCGTAGTGGGATTTGAACGTCTTTTTCGACGATAAGCGGCAAATTGCTGGGCTGTGATACCAGGTTGGATGCTGCAGTCATGGATTTTCCTTGGAAATGGTCGCCCCGAGATACAAGGCGGGCATTGATCGCGTCATGCGTGCACGGGAAAGTATTTCTCAACCCACTCTCGAACCAAGTTGACGACCCGCCGATTTTCTTCGGCGAACATGAAGTGATCCGCGCCGTCTATCAGATGTAATTCCACCGGCGGCTTGGCCCGGCGAAACAGTTCCATCGATTCACTGGCGGGAGTGACAGAGTCTCCCGCGCCGTGCAAAAGCAACACCGGGCGCGGGCTGATTCGACTGATCATCTCCTCGGGCTGAAACAAAAACATGCTCAGAGGTGTTTCTGCCGGGAATTCCATGATCGATTTCGGATTATTCTGAATGTAGGTGCGCAGCCTCGGGGGGATGGGCACAATGTCGTAGCGAGGCACCATTAGCGAGTTCCCGCAGGTCTGGCGCTGCTTGATGCCATCGGTCAGCTGACCCATAAAACGGCTCCATTCGCCAGGGGATGCGTGCTGAAGTCGAAACTTGCGCTCACCGTTGCCCCAGCCGCCTTGAGAGATGACCGCGGCTGCGCGGGAATCTGCGCCGGCGGCGTGTATTGCGACGGCGGCGCCTAGGCTCGATCCGCATAAAGCGATCCGTTTGGGATCGACCTCTGGTCTTTTTTCAAGGCAGGTGATTGCGTTTGAGACATCGGCGCATTGTTCCAGGCAGATGATTCTGCCGGGCTCACCCTCGCTGTCGCCGCAGCCACGGAAGTCAAATTGCAGGCAAACGTAGCCCCATTTCGTAAGCGCGCTGGCCACCCATGCACCTTGACCGCTTTCCTTAGTGCCGCCAAAGCCATGCATTACGACGAAGGCAGGGCGTTTCTCGCCTTGCCTCAAACTCCCAGGCAAGTGCAGCAAGCCTGAAAGCTTGTGGCCGTCGGAAAAAAAATTAATGTTTTCTGTCATGGAATCGGCCACTTGTGTTGAATAAGCAGTGTGTTGCACCGACTGAGGGCAATATCTTTCGCCTTCATTCTCTAGCGCAGATAACTCTATCCGCGTATATCTGAAGTGTCCAGCAAAAGACTCAATCGACTCAAGCGGTTGTTTGACCGTTGCTATCAAGCCAGCGGCGGAACTACTGGTATGAGCAGATGGGAATCGAATTTGCCACCGAAGTGGATGATGTGCTTTCCCTTGTTTACCAATTCCTCGTGACGGTACCGGATGACCGAGTGCTCTGCTTGAAGGGGCGGAATCTCTGCGCGCGGCACTTCGGAACCCTGGATCGTTAGCCGAATTGATTCGCCTGCCCGGAACAGCGTACTCGAGGGCAGAATTTCGATATCAACAGGCACTATTTCATTCATTTTCAGCTTCATCAGCCGCTGATGCTTCAGCCAAGGCTGATAGGGGGTAGAGCGTTCCTCGTCCATTTCACGGTGCGAGACCCGTAACCAGCCGACAGAGACTTTCCCGTTTTCGATGTGATTGAAACCGCCGAAAAACACTTCGCTGCCGTTCTTGTCGACCTTGTGTACGCCAATAAACAGGTCCAAATCGTCCGAGGCATCGGTCGACACCCAGAGTCTCAGCTTCATGTACCCAGTTAATTCGGTGTCCTGTTCAAAACGATGTTCAAAGAATGCGCGCCCATCTTTGGAATCGTATTTCAGCAGAACCGCCGAGTCATATATCGCTGATGATTCCGCGTTCGGCTTCAAATCATTCATCGATCTATTGGGGCCTAGATACAGCAGCGCATAGCGAGTTCTTGCGATAGGAAATTCGTTCTCATAACGAGTCAATCCATGGTAGAACCGCTCCCGCACTTCGATTCGTACGGGGGGAGTGTCGGTCCAGCCGTTGTCTATCCTCTTCAAAAAATGATCGAAGAAACCTTTCTGCCGCTCGTGCGCCTCCCGGCTGTAGTAGGTTTCCCACTCCTTTCTGCCGTGTATTTCTATCCACTTGTGCTTGGACGAGGCATCGCGGAAGGCTTGAATGGTTCCGCGGTTGTGGAGTCCCTGGGTTGACCAGCTTGCACCGACGTACATGGGAACGTGAATATCCGCGTGCTCACCGCGCTTGCCCTCCCAGTATTCATCGAAAAGAGGATGCTCGCGCTCCATTCGGCTGAGGTCCTCGATTTCCGAGCCAGGCGTATTGCGGTTTTTGATGCCGGCGATCCACTGTCGGCTGAAGTGGGTTTCGGGGATGCCTCCATGAAACGACCATTCCCGGTACAAATCGCTCACTCCCTCCCACGGGATCTGACCCTGCCCTGATTTCACGTACATCAGATTATTGGTAAATTTCTGATGAATGGAGGGCAATATGGGCAAGAAGGAACTGGTTCCAAACCGGCAGTACACCGATGAATTCAAGGTAGAGGCAGTCAAGCTGGCCGAATCG
>CAIOLO010000144.1 GCA_903859155.1 uncultured beta proteobacterium
CCGAGATCAACTCACCCAACGGCCCGCGCCGTAGCGGCGCCGAGCGCGCCGCCATCAATGCGCCCATGCAGGGAACGGCGGCCGATCTGATCAAGCTCTCCATGATCGCCGTGCAGGACTGGCTGGACCGGGATAAGCTGGAGACGAGACTGGTCATGCAGGTGCACGACGAGCTGGTCCTGGAAGTGCCGCAGGCGGAGCTTGCGCAAGTGCGTGAGATCCTGCCCGGGCTGATGATCGGGGTAGCGCAGCTTGCGGTGCCCCTTGTGGTCGACGTGGGAGTAGGTGCAAACTGGGAACAGGCCCATTGAGTGCGAGGGGGCGCTATGAATATGCCGGCGAGCAATTCAGGCGAGCGCGATAGCCAGAATCCATCCGCTGTTTCCGCGACCGGACGAGGTCGTTTCCGCCACGTAGTCGTGCTTGGCGACGTGCTGCTCGATGCTTATCACAGCATCGACAAGACACCGGGCAAGTTCGAGGAAGCCCTGCTGCCTGGAACGCGCGATCAATGGAAGATCAGCGTGATTTCTTCGGCCAAGATAGAACGCGCGGGATCGGCGCTTGCATTGCCGCGCGACGCCACCCACGCGCTGATATTCATCGAGGGCAACCATGCGATTGAATCGAGCGGGCTGCTCGATGCGCGGCCGGAGGCATTCGGGCAGACGCTGGAGGAGCTCGCGCGCGCTGCCGACGAGTTCGAAGTCACGCTCAATCGCCTGATCCAGGTGGCGCAGGCTGCGCGGCTGGTGATCATGGTGTGCACGATGTACCCGCCCAACTACAAGGCGGCGGCGCGCCAGCGCGCTGCCGGCGCCGCGCTGGCGATATTCAACGACCGCGTCACCAAGCGCGCGGCCGAGGCGCGTGTTTCGCTGATCGATCTGCGCCTGACCTGCAACGAGCCCGAGGACTACGACAAGCCGACGCAGCTCTCCCAGAGCGGTCTGCAAAAAATGGCCAATGTCATTCGTTTTGCCATGCTCGAACTCGACGGCGGAGCGCGCCGCAGCGAGGTGTTCTTTTAGGCGTTCGCGGCCGGCGATATTGGTTTCGCCCTTGCCGCAGATGAACGGCCTATTCGAGCTTGATGTTCGCGGCCTTGATGATTTTGCCGAACCTGGCGGAGTCCGCTTTCATGAGTTCGGCGAACCGGTCCGGGGTCGAAATGAAGGGTTCCGCTCCGAGGCCGTCCAATCTTTCCCTGACATCGTGCATAGCCAGAATCTTGGCGATTTCGCCCGCCAGCCTGTCAATGACCGCCCGCGGCGTGCCGGCCGGCGCGAGTATCCCATACCAGTTTTTCATCTCCAGTCCGGGTACGCCCGCTTCGGTGAAGGTCGGCACTTCGGGCAGTGCCGCAAGCCGGGTTTCGCCGGAAATGGCGATCGCCCTGAGCTTGCCGGACTTGACGTGGGGAATGAAGTTGATGGCGACGTTCAAATAGACCTGTACCTGCCCGCCGAGCAGATCGGTGAGAGCTGGCCCCGACCCTTTGTAGGGGATCTGCTGCATCTTGAAACCGGCGGACATTTCCAGGTACTCCATGCCCAGATGAGACAGGCTTCCGCTCGCCGAGGTCGCGTACTAAACAACCACCGGCTAAAGCCGGTGGGTTTGAATTACGGACTGAAAGTCCGGATACGCGTCGACTGAACGACGCGTCTTAATCGGGTTCCATCTTGAAATCATCGTTCGGCCTCGGCTCAAAGTGATGCTCCAAATACTGCTTGATCATTTCCTCGGTCATTTGGCCTACCGTGGCACAAAAATACCCTCTCGCCCAAAAATGCCGACCCCAGTAGCGTTTCTTCAGATGCGAAAACTCTTCAAACAGTTTGCTCGACGTGCGCCCCTTGAGCCGCCTCACAATCTCGCTTGGCGCCATCGTCGGCGGACAACTCACCAGGATGTGCACATGGTCCTTGCTCACAACCCCTTTGACGATCCTGATTTCAAAGGCTTCACACGTCTCGCGCACCAACTCTCGCACTCGTTCAGCTATCTCTCCTACCAGCAATTTATAGCGGTACTTCGTCACCCATACAAAGTGGTACTCAATTTGAAATACCGTATGGCTTCCGTATCTGTATTCCATGCCGCACCTCCCTTCATGCAGCATATTGTCGCAGCTAAAGCTGACCGGCTAAAGCCGGTGGTTTAAACCTTGTGATGGACAATTAA